>JBKCVA010000049.1:0-5303 GCA_046318115.1 Lysobacterales bacterium | reverse complement strand
TTAGGCCTTGGCTGTCAGACAGCAGCCTTCGGACGATCCCGTAAATATGACCGACTGATCCACCGTTACAGGCACCGATGGGAGTCGGACTCGCCTATTTAGGCGGCGAGTGCGTAGTTGTCGTCGTTCGCAACTAGCTTGGTTGCCGCTGGATTAACGAGGAAAGCTGCCCCCTCGACACGCACCTCCGGTTTCACACCCCCGTCGAAGCCTGGTCGCCCCCGGGGTTTGCAGCGGCGCGGCGGGCTTTCGATCAGCCGGTGCCGCGCGTCGGGGAGTATATGGAGCCGCAGGCGAAGGCCACAAGGAAAACCTTGTGGCCTTCGTTCAGCCTACCTACCCCTGCTGCGCGCTGTATCGCCCGAGATGCAACGTTTGGCGATGCAGCTGCACTGGCCGAGCTTCCGGCTTCAGTTGACGCGGGTGATGCGGAACCAGTTGATGTTCCAGCCGCCTGACGTCGCAGCGATGGCGAGGCGGCGGGTGCCCGCCGGCAGCTGGACGCGGTGGCTGATGGTGGTAAAGGTTTCCCAACTGCCGGTGGCGGGGAAGCTGATGCTGCCGTAGACCGGCGAGCCACCGGCTTCCTCGAGCTTGAAGCTGCCGCCGTTGGCGCCGCTGGAGACGCGGTAGCTGATTTCGTAGGTGCCGCTCACCGGAATGGTGACCGGGGTGTTGTAGTACGACATCCAGTCGCCAGCGTCGATGTAGCCGACCACGCGACCGCCACCTTCATCGCCGGTGCCGCCGGTCTGCACGCCGCTCATGTAGCTGAAGTCCTAGTCCTGGATCGTGGCGCTCACGGTGTTGGTGGGCGGCGGCGGGGTCGGCGTGTTGCTTTCGATGCGGAACCAGTTGAGATTCCAGCCGCCACCCTGCGCGGAGATCGCCAGGTCCTGCGTGCCGGCACTCAGGCTGACCTCGTGCGAGACATCCACCCAGCGCTGCCAGCCGCCCGTGTTCGGCACGGTGACGTCGCCGAAGACCGGCGAGCCGCCGGCGCGCTCCAGCCGCAGTCGGCCGGTGTTCGCCTGCGAGGCCACGCGATAGGTGATGCGGTAGCGGCCTGCTGCCGGCACGTTGACGCGGTAGGTCATCCAGTCGCCGGCGTCTGTCCAACCGACGTTGCGGCCGCCACCTGCATCGGTGGTGGGCTCGGTCTGGATGCCGCTCATGTTGCAGAAGTCTTCGGCCTGGATCGTGCCCGGCACGGCGCGGGTGGTGCAGGGCGACGGGTTGGGGCCCGGGGTGCCGCCGATCGCCAGCCAGTCACGGACGATGCCGCGCACCAGGTTGCCCGAGGTGGTGTAGTCGGCCGCCGTCCAGCCGCCGTTCGGGTTGGCGCCGGGGCGCAGCGCCGAGGCGCCTTCGTTCTTGTCGTTGAGCGCCCAATTCGCGTGGCTGATCTGGTTGGTGCGCAGGAAATTGATCCAGGCATTGGTCTCGGCCACATCGACGCCGCCGTCGCCATTGGCGTTGACCGTGCCCCACTCGGTGACGAACAGCGGGATGCCGCGGTCCAGCGCGTACTGCGCCTTGCTGCGCAGCTCACCCCTATGCGTGCCGGCGTAGAAGTGCAGGGTGTAGGCGATGTTGCGCTGGTTGCGGATCGGGTCGTTCGCGGCGGCGTCGACGTCCTGCGACCAGCGCGGCGTGCCGACAATGATCAGGTTGTCCGGGTCGACCGCGCGGATGGCATTGATCACGGTCTCGGCGTAGGGCTTGATCGTGGTGCTCCAGTTGACCTGCAGCGGCTCGTTGTAGATCTCGTAGATCACGTGGTTGTAGCGGCCGTACTCCTGCGCCATCTGGCGGAAGAACTGCACCGCCGCCTGGGTGTGCTGCTCGGCGTTGTGGCTGTGCCAGTCGATGATCACGTACATGTCGTTGGCAATGGCTTCCTCGACCACACGCCGCACGCGGGCGACGTTTTCGGTCGGGTTCTGCAGGTAGCCACCGCCATCCTCGACGCCCATCGCGGCGCGGATCAGCTTCGCGTTCCAGTCGCGCTTGACGGTCGCCACTGCGCCGGCGGTGTAGTAACGCTCTCCACCCCAGTTGTTGTTGCTCCAGAACAGGCTGGGCCCGGCGATGCTGCCCGGCTGCCCACCGAACAGGACTTTGTTGCCCTGGGTGGAGATGGCAGGCACGTCGGCCTGGGCGGTGGCGGCGGCAAACAGCCCGCCCACGAATACGATCAGCAGACGCTTCAATGCGGGGGTTTTCATGGGGTCACCGTGGGTCAGTCAGGTTCAGAGAAGAGCAGCGCAGCCTGGGGATGGGCCGATGCGGCGTGGAAGGCCGGCAGGGCCTTCCTCGCCGCTTGGTTCAGAGGCTTTCGAGGAAGCGCAGGAGGTCCTGCTTCTCCGTGGCGTTGAGTGCGCTGTAGGCGTTCTTCGAGGCCTCGCCTTCGCCGCCGTGCCAGAGGATGGCTTCTTCGATGGTGCGGGCGCGGCCGTCGTGCAGATAGCTGTGCACCGGCGTGCAGACCTGGGTGCCCTGCGGGCCATTGGTGGTGCCGCCGGTGACGCAGGCCGACAGGCCCAGGCCCCACAGCGGCGTGGTCCGCCATTCCGAACCCGAGGCTTCGCCTTCGCCGAGGTTGTCCGCGAGGCCCGGGCCCATGTCGTGCAGCAACAGATCGCTGTACGGGTGAATCGTCTGGTCACGCAGTTCGGACAGCGGATGGTGCGGGCTGGTCTGCAGCGTCGGGCGATGGCAGTCGGCGCAGCCGATCCGGCCGAAGGTTGCTTCACCGCGCTGCACGGCCGGGTTGTTGATGTCGCGCTGCGGGCGCACGCCCAGCAGGGCGATGTACTTCACCAGGTGGTTGAGGTGGGTGTCCGACAGTTCGACACCGCTGGGGCCGCAGCCGCTCTGCGACGCGCCGCAATCCGGGTTCGGCATCACCGAGGTGGTCACGCCCATGTCGTTGTTCAGGGCGCTGGCGACCTGGTGACGCACGCTGCTGGTGCCGGCCTTCCAGCCGAAGCGGCCCAGACGCAGTTCGCCCGTCACCGGATCGCGTACGCGATTGGCGCGACCGGAGATGCCGTCGCCGTTCGCATCGTTTGGGTCTTCCATCGCCAGAACGGTGGCCTCGGGAATGGCTTCGAGCAGACCCATGCCAACCAGCTGCGGTGCGATGCGCGCCGAGAAGCGCGGCGGTGCGCCGTTGCTGAACTGGTAGGTGGGCGAGCGCAGGCCGTTCGCTTCGGTCCAGCGGGCGATGGACGCAGTGCCCTCGCCTGCGACGCCGCCGGCACCGCGCGGCTGCAGCACGCGTCCGAGATTCGGATGCGGGTTGCCCTGGCTGTCGCCCACCTTGAACACCCACTTGCTCAGCGGCACACCAGGGGCTTCGGGTGCGGCGCGGCCGTTGCGCACGTGGCAGTCGGTGCAGCGCTCGTTGACATAGCGCGGGCCGGCGCGGCCGGCGGCGTCACCGAACACTCCGTTCTCGGGGTGTTCGTCGTGCAGGCCGCTGACGAACGAGCTGTGGTGCACGCGCCGGCCCAGCACAAAGGGCTGGCCGTTGTCGTAGTTCAGGTTGGTGGCCATTTGCAGGAAGTGGTTGTCCGGCTCACCCGAGTGCATGTAGGGCAGGGTGGTGCGGCCGCCCAGCCAAGCCTTCTCGGGGATCTTCACCGAGTCCTTGGTGCCACCGCTGAACATCGGTGTGCTGAAGGTGCCGGGCTGGATGTCCCAAGGCACGATGCCTTCGCCGACGATGTAGAGGAAGGTGGTGCCGTAGTAGGGCGCACGGCCGCGCGGCACACTCGGATCAAGGAACTGGCTGATCTCGAACTCCAGCTTGTCGCCGCGGCGGATCGGCTGGCCGGTGCGGCAGTTGTGCGTGCGCTGCTTCCAGTAGTTGAAGGTGTCGACCACCACCATCGTGCCGTTGTCGCAGAACTCGGCGACCGTGCCGATGCCGCGGTAGAACCAGCGGTTTTCGGCCTCGGTATCGTTCAAGCGCCACTGGGTGCGCACATTCATGCGGATCGTGGCCGTGCCATTGGCCGCCTGCTCTTCGATGATCTCGATCGAGGCCGTGCGGTGCTCCCAATAGAAGCTGAGAAAGTGGTCGTAGGCCTGGAACTGGTTTTCCTTGGCGTGACGATCGCGCGCGCGGTCGGCGATGCGGGTGATCAAGCGGTTGCCAATCTGGATCCGGCCCGCGGGCTCCAGCACGGTCGATGCGTTGTACAGCGGCACCACCGCTGCTCCGGCCGAACTGCTCGAACTGCTCGAACTGCTGGATGAACTCGATGACGAACTGCTGGAGCTGATCGGGCCCACGCGCGAGATGCGGAACCAGTTGAAGTTCCAGCCGCCTTGAGCCGCGAACACGCCGAGGCTGTAGCTGCCGGCGTTGATGTCGACCGTGTGCGATACCGTGGTCCAGTTCTGCCAGCCGCCGGTAGCGGGCACCGTGAGTTGACCAAGCGCAATGCTGCCTGCGTTGAGATCCAGCGAGAGACGACCGCCGGCGGGGCTGGCGACGCGGTACTCGACCAGATAGCGCCCAGTCGTAGGAATGGTCACGCCGGCATAGGCCATCCAGTCGCCCGCGTCGATCCACGCGACGTTGCGGCCGCCGCCGGTGTCCGTGGTGTTCTCAAGTTCCACGCCGGACATGCTGGCGTAGGACTCGGCTTCGCGAAACAGGGCGAAAGCGGGGGCAGAGCTGCTGCTGGAGCTGGAGCTGCTGCTGGAGCTGCTGCTCGACGAGCTGCCGCCCAGCGCCGCGAGCGTGTAGGTCTGCCAAGGCGTGGTGCGGCCAACGCCGTTGGTGATGATGGTGTGGCTGATCGCCACCGGCGTCGTGGCCGAGAGGCCAGTGATGTCGAAGCTCCACTGGCCGCCGCTGTTGTTCATGCGCACGTTCTGCTGCGCACCGTTGTTGACCCGGTAGTGGATGTCCACGGCGGTGCCCTGGCTCACCGTCGCACGCATCGTGCTGCTGTTCAGCGCAGACACGCAGCCGGTGCTGCAGCTGCCGCCCGAAGCGGCTGCCGGCCCGTAGACGCTCGCTTCCCATATCGAATAGCCCCAGCTGTTGCCAGCGCTGCGCTGGATGGCGTTGATCCGCACGTAGCGGTAGCTGCCGCTGAGCGGCAGGGTGTCGGTACGGGTGCCGAAGCTGCCTCCGTTGCGCGCCGCCATCTGGGTCCAGGTGCTGTTGTCGTTCGAGCCCAGCACGGTGTAGTCGGAAGCGTTGGCCGCCTCCCAGTCGATGACGATCTGCGACAGCGTCTGCTGACGGCCAAGATCCAGCGTCAGGCTGCTCGGCGAGACGC
>JBKCVA010000048.1:0-16062 GCA_046318115.1 Lysobacterales bacterium | reverse complement strand
GGAAGCCGCCGAAGTCGTGCACCGTCGACGGCCACTCGGCTGCCTGCAGGCGCAGACCGGCGGTCTGCCAATGCGCCGAGACCACCACCACCGCGCGCGGCCGCGGCTGCGCCGCGCCGAAAGCCCGCAGCGCGCGCGCCGGCGCCGACTGCGCCAGCGCGAAGGTCGGCGCGCCATGGGACACGAACAGGCTGGGGGCGAGCGGCATGGGCAGCGATCCTGCTTCCGACATGCGCTGAAGGATGGTCGCGCCCATCCACTGCAACAACCTGCGGTGCTGCAACGCTGTGTCGCGCCAGGGCCGCGGACCCTTCCCTGAACGCCAAGGAAGCCGCACGCGGGCTTCGTCCCCTTCCAGCGAATGCAAGGCACAGCCTTCGCAGCGTGGTCCACGCGCGGCGCGGCCCGAGGCCGTTCACCCGAAACCCGATGCGAACTCCAAACCCGCCGGCAAACGCCCCACGCAATCGTCGCCGCGACCCTTGCCGCGGCGACGATCAGTCACTTCAGCGCAAGCCCTTGCAGTTGGCGTAGAAGCTCACCGTCGCCGGCCAGTCGGTGAAGATGCCGAGCACGCCGACGTCCTGCGCCAGCACGTCGATCACTTCGAACACGTCGCCGTCGCGACGGATCGCGCTGTCAAACGTCTGGAAGTAGAAGCCGTTGTTGCCGTCCGCCAGGATGCCGCTGCGCTCCAGCGTCCAGGTGATGATCTGCAGGCCAGCGGCGCGCGCGTCGCGGGCGTACTGCGAGGGCATGATGCGGTTCTGCGCATCGACCGCCAGCAGGGCGAAGGTCGGCGGCGCGACGATGCGGATGCCCTGGCTGCGGTAGTTGCGCAGCTCGGTGGCGCTGGGCAGATCGGCCACCGTGGCGGCGTCATCCAGGAACACCGCCTGGCGACCGTAGTCGCCGCCGCGCTGCACCCAGTACAGCACGTCGGCCTGGTTGAAGCTCTGCGGCCACACCCGGCGCGCAGGCACGCGTGCGGCGCGGTATTCGTCGAGCAGCTTCTGCGCGTAGTCCTGCTGGCTGAAGCCCTCGAAGGGCATGGCCACCACCGGCGTCTTCAGCTCGGGCGTCATGTCCACGCCGAGCTGCTTGAACAGCTCGATGCTTTCGGCGTGGCTCAGCAAGGTACCGCTGCTCGGGCCCGAATACAGATCGGTGCGCCAGTTGGCGGTGCCGGCCAGGTACTCGGCCACCGAGCGGGCGCGCGGATTGAAAGCGTCCATCTTGCCGCGCAGGGTCTTGAACTCGGCGAGCGTGATGTCGCTGGTGCGGCACTCGGCGCTGGCCGGGCGCACCAGGGTGCCGGCGGCGTCGAACTCGGCCGGGGCGAACGGCCGCGTGCACTTGGCCGCCAGCGGCGTAGCGAGGATGTTGGTGGTGGTGTGCAGATCGTTCTGGGCGTGGCGGCAGACCAATTCCTTGTCGCGGGTGAAGGCCACATCGCACTCCAGCACGCCCGCCCCCATGCGCGCGGCAGCGACATACGACTCGCGGGTGTGCTCGGGGAACTGCATCGGCGCACCGCGGTGGCCGATCGAGAACTGGCTGGGCCGATACAGCGGCCGGGTCGCCGCACAGCGCTGCAGATCGCGCTTCAGCGCACCGTCCTGCATGTCATCCACCAGGAAGAACGGACGCGGGCCCAGCTGCACAGGCGACGCGCCGAACAGCTTGGCGTCGGCGGGCGCGGAAGCAGGTTGCGCGGCGCAGGCGACGGGCAGCAGCAGGCTCAAGAGCAGTACGAGACGCATGGATGCAGCTCCGCAACGGAGGGAGCGCGCATCCTGCCGCCTTGGCATGACTGTTCATTGACGCAGCGATGACAGTCGCGACGGACCGCACCGACCCTGCGACGCCCGGCAGCGCGGCGCACGGGCCACCATGCCAGACGCGCACAGGGTGCGCGCCGGCCCACCATGGGCTCAACCCTCGACGCGATCCCACGCGCACGCATGCGCCTGTGTCAGGACAGCCTTGGAACCGGAACCGGGGCGAGCATTCACGTCACGGCGGGCCAGCGCCCACCCTATGCGCCGCGCGGCTTGCGCTGATCCTCGACGATCCGCCCGTCGACGAGCCGGATGATCCGATCGCAGCGCTCGGCCAACCGCGGGTCATGGGTCACCACCAGCACCGCGAAGCTGCGCTCCGAATGCAGCTGGCGCAGCAGGGCGAAGACCTCATCCGCGGTCTGGGTGTCAAGGTTGCCTGTCGGCTCATCGGCCAGCAGCAGGGCCGGCTCGCTGACCAGAGCGCGGACGATCGCCACGCGCTGCTGCTGGCCGCCCGAGAGTTCGTTCGGCTTGCGATGGGCCAAGGCCCCCAGGCCCACCGCATCGAGCAGACGCTGCGCGCGCTGCCGCTGCGCGGCCGAGGGCTTGCCATGCCGCGCCATCAGCGGCATCAGCACGTTCTCCAACGCCGTGAACGCCGGCAGCAGATGATGGAACTGGAACACAAAGCCGATCGACTCGGCGCGCAGGCGCGTGCGCGCATCGTCGTCCAGCGCACGGGTTGGCTGTCCCACCAGACTGAGTTCGCCCACGGTCGGCGAATCGAGCAGGCCGAGCAGATTCAGCAGGGTGCTCTTGCCCGAGCCCGAGGGCCCGATCAGCGCCGCGAACTCGCCGCGTTCGAGCTTGAGATCCAGCCCGTGCAGCACTTCGATCTCGGCCGGCGTGCCGATCGCATAGCGCTTGGTCAGGCCGTGCAGTTCCAGAACGGGTGAGGACTCAGCCACCGCGCATCGCCTCCACCGGGTCGAGTTTCGCCGCGCGCCGCGCGGGCGCCACCGCGGCCAGCATGCCGACCACGGTAGCCAGCAGGGTCGCGCCGATGAACAGCTCGGAGCTGACCGCCAGTTCGAAGGAGCCGCGCCCCGAGCGCGACAGCCCGGCCGCGCTCCACGCGCCGATCAAGCCCGCGCCGCCGAGCGCACCCAGCGCCGAGCCTAGCAGGCCGACCACGCCGCCCTGGATCAGGAACACCCGCAGCACCTGGCCGCGGCCGGTACCCATCGCACGCAGGATGCCGATCTCGCGGCCGCGCTGGACCACGCTCACCGCCAGCACGCTGGCGATGCCGAAGGCCGCCGACAGGCCGACGAAGAACTTGATCAGGTTGGTCGACATGCTCTGCGCCGACAGCGCGTCGAGCACGTTGCGGTTGAGGGTCATCCAGCTCTCGGCATTCACGCCGAGCCGCGCGCTGATCCTTTGTGCGATCGGCTCGGCCTGGAAGATCTCGGTGACGCGCAGATCGAGGCTGCTCACGCCCCCAGGCAGGTCCAGCAGCGACTGCGCGGGTTTCAGCGCGGTGTAGACGAAGCGCTGGTCGATGTCGCGCACGCCAAGCTCGAAGATGCCGACGATGGTGAACACGTCGGCGCGGCCGTCACCGGCATCGAGCCGCAGCCGATCGCCGAGCCGCGCGCCGAGCTCGGTCGCCAGCTGACGGCCGATCGCGATGTCGTTGCCGACGATGGCGAAGCGGCCTTCCTGCAGCGAGTCCTGCACCGGCACGATGCGGGTGTAGCGCTCGGGCTCGATGCCGAGGATCACCACCGAGCGGCTGGCGGCACCGCGCCGCGCCAGCGCCGGGCCCGAGGCCAGCGGCGAGACTGCGGTGATGTCGTCGGCAGCGAGCAGGCTCTGCTCGATGCGCTGCCACTGGTCCAGCGCGCGCAGGCGCTGGGCGCGCTGGTCGACCTGCGAGATCAGCCCGGCCTCGGCTTCGGCCTCATTGCGCAGCGGCCGCGCGAGCTCTTCCGGCGGACGTACGCGGATGTGCGCCTGGGTGCCCAGCGTGCGGTCGATGATCTGCTTCTGCAGGCCGCCGATCAGCGCGGTCAGGAACACGATCACGCACACGCCGACGCCAATGCCGCTGATGATCAGCAGGCTCTGCGCACGGCCTTCCAGCAGCAGGCGGATCGCCAGCAGCCATTCGAACCACAGCGAGTCAAGCGCGCGCTTCAGCATCGTGGCTCAGCCCGCCGGGCGCGGGCGCACGCGCGCGCCGGGCTCGACCACGGCCCGCGCCGGCAGCACGAAATCGCCGGCAGGGAGCCCCTCAAGCACCTCGACGCGCCCCAGCCCGCGCAGACCGGTGCGCACGGTCACACGCTCGACGCGGCCCTCGCGCACTGCCAGCACTTCGGCCGCACCGGCGCGCGGATTGCGCAGCGCGTCCAGCGGCAGGCTGAGCGCGTCCTCGCGCCGGCCGACTTCGACGTCGATCGACACCGTCATGTCCTGGCGCAGGTAGGCCGGCGGCTCCGGCACCCGCACCCGCACCTCGACCGTACCGGTCTGCGGATCCACCGCCGGCGAAATGAAGCTGACCTCGCCGGGCTCGCGGCGCTCGGGGAAGGCATCGGCCGACACCAGGGCCGGCTGGCCCAGCGCGAGACGATCAAGGTTGCGCTCATCGACCTGGGCAACGATTTCGGTGGGCCCATCGACCGCCACTTCGACGATGCCGCGGCCGGCGCTCAGCACATCGCCCGGCTCGGCCAGACGACGCAGCACCGTGCCTGCGACCAGACTGCGGACATCGGCACGCGCGAGCAGCGCAGTCGCCGTGGCGATGCGCTCGCGGAGCAGCTTCTCCTCCACCCCACCGGGCGCCAGCGCCTCGGCCACCGTCGCTGCGCGCGCGGCTTGGGCCTCGGCGATCTCGCGGGTTTCCTGCGCCTGCTCGGCCTGCTCCTTGGCGACCAGGCCGCGCGCGACCAGGGTCGCCAGGCGCTCGGCCTCGCGCCGCGCCTGCTGCGCGCGGGCGCGCGCCTCGCGCAGCGCCGCCTGGCTCTCGGGGCGCTGACGCAGCTCCAGCTGGGCCAGCGCGGCCTCCGCTTCGTGCAAGCGCGCACGCAGTTCGTCATCGCGCAGCCGCGCGATCACTTGCCCAGGCGCCACGCGATCGCCATCGGTCACGCCGCGCTCGACGAGCACCCCGGCGATCTCGCTGCCCAGCGTGACCCGCGAGGGCGTCTGCACGCGCCCGGTCGCCACCACATTGGCCAGCAGCGGACCGCGCTCGACCGCGTACACCGTGACCTCCGGCCCCTGCACCCAGCCGGGCACACGCATCAGCACCAGCAGACCGACACCGATCGCCAGCAGCCAGGGCCATCGCGGCAGACGCAGTCGCGCCATACAGTTCTCACGAAAGTGAAGAGATGGGCGCGGAGCATACGCAGACGCATGCGAATGCGGTCTTCACGGTGGAACCTGCGTCTCCTGGGCCGGCGGTTTGAAGCCACCGGCAAGCCACACAGCCCAAGAGCACGCATAGGGTGAGCATCAAGCAAGGCATGCGGCGAGGCCCTGCTTCACCGCCTGCGCCCTGCACGCGGCCCTGGTCGCGAGCCAGCTCGCTCCTACAAACAGCCGGGAGTTGAGAACCACGAATCGCAGATCAGCCCACGGTGAGCCTCATCCGGCGCACCACGGCCCACGGTGAGCACGAACCGCCGCACCACGGCTCTTTGTAGGAGCCTGCTCGCAGGCGACCGCAGTCTGCGCCCTGCCCCAGACCCCGCGGCGTGCGTCCTGCTTCACCGCCTGCGCCCTGGCCACGGCCCTGGTCGCGAGCAAGCTCGCTCCTACAAACAGCCGGCTTTGGCAGCGTCTGCTGCAGAGCAGCGGTGGTCGCGAACGCCAGCCCCGTGCAGTGAATGCACCTCTGCGTCTGCATGGGCAACACTAGCCAGAGTAATCCTGCCCTCACATTTGGCATGAACCCCCTACCGACCGCATTCAATGGAGCCCGAAGCGGACACCGCGCGTTGCGCAAGGGACGTGTCTCCATCCCGGAGCAGGCCTATCTGGTGACCACCGTCTGCCAGGACAGAACCCCGGTCTTTCTGGATGCATCGCTCGCAGTGCAGGCGACCGCCCTACTGAACTCGGCCCTAGCTTGGCCAAACGCCTCGGTCGAGGCCTGGGTGCTGATGCCGGATCACTGGCACGGGCTTGTGGTGCTGACGAGCGACGAACCCCTCAGCCGCGTCGTCCAAAGATTCAAGGCACTGGTGTCGCGGCAGCTACCAAGACCGCAAGGGCAGACCCGACGGCTCTGGCAACGTGGCTTCCATGACCATGCGCTTCGGAACGAGGCCTCGCTTGTAAAGGTCGCGCGTTACGTAGTGGACAACCCGGTGCGTGCTGGGCTGTGTGCAAGGTGGAGCGATTGGCCGCATCGCGGAGGGCAACTCATCAGCACCCTCGATCCCGCGGATCCGATGTGGCTGTAGGCATGCGCATGTTTTCTACCAGCAGCTCCAAACGCCCCCGCTGTCAGTAGGAGCCTGCTTGCAGGCGACCGCAGCCTGTCCCTCGCCTCACGCGCTGCGCTTCGCACAGAGCTACTGGTCGCGAGCAAGCTCGCTCCTACACACGACCTGCATGCAAGCGCCTGCCGGCATCCTGTCCGCTCGCACTGGTCGTAGGCACTTCGATGGGTGACCCCACGGACGCTAGCCGGTAGACCGGTCAGTCCCAAGCAGGCACTTGGTCGTTCGCGCCACGCAGGGTCGATGCAAGGCTAGCGCGAACTGTGAGTCCCGTGCGACGGTGCGTTGAAGAGTCGCCGGCCAAAGCGCACCCATGTTCACCCCACACCCCAGCCCTGCCTTGAACGCCCTGTTCGGCGAGCGCCCATGGCAGGGGGCCGATCCGCTCGCGGCGCGCATCCTCTTCGTTGGCCTGGACGCGAACTACGCCGCCGACATCGAGAGCAGCCCGATCTTTCCGGCCCTGCTGGACTACCACTGCGACGGCGCTGCCTTCTGGCGACGCCATGGCGTGCATCACCCCTTTCTGCTGCCGCAGTACCGCGGCGATGGCCTGCGCTACCACCGCAACTTCGCGCACCTGGGCTTCACTGCCGAGCATGCGGAGCAGGTCTGCTTTGTCGAGCTGCTGCACCTGCCAACCGTCGGACGCAACGCGCTGCGCCCGTCGGACCTCAACGCCAGCCACCTCGCCACGCTTGACCAATCGATTCGACATGGCAGCGCGCAGCTCGTGTTCGCATCGGATGGCGTGCTGCGCCTAATGCAAGCCAGCCAGCGCTTCCCGTGGCTGCAGCTAGCGCGCGTTGGCGACGGCGTGCTTCCGCTCGTCTGGAGCGACGGCGAACGTCGGCTCTATAGGCACCTGCACTTGTCCAACTATGGAAGGTTCGAGGCGCGGATGCGGGCGGAGGCGGAGGCGATCCGGGCGCTACACTCCGCCCAGTCCGGGGCGCCCCCGTAAGCGCCCACACCCACCACGCCATGCGCTACCAAGGCCGTCTGATCGAATGGAACGATGAACGCGGCTTCGGTTTCATCGAGCCCAATGGCGGCGGCGAGCGGGTGTTCCTGCACATCAAGGCGGTACGTGGTGCACATGCGCGGCCGACGCTCGGGCAGGTCTTCAACTACACCCTTGGCAAGGACGAACGTGGCCGGCCGCGCGCCCTGGTCGCCGAGACTCTGCAGCTGAGTGCACGCCGGCACCTTGCCGAAACACGCCAGGGCAGCAGTGCATGGCGGCTTGAGGCGGGAATCGCTGGGCTGATGGTGCAGCTGCTGCTGGTGCTCTTGCCCGGCCTGCCCGGGGAGCTTCTCGGTGTACTCGCGACCTTCAATCTGATCGCCTTCGGCATGTACTGGCTGGACAAGCGTGCGGCGCGTGCCGAAGTTCAACGCACTCCGGAGGCGCATCTGCACCTGATCGCAGCGCTCGGCGGCTGGCCCGCCTGCCTGATCGCGCAACGCCTGCTGCGGCACAAGTCGATGAAGCAGCCCTTCCAGACCGTGTTCTGGATGACAGCGGCTGCGAACCTTCTGGTGCTCCTTCTGTTGGCCGCAGGGCCCGGCCGGGAGCTGCTCGATACCGTACTTGGTGTGAGGTGAACAGCCGGGCTTCCGTTGTCGTCGAAGCGCACGCGGCCCTGCGCATCACTTTCCGTGTTGAAGCCCACCGTGCGCTTGCCCCCTCCCGAGAAGCTGCGCGCGCCCTCATCGCATAGGGTGGGCTTGGCGCAACGCACGCGGCGCGGACCGCCACTCGCGGCACAATGCCGCCTCACCGCTCAGTGCGAACGATTCGGAGACGGCGTGGCGAAGGTGCAGCACATCGATGGGCGCAGCGTCGGCGCGGGCCTGGTGGTGTATCGCGCCAGCCGGCTGGAGGCCCTGCTCGAACCGCTGCTGGAGCTGCTCGATGCCGCACCGCCCGAGGATGTGCTGACGCCGCAGACGGTGCTGGCCGCGCATCCGGGCATGCGCCATTGGCTGACGCGGGCGCTGGCCAAGGCACGCGGGCCGCGCGGCATCGTCGCCAATCTGGAGGTGCTGCTGCCGAGCGGCTTCATCGACCGGCTGGCGCAGGACGTGCTGGGCCGGCAGGCCGTTTCGCTGCCGCAGTGGCGCAGTGCGCAGCTGCGCTGGCAGGTGTTCGATCTGCTGGGGAGCGCGCGTGGCGATTTCGATGCCGCGCGCTTGGCCTCCTACCTCGACCACGGTGCGCCGGAGGATCGCCTGCGGCGACGCTTCGAGCTGGCCGACCGGCTGGCGCGGCTGTACGCGCAGTACCTCGTGTATCGGCCGGATTGGCTGCGCCGCTGGGAGCGCGGCGAGCGCGCGCTGGCGCACCTGGATTCACCGCGCGCGCGGCTCGAAGGCGAGCTGGTCGCGCCGCTGTGGCGCGCGCTCAAAGAGCGCCTGGGCGATCACCGCGCCGATATCCTGCAGCGCCTGCTGCCGCGCCTGCGCGCGCTGCCGGCGAGCACGCCGCTGCACGTGTTCGGCCTGAACCACGCGCCGCCGCAGGAGCTGGCGGTGCTGCGCGCGCTCGCCGACTCGCGTCTGGTCGCGCTGTACGCGCCCGACCCCTGCCGCGAGTTCTGGGGTGGCCTGAGCCGCGACCTTGATGCGCTGGCCGCGCGCCGCGCGCAGGAGGCCGCGGCCATCGACGCCGCTGGCGAGGGCGACTGGTTCATCGAGCAGGGCCACCCGCTGCTGGCGCGCTGGGGCCGGCTGGGCCAGCAGTTCTTCATGGCGCTGTCGGAGATCGACGAGGTCGCCGAAGACCTGCGCCACTGGCAGGACCGCCGCGATCCCGAGCCCGTGAATCGCCTGCAGCGCCTGCAGGAAAGCCTGCGTCGACTCGATCCCGGCCTGCTGCGCGAGCCGCTGGACGACGCCATCGATGAAACCCGCGCGCGCGCCGACGACAGCCTGCGCGTGCACGCCTGCCACACGCGGCTGCGCGAGCTCGAAGTGCTGCGCGAGGTGCTGCTCGACGCCACCGGCGCCGACGGCAAGGGTGAGGCGGATCTCACGCCCGGCGAGATCGTGGTGATGGCGCCCGACATCGGCGCCTACCTGCCCCTGATTGCTGCCGTGTTCGGACCACCCGGCGAGCCCCGCGCGCGCCTGCCTTACCACCTTGCTGACATCAGCACCGCCCGCAGCCACCGCCTGTTCGCGGCCTTCCGCCGCCTGCTCGCCTTGCCGGCGACACGGCTGTCCGCGCCGGAACTCATTGACCTGCTGCAGCAGCCGGAGCTGGCGCGCCGCTTCGGGCTTGATGCCGCAGCAGTGGAATCGCTGGCCGACTGGCTGCGGGCGGCGGGCGCACGCTGGGGCCTCGATGCCGGCTTTCGCGAACGCTTCGATCTGCCGACGCTGTACGCGCACAGCCTGGCCTTCGGCATGGATCGGCTGATCGCCGGCTATCTGATCGAGGACGCCGCCGGCGAAGACGCACCGCGCGCGCTCAGCCTGGGCGACGGCAGCGAACTCGCCCCGGTGTCCGGCCTGCACGGCCCTGAGGCCGAGCCGATCGGCGCGCTCGATGCCCTGCTGCAGGCCCTGCAGGGGCTGTTCGATCTGGCCGGCGAGACCCTGCCGCTGGCGCGCTGGTGCGAGCGCTTCGAGGCCCTGCTCGACGCGCTGTTCCGCACCGACCCCGAGGATGCTCCGGCACGCGAAGCCGAGCAGCTGCTGCGGCTGATGCTGCAGGGCCTGGCCGCACAGCCGCCGGCCGCGCAGCAGGCCACACCCCTGCCCTTTGGGCTGGCGCGCAGCCTGCTGGAGGAAGCGCTGGATGCAGTGCCCGAGCGCCAGGCCTTTCTGCTCGGCGGCATCACCTTCTGCGGCATGGTGCCGCAGCGCGCGATTCCCTTTGGCCTGGTCGCCGTGCTCGGCCTGAACGAAGGCGAGTTCCCGCGGCGCGGCGCCGACGGCGGGCTCGACCTGATGCGCGCAGCACCGCGTCTGTACGACCGCGAGCAGCGCAGCGACGACCGCTACCTGTTCCTGGAGACGGTGATGTCGGCGCGGCAGCGCCTGCACTTCAGCTACCTCGGCCGGGCGGTGAAGGACGGCGCGCCGCGCAACCCGTCGGCGCCGCTGGCCGAGCTGCTGGCCCTGCTCGACCTGCACTGCGGTGTCGACGTCGACGATGCGCAGCGCGACCGCCCGTGGTGCGTCGAGCATCCGCTGCAGCCCTTCGATGCGCGCTACTTCGACGGCAGCGATGCGCGCCTGTTCTCACATGCGCAGGCCTACGCCACGCTGCCCACGCGCGCGGCCCTGGCCGACCTGCCGCCCTTCGTCGACAGCAGCGCCTGCGCGCCTGCCACACTGCCGGCCCAGCTCGGCCTGCGCGAGCTGCAGGCCTTCTGGCGCGACCCGGCGCGACAGGTGCTGACGCAGGGCCTGCAGCTGCATCTCGATGCGCTCGACGCGCAGCGCCTGCCCGACAGCGAGCCGCTGGAAGCGGAAGTCGATGCGCGCGAGCGCCTGTCGGATCGTTTGTTCAGCAGCCTGCTCAAACGCTGGCCGCAGTGCGAGGTGCCGATCGAGGCGCCGGCCTGGCTGCGCCTGTCGGGCCTGCTGCCGCCCGGTCGACTCGGGCAGGCGGCCTGGGCGCAGGAGCGCGCCAAGCTCGAGGCCCTGCTGTCGGCGCTGCGCGAGGTGGAGAGCCTTGAAGGCGGCGAGGCGATCAGTGCGCCAGTCGACGTCAGCGTCGCCGGCTGTCGGCTGGTCGGCGAAGTGCCCGGGCTGCATGCGCGCGCGGACGGCGGCCACTGGCTGCTGCGCGGCTTCGCGCGCTCGCGTCTGAAGAGCGACGAGAGCAATCTGCTCGGCGAGGACGAGCTCGACTTCCGCCGCCGGCTGCCGCTGTTCCTCGACTGGGCCCTGCTGCGCCTCGCAACGGCGCAGCGCGCGGCGCAGCCTGAACCCCTGCGGGTGCTGGCGCTGCTCGACCGCGACGCGCCCAGCCCGTGGATCGATGGGCTGAACGCCTGGGATGCCGCACTGTGTGCGGGCGATGCGTCGACGCGGGATCGCATGCTGCACGATCTCGTTCAGCGGCTGACGCAGCTGCTGGCGTTCTGGCGCGAAGGCCAGGGCGGGCGCCTGCCCTACCTGCCGCGCACCAGCTGGGCGGCGCTGTGCGAGCCGGTCGAAGGCAAGCGCGCCGACTCCGCGCCCTACCCCGAACGACTCGCCAAGGCGGTGAGCGAGGCCTGGAGCGGTGGCGATCCGTTCAAGGGCGAGGCCGACTACGGCCCCGGCTATGCGCGCCTACTGTTCGGCGCGCTCGACACCGAGGCCGACAGCGAGGACATCGCCCGCCTGCTCGACTTCGCACAGCGGCTGCTGGCCTGCATCACCCTGGTCGCGCCGGAGCGATCGCGGCTTGCCTGAGGCGAGCGCCCCTCGGGCCGAGCCGCGCTTGGCCCAGACCGCGCGGGGCTGGATGTGTGCAGTTGGGACACGCCAAAGGCGCGTGCCGATATCGAACGCCCGCGGCCCGCATCAGCGCTTCAAGCTGCGCCGCGGTCACGAGGCCCGCGGCACGCCCAACTCGACGATTTCGTAGCGGCCACGGCCGCTGTGCTTGACGCGATAGAGGGCGGCATCGGCGGCGGCCAGCATCGCATCCGGATCGACAACGCCGCGCCCCAGTGCGATGCCGATGCTGACGCCGAGCACCCGCGCCTCGGCAGCGAGCCGGAAGGGCGGTCGCATGCCCGCAATGAAGCGGCGTGCGGTGGCTTCGCACTCGCTGCTGTCGGCGAGGTTCTCCATCAGCAGGGCGAACTCGTCACCGCCGAATCGGGCCAGCACATCGGCCTCGCGCAGGGTCGGGCGCATGCGCGCGGCGAAGTCGCGCAGGGCTTCGTCGCCGGCGGCGTGGCCCAGCTCGTCGTTGATCGCCTTGAAGTGGTCGAGGTCGAGCGCGAACACGGCGACCGCCAGCCCCGACCGACGCGCTCGCTGCAGGGCGCGCTGCAGGCGCTCGTTGAACTCGCGGCGGTTGGGCAGGCCAGTCAGCGCATCGGTGCGCGCCTGCGCCTGCAGGGCCTGCTCGGCCGCCACCCGCGCGCTGATGTCGCGAGCCGAGTAGACGATGTCGAAGCCCTCGCCGCGCTCGGCCGGCACGCTGACGGCCAGCGCCTCCAGCCACACCCAGTGGCCCTCGCGATGGCGCATGCGGAACTGGATGGAAGCGCTGCCGGCGCTGGCGAACAGCGGCGCGAGCGTGGCGCGGCTGACGGCATCGTCCTCGGCGTGGAACAGCTCATGGCGAGGCTCGGCCAGCTCCTCCGGGCTGTAGCCGAGCAGGCTCCGCGCGGCCTGGGAGACGTAGCTGCGGCGGCCATCGGCATGCAGGCGCACGACCAGATCGCGGGCATGGTCGGCCATCAGCCGGTAACGCGCTTCGCTGCGCTTCAGCCGGCTGGCGAGATGGGCCCGCTCGGTCATCATCACCGCCATCGGCAGCATCATCAGGCAGGCGGTCAGGGCGTACAGCTGCGGGAACAGGGCCGCGCTGAGCGCACCCTCCAGCCCCGGCAGCGTGGGCGCGAAACGGCCCAGCACCGCCCCCGCGGCACTCGCAAGCACGACAGTGACGGCGGCCAGCAGTGCGCCGGGCAAGCCGTAGCGAAACGCCAGCCACAGCATCGGCAGGAACGGCAGGAACAGCAGCGCGTAGAGGCCAGAGCCGAGCACCCCCAGCAGCGCCAGCAGCAACAAGCACCACGCCAGCAGGAAAGCGGGATCGCGCAGACGCCGACGCCGCCAGCGCGCGGTCTGCGCAAGGCCGACGGTGATCAGGCCGGCAACCACGGAGAGGCCGATCAGGTGCGAAGCGAACCAGCTGAGGGTGGCCGCCAGATCGACCGCGTCCGCGCCGCGCGTTGCGGCACGCAGAAGCATGGCCAGCAGGGTGGCCAGGGTGCAGGCGGCCAAGGTCGCCATGCCGGCCACCAGCGAGGAGCGCAGCACTTCCTCGACCACCATCAGGCGCCCGCCGTAGCGACGCACGCCCCAGACCACCAGCAGCGTCTCCAGGCTGTGGATCAGCGCATAGCCGAGCGCCGACAGCGGCGGTTCTCCGAGCTGCCACGCGGGTAGGGCCAAGGCCAGCAGCAACACGCCGAGCGTCGCGACGCGCAACGGCGCCGCCGAAGCCACCAGCAGGCCGACCGCGAAACCGCTGGACAGCCACAGCAGGGGAATGCCCTCGATGGTGACGAAGGCCAGGGACAGCAGACTGAGCCCGCCCACGCCGGCAGCCAGGATCAGCAGCAGCCAGGGCTGCGGCACTGGAAGCCGGGGGCGGAATACGGACGTTTCTGCCATCGCTGCTCCACCTTCGGCGGTCGGGTCGCATCCGGGGCGGCGAACTCGCCGCGCCTGCGGCGCCTGCCCTGCCGCCGGGTGCATCATCCATGCCGCGCCACCCGCGCGCCATGCGCGCGGCCCGACCCGTCGACCCGCCCGCGCCGTCAACCGCGCCGGCCCGCGTGCGTTGTGGAAGCCAAGTTCCCCGCCCACCGACCCGATCATGGCCACCCCTGCCGCTGCGACGGCCGCTTCTGGCACGCTGCTGTTCCGTCTCGATGGAGCCCAGGACCTGGACCGCGCCGCCACCGATGCCGAACGCCAGCGTCGCACTGCGCTCGACGCCTTCCTGCGCGGGGTCGAGCGGCGCGCGCTGCGCATGGCCGAGCTGAGCTGCGGCCAGCGCGAGGATGCGCTCGACATCGTCCAGGACGCGATGCTCGGCTTCGCGCGCCGCTACGCCGGCCATGACTCCGCTGATTGGGCGCCGCTGTTCTACCGCGTGCTCGACAGCCGCATCCTCGACCACCACCGGCGCAGCCAGGTGCGCTCGCGCTGGCGGCTGTGGCTCAAACCGCGCGACGACGACGACGACGCGGATCCGCTGCAGCAGGTCGCCGACCCGCAGCAGCCCGAACCCTGGCTGCGGCTGTCCGATGAGCGCCTGATGGGCGATCTGGAGACAGCCCTGCGCGCCCTGCCCCTGCGCCAGCGCCAGTGCTTTCTGCTGCGCATCTGGGAGGGCCTCGACGTGGCCCAGACCGCCGCCGCCATGCAGTGCGGCGAGGGCAGCGTCAAAACCCATCTCTCGCGGGCGCTGGCGCGTCTGCGCGAACATCTTGCCGAACACCGCTGAGGCGCCGCCATGCACACGCCCACCCCGCAGAACGATCTCCCCGAAGGCCGCGAGCGTCTTCGCCGGGCGCTGGACAGCTCGGTCGAGGGGCTCGATGCCGCCACCCTGTCGCGGCTCAACCGCGCCCGCCAGGCCGCGCTTGAAGCCGCCGCCGCGCGCCGCCGCGGCTGGCGCTGGTCGCTGCGCGTCGGCGGCCTGGCGCTGGCCGCCAGCACGGCGCTGGCCCTGGTGCTGGTGCCGGCGTTGCTTGGTCCGTCGGCGCCACCGCTGCCGGCGGCCAGCAGCGATTTCGCCCTGCTCGACGAAGACGTCGAACCGGCCTTGCTGGAGGAACTGGAGTTCTACGCTTGGCTCGACAGCCAGCAGGACGACGAGGCCTGGGAAGGCTGATGCGCGGCCCGGCGCTGCCGCTGCTGCTCGCGCTCGCCGCACCGCTGCCGGCGCTGGCGACGCTGGCGGAAGACCGTCCCGCCGCCGAGGTCGATGCCGAGCTGCTGCTGTTCCTGGCCGAGTTCGCCGATGCCGGGGGCGAGGTGCCCGAACTCGGCCTGCTCGAACGCGCGCAGGCCGAGGCGGAAGGCAGTGCCGCTGCCGAACCGCTGCCGGCGGACACCAACGGTGCGCCGGCCCCTGCGGAAGCTGCCGCCGCAGGCGCGGCATCGACGCCGCCGCCCTCCCGACCCGAAACCGAAGCGACCGCCGCCGAGCGGCCGCGCGGAGATGACCGATGAACCGCCGATTCCACCGATTGCGCGCCGTCGCATCCGCGGCCCTGCTCAGCCTGATGCTGCTGGCGGCGCCTGTGCAGTCCGAGGACACGGCGTTCTCGGCTTTGCCGCCCGACGAGCAGCGCGTGCTGACGCCGTTTGCCGACAGCTGGGACAGCCTGGACGCCGCGACCCGCGAGCAGCTGCGCCGCGGCGCCCAGCGCTGGGTGAGCATGAGCCCCGAGCAGCGCGCGCGCGCGGCCGAGCGTTTGGCCGAATGGCAGCGCCTTCCGCCCGAGCAGCGCGAGCGACTGCGTGAAGCCCATCAACGCTATCGGGCACTTACTCCAGAGCAGCAGCAGCGCCTGCAGCAGCGCTTCCGCGAGTTCCAGAACCTGCCGCCCGAGCAGCGCCGCGAGCTGCGTCGACGCTTCGAAGCGATGAACCCGGGCGAGCGTCGCGCCTTCCTGCAGGGCGCCGAGGCCATGCGCCGCAGCGGCCAGGCGCGTCCGCCCGGGCCCTTTGCCCACCTGCCGCCCGAACAGCGCGAAGCCAGCTGGGCGATGGTCCGCAGCCTGAGCCCGGAGGCCCGGCGCGCGCTGCGCGCCGAATTCGAAACCCTGCCGGCCGAGCAGCGCGAAGTGCTGCGGCAGGAATTGATGGCGATGACGCCCGCCGAGCGCGAGACGCGGCTGCTGCGGCGCTAGCTTCGGGATTGGGGATTGGGGATTGGGGATGGGGGATTGGGGTGCAAGCGTGCGGGGGGCGGCGCACGCTTCAAGCGCCGCCCTCAGCGTCGAATCGATGCCTCCACGAAGGGGGCGACACGACGCGCCCTGCCGCAGAGTGCC
>JBKCVA010000047.1:0-13983 GCA_046318115.1 Lysobacterales bacterium | reverse complement strand
GCGTGCGCACCCGCGCCGGCTTCGTCACGCCCTGGCGCACCCTGCATATCGCCGACAGCGCCAGCGGCCTGATCGACTCCGATCTCATCCTCAACTTGAACGCGCCGAACGCACTGGGCGATGTGAGCTGGGTCGAGCCCGGCAAGTACGTCGGCATCTGGTGGGGCATGCATCTGGGCGTGGAAACCTGGGCCAGCGGGCCCAAGCACGGCGCGACCACAGCGAACGCGAAGCGCTACATCGACTTCGCTGCCGACAACGGCTTCAGCGGCGTGCTGGTGGAAGGCTGGAACCTCGGCTGGGACGGCGACTGGTTCCACAACGGCGAGATCTTCAACTTCACCACCGCCTACCCGGACTTCGACATCGACGCCGTGGCCGCGTATGCGCGCGAGCGCGGCCTGCGCCTGGTCGGCCACCACGAGACCTCGGGCCACGTCAGCAACTACGCCACGCAGATGGACGCCGCCTTCGACCTCTACGAGCGCCTCGGCGTGCGCCAGGTCAAGACCGGCTACGTCGCCGACGGCGGCGGCATCAAACGCGTCGACGAGCACGGCGTGCTGCGGCGCGAGTGGCACGACGGCCAGTTCATGGTCAACGAGCACCAGCGCACCCTGATCGAGGCCAGCCAGCGCCGCATCAGCATCAACACCCACGAGCCGATCAAGGACACCGGCCTGCGCCGCACCTACCCGAACTGGCTCACCCGCGAAGGCGCGCGCGGGCAGGAGTACAACGCCTGGGGCACACCGCCCAACCCGCCTGAGCACGTCGCCCTGCTGCCGTTCACGCGCATGCTCTCCGGCCCCATGGACTACACGCCCGGCATCTTCAACCTGGCCTACGAGGGCCTCGATGCGGTGAACCGCGTGCAGCACACGCTCGCGAAGGAGCTGAGCCTCTACGTGGTGCTGTACAGCCCCATCCAGATGGTGGCCGACCTGCCCGAGCACTACGCCGCGCATCCGCAGGCCTTCCAGTTCATCCGCGACGTGCCTACCGACTGGGAAGACAGCCGCGCGCTGGCCGGCGAAGTCGGCGACTACATCGCCATCGCCCGCCAGCAGCGCGGCAGCCGCGACTGGTACCTGGGCGCGCTCACCGACGAACACCCGCGCACGCTGACCCTGCCGCTGGATTTTCTGGAGGCCGGCGAGCGCTACTGCGCCCATCTGTATCTGGACGGCGAGGGTGCCGACTGGCGCAGCCATCCGTATGCGATGCGCATCGAGAAGCGCTGGGTGCGGGCAGGGGACAGCCTGGAGATCGCGATGGGGGCGAGTGGTGGGGCGGCGGTGCGGTTTGAGGCGGGGGTGGAGGGGTGTGAGGAGTAGCTGCGACTCGCCCCAGCGAACTCTCAGGGGCTTGGAAGTGCGAGACCCTGATCTAAACTCCCCAGATCAGAAATGTTGCGTGGCGTTTGCCGTCAACCCGACTGCCATTGGTCTTTCCTGGAGTTTTCTCGATGCGTTGGATGCCCCTGGTGCTTTTCCTCCTCGTGGGCTGCGCCCCTGTCAGTCAGTTTCAGGGCGACCCTGTGAGGACGATCAATGACGACCTGGATCGTCAGGAAAGCGAGCGCACCACATCGACGACAGCTGCGGATCAAGGAAAGCTGATCCAGCTGTACGCGGACCTTCCAGATTTGGCCGAGCTCATCGATCGAACAGCAGAGGGCAGGGTGCTGCCTCGTCTACGCACTTCGGTCCCTCCGGCCTATCCCCGCGATGCGCTTGTTGCGGGGTCAAAAGCGACGGTTCGGCTTGCATTCGTCGTCGACGAGGACGGGCGACCCACCGCCGTGCGCGCCTTGGATGCCACAGACGATCGCTTCGTGGCTCCGGCCATCGAGGCCGTCAACCAGTGGACGTTCTATCCCGGCACCACTGGCGGGCAGGTCGACAGGTTCCTGATGATTCTTCCCCTTGAGTTCGCGCCTGCCCCATGAGCGTTGCTAGCGACGAGCTGCTGCGCAGATGCGCTTGAAGAGACTTCGATCCGTCATCCCCGCGTAAGCGGGATCCAATGGCCTTGCGACTGAGGTGAATGCTCTGGGCGCCGTCCCCGCCCTCGCGAGGACAGTCTGGTGGTGGGGGCGATGAGCAATGCATCGGTCCACGAGCCGTATCGTTTCATCGCCCGAAGGCCAAAGTGATGCCGGGGAACTTCCAGCGTCGCCAGGCCACTCAGGCACGCTCGATTAGTCAGCTCAGAGCGGGTAACTACGTCGCCGGCACACCGCGCTTACGCCGGGTCGAATCGCATGCACCTGATCGCCCTCGGCGGCGCCGCCCATTTCTGACGGATCCACGATGACAACAGCTTCTCGCAACTGGCGGCGTCGGAGCCTCGGCCTCGTGGTCGCTGCGGCTCCCGTCATGCTTGCCGTGCTTTCTCTGTTCGCCGCTCTGCGCGCACCTGTGAGTCCGCCAGCAAGCCTGTCGATGGTGATCGGCACAGGCTTCCTGATCGTCGCGATCTGGATCGCTTGCAGGAACCTTTACACCAGCTTCCTTCGCTACCCGCTGCTGAAGCTGTTGCGGGCTTCAACGATTCGAAACGTCTCGGGCTACCCCGTCGTTGGCACTCTTGCTGCCTTCGTGTCCCTGTTGCTCGGGTTCGGTTCTCTGCCGATCAGCGCGCTTGCGCTTGCTGTGTTAGCCATCGACACCGGTGGTGCACCGTGGTTCGTGGCCTGCACGTGGCGTTCGGGCGAGATCTGGGACGGCGCAGCTTCCGGTACGAGCGAGCTCGAAGTCGAACCAGAAAATCCCCTCGCGCTTGTTTCGCCTCCGCCGTCAGGACCGCATCGCCGATGGCTGTGGCGGCGGTCTCGATGCCTGCGTTCTGCGGAGAAGTGGGCTCGACGTGTGTCGAGGGGGCGGGCAGCGCAATGAATATCAGGGCATAGCCCGCAGCAAGGCGGTGGACTCTTCGCACGGTATGCATCATCGCCATCCTCGGCGAGTGACAGTCAGGGCCGAACTGTGTCGGCGCTTGGTTCCTCGATGGATGCCGCTCGAATGCGCGCGGTTGCAGGTGGCTGCATCAGTGCCGACACGCAGCCGCTGTGTCCTGACTCGGCGCCTCTGGCAGGGGGTGTGGCGTTCTTGAGTGATTGCAGGCTCGGCTGGTCCGTAGGCTCCACTATTTGCTTGCCGAGCTCTCCACCCGGTCGCTCATGGTCCTCCGTTTGGATGGTTTACCATCCTTGCGAACGTCGCACTTGCGGCAGTCTTGCCTGAACTGTGAGCCTTTCATGTCCATCAAGTCCTTTCGTTAGCTGCTCATGCTTCACCTGGTCGCGTCGGTCGCCAGTGTCGGCGTGGAGTTTCTTCCCGGGGTGATTCCCGAGGCGCTCGAGCAGGCCTACTACGAACTGCCGCAGCCGGTGCTGGTGGGGCAGGCAGTGCTTCTGCTGATGGCAATTCCATTGCTGTTGGCGTGGTTGGCTGGAGTCGTCGGGTTGTTTCTGACGAAGCGCTGGGGTCGGGGTCTGTCGCTCTATCTGACCTTGCTCGGTCTGTTGATCTATCCCGTGACCGGGCCAAGCATTGCCTCTGGCTGGAGCAGTGGGCTGAGCGAGCTTGCTGCACTGTCGTGGGGCGCGGCTCTCGCCTGCGCCTACTTTTCTCCGGTGGCTGAGGCCTTCGCGACCGGCGCACAGCGCGTCGCGGCGCAGTTGCCGCAGGAAGCGCACAGGTGACGGCGATCTTGAGCGAATCCCGTGAGCGGCGCCGGCGCATCCCTCTCCAGCGATACGACCGGCTCGCGTTGGCCAGGTTGCGACTCGTGAAAGTGCCGCTGGACTTCGCCTACCTGCAGGCGCGAGTGTTTCCGCGATGAGCCACCCCTTCCTGCTGCCCATGGCCGCACACGTCGCGCTCGCCGCCCTGCTCTACGCCGCGCTGACCGTGGCGCGTGCGCCCAAGGTCTGGGGCATCGGCCGTCGCGCGGATGGCTCGAATCCGTTTGCTGAGATCGAGCCGCGCCTGAGCGCCAACCTGTCGAACCAGTTCGAGTGGCCGCTGTTCTTCCACGTCGCCTGTCTGCTGCTGCCCGCCAGTTCAGGCATCGCGCTGGTGTTGGCCTGGGCCTTTGTCGCTGGTCGTGTGCTGCATACCGCCGTGCAGGTGTTCACCGCAAACGTGCGACTGCGCGGACTGGTGTTCATGCTGAACTTCGCGGCGGTGCTAGGGCTGTGGGCGCTGCTGGTGGCAGCGGCGCTGGCCTGAGCCCAGTCCGCGTCTTGAGACGCCGACGATCGGAGGAGTCACCGTGGCGAACACCCTGCAGTGCGGTACCCATGGCGAGCGCGAGGCGCGCTTCGTCTGCGATCACCTGTTCCAGAACCTTCGCGCAGCGAGCCCACAGCGCCTGATCTACTACGCGCCGGAACACGCACCGCACGAGCCGACGCCAGCGATCTGGTGCGAAGGCTGCGAGGCGGTCATCCAAGCCGAGGGCGAGATCAACGCCGCGGCGCTGGCCGTGGCGAGCTTCCATGGGGTCTGCGATTTCTGCTTCCAGCGCTACCTCGACGCCGGTGAGGCCGCGCCCGTCGAGGCGTGAAGCCTCAGCCCCCGGGGTGTTCGCATCGCGACGTATAGGTCTGCTGTGATCCCGGGCCTTGCGGTCGAGCGAGGCTCTCCGGGCGGTGTCGCTATCGCACTGGCCGTGATCCCCGGATGCCCTTGCGTCCGAGCAGAGCTGCGTCCTCGGGCGGGCTGCGCAGCGTGGCATGGGGGGGCGATCTGCGCTTTCGCGTGGACTGTTCCGGAGGCTCACTTGTTTCCGTCGGGTTCGCATGGGAATCTCTGGCCCGGCTGTGTTCCCATCGACCGGGCAGCGCGGCCGCTTCCTGAAATCACCAAGGATTGACACCCATGAAGACCTCGATTCTCGCCGCAATTCTCTCGATCAGTTTCTCCACTGCCGCAGCCTCCGCTCAGCCTGCGGCGGAGAGTGCACCGGGCTTCCAGTTCGCCACCACGTCTGAGCTGAAATCAAACAGCCTGGTCGCCGTGGAAGCCCGAACCACCAGCGTGGAGGTGTGCTGGGCGACGTACACCGCGTGCATGCTGTCTTGCGGCTACTACGATCCGGCGCAGTTCCCTGTCGATGCCTGTTCCGAAGCCTGCTTCAACGAGTATCTGGGCTGCGCAGGCTTCTGAAGGCGGCTGGGGCGGCCCTGATCGTTCAGGGCCGCCCTGCCTCGCTGGAAGACAGGCGCCCGAGGGAGGCGTCTGCCTGTGACGCTCCCATCCCACCGCCACTCCGGAACCGCAGCTCGGCGCTGTCCTCCCGATCAGGCTCAGGGCGCTGAAGGCGCGGGTCTCGCTGAATCTGGGTTGGATGCGGAACTCGAGCAGCGCCGCCGGGCTTCACTGGCCGGTGGACGTCGAAGCCTGCACCTCGAAGCGGTAGTCGCCTCCCGGAAGCTTGGTGCAGCGGGTGACGCGCTGGCCGGCTTCGTCGGATTTGCGCCAGTCTTCGCTGTAGCCGATCAGGCGGTAGCGGAAGCCGATGCTGCGCGGCTCGCAGGTTCAGCCAGCCACCCCGTCGCCGTTGACCAGCGCGTGGAGCACGGTGAGGTCGAGCCCGGCCGGCATGCCGAGGTCGGGGCCAAACGCATGGGCGTGACTCTCGCGAATCTCGAAGATGCCGGACTGGGTGCTGACCAGCACAGCAGGCGGCCGTCCCGGGCCGGCAACACAGAGCGTACGCGCGGATCGCTCAAGCCTTGCGCTTCGCCAAGCTGTCGAACCTGCTCGCCGTCATCGTGGAACAGGCCGCCCTGGGTGGCCAGCCAAACTCGCTCCTGGGCATTGCGGACGATGCCGTTGATCTGCAGCGCGGCCAGCGCCTCGAAGCGACTTGGCGCGTGGATCAGCCGTCTTCGAGCACGGCAAGCCCGAAGCGCGTGCCGAACCAGACCCGCGCCTCTACGGCGCGCAGCGAACAGGCGCTCGGTGGGGCAGGTCGATGACCCGACCTCCTGTTCGAGGCGGTCGTTCCCGGTGCCGACCCACAGACAGCCCCGAGTGTCCTGGGCCAGCGCCGGCGTGCTGATCCGCGGCAAACCTTCTTCGTTGCTGCGGCTTTTTTGCTAAGGATGCGTGCAGTAGTGCCCGAAGCGGATTCTCAGGGCGTCTTCACCACCGCGCCGGCCTTCATCACGAACTGCACGTTGCGCATCAGGCCGATGTTCTCGATGGGGTTGCCGGCCACCGCCACGACGTCGGCGAACTTGCCGGCCTCGAGGCTGCCCAGGCTTTCCCATTCGCCGAGCAGCTCGGCGGCATTCTTCGTTGCGCTCTGCAGAGCAAAGTTGGCGGGCATGCCGGCCTCGACCATCAGCTCGAACTCGCGCGCGTTGTCACCGTGCGGGAACACGCCGGCATCGGTGCCGAAGTCGATCTTGACGCCGGCGGCATCGGCGCGACCCGCGGAGCCCTGGATGAGCGCGCCGATCCGCTGGGCTTTCGGGCGGACGATCTCCGGGTAGTAGCCGGCTTCGCGCGCCTTCTCGCTGACGAACACGCCGGCCGAGATGGTCGGCACGTACCAGGTGCCTTTCTCGCGCATCAGCTTGAAGATGTCTTCGTCCATGTAGGTGCCGTGCTCGATCGAGTCGACGCCGGCGGCCACCGCGCGACGCATGCCTTCTTTGCCGTGCGCGTGGGCGGCGACGCGGTAGCCGTAGTCGCGCGCGGTCTCGACGATGGCGCGGATCTCGTCCTCCATGAACTGCGGATTGTCGGCGCTCTTGGCGAAGCTCAGCACGCCGCCGGTGGCGGTGAGCTTGATCACGTCGGAGCCTTCCTTGTAACGCTGGCGCACCGCCCGACGCGCCTCGTAGGGGCCGGCGACCACGCCTTCCTCGGGGCCCGGCCAGCCCAGCGATTCGGACAGCTCGCGGTTGATGCCGTTGCGCGGGTCGGCGTGGCCGCCAGTGGTGGCGATGCTCTTGCCCGCGGCGAAAATGCGCGGCCCGAGGATTCGGCCTTCGTTGATGGCGTTGCGCAGGGCGATCGTCTGCAGGCCGCCCAGATCGCGCACCGTGGTGAAACCGGCCTTGAGCGTGGTTTCGGCATAGCCCACCGAGCGCAGGGCGTAGTCCTCGGGGTTCAGGCGGAAGCCTTCGGAATACGCCGCCGGGCTGGTCTGCGAGCCCAGGTGCACATGCATGTCGATCAGGCCGGGCAGGCAGGTGTGGGCGGACAGATCGATGGCGGTGGCCTCAGCGCCGAGTGTCGATGCCTCGATCTTGCCGGCGCGCACTTCGGTGATGCGGCCATCGTTGATGACCAGGCTGTGCTCGCCCAGCAGCCGCGCGGAGTTCGCATCGAAGACCTGCCCGCAGTGCAGCACCTGCGGCGCGGCGTGCGCTGCGAGTGCGGCGGACAGCGAAACGGCGAGCAGCGCGAGCTGGGCGCGGCGATGATGTGCGTGCATGGAACCCCCTGAGTGATGACACGAGCGCGCCGCGAGCCGGCGCAAATCCCCGACCCGATGTTAGGCGAGGGCAGTGCAGGTCGTGCCTGTCGGAAGTCGGGGGTACCGCCTCGGAGGGCGTTCGAGTTGAGGCCTTCGCACGCGTGGAGCTCCGGCGTCGCCTGCAAGCAGGCTCCTACACAAGGCGGAGGCGGGCTGAAGTCAAGCCTGCTCGGCTGCCCGACCTCTGCAAAGCCGCGCACTCGAACCACACACCCGCGGACAGCCGCCAGACCCGCCCGAACCTGCCGGCGGTACACGAATCCCCAATCCCCAATCCCCAATCCCCGCTGTTCCGCTCCACGGCACGTTGATGCCTGCGAAGGGCGTGGCCGGCTACAATTCACGGCTTCCAACCACTGATCGATCGCCCCCATGCCCCTGAACGCCTCCGACCTGTTCGATGTCCGCTCGCTGCTCACCGACGAAGAGCGCGCAGTGCAGGACACCGTGGCTCGCTTCACCGACGAGCGCGTGCTGCCGATCATCGGCGACTGCTTCGACCAGGGGCGCTTTCCGAAGGAGCTGGTGCCGGAGATCGCTGGACTCGGCCTGCTCGGTTCCTCGCTGCCCGAGGAATACGGCTGCGCCGGCCTGAACGCCGTCAGCTACGGCCTGATTTGCCAGGAACTGGAGCGTGGTGACTCCGGCATCCGCAGCTTCGTCTCGGTGCAGAGCTCGCTGTGCATGTACCCGATCTACGCCTACGGCTCGGAAGAGCAGCGTCGCCAGTACCTGCCGAGCATGGCCTGCGGCGAGATCATCGGCTGCTTCGGCCTGACCGAGCCGCACGGCGGCTCTGACCCGGCCAACATGAAGACCCATGCCAAGCGCGACGGCGACGATTGGGTCATCAACGGCGCCAAGATGTGGATCACCAACGGCAACCTTGCCCACATCGCCATCGTCTGGGCGATGACGGATGAGGGCATCCAGGGCTTCATCGTGCCGACCGACACCAAAGGCTTCGCGGCCCAGGAAATCCACCGCAAGATGAGCCTGCGGGCCTCGGTGACCAGCGGCCTGTTCTTCGACAACGTCCGCGTCAACGACCGCCAGCGCCTGCCCAACGTCAAGGGCTTGAAGGGTCCGCTGGGCTGTCTGACCCAGGCCCGCTATGGCATCACCTGGGGCCCGATCGGCGCGGCCATCGCCTGCTACACCGAGGCGGCGAACTATGCCAAGGAGCGCATCCTGTTCAACCGCCCGATCGCGGCGACGCAGGCTGTGCAGATCAAGCTGGCCGAGATGGCCCGTCGCATCACGCTGGCACAGCTGCTGGTGCTGCAGCTCGGCCGCCTGAAGGACGCCGGCCAGATGCAGCCCACCCAGGTCAGCCTTGCCAAGTGGAACAACTGCCGCATCGCGCTGGACATCGCCCGCGAGGCCCGCGACATTCTCGGCGGCTCGGGCATCACCACCGAGTACTGCCCGATCCGGCATGCGCTGAACCTCGAATCGGTCATCACGTATGAAGGCACCGAGACGGTCCATCAGCTGGTGGTGGGCCGCGAGGTGACCGGGATCAATGCGTTCTGAGCCGCTGCGCTTCGGCCGGCGCCTGCGGGCGCTGGTCGGGGCGGTCGCTCGCCGCGGCGCCTCGCGCGTGCGCTCGCCGGCGCTTGCGGTCTTGGTGTGCAGCATGCTGCTGGCGCTTCCTCTCGGTCTGCAGGCACAGGCGCTACGGCCGGTGCAGTGGCCGAACGGCAATCCCGATCTTGTTGTCGACGGTCCGGCTGGCGTTGCCGATGCCGACGGTCGACCCGGGCTTGCGCCAGCGCTGCGCGCACTGCGCGGCCCCAGCCGCGGCATTGCGACCGGCGTGGAGCAGGGCGGCGTCGAGCGCGTGAGCAGCGAGGCGCGGCCCGGGGTGAATCTCGGTTTCTATGACCTCGGGCCCAACTGTGATCGCGAGCCCTTCGGTGTGCTCGCTAATCTGCACAAACCCGGCGTGCGCCGGCGCGTCACCGACATCCTGGTCGAGCTGCGCGCGCGCGGCAGCGAGGCGATCGCGGTCGGTATCTACCACTTCCGCGCGCCTGCTCCGGCGGATGCGGACGGCGTCTGGGCGGGCACGCCCATCCTCGACTCCACCGGCGGCGATCTGCATCCGCGCATGCGCCAGAACCTCGCGGACTTGCTGGCCGATATCCGCGCTGCAGGCTTCGCCCAGCTGCTGGTCCGCTATCACCCGCAGGGCGGTAACGACGTTGCCCAGTGGAGCCGCTACGACGAGAGCGTCTTCGAGGAGAACTGGAACCTCATCGTCAACCTGATGCCGATCATCGAGCGCTCCGGTCTCGACTACCGCATCGATCTGATGACCGAAGGCATGCCGCGTGCCCGTTTCGTCAACGTGCTGGGGCAGACCCTGATCTTTGCGAACGAGCCCGACAACGAGCCCTGGAGCCGCTACGCGAACCGCCTGTGGCAGAACTACGTCAGCCGCTTCGACCCGCAGCGCAGCGTGGGCTTCTCTTCGATCTCGGATCCCGACCCCGATCGCCTGCGCGCGCGTTTGGAGCACACCAGCTACGTCTATCGCCTGCCGGGCGGAGAGCGGGTGTACCCGGGCGCTTTCGCGTTTTCGATCTATCGTTGGCCCGGCGCCGATGAGGGCGATCTCTACGCGCGCATCGTCGATCGCCTGCGGAGGATCGGCCTGGGCGAGGTGCCACTGATCGTCGCCGAGTCCTACTACAACGACCGCGAGGGTATGGCCCGCCTCGCCGCGGCCGTGCGGGAACAGCAGGCGCCGCCGCTGTACGTGCTGCACTGGCCGGTCGATCGCGACGACAGCGCCTGCTCCTCCCACGTCAACGTGGCCTTTCCGGTCGAGATCGATCAGGCCCTGCGCTTCGGCTTCTGAACCGGGAGCGGCACTGTCGATCCTGAGCGAGTCTTTTTCACGCAAGTCCAACGCGGTAACGTGTCGCGTCACAGCGCCGCAGTGCTCTACGTCTGCGGCCGTGCCGCCGAAGGTCGTGGGGACCCTCGGCCCCTTCCATGCCCGCCTCGGGCCGCAGCTGGAGCAGCCATGTTCGGTCGCCTGATGAATGTCGTGCGCGGTTTCTTTTCCCTGTTCGTGAAGGGCATCGAGAAGCGCAACCCCGAAGCCCTGCTGGAGCTGGAGCAGGAGAACTTGCGCAAGCAGATCGGCAACTACAACCAGAGCCTGGCCGCGCACGCGGGCCTGGTCGAGCGCCTGATCTCGCAGGTGCGCAAGCTGGAGAAGGACGAGGCCGAGCTGCGGGCCAGCACCACCGCGCATCTGCGCGCCGGCAACCAGCAGGCTGCGGCGCAGTACGCCCTGCGCCTGCAGACCGTGACCCGCGAGCTGGCCGAAAACCGCAACCAGATGTCGTCCGCGGAAGAGACCTACCAGAACCTGGTCAAGGCTCGCGATGTGGCGGTGCAGGCCGCACGCGCCAAGATTGAGTCGCTGAAGGGCGCGATCAACGACATGCGCATGAAGTCGGCGGTGGCCGAGATGAACGAGATGGCCGCGGGCATGATCGGCAGCATCGGTGGCTCTGGCGACACCCTGAACCGCCTGCACGAGATGGTCGAGGAGGAGCGCAACCGCGCCGCCGGCCGCGCCCGCGTCGCCAAGGATTCGCTCGACATGACCGAGGTCAACGTCAAGCAGGCTGAAATGGACGCGCTCGCTTCGCAGGCGCTGGCCGACTTTGCCGCTGCCGAAGGCATCAGCCTGCCCGGGCAGGCGGCGCCCGCCCAGCCGGCGACGCGCAGCATGGGCACGAGTGCGGCGCCGCAGGCGGAGCAGCAGTAAGGTCCGGGCTTGGGGATCCGGGATTCGGCGTGACGGGGTGCGGCGTGGTGATCGCGCTTCGTGCGGCAGTCAGCGCGCGAGTCCATAGGGTGGGTCTTGACCCACCGGCGCTGGACCTTCGCCTCGGTCACCGGCTGTCCCGCCTGAACATGGCTGGCTCACGGGAAGCGATCGAATGCAGTGCTTCGCTTCGTACAGCCCCTCTCCCCGGCCCCTCTCCCGTGGGGAGAGGGGTGCGACGCGCGGCCTTCAGCCGGGCGAGTCCATAGGGTGGGTCTTGACCCACCGGCGCTGGACCCTCGCCTCGGTCACCGGCTGTCCCGCCTGAACGTGGGTGGCTCGCGGGAAGCGATCAATTGCCATCGCTCTGCCCACACGCAGCAACTATCGGAAGACCTCGACCTTGAGCACGCACACGACCGTCCTTCCGCCATGGGCCCAGGCCCTCAAGCTCGCCTACGAAAGCGGCGCCCACGGCCAGTTCATCCTGCACGGCAACGTGGCCGATCGCTTTGTGCTGAACGGTCGCCTGGTCGGCGTGGTCGAGTACCTCGACGCGCGCCTGCTGCAGGGCTTCCCGCTGGTGTTCGTCTTCGATCCTGGCAACGGGCTGTCGGCCCTGCGCAGCAGCGAGGGTTTCCAGGCCTGGTCGGGGGCGTCGCAGCTGTCCAGCGTAGGGCACGATCCGCGCGCAGCGGTCGAGCTGATCAGCCGCTATCTGCGCTACCGCGGCAACCTGCGCGCACTGGGACGCGGCGAGGCCGAGCCCGTGGCGGTGCTGGTACGAGGCGCCGACCAGTTTCTTCCAGCCAATCGCGCGGGGGATTTCGAGACCGCCAGTCTGGCGAGCCTCGTCCGCGACTGGGCCAGCGAGTCGCCCTTCACCGAGCTGCCCTTTGTCAGCCTTCTGATCGCCGACAATCTGCACGACCTGCATCCGCTGGTGGCCAACAACCCGCGAGTCGAGCGCGTGCAGCTGCCGCTGCCGCAGAAGCCCGAGATCGAGCAGGCGCTCGCCCAGCTTCGCGTGGATCACGCCAGTGCATTCGATGCTGCGCAGGGCAGCGAGATCGCCGACCAGCTGGCCGGCGTGTCCCTGAGCGCCCTGCAGTCGCTGGTGCGACGGCGCGCACACGAGGGCCAGCAGCTGGCCGAGGCCGATTGGATCAATGTGCGCAAGGGCATGATCGAGAGCGATGCCGCCGGCCTGATCGAGTTCATCCGCAGCGAGCGCACGCTCGATGACTACCACTCGCCCGAGGCGCTGAAGGCCTGGCTGCGTCAGGACATGGCGCTGTGGCGCAAGTCCGACCTGCGTGCCCTGCCGATGGGCTACATCTTTTGCGGGCCGGTTGGCACGGGCAAGACCTATCTGGTCGAGTGCCTGGCCGGTGAGGCCAGCGTGCCGGTGGTGAAGCTGAAGAACTTCCGCGACCGCTGGGTCGGCTCCAGCGAGGGCAATCTGGAGAAGATCTTCCGCCTGATCCGCGCGCTCGGCCGCTGCATCGTTTTCGTCGATGAAGCCGACCAGACGCTGGGCAAGCGTGACTCCGGCAGCGGCGATAGCGGGCTGTCGGGCCGGCTGTATTCGATGATCGCGCAGGAGATGAGCGACGGCAAGAATCGCGGCCGGGTGATGTGGATCCTCGCCAGTTCGCGGCCCGATCTCATCGAAGTGGATCTCAAACGCCCTGGCCGCATCGACGTCAAGATCCCCCTGCTGCCGACCAGCACCGAACACGAGAGTGCAGGGCTGCTGCACGCGCTGCTGAAGCGGCTGGAGGTCAGCCCTGGCGTCGAGGCGCTCGCCGCACTCGATCTGCCGCTGCTGCTGACGCCGGGTGCCGCCGAAGCGCTGGCGGTGAAGGTCTACCGGCGCGTGCGCACGCTGGAGGAGTCCACGGTCGACGCCGTGCGCGCCTGTCTGGTCGGCTATCAGCCGCCGGTGCCGCTGGATGTGCTGGAGTTCCAGATGCGCATCGCCATTCGCGAGGCCACCGACATGCAGTTCGTACCCGAGCGGCTGCGGCCCTACGGAGCCACGCCGGCATGAAGTACGTCTGGCGAGCCTTCAACGCCCGCCCGCTGGGCATGCCGATCCCGCCGAACTGGATCGGGCTGCTCGCCTTCGGCTTGCTCGGTGCGTTCCTGAGCCCGGGCTTCTGGATGCTGGGTGCGGGGCTGGAAGTCGCCTACCTGTGGGCAACCTCCAGCAGCACGCGCTTTCGCGCGACCGTTGACGCGGAGCGCCTCGCGCCGGGCCATAGCGAGCGCACCGAAGAGTCTGCGGAGGACGCGCGCTATCGCACGCTGCTCGCACAGCTGGGCGCGGCGGAAGTCGCGCAGCACCAGCAGATCGAAGCACGTGCGCGGGAGATCGTTGGCCGCCTGCGCAGCTCCAGCCTGATGGCCACGCATGCCGACAGCGTCGAGCAGCTGGTCTGGCTGCACCTGCGCCTGCTCGTCGCGCGCGTGGCGATCGGCCATGTCGTGCAGACCGCACGGGCCGACAGTGCGCGCTTGCAGCAGCAGGAGGACACGCTGCGTGCGCGTCTGGAGGACGCCAGCCTCGGCGCTGACCTGCGCCGCAGCCTGGAGCAGCAGGTATCGGTGATCGACCAGCGTCAGGCCGCGCACGCGGCTGCCGGCGAGCGCCTGGAGCACGTCGATGCCGAGCTCGCGCGCATCGA
>JBKCVA010000046.1:0-26185 GCA_046318115.1 Lysobacterales bacterium | reverse complement strand
CGCGTGCCGGCACGTCGGCGAATGGCTACAATCGCGGCCCCGCGGAGGGATGGCCGAGCGGTTTAAGGCACCGGTCTTGAAAACCGGCGTGGCAGCGATGTCACCGTGGGTTCGAATCCCACTCCCTCCGCCATCCGTTTGCCGCGACTTGCGCGCCTTTACAGCGCGCGCGCCCGCATGCTCGACTGCCTGCTTCCGGCAAGGGGCAGGGCATGCGCAGGCGCATCGACTTCAACTGCGACGTGGGCGAGAGCTTTGGCGATTGGCGCATGGGCGACGACGCCGCGCTGATTCCGCTGGCCTCGTCCGCCAACATCGCCTGCGGTTTCCATGCGGGTGACCCGCTGCACATGCGGGCTGCGGTCGCGCTCTGCATCGAACACGGTGTCGCCATCGGCGCCCATCCCGGCTGGCCGGACCTGCAGGGCTACGGGCGCCGCGCACTCGCGGCGAGCCCGGCCGAAACCTACGCCTATGTGCTGTACCAGATCGGCGCGCTTGCAGGCTTCGTGCGCGCCGCGGGTGGGCGGCTTCAGCACGTCAAGCCGCACGGTGCGCTGTACAACCAGGCCGCGCGCGATGCTGCGCTGGCGGAGGCCGTCGCCCGAGCGGTGCGGGACTTCGACCCACAGCTCAAGCTTTATGGCCTCGCCGGTAGCGCCCTGCTCGAAGCCGGCCGAACGCAGGGCCTGCAGGTCGTTGGTGAGGCCTTTGCCGAACGCGCCTACGAAGGCGACGGCAGCCTGACGCCGCGCGCGCTGCCGGGGGCCGTGCTGCACGACTTCGCCGCCGCCGAGGCGCAGGTGCTGGGCCTCATCGCCCGCAGCGAAGTGCTGGCCCGCAGCGGAGAAACGGTGCGTGTCGAGGCCGACACCCTCTGCCTTCACGGCGATCGGCCGGATGCGCTCGACTTCGCGCGGCGGCTGCGCGCGAGTCTCGCCGCGGCCGGCGTGGAGATCGCCGCGCCGTGAGCGCGACCGTCAATCTGTTACCGCTGGCCGGCGTCGGCCTGGTGGTGCTCGGCTTTGCCCTGCGCCTGAACCCCGCCCTGGTGGTGGTCGGGGCGGGCTTCGCCACCGCGCTGCTGGCCGGCATCGCGCCGGTGGCGACCTTGGAACTGCTGGGCACGGCCTTCGTCAAGAATCGCTTTCTCGCCTTGCTGCTGCTGACCCTGCCGGTGATCGCGGTGCTGGAGCGGCACGGCCTGAAGCAGCATGTGCAGACGGTGATCGTGCGCCTGCGCGCGGCGACCGCGGGTCGGCTGCTGCTGTTCTACCTCGCGCTGCGGCAGATCCTGTCGATGATCGGCCTGCACAGCCTGGGTGGACATCCGCAGACCGTGCGCCCGCTGCTGGCGCCAATGGCCGAGGCTGCCGCCGAGTCGCGCCACGGCCTGCTGCCGGCGGCCGAGCGCGAGCGCCTGCGCGCGCTGTGCGCGGGCACCGACAACGTCGGCATGTTCTTCGGCGAGGACGTGTTCATCGCCTTCGGTGCGGTGCTGTTGATGCAGAGCTTCTTCGCCGACAACGGCATCGAGCTGCAGCCGATCGACATCGCCTTGTGGGGTATTCCGACCGCGCTCTGCGCTTTCGCCATCCACGGCGGCCGCCTTCTGCGGCTGGATGCGCGGCTGGCGCGCGAGGCCGCGCGCGCGGCAGCCGAGGCGACGCGATGATCTCGCTGCCGCTGATCTACCTGCTGGCGGGGCTGTTCGTGGCACGCATCGCCTGGCTGTCGGCGCTGGACGCCAGCAATCCGCGGCGCGCGATGACCGCGGCCTTCTGGGGCCTCTTGGCGCTGTCCTTCCTGATCGGCGATCGCTTGCCCGCCGTCTGGATGGGCGGGGTGGTAGTGGCGCTGGCCCTGCTGGCCGGTTTCGGCGGCGTGCGCGCCGGGCGCGTCGAGCCGGCCGACGTCGATCAGCTCGCCGCGTCGGCGGCGCGCTTCGGCCACCGTCTGTTCGCGCCGGCCCTGGTCATCCCGCTGGTGACCGTGGCCGTGGTGCTGTTCGGTGCATCCATCGGCTGGGGCGAGTGGCGGCTGTTCGGCGGCGAGATGCTCACCCAGGTCGGGCTGGGGCTGGCCTGCCTGCTGGCCCTGCTCGCCGCCTGCGCACTCACCCGGACCTCGCCGCTGCGTGCGGTGGAGCACTCGCGCGGTCTGGTCGATGCGATCGGTTGGGCGGCGTTGCTGCCGCTGCTGCTGGCCACCCTGGGCAGCGTGTTCACGGCCGCCGGCGTGGGCGAGGCGGTGGCCGAGCTGGTGCGGGCGTGGATCCCGGTCGACAACCGCTTCGTGGTGGTGGTGGCCTATGCGCTGGGCATGGCCGGTTTCACCATGGTCATGGGCAATGCCTTCGCCGCGTTCCCGGTGATGACCGCCGGCATCGGCTTGCCTTTGCTGGTGCAGGGCCACGGCGCCGATGCGGCTTCGCTGGCGGCGATCGGCATGCTCTCGGGCTATTGCGGCACCCTGATGACGCCGATGGCGGCCAATTTCAATCTGGTGCCTGCGGCCCTGCTGGAACTGCGCGACCCCTACGCGGTCATCCGCGTGCAGGTGCCGACGGCCCTGCTGCTGCTGGCGGCCAATGTGGTGCTGATGTATCTCATCGTGTTCCGCAACGCAGGCTGAGGCTGCGCTTGGTCTTTACGACGGATTAACCCGGCCGCGCCTGTGCCCGTCCAAGATGCCTGTCTGCTGTTTCCGAGGAATCCGGCCCATGGCCCTGCCGCTCCGATCTGCCCGCCGTCTTTGCCCGCTGTTGCTGGCCGCCGCCCTGGTGCTCGCTGGCGCTGCTTCCGCGCAGTCGCGCGATCCGCTGGCCCTGCCGGACATGGGCTCTTCGGCGGGCAGCCTGATCACTCCGGCCGAGGAGGCGATGTACGGCGAATACACCCGCCGCGAGCTGCGCGCCTACGGCCTGCTGCTTGAGGATCCCCTGCTCGATGAGTACCTGAACGCGCTGGGCCAGCGCCTCGCCGGCGTCAGCGAAAGGCCGCAACAGGATTTCACCTTCTTCTGGCTGCGCGCCCGCGACATCAACGCCTTCGCCACCCTTGGCGGCTACATCGGCATGAACTCCGGCCTGGTGCTCACCGCCACCAGTGAGGACGAAGTGGCGGCCGTTCTGGCCCACGAGATCGCCCACGTCACCCAGCGCCACATCGTGCGTGCGGTCGAGCGCCAGCAGAAGGACACCCTGCCCATCCTGCTCGCCACGCTCGGAGCCGTGGCCGCCGCGCAGAGCGCCGGGGGCAGCAGCGCCGGCAACGCCACCCAGGCGGCGATCGTGAGCGGCATGGCGCTGATGCAGCAGCGTCAGATCAACCACACCCGCAGCAACGAGTACGAAGCCGACCGCATCGGCATCCTCACCCTGGCGCGCGCGGGCTATCAGCCGATGGCGATGGCGGACTTCTTCGCGCGCATGCACCGCACCCTGCGCTCGACCATCGGCGAGCAGGAGGCGCCCGAGTTCCTGCGCACGCATCCGGTCACCAGCAGCCGCATCAGCGAAGCCAAGGGCCGCGCCGAGGGCAGCCGCATCCCGGTCGGCTTCCAGCCGCCGCCGCAACTCGACGACAGCCCGCTGAATCCGCTGCTGCCCGAGCGCCACTTCTCCGCCGCTGGCCTTGATGCGCGGCCCAGTCGCGCCCTGTTTCCCTGGGTGCAGGCGCGTCTGCGGGTGCTGAGCGCGGACAGCCCGGCGCAGGCGCTGGACGAGTTCGCCAAGCGCGCCGCGGCCCACGGCGAAGGGCTGTCCGACCCGGAGCGCTACGGCTACGCGCTGGCGCTGGCGCGGACCAGCGACTCCGCGGGTGCGCTCGAGCAGCTGGCGGGCATCGCGCAGGCGCCACCGGGCTACTGGCTGGACCTGGCCCGTGCCGAAGCCCTCCACCTCGGCGGTCGCCAGCAGGAGGCCGAGGCGCTGTTCCAGGTTTTGTACGAGGCGCATCCGCGTAGCCGTCCGGTCAGCCTCAGTTACGCCGAAGCCCTGATCCGTAGCGGCGGAGAAGCGCAAGGGCGGCGCGCGCAGGCGGTGCTGCGACCGCTGTTGCTCTCGGCCGGCGAGGACATCGCCCTGCAGCGCAGCTTCGGCCGCGCCAGCGAGCTGGCAGGCGACAAGGTCCGCGCCTCCGAAGCCCACGCCGAAGCGGCGTATCTCTCCGGTCGCGCCGAAGATGCGCTGAACCAGCTGCAGGCGCTCAAGCAGCGCGACGACCTCGACTACTACCAGCGTTCGCGCATCGACGCCCGCATCGCCGAACTCACCCCGGTGGTGCTGGAGCTGCGCGAGCGTGGTTACCGTGCCGGGAATCCGCCGGGCGGCAACCGCGGCTTCGGCTTCGCTGCCCCGGGGGCTGTCACGCCAGGGACATAAAACTGTTATCTACTTTGCCGGCGGCTGAAAACCCCTCAAGGACGCCCCGTGCAGAAGCAGATCCTGATCGTCGACGACGAGCCCGCCATCCGCGACATGGTGGCCTTCGCCCTGCGCAAGGCCGAGTACGACCCCGTGCACGCCGGCGACGCCCGCGAAGCGCAGGCCGCTATCGTCAGCCGGGTCCCCGACCTGATCCTGCTCGACTGGATGCTGCCGGGCATGAGCGGCGTCGAGTTCGCCCGCCGGCTACGCAAGGAAGGGCTGACCCGCGAAGTGCCGATCATCATGCTGACCGCGCGCGGCGAGGAGAACGACCGCGTCAGCGGGCTGGAGGCCGGCGTCGACGACTATGTCGTCAAGCCCTTCTCGGCCCGCGAGCTGCTGGCGCGGATCAAAGCGGTCATGCGGCGTTCGCGCGGCGATGAGGAGGACGGCAGCGTGGCGCTCGGCGGCCTGCGCATCGACGGCGCCGCGCATCGCGTCTATGCCGGCGAGACGCCCATCCACATCGGCCCCACCGAGTACCGGCTGCTGCACTTCTTCATGACCCATCCCGAGCGCGTGTACAGCCGCACCCAGCTGCTCGACCACGTCTGGGGCGGCAACGTCTATGTGGAAGAGCGCACGGTCGACGTGCATATCCGCCGCCTGCGCAAGACGCTTGAGCCGCACGCGCTCGATGGCCTGGTGCAGACCGTCCGCGGCGCCGGCTATCGCTTCTCGACCGACCTCTGATCGCACGTGCCTGCCCGGCGTAAGCTTGCGCGGACCTCCGCTGCCCGGCCTTCCGTGCGCAAGACGCGATTCCCCACGCCCGCGACCCTCAAGCGCGCCTGGCAGCACACCGCCGGACGCCTCGCTCTGGTTGTGCTGGGCAGCCTGATGCTGGGGCTGATCAGCGGCCATCCGTGGCCGCTGCTGTGCGCAGGCCTGCTCGGCGTGCTGATCTGGCACTACGCGCAGCTGCACGCGCTGCTGGGCCAGCTCAACCGCCGCGAGTGGCTGGAGCGCGCGCAGGGGCAGGGCGTGTTTTCGGAGCTCACCCGCGTGCTGTATCTGCGTCAGCGCGAGAACCGCGAGCGCAAGCGGCGGCTGCTCGGCACCCTGCGCGCGTTCCGCCAGGCTGCGGCGGCGCTGCCCGATGCCGTGGTGGTGCTGAGTCGTCGTGAGCAGCGCATCGAATGGTTCAATGAGTCGAGCGAACACCTGCTGGGCCTGTCCTATCCCAAGGACATCGGGAATCGGTTCAGCAACCTCGTGCGCTCGCCGCAGGTCACCGCCTGGCTGGAGGCCGGCGCTGCCGAACCGCTCATCGACGTGCAGGGCACCGGCGCCGAGGGTCTGCGGCTGTCCATGCGCCTGCTGGAGTACACGCCCGAGGAGCAGCTGCTGATCGCCCGGGATATCAGCAAGCTGCTGCACCTGGAGCAGGTGCGTCGCGATTTCGTCGCGAATGTCTCCCACGAACTGCGCACGCCGCTCACGGTGTTGCACGGCTACCTCGACATGCTCGAGCCTGAGGACGTGCCCGAGTGGTCGGGCATGCTTTCCGAGATGCGCCGGCAGTCCGGCCGCATGACCCAGATCGTCGAGGATCTGCTCACCCTGTCGCGCTTGGAGTCGCGCGAGTCGCTGCCGCATGAGCGGGTCGACATGGCTTCGATGCTGTCTGCCCTGCGCAGCGAGGCGGAAGCCATGAGCCTCGGTCGCCACCGCATCGAAATCGACGACCGCGCCGGCTGCGACCTGCTGGGGTCGACCAAGGAGCTGCACAGCGCGTTCTCGAACCTGGTCATCAATGCCGTGCGCTACACGCCCGAAGGTGGCCAAGTGCGCGTCGAGTTCCATCCCACGGCGGCTGGCGGCGTCAGCCTGTGCGTGATCGACACCGGGCCCGGCATTGCGCCCCAGCACCTGCCGCGGCTGACCGAGCGCTTCTATCGCGTCTCGTCGAGCCGCTCGCGTGATTCCGGCGGCACCGGACTGGGGCTCGCGATCGTCAAGCACATCCTGCAGCTCCATCAGGCGCAGCTCTCGATCGACAGCGAGTTGGGCATTGGCAGTCGCTTCTGCTGTGTGTTCGATGCCCGCCACCGGCTGGAGTGCGTCGACCACAGCGGCGCTGCCGCCTGAGCGCGGGGACTTCGGGACCCTCTTCGGCCTGAGCGTCAGCGGGCGGCGAATCCCACGCCAGCACTTGCGGCATCATGGCGACCCTTGGCGCTCTGCGCCCCGCCGACTCCGGACAGAATCCATCGCCATGGCCCAGGACCGCGACCTTACCGACCCGTCGCTTTACATCAACCGCGAGCTTTCCCAGCTCGAGTTCAACTTCCGCGTGCTGGCCCAGGCGATGGACGAGCGCGTGCCTCTGCTGGAGCGGCTGCGCTATCTGTGCATCAGCTGCACCAACCTGGACGAGTTCTTCGAGATCCGGGTGGCAGCCATCCGCCACCAGCAGGATTTCGGCGGCGGCGGCATGGCCGACGGCATCGCGCCGACGGCGGCATTGGCGCAGATCTACGCGCGTGCCGGCGAGCTGGTCGACGCCCAGTACCGCTACTGGAACGAGACCCTGCGTCCGGCGCTGAACGATGCCGGCATCCGCATCCTCACCCGCGACACCTGGAGTGCGAAGCAGAAGCGCTGGCTCAAGGACTACTTCGATACCGAGATCACGCCTGTGCTCTCGCCGTTGGCCGTCGACCCGGCGCATCCGTTCCCGCGCATCCTCAACAAGAGCCTCAACCTCGTGGTGGTGCTGCAGGGCCAGGATGCCTTCGGCCGCAGCGGTGGCCTGGCCCTGGTGCGGGCGCCGCGCTCGCTGCCGCGCATCATCCAGCTGCCGGAGAATGTCTCCGGGGGCAGCCACGATTTCGTTCTGCTCTCGGCCGTGCTCTCGGCCTTCGTCGAGGATCTCTTCCCCGGCATGACGGTGAAGGGCACCTACCAGTTCCGCGTGACCCGCAACTCGGAGCTGTTCGTCGACGAGGATGAAGTCGAGAACCTGGCCTCGGCGCTGCGCGATGAGCTGGTCGGTCGCGGCTATTCGCACGCGGTGCGGCTGGAGATCGCCGACACCTGTCCCAAGCCCATCGTCAAGCAGCTGCTGCGCCATTTCGAGCTGCCCGAATCGGCGATCTACCGCATCAACGGCCCGGTGAACCTCAACCGCGTTACCGCCGTGTACGACATGGTCGAGCGGCCGGATCTGAAGTTCCCCGCCTTCAAGCCGCGCCTGCATCCGCACGAGACCGGCGAGGAGTTGTTCGAGGTGGTGCGACGCGGCGATGTGCTGCTGCACCACCCCTACGACAGCTTCGGGGTGATCCTCGATCTGGTGAAGACCGCGGCCCACGATCAGAACGTGCTGGCGATCAAGCAGACCCTGTACCGCACCGGCCACAACTCGCCGCTGGTGAGCTCGCTGATCGAGGCCGCGCGCAACGGCAAGGACGTCACCGTCGTCATCGAACTGCGTGCGCGCTTCGACGAAGAGGCCAACCTGCGCCTCGCCGATCGTCTGCAGGAAGCCGGCGTGCAGGTGGTCTACGGCGTGGTCGGCTACAAGACCCACGCCAAGATGCTGCTGATCGTGCGTCGTGAGGGCAAGAAGCTGCAGCGCTATGTGCATCTCGGTACCGGCAACTACCACAGCGGCACCGCCAAGGTGTACACCGACATCGGCCTGATCACCGCCAACGCCGACATCGGCGAGGACGTGCATCTGCTGTTCCAGCAGATGTCGGGCCTCGCTCCGGCGATCCGACTGAAGCGCATCCTGCAGTCGCCCTTCACCCTGCACCCTGGCCTGCTCAAAAAGATCGAGCGCGAGGCCGCCAACGCCCGCGCCGGCAAGCCCGCCGGCATCATCGCCAAGCTCAACGCAATCAACGAGCCCAAGGTGATTCGCGCGCTTTATCACGCCTCGCAAGCCGGCGTGAAGGTCGAGCTGATCGTGCGCGGGGCCTGCGGGCTGCGGCCTGGGGTGCAGGGCGTGTCCGAGAACATCCGCGTGCGCTCGATCATCGGCCGGTTCCTGGAGCACAGCCGCATCTACTGGTTCGCCAACGGCGGCGAGCCCGAGCTGTATGCCTCCAGCGCGGACTGGATGGAGCGCAACCTGCTGCGCCGCATCGAGACCTGTTTCCCCATCCTGGATCCCACGCTGGCCGAGCGCGTACGCACCGAAGAGCTCGACAACTACCTGCGCGACAACACCCAGGCCTGGGAGCTGAAGTCCGACGGCAGCTATGCGCGCATCGAGCCCGCCGAGGACGAGATGCCGCATTCGGCCCAGCAGTTCCTGCTTGCCCTGCTGTGCCACTGAGGGAGCCGCGCATGCCCGAGACCCTGCTCAAAGCCGACACTGCGGGCCTGGCCGAGAACGAGCTGCTGGCTGCAGTCGACCTCGGATCCAACAGTTTCCACATGATCGTGGCCCGCCACACGCTCGGACAGCTGCGCGTGGTGGACCGCTTGCGCGAATCGGTGCGCACGGCGTCCGGCCTGACCGAGCGCGGCGAACTGACGCCCGAGGCTCTCTGGCGCTCGCTGGAGTGCCTGGAGCGCATGGGCCAGCGCCTGCGCAACATCGCGCCCAACCGGGTGCGCGCGATCGCCACCAATACCGTGCGCCAGCTGCGCAACCCGCAGTCCTTCCTGGTGCCGGCACAGACCGCGCTGGGCCACCGGATCGAAGTGGTCTCGGGCCGCGAGGAAGCGCGTCTGATCTACCTCGGCGTCGCCCAAGGCCTGCCGCCCAGGAGCAGCCGGCGCCTGGTGATCGACATCGGCGGCGGCAGCACCGAGTTCATCATCGGCGAGGGCTTCGAGCCGCTCGAGCGCGAGAGCCTGCAGATGGGCTGCGTGGCGACCACGCGGCGCTTCTTCGGCACTGGCAGGCTGTCGCGCAAGCGCTGGAAGGAGGGCCTGACCGAGATCTCGGCCGAGTTCCAGCAGTTCGCCTCGATCTACCGCGCGCGCGGCTGGAAGGACGTGATCGGCTCCTCCGGCACGGTCAAGGCGATCGGCAAGATCATCAAGGGCATGAAGCTCGGCCGCGGCGAGATCACGCTGGAAGGCCTCGCCGCCGTACGCGAGGCCCTGCTGGGTTTCGAGGACATGGACGCGATCCAGCTGCCTGAGCTGACGGAGGAGCGGCGGCCGGTGATCGCCGGCGGCGTGCTGGTGCTGGAGGCCGCCTTCAACGAGCTGGGCCTCGCGCAGATGAAGGTCGCCCAGACCGCGATGCGCGAAGGCGTGCTCTACGACATGCTGGGCCGCGTTGCCCTGCGCGATCCGCGCGATGGCTCCATCCAGGCGATGGCCCAGCGCTACGGCGTCGATGCCGCCCAGGCCGCGCGCGTCGAGGCCACTGTGCTCGCCCTCTTCGACCAGGTGGCCACGGGCTGGAAGCTGGGCGAGGACGAGCGCCTCAGCCTTGCGTGGGCCGCGCGCGTGCACGAGATCGGCCAGGCGATCGCGCACAGCCAGCACCATATGCATGGTGCCTACCTGATCGAGCACTCGGATATCGCCGGCTTCTCGAATCAGGAGCAGCAGTTCCTTGCTGCCCTGGTGCGCTCGCAGCGGCGCGGCGTGCACAAGTCGGTGCAGGCGGGTGCCGGCGGCCGCGATCCACTCACCACCTTGCGATGCGTCGTGCTGCTGCGGCTCGCGGTGCTGCTGCACCGCAGCCACGACCCGGCGGGTCTGGCCCAGTTCAGCGCCGAAGCCAGCGAACGCGGTCTGCGGCTGAAGCTGCCGGCGAGCTGGCTGGTACAGCACCCGCTGTCACGTGCAGACCTCGCCACCGAATGCGAGCAGCTGCAGGAGCTTGGGCTCGATCTCAGCCTCGACTGAGAGCGTGTGAATGACCCTCCACCTACTGCGGCCGCCTCGGGACGCCCGTGGCGGCGGCGCGCGACGCGAGTTCCGCGGTCACGCGCTCGCCAAACGCCCTCGAATTCACGTACCGCGCTTCGCCACGAACGTCCGGAGACGCCTTCGCTACGTCGTCTGAGCTTTCTCACTGGCGCCGAGGCGCAGCTGGGACTTCTCAGCAGTCGAAGTCGGAGGGCACCGCCGGCGTGGCGCTGCGCGACAGCAGCAAACGGTCGACGCGGTTACCGTCCATGTCGACCACCTCGATGCGCAGCCCCGGCAGCTCGACGATCGCGCCAACCTGCGGCACGCGGCCGAGCAGGTGCATGACCAGGCCGCCGAGGGTGTGGACATCGGCCTCCTCCTGCTGCAACTTCAGCTCGCCGCCCAGCAGCTCCTCGACGCGGTCGATGGCGACCATGCCGTCGATCAACCACGAGCCGTCCTCACGCTGCACCGCCGAATCGCTGGGCTCGGCGCCGCGCTCTGGCAACTCGCCCACCAGGGCTTCGAGCAGATCGGTCAGACTGACCAGACCCTCAATGCTGCCGTACTCGTCGACCACCAGGGCCAGATGGCTGCGCTTGCGGCGCAGGGTCTCCAGAAGCTGGAAGGGGCTGATCGATTCGGGCACGTAGACCGGCGGGTGCAGGGCGACTTCCAGCGAAGGCGGCTGGCCTTCAAGACAGCGCGCGAGATAGTCCTTGGCGTCCAGCAGGCCCAGCACCTCATCAAGGCTGCCTCGAGCCACCGGCAGCGTCTGGTAGCGGCCCTCGCGCAGCACCGCGTGGTTGACCTCGTGCGGGTCCTCGACGTCGAGCCAGCGGATGTCCACGCGCGGCGTCATGATCGCGCGCACCTCGATGTCGTCCAGGCGGAACACGTTGCCGACCATGGTCTGCTCGACGGGCTTGAAGAGGCCGCTGGCCGCGCCCTGGGCGATCATGCTGCGGATCTCCTCCTCGCTGACCGCCGGCTCATCGCTGCGGTTGGCGCCGAGCATGCGCAGCAGCAGGTTGCTGGACAGGCTGAACAGGATGACCAGCGGGTGCGTGATCTTCGCGAGTACGCTCATCGGTGCCGCGACGAAGCTGGCGAAACGCTCGGGCGCGAGCAGGGCCAGCCGCTTTGGGACGATCTCGCCGATGACGACCTGGAAGTAAGTCACGACGATGACCATGCAGATGGTGGCCAGCAGCTGGCTGTGAGGGGCGATCAGCGGCATCTGCTCGAACACGCCGATCAGGCGCTCGGCGATCGCGTTCTCGCCGAAAACGCCACTCAGGATGCCGATGGTGGTGATTCCGACCTGGACCGTGGAGAGGAAGACCGAGGGATCCTCGCTGAGCTTGAGTGCGGCCCGTGCGCCGGCGCTGCCGGCCTCGGCGCGGGCCTGCAGGCGGGCGCTACGCGAGGACACCAGCGCCATCTCCGAAGCGGCGAACACGCCGTTCAGCAGAATGAGGCCGAGCAGGATGAGCAGTTCCATGAGGGTCCGGAGGGGGGCGTCGACTTGACGGGAAAGCGCGGGCGCAGCGCCGCAGCATAATCCGACCCCTATCACTGAGGTCGGATCGGATGAATTCAAGTCTGCGCGCGGCGGGTCTTTCGGGTGTCCTGTTCGGAGCGGCCATGGCGCCGTTCTACGCGTGGCAGCAGTGGAGCCTCGGTCTCGCCCTGGGCTTCGCCCTGCTGCTGGGGCTGCTGGCTGGTGTGGGCAGCGGTCTCGCCTTAGGGGGGCTGACGTGGGCCTTCCTGCGCACGCGCTGGGTGCGAGCACAGATCGATCTGCAGCCCCAGGACCTGCTGCCTGGCGAGCGTTTGCTGGCATCGCGCCTGGCCAACCTGGTCGTCGACCCGGCGCGCTTCGGCCTGCGCCCCTTCGTGTTTGGCGACCTGGGCTTCCTGCTGGGCATGAAGGGCAAGGAGGTCGTGGGCGGAGCCCTCCACCTCACCAACCTGCGGCTGCTGTTCAAGAGCCATCGGCTGAACCGGCTGCACGGCGCGGTGAGCCTGTTCCTGCCCAGCATCGTCGCCGTAGAGGAGTCGCGCCTGCTGGTGATGCGCCGCCTGCGTCTGCGCACGGAGTCGATGCAGCTGGAGTTCAATCTGCTGGACGTGGAGGGGTTGCGCACGCCGGTCGAGTGCGCCCGCGCGGACTTTGGGGCGGATGAGCAGGCGGCGTTGGCGAAGCTCCAGCAGCAGCTGGACGGCCTCGACACGCTGAAGCCCGACGCCGCCATCGATCGCATCAACACCGTGCTGCATTACGGGCGCAAAAGTCAGGATGTGGTGCAGGCCGCGGCGGCACCGCTGGTCGCGATCGGCAGCCTGCTCGCCAGCGAAGTGTTCGATCGCACACTGGCCGAGCGCTGGTCGCGCTGGCTGAGGCGTTGAGTCCGACCCGGGCCCCAGTCTGCCGATGCGATCATTCGGTGGCGGCGAGATGTTTGCGCAGACCCTCCAGCTGGAGGGCCTGCACGCGATCCACCACGGGCGCGAACTCGGACAGGTCGGTGGCGCTGTAGCCGCCGACCATATAGCGCATCCGCACCGTGCTGCCGCTGTCCTCGCGCGCATCGATGCTGAACTCAAGCGCGCCGTGCAAGCCCATGCCCTGCAGAGGGCCGAGGCCCCCGACCAGGCGCAGACGGTTCGGCGCATCCGCGAACACCACGCGCAGATGCTCGGCCGAACGTTCGCCCGCACGCTCGCAGAAACAGCCGCCCGCTCGTGCTTCGAGGCTCAGGATCGACTCTGCCCCCCACCAGGTGTGGTCGCGTGGCCACCACGCGCCGATGTCCTCGACCAGCGCGCGCCAGGTGCGCTGCGGATCGGTGGCGACCTCGATGCGCTGTTCCAGCGCGAATCCGGCGGCAGAGGCGGAAATCACCTCGGCCGAACCGCTGGCGGGTGCAAGACAGGCCAGGAGAACAAGAGCGTGCAGGCGGTTCATGAAACATCCGGGCCCAGGCGAGGCCCTGCATTGGAGTCTCTGCCAGCACGCTTGGCAAGTCAGGCTTGCGCCAGCCGCGAGCCCGGGCGCAGTCTTGCCCGCGATGCGCTCGGGAAGCCCGAAGGGCCCGGGTCTGCGCCGCGCTGCAGGCCTTGGGCGTCTCACTGCCGTCGGCTGCGTCGCAGCTGTGCGAGATCCTGCGTGAGACTGGCGCTGCACCGCCCTGCGGCCCGTTGATGTACGGACCAGTGTCCTTCTCGTGATCGTGGAGAACCCCATGCAGGCTCGCTCTCTGCTGCTGTTGATCGCGGTGTTCGGAATGCTGGCGTGGGGAGCGCGCTGCAGCCGCGACCCCCTGCGGACCGAGCTGCCCTTCGGCAGCACCGACCTGTCCCCGGTCGAGGCTGCGTTGGCCGAACTGGCGCCCGAAGACCGTGCGCGGGTCGAGGCCTATGTGAAGCGCAGCAACGGTGATTTTCTGCCGGCCGGCATGGGCGATCCGGACATGCCATTCACTGCGCGCACCTTTGCGGAGGCCATCGAGCTGGAGAGGCAGTGGGAAGCCCGCGCCGCCCGGGAGGCGGTGCTCCAGCGGGGCCGTGAGGGTGATCGGGAGCGGGCACTCGCGCCGCTGCGCGATATCGTCAGCGCCGAGATCGTGCATGCGCGGATCGATACGGCGAGCGGCGAGTCCAACGCGCCCGGTCAGGGCGCCAAGCGGGCCGGTCCGAGCCAGCCGGGTGGCGCCGAACGCATGCGCCTCAGCCTGCGCGTGCGCAATCGCGGCGCGCAGGAGGTGGTGCAGTTGGCTGGCACGCTGCGCGCGCGGGATCGGGACAATCCGCTGGGGCTGTCGCTCTGCTATTTCGAGATCGATGCCGGGCAGGCCCTGAAGGCCTACGAGGTGCGAGAGTTCGACTGCCTCCAGCGGCATGCGATCAGCGAGCAGGAGCGCGCCTTCGTCGCCGCTGCGCCGGGGCGCTTCGCCGTGGAATGGCTGCCGCGCGAGCTGCAACTGGCGGGCGGGCGGCGGCTCAGCTCCGGGGTCTACTGAGCCAGCCCGGAGACGCGCAGAGCGGATCGAGGCAGCAGACTCGGCAAGGAACGCACGCGCTGCGCGATCTGGCTCGACATCGGAGCCGGCGATCCTGATCCGGCTGTGCTGGGCGCCGAGGGGCCCACCTCTGGCGCGTGCGCTTTGTGCCCTGTCACGCATTGCATACTCCGCGGTCCGTGCGCCGCGATCGTTCGCGAGGGAGATGCCGTGATGCTCTGGAGCCTGCTGCTCGTGCTGGTACTGCCCGCGCTGTGGGCGCTCGGCGCCTACAACCGGCTGGTGCGTCTGCGCAACCAGGTGCGCACCGCCTGGGCCGATATCGACGTGCAGCTGGTGCGTCGCCATGACCTGGTGCCGCAGCTGGTCAGCGTGGCCCAGACCGCGGCCCAGCATGAGCGCTCCACTTTCGCTCTGGTAAGTGAGCTGCGCGCGCAGGCCTTGGGCCTGCAGGTCAGCGGCGGGCAGGGCGCGGCCGCGCTCGGTGAGGTCGAGACCCGCCTGCAGCAGGCGCTGGGGCAGGTCTTCGCCCTGGGCGAGGCCTATCCGGCGCTGCGCAGCAGCGAGAGCTTCCTCGCCCTGCAGAAGGAGCTCTCGGCGATCGAGGAGCACCTCCAGTACGCGCGGCGCTTCTACAACGGCGCGGTGCGCGACTACAACGACGCCACCCAGAAGCTGCCGGACACCTTCATCGCCCGGCTCGGTGGCTTCGGCGGCGCCGAGTTCTTCCAGGCTCGCGAGGGCGAGCGCGCGCCGGCGCAGGTGAAGCTGTCATGAGTGCATTCCGGGTTCTGATCGCATTGCTGCTGCTCGCCTGCGCGCTGCCCGCTGCCGCGCAGGAGCGGATACTCGACTACCGCGTCGAGGTCGACATCCGCAGCGACGGCAGCATCGAGGTCGCCGAGCACATCCGCCTGCGCGCTGAAGGCCAGCAGATCCGCCGCGGTATCTATCGCGACTTCCCGACCCGCTACCGTGACCGCTACGGCAATGCGGTGGTGGTCGATCTGCAGGTGCTGGGCGTCGAGCGCGATGGTCAGCCCGAGCCGTGGTTCACGGAAGGCATGGACAACGGCGTTCGCATCAACACCGGCGGCGACAACTTCCTGCCCGGCCTGCCGCGCGAGTTCACGTTCACCCTGCGCTACCGCACCACCCGCCAGCTTGGCTTCTTCGAGGCCCATGACGAGCTGTACTGGAACGCGATTGGCACCGGCTGGGCCTTCGCGATCGAACGCGGCAGCGTCGAGGTGCGGCTGCCGGCAGTGGTCGACCCCGCCAGCATGCGTCTCGATGCCTACACGGGCGTGCAGGGCGCAAAGGGATCTGGTGCGCGCGGCGAGGTGGTTTCGCCGGGCATCGCCCGCTGGACGCTGACCGCACCGCTGGCGCCGGGCGAAGGCCTGAGCATCGCGTTGGGCTTTCCCAAAGGGCTGGTCGTCGCCCCCACCCGCGCAGAGCGCGCCGGCTGGCTGCTGCAGGACAATCGCGGATTGCTCGTGGCTCTTGCCACGCTTGGCGTGCTGCTGGCCTGGTGCGTCTGGCGCTGGCGTGCGATCGGGCGCGATCCCGAGGTGGGCGTGATCATCGCCCGCTACCAGCCGCCGGCGGATCGTTCGCCGGGCGAACTTCGCTATCTCAAGCGCATGGGCTACGACCCGCGCTGTTTAACGGCTGATCTGCTGGCCGGCGCAGTGGCCGGTGCAGCGGAGATCGAGCGCGAGAAGGGGCTTCTGTTCGGAGACACGTGGAGCTTGGCGCGCGGTGCCACAGCGGTCGATGACGGTCTGCCCTTCACCGTGCGCAGCCTGCTCGACAAGCTGCTGCCCTCGGGGCGTACCAAGCTCGCCTTGAAAAAAAGCAGCAGCACCGCGCGGCATATGCAGGCGGCGATGCTGGCGCACGCCAGCGCCCTGCACAAGCGCCTGCATCGCAGCCACTTCAACAACAACAGCGGCGACACCGTGATTGCCGTGGTGATCGCGGTCTGCGGCGCGGTGATGGCCTTCCTCACTGCCGATGGCTCCGGCGAGCCTGCCATCATCGGCGTCTGCGTGCTGATGCTGACCGGGTTGATCGCCTTCGCCTGGCTGGTGAAGGCGCCCACGGCGCAAGGCCGCAAGCTGCTCGACGAGATCGAAGGCCTGAAGCTGTACCTGAAGGTGGCCGAGCGCGACGAGCTGGCGGCCGTGCCCGGTCCCGACCAGCCGCCGCGGCTGGACGCCGAGCGTTACGAGGCCCTGCTGCCCTACGCCATCGCGCTCGACGTGGAAGAGGCCTGGACGGCCAAGTTCACCGCCGCCGTGGGTGCGGCGGCCGCGGCCGCGGCGACCGAGTCGATCCGCTGGTACCGCGGCGGCGGCTTCAACGACATCGGCAGCCTGGCCAAGGCGGTCGGTACGGGCCTGAACAGCTCGATCGCGTCGGCCAGCAGCCCGCCGGGCAGCAGCTCCGGCGGCGGTGGCGGCGGGTCGTCAGGTGGTGGCGGCGGCGGCGGTGGCGGCGGAGGACGTTGAGCCCAAGGCGTCGTGGGCGGCTGGTGTCACGCACCGGGGCTTGGGGCGTCTTGGGCGCGCCAACGCAAAGGAGCCTGCCATGTCCCGTTTCGATTTCCTGAGCCCCATCCACCCCGAGCTCGGCCGCGCGGTGAGTCGCGAAGAGAGTCTCGAAGCCTTGCGTGAGACCCTGCGCGAGGACCTGCGCTGCTGGCTCTGGCTGGCGACAGGTTTGGCGCTCTGGCTCGCCGCGATCCTCTCCTTCCGACTCGGTGGTCCGGGGGTGCTGGCCCTGTCCGGGGTGCTCGCCAGCTGGCTGTGGTTCGGTCGATGGCTGGCGGAGCCGCGTGTACACGCGCGCTTCCAGCAGCGGCTGAAGCGTCGCGCGCTGCTGCAGGATTTTCGCCCCTGGTGAGTGCCCGCGCGACGGGATGCGGTGGACGCATTCAGCGATCTGCGGACACCTGTTCGACGGCACCACCGCAGCGATGGCGGTGGAGGTGGGCTCAGGGCAGGAGTTCGAGGCGTTTCAGCGCGATGTCCGCTTCGAAGGCCTCGCCGTAGGCCACCAGCGCGACCGAGCGCAGCCGACGGAGATCGAGTGCGCGCGCGGTGGCCACCGCTTCGAAGAAGCGGTCGAGCGGCAACTCGATGACCTGCCAAGTGCCGGTGACCGGCACAGGGGCACGGTAGTACGCCCAGGGCAGCCGGGTATCGGCGCTGCGCAGATGCACCCAATAGGCACCCGGCGCACCTCTCACCTCGACGCGCAGCGTCCGGTAAGCGCTGGCATCGAAATCGCCGCCATCGACCGCCAGCGGCAACCGGACTTGGATGAAGCCACCGTTGTTCTCAAGCCGCACCCGCCCCGACATCTTCAGATGTTGTTCCCCGGCCTCGTCGACGTAGCCCGCCTGCAGATCGGACAGCCCGCCCATGACGCGATCGCTGAAGCCCTGCCAGCGGGTTCCCAGCGCCGAACGGCCGCTGGCGTCGGCGAAGTCATCCAGTAGGCGCGGCGTTTCAGCGGCCATGGCACTGGCGGCCAACACAAGCGTCAACAGGACCAGGTCGCCGACGCGACTCAACCAGCGACGGCGGCAGGCGGAAGGCGTTTGGCGAAGTGGGCCCATCGCCGCACTCTGCGCAGTACCGCGGCAAGAAAACGTGCTCGTTCCGGTATCGCGGGCCGGAGAACTCGCGCATGACGATGCCCCGGGGCCGCGCCGCGCGAATCACACCTGCGGCAGGGGTTCGTTCACCGCTCGGCTCGGATCGAAGCTCGGTGTGCCGCTGTGGCGCTCCTGCGGCTGCGGGTGTTCGCCCTTCTCGATCACCACGACGCTGTCGTAGAAGTGCATCGAGCGCGTCGCCCGGGTGAACAGGCCGGGCCCGAAGCTGTGCGGATCCCGGCTGTGCCAGGCATTGAGCTCGTCGACCAGGCGCTTGGCGAACTCCATGAAGCTCTGCGGTGCGCGCAGTCCGCCACCGTGGCTGCGCCAGTAGCTGGTGTGGGTATCCTCGACGAGGATCACGCCCTCGGGCTGCACATGGCCGTACAGCTCTTCGACTGTGGCGATCTGCTGGTGCATCAGATGGCCGCCGTCGTCCAGCAGGATGTCGATGGGCCCGATCTTGGCGCCGAGTTCGCGCAGGAAGCTGCGATCACCCTGATCGCCGATGTGGATCTCCACGCCCGGCTCGTTGAGCTCGACGAGTCGAGGATTGATGTCCACGCCCACCACCCGGCACTGTGGCCCGAAGTAGTGCCGCCACATCTGCAGCGAACCGCCATGGAACACGCCAAACTCGACGATGGTGACCGATTTGCCGCGGAAGCGCGCGAAGTGACGATGGTAGATGTCGAGGTAGTGGTCCCACTTCGTCATCAGCCGACCGGGGTTGGTGTCGAAGTAGGCGCGCAGCGGATTGAGTTCGTCAGACGGCATGGCTGTTCAGTGCAGGGCTCAGGGCAGACAGTCGGAGAGTCTGGCCAAGCGGACGGCCCGCGGCAAGCCGTGTTGTGAAGGGTTGACTCAGCCTCCGGGACTCAAGACGCAGCGCCCTCGCGGCGATACTCAAAGGAAATCGTGACTTCGCAGCTCGCCTGTCCGGGAATCGGCGCGATCACCCTGAGCTCACCGCGCATCGCGTCTTCGGATACCACGTCGAGTGAGTAGATGCCTCGGAGGCCATCCGCTCCCGCAGGGGCAAAGACACCGACTTGGCGGTTGGGAGCGACCGGCACCCAGGCCGCGACGGGCAGGGTGTCGCTGGCCTGGAACGGGCGCTGGAAGCGGATTTCGCCAGCGCCGGGGAGGGGCAGCTGCGCCTGCAGCTGGGCGTCGAGTCCGGCGGGACAGTTCTTGGACTGCGCCGGGGAAGGTGCGAGCCTCCAGTGGCCATCGCGCGGCTGCACCGCCTCGGGCAGGCCAGGGCAGGCGCCCTCGACGGGGGCGCCCTGGCCGCCGAAGTAGCTGTGGAGCTCGGCAGGCGTGCGGCGGGTGTCGTAGTACCAGGTCCACTCGCCGGCACGGTTGCGGAGTACCGTGACCGTGTGGCCGGGCGCGTCGCGAATGAGCCCCAAGGCCGACAAGGCGACATCGGCCTGCACATGGGTGATCGGCAGGGTGCAGAAGCGGCAGCCAGCGTCGAGTTCGCAAAGCGCCCAGCGCACGCCCTCGGCGCGGGCCTCGGCGACGGGAACACTGAGCAGGCCCAGCAGCAGCAAGGGCGCGAAGGTGCAGCTCGGATGGATGTGCATGACGGATCTCCTGTGCGGACCCCAGCAATACGGAACGCGGGCGCGTTTCCCGACAGCGGGCCCCGCTTCAGCAACCGCAGCTGCGCGCGGCCGGCGCACGCTGATGTTGAACGCGGCGGGGGGCCGCATCCGTCCCGCTCGCGTTGAGGCCGTCCCCTGTCTGCGCGTCGACCGTGCAGCGGATGGAGGAGCGGCCGGCGGGCCGCAACCGGAGTGAGCGCAACCGGAAAAGGACCCACCTGGCTTGGATCCGAGATTGAGGCCGGTAAAGTGCGCGAATGAAACGACCCCTCGGCCGGCGATTGCGCTGGATACCCGCCCTGCTCGCGTTGCCCGTCCTCTCTTATGGCGCCGCCTGCGCAGCGCTCTACGGCGCACAGCGATCGCTGATCTACCATCCGCAGCCGCGGGCGCTCGCCGCTGGCGAGCATGAGGCCTGGCTGCGTTCCAAAGGGGTGCCGATCCAGCTCAGCGTGCGCGAGAGGGCCGGCGCCGACGCCCTCATCTACTTCGGCGGCAACGCCGAAGACGTTTCGCAGGTTCTGCCGCAGCTGGCGGCGACGTTTCCGGCGCATGCGCTCTACCTGCCGCACTACCGCGGCTATGGCGGCAGTGGCGGCGAGCCCAGCGAAGCGGCGCTCGTCGCCGACGCGCTGGCCGTATTCGATCACGTTGCCGCTCGGCATGCGCGCGTTGCGGTGATCGGCCGCAGCCTGGGCAGTGGCGTCGCGATGCAGCTCGCCCGCCACCGAGCCGTGTCGCGCCTCGTGCTGGTGACGCCCTTCGACAGCCTCGTGGGCGTGGCTTCCGAACAGTTTCCCTGGATACCGGTGGACCTGCTGCTGGCGGACCGCTTCGACAGCACGGCGGCGGCGGCCGAGGTCAGGGCCCCTGTGGCCCTGCTGGTGGCCGCGCAGGATCGGCTGGTACGCCCCGAGCGTTCGGCTGTGCTGCAGCGCGCGTTTGCGCCGAAGCAGGCGGAATTGCGCGTGCTCGCTGGCGTCGACCACAACACGATCGGGCTGCACCCCGACTATGCCGCGGCGCTCTCGGTTGGAGTGCTGGGCATCCGCTGATGCGGCCGGGTGCGCTCACTCCCAGGTCAGGGTGACGCGGGGGTGGATGCGGCGGGTGGTGTACAGCGCGTCGGACTGCAGTTCCTCCGCTACCGGCTGGGTATGGATGGACACTTCAAGTGGACCGGCCATCCCCCCACCCCAGTCCAGGGCGACCACCTCCTCTGTGATGAAGAGCTTGGTTGGAGGATTGAACCGTAGGTCGAGAAACGAATGGCGCTGCGCCAGCTCAGGCAGGAATCTGCGGTTGCGATAGAAGTCGGTGCGCTTGGGCAGCACCCCAGCGGGCGCAGCGGCCCGGGCGAGTTCGCGCGCATCGTCAGCCAGCCGCAGCCAGTCGGCTTCGGGCGTCGCGCGTATGCGCCATGCAAACCCTTGCGTCAGGCTGGGGCCGAACAGGGCGAGTGCCATCGACAGGGCGAGCACGAGCAGGTCGACACCCAGTACCCGCACGCTGCGTTTGCGTACCGCAGCGAGCCCCAGCCAGCCTGTCAGCAGGGTGAGCATCAGCGCGATGCTGGCGACCGCGAGCAGAGGCCAGAGCATGCGCACCGGGCTGACGATGCCCAACGCGCCGCAGGCCCAGTCACCGAAACCCAGGACGAGTCCCACGCAAAGCACCAGCAGCGCGGAACGCGAGGGGCGCAGGCCGCGCACTGCGCCTGCGCTCTCGGTCGAGAGCTCAAGACTCATGCGCGGCATGCTTCAAGGCCGCCAGTTCGCATGCCGCTCCCAGAACGTCACGCTGCGCCGATAGGCCTCGCGGTCCAGCGGCACACCGGAGCCGCCTTCCTCCACGCCCAGCGCGTTGCGCATCATGGTGATCGGCACCATCGGAATCTCTTCGGGCTCCATCGTGTACAGGCAGCCGACGATGCCCCAGTCGGCCTCGATCGGCGTGCCTTCCTTCGCCATCTGCTCGCGGCTGTAAAGAATCGGGACGAGGTAGTTCGCCACCGGCGGCTCGATGCCCTCGAACCAGCGCACCAGCACCGGCAGTTCGTCCTTGGTGCGCGCTTCGTAGGCGCTGCGCAGGCGGTGGCGGTTGTCGTCGGTGATCGGCACCACGGAGCCGCGCGTGGATGTCCAGTTGCGATGCACGTGCAGCTGGCAGAAAGGCGCATAGCCCTCGATCACCCTGTCCGGCGCGTGCGTGTTGAGGTGCTCGACGAACTGCTCCGGCGTGCAGTCCTGGATGGCGGTGATGCGGCGGTCGCGCGGGAACAAGCGCGCACGCGCGAAGTCGGTAAGGACGATGGACATGCGTTGGCCGCTGCAGACGAATCGAGGGATCGCCTTATAGCGCGAATTCGCCGCCGCAGGCGCGCCGACGCGCGATCATCCCGGCACGGCCAGCATGAATTCTGAAGTCTGGCGAAACTCGCGAGCCGCCTGGCGATCGGCTCGGGCGCTGCGCTCACTACTCTGCGCGTGGTGCTGCCTGCGCTGTAGATTTCCGGACTGCCTTCTCCGATTCCCGACACTGGAGCTTTCGCATGACCCCGCCATGGACCCCACTGCTGGTTTTCGTGTCCCTCCTGCTGGCCGCCGAAGGCGCGGCCGCGCTCGACATGCAGCGCTGCAACGGACGCGTGCTCAAGGTCGGCGACTGGTCGACGCAGGCCGAGGCGCTTTGCGGCCCGCCCTACTTCGTCGAGCGCTGGGACGAGCTGCAGTACGTCGATCTGGATGCGCGCCGTAGCCTTCGCCAGCGGATCGATTGGAGCGAGGCCTACTTCGACCCAGGCCAGGGGCGGATGCTTTTTCGCGTGCGCTCGCGACAGGGGCAGATCGTCGCGATCGACAGCCTCAACCGTCGCGGCGGCCCTGCGCAGGCCGGCGATTGTTCACTGGCTGCGCTGAAGCGCGCGCAGCCGATCGGCGAGGTGGTGCATCGCTGTGGCCTGCCTGCCCAGCGCATCGACCTGGGGGCGGCCGTGGTCGATCGACGCGAGCGCCTCGAAGAGGCGCAGGACCTGCGTCATGAGCAGTGGCTGTATCCCGCAGGCGCCGGTCAGACGCTGGTGATCGAGCTGCGCGAGGGGCAGGCGCTGGGCGCTTTCCTGCGGCCCTGAGCTGCCGGGCGGCGGCTAAGGATCTGCGCGCGGAGGGTTTGCTGGCATGCAAGGCGTGGCCTGCGACTGAGGGCCGCCGCGAACTTCATGTCTCGGATGCATACCGTGAGGGCGTAGCAGGAGGTGCGGCGGGTCAGGCGACCGACCGCCAGCCCCATCTCAGGCGCTTGGCGCCCAGCCGCGAGGGTCCGGGCGCCGCTCGACGCCCGGACGGGTCGGATCAGTGCTTGTATTCCAGGCTCAGCCAGAACTTCTTGATGTCCGTGCCGAAGCCGTCGCTGCGGTAGTCGGCGAACTTGGCCATCGCCGTCCAGCGCGTCGAGAACGGCCACACCAGCTGCAGGTCCAGTTCGTCGCCGAAGGCCTGACCGCCCTGCGCGGCTTCGAAGCGGTGCAGGGCAACGAGGTAGCGCATTGGGCCAAGCGGGCCGTCGAACTTGACGTGGGTGTCTTGCAGGCCGTTGACCGGCGTCACCAGGAAGCGATCCGCCCAACCGTTGAAAGCGTGCAGGGTGGCGAGCGGCGTCTGGAAGGCGCGCTGGCCGTTGCCGTCGAGCAGCTCGTAGCCCAGCCGCAGGCCGTGCCCGGACAGCCTCAGGCCTGCCTCCAGGTTGAGATAGTCCACGGTCCCGTTGGACAGCGCGCCGCGCCATCCTTCCTGCTGAGCGAACTCGCCGACGTACCACCACTCGCGGCCTTCGCTGATCGGCAGGGTGCGCGTGTGGCGCAGGCCGAAGGTCTCGATCGAATTGAGGGGCAGGTCCTCGTTCTCGATCAGGTAGGCATAGCCGGTGAAGCTGCCCGGCACGCCTTTCCAGGTGGCGTTGAGCAGATGCGCGTTGAGATCCTGCTCGGCCTGCAGAGGGATCGGATGGTTGTTGCCGAACACCCGATGCACCTTGTCGAGCCAGGCGTAGTTGAGGGACAGGTCACCGTACTGGTGACGCACGCTCAAGGCATCGTAGGTCTGCTCGTTCTGGCGCCAGATGACGTTGCCGATGAAGCGGTGGTTGTCATAGATGATGCGCTGACGGCCCGCCTGCACCAGGGTGCCGCTGCCGGAATCCCAGCCAAGGAAGGCCTGGTTCCACTCGCTGCCCTCGGGGTCCGAAACCGCCGGGTAGCTCGTGCGCCCGTTGGCCGTGGAGTTGTAGCTCTCGTCCAGCGCGCGCACATCGTCCACGTCCGCCAGCACATGGAAGCCCGCAACATTGCCGCTGCGCCAGCCAAGACGGGTACGCAGGGTCAGGGCGTTCGCGTCGCGTGCGAAGGCAGCATCCTCAACATGTTCGGAGCGCAGACGGACATCCAGCAGCAGCTTGCCCTCGGCAAAAAACGGGCTGGTGGCAGAGGCGGCAAGGGGTAGCATCATCAGTCCTGCGAGGGCGAGGAGCTTCGGGCTGCGGCGTGGTGGCATTGGGCGATGTCTCCCGGTATCAGAAAGGTCGCTAGGTTACTTTATGTGACATGCGTGAAGACTGTGTGTTGCGTCGCGGTTCTGGAGCGGGGATGGTTTCGCCTCTGCTGCACGGCCCGGAGTGCCGGCGCTCGGCCTAGCCGTTTGTCCAGCCCCCGCTTGTTTTCGGGGCGACATCGGGCTGCAGAGCGGCGTATCTGGGCGGCAGTTGCGGGAGCTCGCGCCTCAGCTCTTGGACGTTCGCCGCACACGCAGTCTTCGAAGCGCAACCACGCCCGCCCATCGCGGCGATTCCATAGGCTCGTGGTCGAGAAAGGGCGCCGCGGCGTGGTGGCTGGCGGGGGTGGACCAAACGCCGCCCGGCCAGTGGATCGTTGCCAGATCACAAGGGCTCGCTACTGCCCGGAGGCCGAGAGCGTCCCCGTGCCACCGGCGGTAATGCGCCAAAGGGCAATCGCGTGGACGGTCGAATACGCCGGGTCGCGCGCGTTACGCCGCGCCCTCGGCGACGTGACCAACAGACTCAAGCTGACGCCGATGTCGATCCGCGAAGGCACGGCCTTCGTCGACACGGCGTTCAAGGGCAAGCCCACGCGGCCCGACTGCGGGGCGGTGCCCACCGTCATCTTCACCCAGCCTGACATCGGCACGGTGGGCTTGAGCGAGGAGGTCGCGCGCGCGGCCCCTCGAGGTCTACAGCACCTCGTTCCGGCCGATGCGTATGGCCTTCATCGGTCGCAGCAGCCGCGCGCTGATGAAGCTGATCGTCCGCGCCGAGAGCCGACGTGTGCTCGGCTGCCAAATCGTCGCGCCCAACGCTGGCGAAATGATCCAGCGGGTGGGCATCGCGGTGAAGCTGGGGACGACCAAGGAAGACCTCGGCCGCGCCGTGGCCGTGGATTCGACCCTGATCGAGGAGTCGGTGACGATGGCGACGCCCACGCCCACGCCCACGCCCTCGCCCACGCCCACGCCCACGCCCACGCGCCGCAGCTGAAGTCCGCGGGCCGACAGCACGCGATCGATCGCGTCCCAAGACGTGCGCCGTGCCGGGGCAGGGCGTGTGCGCTCGCGATCAGGGCCGTCGCCGTGCGCGGCGTGGGCAAGGGGTGATCGGAACGGCGGCAGGCGTCACAGTTCCACTCGATGCGACGAGAGCCGGCGCGCTATCTGACCTCGCACTCTAGTTCCGCTTGGCAAGGTGGTCCCGCCCCCAGCACCAGCCCAGGACCGACGCCATGCGCATTCGCCTCGTGCTCTCGCTGTTTCTCGCGCTGCCGATGTTCACCGCAGCCCATGCCGAAGACTTTCAGATCAAGGACCGCGATGTCGTTGGGTTGATCGCGGCACTGCAGAAATCCAACCAGACCGGAGGTCCGCACCGGATCCAGCTGGCCCCCGGGGGGATCTATACCCTGCAGTCCGCGACGTCCGCGGGCCTCGGCCTGCCAGCGCTGCGCAGTGACATCGTGATCGAGGGCAATGGTGCCGAGATCCGCCGCTACGCCGCCTCCAGAATGGCCCTGATCGAGGTCGCAGCGGAGGCGCGCGTGGTCATTCGCAACCTGACGCTGGCCGAGGGCAGCCAGGGCACGCTCCGCAATCGCGGCACGCTGCTGCTGGAGCGGGTGGCGATCGTCGACTCCTTCCACCCGGATGCCGATGCCATCGTCACCAATTTCGGCCACCTGACTTTGCGTGACAGCCTGCTGGGCTGGAACCAGGTCAGTGTGAGTGACGGCGACACCGGCCTGATCGAAAACCACGGCCGGCTGAGCGTGCAGCGCTCGCGCATCGTCGGCAACTCCGCCAGCCGCGCCCCGAAGCAACGAGGTGATGCTGCCGCCGTGCTCAACACCGGTGAGTTCGTTGCCAACGCCATCGAGTTCGAAGCCAACGCCCTTATCGATCCTTTCGGCGGCATGGCCTTCCGCGCTGTGCGAAACCTGGGACAGGGCCGGGCGGACGGAGTGTCCTCCCAGCAGATGATCGCCGATGGCTTCGACCTTCCCTAGGCTGTGGGCCGGTCATCAAGGACTTTCGCCCCAGTGTGGAGTGCAGACGCATCCGCCGGT
>JBKCVA010000045.1:0-31237 GCA_046318115.1 Lysobacterales bacterium | reverse complement strand
AACTGCCGCCTCACCCAAACCCCCGCATTGCTGTCGTCCTCCAGCTGGCCGAAGAAGCGCTGCACGCGGCCGCCAAAGACGTTCGCGCTGGCGCCGAGCAGCCACTGGTCGCTCAGGCGATGGCTGGCGGTGAGGCGCAGCCAGCGGTCGTGCTCGTCGGGCGAGTGGAAGGCGATGGCGCTCAGGTTCAGTCGATCGCGCAGGGCTTGTTGCGTGATCCGCAGCGAGACCAGCTGGCGCGATTCGCCATTGAGGGGTGAGAGGTTGCCGGGCTCACTGTCGTGGCGCTCGACGTAGACCTGCAGGCCGATCGTCAGCTTGGGTCGCCACTCTTTCTCAAACGCCGCCATCGCGGCGCTTTTGTGCGGCACGCGCGCGGCGACGGTTCCGGGGCTCGCGCCCGATTCGGCGCCCGACCACTCGCGACCGGCCTCGAAGGAGGCGATGCCGCCGAATACAGGCCCGCGCAGACTGAAGCCCGCGCTGTCGCGGCGGAAGTGGCTGGGTCGACCCTGCGCATCGGCGCCCAGCGGCTGCTTGTCGAAGCCGCGGTAGGCGTACAGCGCGTACTCCACGCCTTCATGCCTGCGATGCAGACGCAGGCCCCATTCGCTGCCGCCCGGCTCGCTCGCGTCGATCAGATCGCGGCCGCCGACGCGCTCACCGCTGCGCGCATCGAAGAAGCCGAGACGCTGGCCATCGATGTAGCGGTCGGGGGTGAAGCGCGGCGTCCAGGCGAGATCCACGCTCAGCGCGTCGAAGCGCCAGTCGAGCCGCAGGCTGTTGGACGGGGCTTTGAAACAGAGGTCCTCGCCGCCGGCCAGCGGGGTCTCGAAATCCTTGGGAAAGCGGTCGTTGATGAACAGCAGATCGCCCGTGCCCCAGGACAGCACCTGGCGGCCGATGCGCGCGTGGCCGCGGCTGCCGACCGGCAGGCTGAGCATGGCTTCGCGCAGGTCGAACCAGAGGCCGTCTTCGATGCCATCCGCATGCACATCGAGCTTGGCGCTCAGCTGCGCGCGTTCGAGCTCATGGCTGACTTCGATCTGGCCCTTCAGCTCGGCGCGGCTGGCGCGCTCATCGAACAGCGGGTCGCGGTCGAAGCGGGTGCTGTAGGCGGCTTCGACGTAGCCGCTCCACTGGGTGGGAGATTCCTCGCCCCAGTCGTCCCAGTCGTCGCTCTGCGCGATCACTGAAGACGACAGGCCGAGCGCCAGCAGCGCGGCCAGCGGCTGCAGACGCAGCGCTGCACTCACGGGCGCAGCCACTGCTGGGGCGGGTTGCGCAGGGCGCCGGTGCCGAAGGCACTCTCATCGAGACCGATGTCGTACTGCGGGTTGCGCATTTCCATGAGCGTGCTGCTGCCGGAGCGCAGGTCGGTGACCTGGCTGCGCACCACGGTCGGGTGTCCTTGCACCACGGCCGTCTCCAGCGTCTCGATCTTGCGGAAGAGCTCGCCGTCGGCGTTGTAGTACTCGGCGCGGATCGGCAGGAAGGTCTTCGGATCAATGACCGCGTGCGAGTAGGCGAACTCGACGCTGTCCGGTTCCTTGGGATCGCAGCGGATGACGATCTCGCGCTCGCCCTCGCTGACGATGGAATGCCAGTCCAGCGCCGGGTTGCGGCCGCTGATGTCCTCGTAGAAAAAGTCCGAGCCGACGAAGCTGGTGCGCTTGTCGCCGGCCGAGATGCGCTTCTCCAGATCCAGCGCCGGCAGGTAGAGCCAGCGGTCGTCGTCGCGCTCGGTCTTCTTGTTGACCAGAAACGCCGTGCCGCGCACGTCGGCCGGGCGCGAGAACACCACGAGGAAATCCTGGTCGCCGCCGTCTTCGATATCGCGGCGCAGGATCGTGAACACGCGCTGCTGCTGTTGGCCGCGGCCATCGGTGATCAGCATGCGCGCGAGGCTGCGGCCGTCGTCGCCAGCGTAGCGAGCGGCCTGCTGGGCCTTCGCCACGATGGCTTCGGCGCGTGGATCGACTTCGCGAGCATGCGCATGGCCTGCAGAAAGCGAGGTCAGCAGGGCGAAGGCGAGGGTCTTCAGTACGGGCTTCATCGCATCATCCTCTTCAACATCCATCCATTGCCGGCGCCCAGCAGGGCCGCCAGCAGGTACAGGCTGACCACGGCCGAGAGCGCCATGATGCCGGCCAGCAGCCAGCCGACCGTGATGTAGGGCACCAGCGGCGCAAACAGCAGGGGCGTGAAGCCCACCGCGATCACGATGGCATTGCGGCTGATCGCCAGACCCGGCTCGCGGAACAGCGCGTCCAGCGTGGCTTCGACGTCTTGCAGTCGGCGCGCAAGGTCGCGCGCACGCTGCAGGAAGTGGATCGCGAAGTCCACGGCAAGCCCCAGCGCCAGCGCCGACAGCACCGCGATGGGCATGTCGTAGTCCTTGCCCAGCCAGCCGACCAGGCCGTACAGCACGGCGATCGAGAGCGTCAGCGGCAGCATGGAGAGCAGGCCCAGCGGCAGGCTGCGGAACAGCACGATCATCATCAGCAGCACGGTGAGCCACGCCCCCGCCAGGCTCCAGGCCATGCCGTGCACCATCTCGCCCTGCCAGACGCGGTTCAGATGCGTCTTGCCGGCCCAGCGCGCGCTGACGCCTGTGGGAAGCGGATGCGCCGCGAGGTGCTCGGCGACAAAGGCTTCGACCCGGCTCATGTCCTGGTTGTCTCCGCTGGTCATCTGCAGCCAGACCAGCGCGCTTCGGTAGTCGGGGGTGACGAAGTGCCAGAGGTCCTGCGGCCGGTGCGAGCCCTGAAACTGCAGCAGGGTCTGGGCGACGCCGGCCTGGCTGTCGGGAATGCGCTCTTCGGACGAATCGCCGCCGCGCAGCTCGCGGTGCACGGTCTTGACGATGTCGGTGACGGCGTTCGACTTGCCGACCAGGCCTGAATCATCCAGCGCCCGCTGCAGCTGTTCGATCCAGCGCAGCAGCTCTGGCTGCTGGAAGCGCGCCAGCTGGCTCTGGGCGGCTTCGATGCGCGCGGTCCAGTCCTCGATCAGGCCGAAGTCGGCGTCGCTTTCGTCGATGGTGTCCTGCGCGGCACGCAGCGCGTTCGCCGTCTCAGGCTCGGACTGCAGGGCGGCGAGCACCGCTTCGCGCAGCGGGTTCGCCGGCAGCGCCGACCAGTCGCGCGTCCAGTCTGCGCGCAGGGCGTCCACGTCCTGCTCCAGCACCAGCCAGGCGTCGTAGGTGCCGGCAAAGTGTGCATTGAGCGCGCGATCAGCCACGCGGATCTCGTGGCTGGCCTTGAACCAGCGCACCGGGTTGTCGTTGATCTCGATGCGCAGGATGCCGAACACACTGAACGCCACCGCCAGCAGGGCCACACCGAGCACCAGCGGCCGATGGCTCTGCGAGCTGCGGCGGACAAAGGCCAGCGGCGCATACAGCCGGCTGCGCTGGGTATCGACCGCGGCAATGCGCGCCAGCGTGGAAGGCGACAGCCGGCACAGGAAGGCCGGCAGCAGGGTCATGGTCAACACGAAGGCCAACAGGATGCCGAAGGCCACGAAGGCGCCGAACACCTGCACCGGCGGGATCGGCGTCAGCAGCAGCGAGGCAAAGCCCACCGCCGAGGTCAGGCTGGTGTAGAGCATGGGCTTGAACAGATCGCCCAGCACCTCCTGCATCACCGCACCGGCGTTGTCGCCGGGGCGATAGCGCTCGGCGAAGTCCGACTGGATGTGGATGGCATCGACCACCGCGATCGGCATCAGGAAGATCGCGATCATCGAGCTCATGATGTGGACCGGGAAGCCCAGCCCGATCAGCGCGCCCATGGTCACGATCACGCTGCCCATCGCCACCAGCATCGGCCCGGTGACGAACAGCGCGCTGCGGAAGAAACCCCACATCAGCAGGAAGATCACCAGTCCGGCCAGCGGCGCGCAGATCGCCATCTGTACGAACATCTCGTAGCCGAAGGTGTCCTCGGCCACCGGCAGGCCGGTGATGTGGAAGGCGTCCTCACTGTCGAGCCCGTCGATCAACCCGCGGATCTCGCCGGCGATGCGATGGCTCTCGTTCTTGTCTTCGATCGGCACGTACAGCGCGGCGGCGCGTGCGTCTTCCGAGGCCAGAGTCCCGTAGGCCTGCGGCAGACGCTCGACGGCGGCGCGGATCGCCTGCGCTTCGATCTCGGTCGTGGGCGGCGTACGCATCAGCCACTCGAAGCGCACCGTGCCCGGCCCGCCCTGGGTCACGTTGTCGACTTCGGCCAGCGACATCAGGTCGACTTCGACCACGCCCTTGATGCGCTTCACCTCGGCGCTCAGCGCATGCAGAGCCGCCAGCGAGCGTGGCGTGTAGATGCTGCCCTCGCGGGCGATCACGCCCACGACGATGGCATCGCTCAGCCCGAAGCGCTGCTTGGCGGCGTTGTGGAACACGCGCTCGGGCTGCTCGGCCGGCAGCATGTTCTCTGGGTCGGTGTCGATGCGCACCTGCGGGAACTGCAGCAGGGCGAACAGGGTGATTGCCAGCGTGGCCGCGAACACGGGCCAGGGACGTTCGATGCAGACGCGCCAGAGCGCGCGCAGGGCAGGGGGCATGGGGTGCTTCTCGTCTGCAATGGCCGCCGATATCGGCGCCGGGCGCGAAGTCTAGCGGGTTCGCCCAAGCGGGGTTCCTGTCGACGAGCGGTCTGTTGAAAGGCAGCCTGCCAGCCCGGCCAGGGATGGCCGGGACGACGAAGCAGGTGCGTCAGCGATGGATGTGTCTTGAGGCGGTACGGACCCCAGCGCCGGACCGCCGACTCGAAAAACTCCTTGCAATGGAGTTCTTCAGCGGGCTGCTGGCGAGCGAGCGGCCCCGTCTCCGCTGTGCAGCCAGACGTGCGACGCGCGCTGAGAAGCGCCGCGCTCCCGCGCGCAGGCGCTGTGCGTCCAGCCTTGCCCACGGGCAGTTGCCCGCGGCCGTATCAGCGATCGCTCAGCTTGGCAGCGGCGCAGCCCGGGCGGGACGCGATCTGCGCGGCGAGGAAGGCTTCGACGCGCTCGAACTGCCGGGTGGGCGATGCGTGGTCGCCATCGATCTCGATCAGTGTGTGCCCATGCGGATAGCCGGCCTCATCCAAGCGCGCGATCAGGCGCTTCGACATCGTTAGCGAAGGCCACATCTCATCCCGGTTGGCGGCGACCAGCAGCAGCGCGGCCCGTGCGCGCTCCACCGGGATGCGCGCCGCTTCGGCTTCCGGCTGCGCAAGTACCCGTTGCATCACGGCATGGATGTCGCCGCGCAGCAGGTCGAAGCTTGCCGACCACGGCATCGGTGCGAAGGGCAGGGGTTTGCCGTCCTTGGACCATGAAGACGTGGTCATCGCTTCGGTATGGGCGGGAAACACCGTGTCGCCTGGCGCCAGCGCCACCACGGCGTCGATGTCGGGGTAGTGGGCAGCCAGTGCCAGTGCCAGTTCGGCGCCCTTGGAGCCACCGACCACGAGCACGCACTCGCGGCTGACGCGCGGATCCTGCTGGGCGCGGCGTATGGCCGAATGCACGCCGTCAAGGGCGATCCGATCCAGTGCGTCCGGCGTGTTGGGCAGGCCGAAGTAGCCCAGCGCGAGCAGCGCATAGCCCTGATCCAGAAAACGCTCGCGCTGTGGCTTCCAGTAGTCGCGCGTCCAGCTGTTGCCGCCTTCGGCGCCGCCCAGTCCAACGATCAGCGGCTGGGCTTCGCGGTCGCGGGCGAACAGCTGCGCATCGACCTGGCCGTGACGCTCCGGCAGGGTTTCGGTGTCGAAGCTGTAGACGCCATGCACCACGTAGCCCACCGCCAGCAGCACCAGGGTAAACCCACCGGCGAGTGACCAGACCGCGATTCTGCGGAGGATGGACGGCAATCGACTGGACATTTGGGGGGCTCCCTGTGCTGTGACACGCGGCGTTGAGTTCGGGCGGGTGTGCGTGGGCAGAACCGGATGCGCTTACGGAGCGTCCTGCCAGAAGAAGACCTCGTCCACGCCGCGCTTGAATACGCGAGCCAACCGCATCGCCAGCTCCAGCGAGGGCGCATAGCGCCCGCCTTCGATCGCGATGATGGTCTGGCGGGTCACGCCAACCGCGCGGGCCAGGGCTTCCTGCGAGAGTTCTCCGTGCTCGAATCGCAGGCGCCGCAGATGGTTGCCGATCGGTGTGCCGGTCATTCGGCCAGCTCATGCGCTGCCGCGGCATCGCGTGCGTACAGACGTAGACGTGTGATGGCATCGGCGAGGCTCGAGGCCAGCAGGGCCAGGATCAGCCCATGCGCGATGGAGGGATGCGAAAGCTCGCCGATCCAGCCGCTGCTGACGAAGCCGAGCGCGAGGATCTGGACCAGCAGCACCGCCACCAGGAGGTAGTGGGCTGCGCGCAGGCCGTGGCCGCCGATCCATGCATCGCGTTCGTCCTGGCGCGGCTGCGACTCGCGGGCGATGGCGTAGGCGATCGCTGCGCCGGCCACGAGAGTCCAGCTGTCGATGCCCAGCGCGTGCACGGTCGGCGTGTGCATCACCATGCGCGGGCCGATGTGCCAGAGCGCCGCCAGCAGGTGCCCCGCGACAACGGCAGTGCCGCCCAGCGACACCCAGAGCTGGCGCTCGGGTGTGCCGGGCGCGGCCTCGGCCAGCAGGCCCCAGCGCCGGCGCACCGCCAGCGCGGCCAGCAGCATGAGCAGGGCGCCCAGCAGGCCGGCCGGTACAGGCAGCCGGCCAGCGAGCGCGGCCAGCCCGAGGCCCAGGCAGAAGGCGCTGATCAGGAGCGACAGAATCTTGGTCATATGTCTGCTGTGACGGACTAAATGTAAGGTAAAGCGTACATTCCTCCCGGGGATTCAACAAGGCGACCGGCATCCGCCCTGCGGGCGTGCGTCGCCTGCCGCCGTGCGTGCTTTCTCGGGCCGCACTCCGGGCATGACGCGCGGGCGATCCGCGGCTTGAGCTTGCGCTGTCGCGTCTGTGCATCGGCGTCGTAGTTCTGTCACGAGCCCACCACCGACGAGCCTCGCCGTGTCCACATCGAGCGCACTGATTCCGCTGCTGGCTGCTGTTCTGATCGCGATGCCCGTTCACGCCGAGGAAGCGCCTGACAAGGAGGACCCCGCCCGCTATCGCGTGAGTGCGACCGTAGAGCCCCGTCTGTCCAGCGTCGACGGCCGCTACGGCGTTGCCGCCGCGCTGCGCGTGGCCCCGTCTCTGCAGTCGGCCGATGGCCGCTTCCGGCTCAAGACTGCGGCGGCGAGCTGTGATCCCGCCGATGCGCGGCTGTTCGCCAACGGCTTCGAAGCCCTTTGAATCGGGAGCCCTGCCATGCACTCGCGCGTCTACACGCCCCCCGTGATTGCACCTCGACGCTGCCTGCGCGCCGCGCAACAGATCCGTCGCATCCAGCTTTCGGAGTGGCTCAGATTTGGCCTTGGTGAGCGCGAGTCTTCCCGACTCGTTCGCATGGCCTGGCGGGTGGCGCTGGCCCTCGCCCTGAGCGGCTGCACGATGGCGCTGCATGCAGCGCCCGCCCCTGCGGCCCGCACCGTGGTGGAGACCGCCGCCGACCTGCCGCGCCTGGGCTATCGGCTGCCGGTCGCGCCAAGCCGGATGCTCGATGATCCCGACGCCCTGGCCGCACTGGCCAGCGCGGTGGCGGGCGACGCGGCACGGGTACTGGCGACGCATGACATCCGCGACAAGGCCGCGCGACAGGAGCTGCTGCGGGCGCAAGCCAGCGCTGCCCTGCTGCAGGGGCGGACCGAGACGGCGCATGTGCTGCTCGAAGAAGCGCTTGCGGTCGAGGACAAGCCCGCGCTGCGGCTGACCGGCCTGCTGGAGATCGAGGGCCTGCGGGCGGCGGCCGGTGAAACCTCGCCGGAGGCCGCCGCGCAGGCTTTCCGCGAGGCCGTGGCCCGAGCGCTGGCGGCGCTGCCGGCGGAGCAGGTGCGCGCGCGCGTCATCGAGCTGCGGGCGAATCTTGACGGCACCAGTCCGGCCCGCCGCCGGGGCGGGCTGAGGATCTACGCCGATCCGGTGTGGAAGCCGGATGCCGACCTGCCGCTGGACCTTGCAGCCTGGACCCTGCAGATCGCGGTGCGCGAGCGGGTATCCGGCCCGTATCTGCCGGCGATGCGCGAGGCGCTGACCGCGTGGATCGCAGCGAACCCGGCTCCGGCCGATGCCGACATCTGGCCGGCGCGAGCGGTACGACTCATGGCCGACGCCCCGCCGGCGCCGGTGTCGGTCGCGGTGTGGGACACCGGCGTGGACCGTACCGTCTTTGAAGGTCGCAACGCCGTCGCCGCGGGCTTGGCCTTCGACGAAAATCTGCAGCCCACTTCCGGCGACGTCGCGCCGGTGCCGCCGGCCTTCGCGGGCAAGCTCGATTTCGCCGAGCGCATCGCCCGTGGGGACGGCGAACTGCGCGTGGGGCTGGAGGGCCCTGACGTCGCCTTCCTGCGCGAGACCATCGCCGCGCTTGGGGTCGACGACATCGACGCCCACGACGCGCTCAACCGCTGGTACTTCGGCCGCAGCCACGGCACCCTCGTGGCCGACATCGCCTCGCGCGGCAATCCGGCGATCCGCATCGTGCCAGTGCGGTTCACCGTGCCCGATGCCGCGGTGCCGCCGCCGATCGACGAGGCGACCGCGGCGCGGATGCTCGACTATGCGCGCGCCAGCATTGCCTACCTGCGCGCCGAAGGCGTGCGGGTGGCGAACCTGAGCTGGGGCATCACCGCGCGCGACATCGAAGACCTGCTCGCGGCCCATCACATCGAGCCCGATGCGGAGACGCGCAAACGCCGCGCGCAGTCGATCTTCGACACTCTGTTCGATGGCTATTCGGCCCTGATCGCCGAGGCGCCGGAGATCCTGTTCGTGATCGCCGCCGGCAATGCCAACCGGGACATGGACTTCGTCCGCGACCTGCCGGGCAGCATCAACCTGCCCAATGTGCTGTCGGTGGCCTCGGTCGACGCGGCCGGCGTGCTCAGCACCTTTGCCTCCACCGGCCCGTCGGTGGACTTGCATGCGCTTGGCGAAAACATCGAGGCCCTGGTGCCCGGCGGCGGGCGCATCCGCGCGAGCGGCGCTTCGCTCTCCGCGCCGCAGGTCGTCAATGCCGCCGCCCAGGTGCTGTCGGTGCGGCCAGATCTCGATACCGCGGCGGTGATCGATCTGCTGCTCGGCACAGCGACGCGATCCGCACACGGGCTGGCCCTGCTGGATGCACGCGCCGCGGTGGCGGCGGCGCGCGCGCGGCCTGCGTCCGGCGCTTCGGCAGCGCCTGAGATGCCCGCCAAGTGATGCGCAGGCGGCGTCTCGACTGTCGCGTCCGACGGGTGGCGTCGTAGGTGTTTCAGTCACCCCGGACGGTAGGCCCTGATGAGCGTGCTCCGCCTTGTGCCCCTGCTGAGCTCCTCGACGGTCCGCGCGTGTGCCGGGCGCGCGGCGGATCGGCAGAACCTTGTCCCCGCATCGCCCCGACCCGCCACACCGTGCCGCAACCCCGCCGAGGGTGGCCTCTTCAACACGGGTTTCGAACCCAACGGATACAGGAGTCTCGCGATGCCTCACCACCCTGTTCGCAATGCTCACTCACGCCTTGCACTTGCGCTGGTCAGCCTCCTGGCTGCCGGCGCCGTGCAGGCCGACACCTTCACCTACAGCGGCCGGCTCGATGAACACGGCGCGCCGGCGGATGGCCGCTACGACCTGAAGCTGTCCGTGCACGCCAACACCGGTCAGGGCTATGCGCTGGTCAAGCCATTCGAGTTCGAAGGCGTGGACGTCATCGAAGGCGACTTCCGCGTCGAGTTCGATCTGCCGCCGGGCTACGGCGATGCCGAGGTCGAGCTGGCGATTCGACCGGGGACTCAGGCAGCAACCCGGCGATCAATTTTCTTGGCACGACCGATGCGCAGCCGCTGGTGTTGCGGACGGCAAACGCCCGCAGCCTGCGGATCGAGCCCTCGACCATCAGTTTTGGTACCCCGTTGCTGCCAATCACGACGAACACGATCGGTGGAAGCCAGGCCAACTCCGTCACCGTCGATGTGCGCGGCGCCACCATCGCCGGGGGCGGCGTTCCGCTCGGTGACAGCGATCCGGACATCGAACGTGACGGCCCCAACCGGGTTACGGACCAGTACGGCACAGTGAGTGGTGGTTACGGGAACTGGGCAGGCGACGGGGTCAGCTCGCTCGCGAGTGCGCAAATTGCCACTGTGAGCGGCGGCGCTGACAACCGCGCCGGCGGCTTCGCCGCGACGGTCGGCGGTGGATTCGGAAACCGTGCGGGCGAATCCTCTTCCACGGTCAGCGGAGGGTTCGCGAACCAGGCGTTGAACACGAGTGCCACCGTCAGCGGTGGCAGATTCAACACAGCGTCCGGATTTGGCAGCGCAATTGCCGGTGGCAGCAACAACACGGCAGCCGGCGAAGACAGCGCCGTCGGTGGTGGCGCGAGCAACTGCGCCGGCGGCTTCAGGTCATGGGCGGGTGGTCACCGCGCCAAGGTGCGCCGAGGCTCGACCAGCGGGATCGTAGGTGAGGGCTGTGCTGGCGTACCCCTCTCCAGCGAGGGGCGTGGCGACGAAGGCAGCTTCATGTGGGCGGACACACAGGCGACCGACTTTGTCTCGACCGGCCCCAACCAGTTCAACATCCGCTCACAGGGCGGCGTCGGCATCAACACGCCACCGCGCGACGTCAATGTCGAACTGACCATCCGCGGCCGCGCTGGTGATGCCTTCGGCGGCAATGCCGATGTGCAGCTCATCGTCGACAACGCCAACCAGGAGGGCATCCAGTTCGGGGCGTCCAATGGCGGGACGGGCACCAATGACGCGAACTTCGAGATCGCCCACTCGAACGGCGCGACCTATGCGCCGCGCATGACTTTGTTCGGCAGCGGCGCGGTGACGATTCGCTCGAACAACACCGCCGCCAACACCGGCGTGAGCATGGCGGCGAATGCCGGCTCCTGGAGCTCGCTGTCCGACCGCAGTCTCAAAATGGCTATCGTTCCGGTCGACACCGACGCTGTGCTCGCACGCGTGCTCGATCTGCCCATGAGCACCTGGAGCTACATCGCCCAAGGCGAGGCCATCCGGCACATGGGGCCGATGGCCCAGGATTTCGCCGCTGCATTCGGTCTGGGCGAGAACGACACCACGATCTCGACCGTCGACGCCGACGGCGTCGCACTGGCCGCGATCCAGGGCCTGAACGCCAAGCTGGAGGCTCAGAACGCAAGGCTCTCGGCGCAGAACGAGGCGCTGCTGGCGCGGCTGGAGGCGCTGGAGGTGGCGCTGTCGGAGCGCGAGGGCCGGTGAGGCGGGTGTTGGCGACGCGGCCGGCGGTGGATGGATCACGCGCCGGCGTGGGCGCCTTCCGGTGAGGCGTCCGCGCCTTCCTGCTTCGCCTCGCGCTGCTGCAGCCGCCACATCTGCGCGTAGTGGCCGTCGGCCGCCAGCAGCTCGGCATGCGTGCCTTGCTCGATGATGTGGCCGGCGTCCATCACCAGGATGCGGTCCGCATTCATGATGGTCGACAGCCGATGCGCGATGACGAGCGTCGTGCGGCCCTGCTGGATGCGGTCGAGCTCGGCCTGGATGGCGCGCTCGGATTTCGAATCCAGCGCCGAGGTGGCTTCGTCGAAGATCAGGATGGCGGGGTTCTTCAGCAGCGCGCGGGCGATGGCGACGCGCTGCTTCTCGCCGCCGCTGAGCTTCAAGCCCCGCTCGCCGACCGGGCTGTCGTAGCCCTCGGGCAAAGCGGCGATGAAGTCGTGGATGTGTGCCGCACGGGCGGCGTTCTCGACCTCCTCATCGCTGGCGTCGACCCTGCCGTAGCGGATGTTGTAACGGATCGAGTCGTTGAACAGCACGGTGTCCTGCGGAACGATGCCGATCGCCGCGCGCAGGCTGTCCTGGGTGTAGTCGCGCAGGTCGAGTCCGTCGATCCGGAGTTGGCCTGAGCCCACGTCGTAGAAGCGATACAGCAGCCGCGCGAGCGTGCTCTTGCCGCTGCCCGAATGGCCGACCACAGCGACCGTGCCGCCGGGCGGGATCCGAAAAGAGATGCCGTGCAGGATCTCGCGGCGTTCGTCGTAGGCGAAGCGCACATCCTCGAACTCGACCACCGGGCGCGTCGCCTGCAGCACGCGGGCGTCGGCGCGGTCCTGCACCTCGCGGTTCTCGTCCAGCAGGTTCCACAGCTTTTCGATATTGGTCAGCGCCTGCTTGACCTCGCGGTACATCATGCCGAGGAAGTTCAGCGGTGCCGCCAGCTGCAGCAGATACGCGTTCACCAGCACCAGGTCGCCGACCGTGAGCTCGCCCGAGACCACGCCCGAAGCGGCGCGCCACATCAGCGCGGTGACGCCGAGCGAGATGATCGCGTTCTGGCCGATGTTGAGCACGGCCAGCGTCTTGTAGCTCAGCACCTCGGCTTCTTCCTTGGTGCGCAGACTGGCGTCGAAACGCTGGGCCTCGTGCTCTTCGTTGTTGAAATACTTGACCGTTTCGTAGTTCAGCAGCGAATCCACGGCGGACGCGCTGGCGGCGGTGTCGGCTTCGACCGAGGCGCGGTAGAACCGGGTGCGCCACTCGGTGACGCGGATCGTCCAGACGACGTAGGCGATCAGGGTGATGCCGGTGATGATTGCGAAGCCGCTGTCGTAGAGCACCACCAGAACGATAGTCACCAGGGTGACTTCGATGATCGTCGGGAAGATGGTGTAGAGCGTCCAGTCGAGCAGGTCGGAGATCGAGCTGCCGCCGCGCTCGACGTCGCGGCTGACGCCGCCGGTCTTGCGGTTCAGATGGAAGCGCAGGCTGAGCGCATGCAGGTGGCGGAACACCTTCAGCATCACCGTGCGCGCGCTGCGCGCCATCACCCGCGCGAACACAATCTGCCGCAGCTCGGTGAACACCCGCTCGGACAGGCGCGCCGCGCCGTAGGCCAGCAGCAGTCCGACCGGCAGCACCAGCATCAGGCTGGCGGCATCGGACGGCAGATTCAGCCCGTCGACCAGATTCTTGAGGATCATCGGCACGGTCAGCCCCGCCAGCTTGGCCGCCATCAGGCAGGCGAGCGCGAGGGCGATGCGGCCGCGGTAGGGCTTGAGAAAGGGCAGCAGGGTGACTACCACCGCGCGGGTGGTGCGGCGGTGGTCAGCGGCAGGGGCGGGCGTATCCATCGCGGCAAGGTGAGGGCGTTGGGTGTCGTGTGCAAGCCGTCAACGCGAAACGGGCGCCAAAAGGCGCCCGTTTCGTCGGGATCAGCGCGGGCGCCAAGCGCCCGCGTGTGGCTCAGGCGTCCAGCGCCGCGAGGACCGACTCGGCCGAGGAGACCTTGAACTCGCCGGGGGCTTCAACGTGCAGCAGCTTGACCACGCCATCCTCGGCGTACAGGGCGAAGCGCTTGCTGCGGATACCCATGCCAAAGGCGCTGGCGTCGAGCTCGAGGCCGAGCGCCTGGGTGAACGCGCCATTGCCATCGGCCAGCATCATCAGGCCGTCGGGCGTGCTCTGGCTCTTGCCCCAGGCGCCCATGACGAAGGCGTCGTTGACCGCCATGCAGGCCACTTCGATGCCGCGGCGCTGGAACTCCTCGAACTTCTCGACGTAGCCCGGCAGGTGCTTGGCCGAGCAGGTCGGGGTGAACGCGCCAGGCACCGAGAACAGCACGACCTTCTTGCCTTTGAAGATCTCAGCGGTGGTCACGGCCTGCACACCGTCGCGCAGCAGGTTCAAGGTGGCTTCGGGGATGGAGTCGCCGATCTGGATGCTCATGGGCTGCGCCTGTGCGGGGTTGAAAGGGCGCACAGGTTAGCCGGAAAACGTGAAGACCCGGCGAGGAGGCCGCGTCAGGGGCGCGTGGGCTACCCTTGGCGCCCTCGTCCGGCCCGGAAGCTGCCCATGATCGTCGTCCATCATCTGGAGAAGTCGCGTTCCCAGCGCGTGCTGTGGCTGCTGGAGGAACTGGGCCAGCCCTACGAGGTGAAGGTCTACAAGCGCGATCCGAAGACGATCCTGGCGCCGAAGTCGCTGATGAAGGTGCATCCGCTGGGCAAGTCGCCGGTGATCACCGACGGAGAGGTCACGGTCGCCGAGTCCGGGGCCATCATCGAGTACCTGGTCGAACGCTACGACAGCGCGGGCCGCTTCAGGCCCAAGGCCGGCACGCAGGCGGCGCTCGACTACCGCTACTGGCTGCACTATGCGGAAGGTTCGCTGATGACGCCGCTGATTCTGGCCCTGGTGTTCGCCCGCCTGCCCACCCAGCCCATGCCGTTCTTCGTGCGTCCGGTGGTCAAGGGACTGTGCGCCAAGGTGATGTCCAACTACGTGCGACCGCAGCTGCAGACCCACTTCCGCTTCGTCGAGCAGCAGCTCGGCAAGTCCGAGTGGTTCGCAGGTGATGCCTTCTCCGCCGCTGACATCCAGATGAGTTACCCGCTGATGGCCGCAGTCGAGCGCAGCGGGCTGGAGCTGCCGCGGGTGCGTGACTTCGTCGCCCGGGTCAAGGAGCGGCCGGCCTGGCAGCGCGCCGAGGCCGCGCACGGGCCCTTCGAGCTGCCGGGGGCGGACTGATGGACTTCGATTTTCCCTTCACCCTGGGCTTCATCCTGCTCACCGGGCTGGTGAGCTGGCAGTGCTTCGAGCGGCGCAGCCTGCTCGATCGACTCATGCTGTGGTCGCCGGCGGTGCAGCGCGGCCAGTACGAGCGTCTGTTCACCTATGGGCTGGTGCACGCCGACTTCGGCCACCTGCTGTTCAACATGATCACGCTGTTCTTCTTCGGGCGCCTGATCGAGGGCTTCCTGGCCGAGCGCTTCGGCCTCTGGGCGTTTCCGTTCTTCTATTTGTCCGCCCTGCTGGTGTCGGTGCTGCCAGGCTATTTCCGCCACGCCCGCGACCCGCACTACCGCACGCTGGGCGCCTCGGGCGCGGTCTCGGCGGTGCTGTTCGCCTTCATCCTGCTGGCGCCCTGGAACCTGATCTTCGTGTTCTTTCTGCCGGTGCCGGCGGTGATCTACGGCGGTCTGTACATCGCCTACAGCGTCTACATGGACCGCAGGGGCGGCGATCGCATCAACCACAGCGCCCACCTCTGGGGCGCGGTGTATGGCCTCGTCTTCATGCTGATCGCCGAGCCGCGGGTTCTGGGGCATTTCCTGTCGCAGCTGGCCAGCCCGATGGGTTAGAAGCCGGGATTCGGGAGTGGGGATTCGGGATTCGTTGAAGAGCGCGAAGCCTCGCGCCAGTGCCGGAGTTTTCCAGTTGTGAGCTCTCTGTGAGGGCGGCGCTGCGGTGTGGCGCAGGCCTCACGGCCGCAAGTGCCGGGTCAACCAATCCCGAATCCCCACTCCCGAATCCCGGCCCGCGGCACGCCGCGGGCTATAATCCGCGGTCATTTCGCCCAGACCGAGGCGGGCCGCGCGGCCCCACGCATGCAGCACATCCGCAATTTCTCCATCATCGCCCACGTCGACCACGGCAAGTCCACCCTCGCTGATCGAATCATCCAGATTTGCGGTGGCCTGGCCGAACGCGAGATGGAAGCCCAGGTGCTCGACTCGAATCCGATCGAGCGCGAGCGCGGCATCACCATCAAGGCCCAGTCCGTCTCGCTGCCCTACACAGCGCAGGATGGCAAGACCTACCAGCTCAATTTCATCGACACCCCGGGTCACGTCGATTTCAGCTACGAAGTCAGCCGCTCGCTGTCGGCCTGCGAGGGGGCGCTGCTGGTCGTGGATGCCGCCCAGGGCGTGGAGGCGCAATCGGTCGCCAACTGCTACACCGCGGTCGAGCAGGGGCTGGAAGTGATTCCCGTGCTGAACAAGATCGACCTGCCGACGGCCGACTGCGAGCGCGTCAAGGCCGAGATCGAGGCAGTGATCGGGCTGGATGCCACCGACGCCCTGCAGGTCAGCGCCAAGACGGGCCTCAACGTGCGCGATGTGCTCGAGGCCATCGTGCTGCGCATCCCGCCGCCCAAGGTCGGCGACACCGATCGCCTGCAGGCGCTGATCATCGACTCGTGGTTCGACAACTACCTGGGCGTGGTCTCGCTGGTGCGCGTGGTGCAGGGCGACCTCATCCCGGGTGAGAAGATCCAGGTGATGTCGACCGGTCGCGTGCACCAGATCGATCAGGTCGGTGTGTTCACGCCCAAGCGCCTGGTCAAGGACAGGCTGGGGCCGGGCGAGGTCGGCTGGATGTGCGCTTCCATCAAGGATGTGCATGGCGCGCCGGTGGGCGACACCATCACGCTCGCCGCCAAGCCCGCTGCGCAGCCTTTGCCGGGCTTCCAGGAGATGCAGCCGCGCGTGTTCGCCGGCCTCTTCCCGGTCGATGCGGAGGACTTCCCGGCCCTGCGTGAGGCGCTGGAAAAGCTGCGCCTGAACGACGCCGCGCTGCGTTTCGAGCCGGAAAGCTCGGAGGCCATGGGCTTCGGTTTCCGCTGCGGTTTCCTCGGCATGCTTCACCTGGAGATCGTGCAGGAGCGCCTTGAGCGCGAGTACAACCTCGATCTGGTCACCACCGCGCCGACCGTGGTCTATGAGGTGCTGACCACCGATGGCGAGACCCTCACCCTCGACAACCCGGCCAAACTGCCGCCGGTCAACAAGATCGAGGAGATCCGCGAGCCGATCATCCTCGCCAACGTGCTGACACCGCCCGACTACGTCGGCAACGTGATCAAGCTGTGCGAAGAGAAGCGCGGCGTGCAGAAGAACATCCAGTACATGGGAAGCCAGGTGCAGATCAGCTACGAGCTGCCCATGGCCGAGGTGGTGCTGGATTTCTTCGATCGTCTGAAATCCGTCAGCCGCGGCTACGCTTCGCTCGACTACCACTTCCAGCGCTTCGAGCCCGGCCCCTTCGTGCGTCTCGACGTGCTGATCAACGGCGATCGCGTCGATGCCCTGTCGATGATCTGCCACCGCATGCACGCTGACCGTCGCGGTCGCGACATCTGCGAGCGCATGCGTGAACTGATCCCGCGGCAGATGTTCGACGTCGCCATCCAGGCGGCGATCGGCGCGCAGATCATCTCGCGCTCCACGGTCAAGGCCCTGCGCAAGAACGTGTTGGCCAAGTGCTACGGCGGCGACGTCAGCCGCAAGCGCAAGCTGCTGGAGAAGCAGAAGGAAGGAAAGAAGCGCATGAAGCAGGTCGGCAGCGTGGACATTCCGCAGGAAGCCTTCCTGGCCGTGCTTCAGGTCGACAACAAGTAAGAGCCTCTTCCCGCTTCGATCCCACCCTCCATCTCCTGGAACGCCTCCACGTGAACTTCGACTTCGCTGCCCTGCTGGTTGGTCTGGCCGCATTCACCGGCATTGTCTGGGGCATTGACGCCCTGTTTTTCGCGAAGGCCCGCGCCGAGCGCGCGCAGGCGGGATCGAGCCTGGGCACCGAGGTGGTGCGTGAGCCGGTGATCGTCGAGTACTCGCGCTCGTTCTTCCCGGTCATCGTGATCGTGCTGATCGTGCGCAGCTTCCTCGCGGAGCCTTTCCGGATTCCGTCGAGTTCCATGATGCCGAACCTTCAGGACGGCGATTTCATCCTCGTCAACAAGTTCACCTACGGCCTGCGTCTGCCGGTGCTGGACACCAAGATCGTGGAGATGGGCCTGCCCGAGCGCGGCGACGTCGTGGTGTTCCGCTATCCGGTGAACCCGCGGGAGAACTACATCAAGCGCGTGGTGGGCCTGCCCGGGGATCAGGTCGAGTACCGCAACAAGACGATCTTCATCAACGGCGAGCCGCAGGCGCAGGAGCGCATCGGCCGCTACCTCGGCGTCGGCGCCGGCCGCGAGATGGACGGTGCCGATCATCTTCGCGAGTCCCTCGGCGAGCGCCAGCACGAAATCCTGATGCGTCCGAACCAGTTGGGTCGCCAGGGCGAAGGGCGCTGGGTGGTGCCCGAGGGCCACTATTTCGTGATGGGTGACAACCGCGACAACAGCGCCGACAGCCGCGTGTGGGGCTTCGTGCCTGAGCAGAATCTGGTCGGCCGCGCCTTCCTGATCTGGTTCAACAGCGACTTCGAGTTCGGCCGCATCGGCCAGGGCATCGAGTAAGCCCCATGCAGGCGGACTGGCGCCCCGGTGCAGGCATCGAGGCGCTGCGCCTGCGTGCGCGGCTGAACCGCTGTATCCGCGGCTTCTTCGAGTCGCGCGGCGTGCTCGAGGTGGAAACGCCGCTGCTGTCGGCGGCCGGCAACACCGAGCCCAACATCCGCAGCTTCGCGCTCGATTACAGCGGCCCGAACCCCGGCGATTCGCGACGGCGCTATCTGCGCACCTCGCCCGAGTTCCCGCTGAAGCGCCTGCTGGCTGCCGGCGTCGGCGACTGCTACGAGCTGGGGCGGGTGTTCCGCGATGGCGAGTGCGGTGGCCGCCACAATCCCGAGTTCACGATGCTCGAGTGGTACCGGCTGGGCATCGACCACTACCGGCTGATGGATGAGGTCGCCGAGCTGCTGCACGCCGTCTTCGCGCTGGTCGGGCGCTCTCTGACGGTTCGACGTTCGAGCTATCGCGCGCTGTTTCGGGATCGCATCGGAGTCGACCCTGCCACGGCCAGCGAGGCCGAGCTGCGCGCGGCTCTGGCGGGGCATGACATCGATGCGGAAGGCCTGGAGCGCGACGACTGGCTGGACCTGCTGCTGACCCATCGCATCGAGCCAGCGCTGCCGCGCGACGAACTGCTGCTGCTCTACGACTTCCCCGCCAGCCAATGTGCGCTGGCGAGGGTGGCAGGCGAGGGGGCAGGGGCGCATGCCTGCCGCTTCGAGGCCTATGTCGGCGGCATCGAGCTGGCCAACGGCTACCACGAACTCAGCGACGCGCAGGAGCAGCGCGCGCGCTTCGAACGCGACAACCAGCGCCGCCGCGCGCGTGGCGATGATCCGCTTCCGCTCGACGAGCATCTGCTGGCTGCCCTGCAGCACGGCCTGCCGGACTGCGCGGGCGTGGCGCTGGGTGTGGATCGCCTGATGATGCTGCTGAGCGGGGCCGAGCGGATCGATCAGGTCCTCGCCTTTGCCGGCCCAAGGGCTTGAGGAGCCGGGAGCGAGTGGGGAGGAGCTAGGAGTGAGTGGGGAAGAGCTAGGAGTGAGTAGGGGAAGCTAGGAGTGAGGAGTGAGAGCTTCGCAGCCGCGCGCGGCCGCGGGGCGAGGGCAGCAGATGCCGCGAGCGGAGCTCTGTCTCGTGAGTGCCATCGCGCCAGACTTGGCCTCGCGCCCTCTCACTCCTCACTCCTCTCCACTCACTCCTCATTCCTCTCCACTCGTTCCCAAGCTCTCAAAACTCCCAACGCCCGCCGATCGACAGCAGCCAATGGCTGATGTTGTCGTCCTGCAGGCGGCGTTCGTACTGCAGGAAGCCGCTGCGTCCACCCGGGAACAGGGCGCTGACACCAAGGCCGAGGTTGACGTGGCTCTGGTCGATCGCAGCACCGCTCTGGCTGAATACGCCGCCCGTGGGATCGGCCAGGAAACGGGCATCGAGCCGCGAGGGGTCATCGCTGAACTCGCGGCTGTACTCGAGCAGCAGGCTGGGCAGCAGCACGCCCCAGTCGAAGCTGTACGCGCGCGAGGCGCGGCCGCCCAGCACCCCCTCAAGGCTGTTCCAGCGGGGTGACTGCACGCGCAGGCCAAACCCCTCGCCCGCGCGGCCGCCGATCAGGCGCTCCTCGAAGGCGTCGTACTCGACCTCGCTGAACTGTCCTCGCAGATAGGCGCCCAGGCTCCAGGCACGGTGCTGCCAGTCGCGGCCCAACGCGAGGCTGCCGCCCAGCAGGGTGGCGTCGGTCTCCGCCAGTGCGAGCTGGTCCACGTTGAGGCTGCCGAGACGGAAACTCAGCCTGCGCGTGAGATCGAAGCGGCTGCGACCGAGGCTCAGGTTGGCGTCGAGGTAGGCGTCCTTCGGCAGCCAAACGCTGGCATACGCCGAGAGCGCGCTGCCGCGGCTCTCCAACTCGCCCCGGCCTTCCGCGAGGTCGGTGCTGTCGCGGTTGATGCCGAGCGCGGCGCCGGCGACAAAGCGGTCGCTGAAGCGGTAGTCGACGCCAGCGGTCACGCTGCCGAGCTGGTAGTCGAAAGCCGGGTTCAAGCCAACGCCGCGGGAGCGACCGCGCCCCATGCTGCCGTTGATGAAGGCGCCCCAGCGCTCGAAGTCTGCTCCGGCCTCCTCGCTGACGGCCTCCTGGTCGGCGAGCGCTGCCAGTGCCGGCAGAGCGGACAGCGGCAGGCTTCCATCCGGCGTGTTCAAGCCCAGTTCGATCTGCACGCGTGTTCCGCCACGCAGGGCGCGCTGGCGCTGGTCGAGGTTGCCGGTCTGGCCGCGCATGGCTTCGTCGCCGGCGCGAGCGAGGTTCAGACCCACATCGTTGGGCAGCTGTGAGAGGACCGCAGCGACCGCATCGGGGTTGCCGCCCGCCGCTCCCGCGAGATCGCCACAGCGAGCGAGCAAATCGCGCTGGGCAGGCGTCGGCGCGCTGAGGGCCGCCAGTGCGGCGCAGGCGCTGTCCAGCACGTCTGCAATTTCGCGCTGACGCGGGGTGAGCTGTCCGAGCTCGCCCAAGCCCGCGTTGAGACTGAATTCAACGCGGACCTCGGTGCCTTCCAGCGTGGCCAGCACGCGGGCTTCGCCGGGCAGGGCGAGGCGCGCACGCACGCTGGCCCGGCCATTGCTGTCGGTGATGCTGGTCTCCGCGTCCAGCTGGGCGCTGGCGCTGCTCCAGCGCACACGCTGGCCTGCGGCGGCGGCGCCGGCAGCATCGAGGACGCGCACCACCAAGGGGGCGCTGTCCACGCCTGGCGGCAGGCGCTGGGCGTTACCGCTGACCACTTCCAGACGCGCCCCGGGCAGTGCGCCCGCCTGTGCGGTGAACACCTGTTCGAGGCCGCCGGCGAGACGCACGCCGACGGTCTGCGGGCCCGACTGCAGGCCGAGTGTCCAGCGCGCCCGGGCCTCGCCGTTGACGTCGGTCAGCGTGGCGGCTTCGCTGAGCCTGCCGCCACCCGACAGCACGCGCCATTCGACGGGAATGCCGGCCGCGCGAGGTTCGATACGCACCACCAGCGGCTGCGCCAGCGCGCTGCCGGCCGGTGCCGACTGGTTGTTGCCGGTGACCGGCTGCAGTGCGCCGTCTACGGTTTCGACGCGGAAGCGCACCTCGAGGTCCGCGTTGATGCGCGCGTGGATCAGCGAGCTTCCCGTTGCGTTGCCGAAATCCAGCGGCACCCGGGCACGGCCTTCGGCATCGGTCAGGCTGCTCGCCTGCAGCGGACGAGCGGGGCCGCTGAGGCTGCTCCACTGCACGCTGACACCGGCCGCGGGCTGGCCGTTCACGGTGTGGCGGACCACGAGATCGCCGCCGCGGCCACCGCGCACGCCGACCTGGCCGTCGCCGGCCTCGATCTGCAGTCGCGTCTCGCCGCCGACCGTGGCGAACAGGACGAACTCCGCGCTGGCGGCGGGATCGTCGCTGCGCGCGGCCACCACCCGCAGCGGCCCCGCGGCCAGCGCGGTCAGACGCACCTGCGCGGCGATCCGGCCGTCGGCGCCGGTCAGCTCGGTTGCGGGCAGGATTTCGGCAACACCCTCCGGCTGCACGCTGAACTGGATGCGCACGCCCGGGGCGGCGGCGCCGTCGTTGGTCGCCGCCAGCAGCAGGGGCTGCGCAAGCAGGCTGCCCGGGGCACCGCTCTGGCCGCTACCCTGCAAAGCCTCCAGGCGGCGCTGGACCGGCGGCGTCCCGGCGCTCGCGCGCAGCGCGACCTGCGCACCGCTGTCCTCGCGCACGGCGCGCAGCGCGACGTCACCCTGGGCTGCGGCGGAGAGACGCACGCGGAAGCTGGCGCGTCCCTGGCTGTCGGTGGTGGCGACGGGAGGCGTGCTCTCGACCAGGCCCGCGATGACCGGCTCCAGGCGGACGGCAACGCCCGCTTCGGCAGCGCCGTCGCGGAGCGCCTGCAGCACGATGGGGAAGGCGAGCTCGCTGCCCGCCGGTGCGCGCTGGCCGTCACCCGAGAGCAGGCGCAGCTGTCCACCGGCCACTTCGACGCGGAATCGCGCCGAGCCCCCCGCAAGACCCGGACCGGGCTCGAAGCGCGCGCTGATCTCGTAAACGCCCGGTGCGGCCGGTGTGAAGCGGTTGCTGGCCGTGCCCTGAGCGTCGCTCAGCGAGTTCGTTGCGGCCAGCTGGCCGGCGCTGGCACTCCAGACGACGACACCCTCGGCCACCGGCACGTCCACACCGGCGGCGCCCTGTCGCCAGAGCCGCGCATTCAGCAGATAGGTGCCGCCAAAGGGCGGCACCTGCGGCGCGGGCTCGATGCGGTAGCGCGAGGCGCGCACGCCGATGATGGCTTGGGCCCTTGGGAGGCCAGGGCTGGCGATGTCGACCACGATCGGATTGCTGCTTCGCCCGGCGATCAGACTGGGGCTGCGGGCGCGGCCGCTGGCATCGGTGCGGGTGATGTGCAGGCTGCTGCCGTTGCCGAAGCCACCTTCGCCGCTGCTGATGTAGAAACTGACTTCGGCATTGGCCAGAGGCGCAGGCGCGCCGTTCGCGACAGCACTGGTGAGGAGCACCTCGACGCCTCCTTCTGTGGTGTCCTCGCTGAACACCTCGGCAGGAGCATCCAGCACCTCGATGCCCCCGGTCGCGCCGGCACCCACCACGGTGACCGTGAAGGATTGGATGCTCGGCGGGAACAGCGGATTGGCGGCGTAGGCCGCCTCCACCAGGTAGGTGCCTGCCTGGGACGCGAGGAACACGGCGCTGCTCGCGCCGGTGGCATTGGTGAAGCCGTCGTTCTGCGGACTGATCAGGCCGCCGGCGGGACCGGACACGACCTGCCAGAACAGCTGCGCGCCGACGGGTGCGCTCACGCTCTGGCCCTGCCGTGACAGCACGGCTTGCAGGGTCAGCGGTGTGCCGGCCGTGGTGCTGGTGGCGCCTGCCCCCGCGCTCAAGCTGTAGATGACGGCCTCGAGCGGGATGTCCACCGTGACCATGGGGTCGTCGCCGCGAGCGGCACGGAACAGCCCGGGGCCGGGCGCGGTCGGTGCCACCACGATGTTGGGCGCAAGTCCGGTGGGGTCCGCGGGCGTGCTCGGCTGCTGCACCGAGCCGCCGCCACTGACGACCTGCCAGTTGACCGCCACGCTCGGCACCGGAATTCCGCCGTCGGTGACACGCACGGCCACCGGCACCGGTGTTCCGGGAGGAGCTTCGGTGGGCGTGCCCATCAGAAGAGTGAGTTCGCGTGTACCGCCCACCACGTTGACGGTCAGCGTCGGATTGGGGGGGGTGGCCGCCTCGCAGCCGCTGACGCAGGCCGCCTGCCAGGTGACCACGCCGCCGCCCAGGTTCGGCGTGCTGATGCTGAGGACCTGCGGCGCCGAGTTGCCGATCAGGCTACCGGTCAAGGGCGCAATGAGCGTGCCTGCGGTCGTGTCGGAGGACACGCTGATCGCGAAGCTCGCGGCGGTGCAGACGCCGACGCCGGAATCGACCGCGCGCAGGGAGACGTTCGAGGTCATGGCGGGCTGCAGCGTCAGCGGCGATGGTTCGACGAACTCGAGCCGGCAGCCGGTCGCCTGCGCCGCCCCGTGGCCCAGCAGGAGGACCGCAGCGGCAGCGAATCGCGCTGCGCCAAGTCGCCGGAGAAAGGTGCGGATCGTGACCATCGGCTGGATTCCTGAAAGCTGCAGTGTCATGGCGGGTTCCGACGGATGGTTGCGCGCCACGGCCCGGGGGTGGGACCGTGACCAAAGTCACGCGAGTATACTCGCGGCTTCACAACACGTTCAGGCAATCGCCGGGGGTGCGGCATGGGCGGCAACGCGCTGTCTCGTTGCGGAGTGTTGGCGGTGTGCGCAGGGCTTGTCTGGATGGCCGCCGTCGGGGCCCCGGCTACCGCGACCGCAGCCGCGGTGGCCACGCCGGAGGACCTGCTGGTGGTCGACTGCCTGCTGCCGGGCCAGGTTCGACGGCTGGGGGCGCAGGCCAATTTTCTGTCAGCGCGTCGACCGGTACGCACCACCCAGGCCGACTGCGCGATTCGCGGCGGCGAGTACGTCGCCTTCGATCGCGCCGACTACCGCACCGCGATGAAGGTCTGGCTCGGCGCGGCCGAGTCCGGCGACGCCGAAGCGCAGAACTACGTCGGCGAGATCCTGATGAAAGGCTTGGGCACGGCGCCCGACCCGCTGGCGGCTGCGGGCTGGTTCGAGAAGGCCTCCGCCCAGGGCCACAAGCGCGCCAAGGCCAATCTTGCCCTGCTGCTGGAGCAGGGCCAGGGCGTGGCGGCCGATCCGCTGCGTGCGTTGAACCTGTACCGCGAATCCGCCGGCGCCGGCGACGAACTGCTCTACGCCTCGGTGGTGCGGGTGGAGTTCGAAAAGCGCGACGCGACCATCGCCGCGCAGCGCGAGCAGATCGCGGCGCTGGAGCAGCGCGTGGCGGAACTCGAGGCCGAGCTGGCGCAGCGTCGCGCCGATGCTGCTCGCGCGCGCAGCGAGGCCGAGCGGCTGCGCAGCCAGCTTGCCGAGGTGCGCGAACGCGCCGGCGCCGAGCGCGCCGACCTGCAGGCGATGCGCAGCCGCATCGAAGCGCAGGAGAACGAGCTGCAGAGCCTGCGTGAGCGGCTGGCGGCGCAGCGCGAATCGGTCAAGCGGCGCGAGGCCGAGGCCGCCGAGCTGGCCAGTGCCCAGGCCGCGGACGCGGCAGCGCTGGAGGAGCAGCGCCAGCGCGTGCAGCGCGCGATCGAGTCTGGCCAGGCCTCGGCCGCAGCCCTCGAATCGCAGGCCGCGGCGGCTGCATCGTCGACCGAGCGCGAGCGCGCCGCCTATGCCGAACAGTTGGCTGCGCTGGAGGGCGAGCTGGAGGCCCGCAAGCAGGAAGACTGGCAGCTGATGAAGCTGCTCGAGACCCAGCTCGCCGAGCGCGAGAGCGTGCTGCGCGAGCAGCAGCTCACCATCGTCGCGCTGGAACAGCAGGTGGCGCTGGCTGGGGGCGGCGTGCTGGCCAGCACCACACCGCAGCTCGAGGTGATCAGCCCCACGCTGGCGCTGACCCGCAGCGGCGGCGGTGGTGCCGCGCGCAGCGCGCCCGGCCGGCAGGCCGTGGTCGGAAGGGTCTCGCAGCCGAACCGGATCGAACGTCTGAGCGTCAACGACTTGCCGGTGGTGCTGGCCGACAACGGCCTGTTCCGCGCCAGCGTCGAGGTGCCGCCCGGCGGGCTCGATGTGCGCATCGAGGCGCTGGGCCGCGGCGGCGAAGTCGCCGAACTGAGCTTCAGCCTGCTGGCATCGCAGGCCACTGCTGCGGAAGCCGGGCGCCACAGCCCGACCCCGGGGGCACTGCCGGCCAGCGTCAAGCTCGGGCGTTACCACGCACTGGTGATCGGCAACAACAGCTATGCCGATTCCGGCTTTCCGGCCCTGGACAGCGCGGTCAACGATGCCACCGCGGTCGCCCAGCTTCTGCGCGAGCGCTACGGCCAGGAAACGCGCCTGCTGCTCAACGCCACCCGCATGGACGTGCTGAGCGCGCTGGCCGAGCTGCGCGAAACCCTGAAGCCCGAGGACAACCTGCTCGTCTACTACGCCGGCCACGGCGAGCTGTCGGCCGACGGCCGCGAGGGCTACTGGATCCCGGTCGACGCGCGCGCTGGCGATGCGTCGAGCTGGATCTCCAACCGAGCCGTTTCCGACCTGCTGGAGGGCCTGGCCTCTCGCCATGTGCTGGTGGTGGCCGACTCCTGCTACTCCGGCGCACTCGCCGGTGCCGGGGTGCCGAGCTATGCGGCGACCGAGCCCGGTGCCGACTGGGCCGACTGGGTGCGCAGCCTGAGCAGCTCGCGCTCGCGTCTGGCCCTGACCTCGGGCGGCCTGCAGCCGGTGCCGGACGCCGGTAGCGGCCGCCACTCCTACTTCGCCCGCGCCTTCCTGAACGTGCTGCAGGACAACAGCCGCGTGCTGGAAGGCGCCCGCCTGTACCGCGAGATCAACGCCGCACTGGCGCTCGCTGCCCTCGACGCACCGATCTCACAGGTGCCCCAGTACGCGCCGATCCAGTTCGCCGGGCACGAGGCGGGGGAGTTTTTCTTCAGGCCGCTTTGAAGCGACGGGATTGGGGATTGGGGATTGGGGATTGGGGATTCACAGCCGCCGGAGTCGCGCGTGGCGTAGTCGCCCTGCCTGTGGATTGGTTTCGCATCGAGCCCTTGGCTTCAGCCGCAGCCTCGCCGCTCGCGGGCGTCGAAGCCCCACGACCCCATCCCCAATCCCCGCTTCAAACCGTCCTACACCCCAACGCCTCCAACACCCCATGCACCGCGGGAATCTGCGCCAGCCAGGGCGCGGCCAGGGTCAGCAGGCCTGAGGTGATGACGAGAGCGGCGGCGGCGCGGCGGGCGCCGGGGCGCTGCAGCCAGCGCAGCGCACGGGCGCCGCTGTAGGTCAGCGGCAGCATCAGCGGCAGGGTGCCAAGGCCGAAGCTGGCCATGATCAGCGCGCCCTGCAGGGCATCGGCGCTGAGCCAGGCGGCCGAGAGCAGGGTCAGGCTCAGGCCGCAGGGCAGCCAGCCCCAGAGCAGGCCCATCGCGAACTGGCGTGGCCCCGTGTTGGCCGGCAGCAGACGCTGCTGCAGCGGCGCCAGTCGCGCCCACAGGGCGGCGCCGGGCTTGGCGAACAGGTTGAAGCCGGCGCCGGGAAACAGCATGCGCAGGCCGACCAGCACCAGTACGGCACCCACCGCCATGCGCGCGCCAAGCAGCAGGGCATCGCTGCGCGCGAGTGCGATCAGACCCGCGCCGAAGCCACCCACGAGCAGACCCGCCAGCGTGTAGCCGGCGATGCGCCCGAGGTTGCTGCGCCAGGCCATGCGCCAGGCCTCGCCCGGCGTCTGCGCCCGCGCGCTGACCGCGATGCCGGCGGCGACGCCACCGCACATGGCCACGCAGTGCACGCCGCCGAGCAGGCCGGCGATGAGCGCTGCACCTAGGCTCAGCCAGTCGATCGGCATGGCGTGTCGCGTCGGTTCACGGCAGCTCGCGCTCGGACTGCGCGCGCGCCTCGGCGGTGTCCTTGAGATCGCGGTCCTTGCGGTCCTCGGCGAGGATGTCGATGGCCGGCGTGTCGAGCTCGTCGAACTGGCCGCGCTTGACCGCCCACCAGAAGGCCCAGACCGCGAAGCCCAGCAGGACCAGACTGACCGGCACCAGATAGATCAGCACGCTCATCGAGTGGCCTCGGCCGACGTCGGAGCCTGCATTGTCGCCGTATCCGGCAGCGTCCACGCGGCGCTGCGACCAAGTCGCAGCGCGTTGAGCGTCACCAGCAGGGACGAGCCCGCCATGCCCAGCGCGGCGATCCAGGGCGTGACCGAGCCGGCCGCGGCGAAGGGCAGGGCGATGGCGTTGTAGACCAGCGCCCACGCCAGGTTCTCGCGGATCATCCGGCGCGTGCGGCGGGCCAGTTGAACCACCTGCGGCAGGCGCATCAGGCGCTCGCCCGAGAGCACGATGTCGGCCGCGCGATGCGCCATCGGTGCGCCGCAGGCGAGCGCGATCGAGACATCGGCGCCGCCCAGCACGGGCGCGTCGTTGATGCCGTCGCCCAGCATCAGCACGCGATGGCCCTGCGCCTGCAGCTCGCGCAGGCGGGCCAGCTTGGATTCCGGCGTGGCCCGCGCCGTCCAGCGCGCGATGCCGAGCGCGCGCGCCGTGGCCTGCACGGCCTCCGGCGCATCGCCGCTCAGCACCTCGACGCGCAGGCCCTGGGCGCGGAGCGCTGCGATCGCTTCGCGCGCATCGCTGCGCGGCGCATCGACCAGTTCGAAGCGGGCGAAAGCGCGCGCCCCGTCACCCAGCCAGACGCCGGGCAGATCGCGATCCAGTCCTGCGGCGAAGCGGGCGTGGCCGATGCGCCAGCCTCGGCCTTCGACGTCACCGGCGACACCGGCGCCGGCGGTGACTTCGATGGCCTCGGCGCGCGGCGCGGCGAGGCCTGCGAAAGCGCGCGCCAGCGGATGGCCGGCGTCGCGTTCGAGCGCCGCGGCAATGCAGGTGACGGCCTCGGCATCGAGCTCGCCCAGCACATCGACGCGCGCGATCTGCGGGCTGCCGGTGGTCAGCGTGCCGGTCTTGTCCAGCAGCACGGTGTCGACTTCGGCCAGATCGCTCAGCGCATCGCCGCGCAGGGGCAGGGCACCGAGCTTGGTCAGCGCATTGCCGGCGGTGGCGAGTGCGGCCGGAATCGCCAGCGACAGCGCGCAGGGGCAGCTCACCACCAGCACCGCCAGCATCACCTCGAAGGCGCGCTCGGGCTGGAACTGCCACCACGCTGCAAATGTGAGCGCCGCCGACACCAGCAGGGCGGCGACGAAGTGGCCGGCGACGCGATCGGCGATCTGCGCCACGCGGGGCCGCGCGTTCTGCGCGCGTTCGACCAGTTGGGTCAGGTGCGAGAGGCGCGTGTCCTGGCCGGTGCGGGTGATGCGCAGTTGCAGCGGCTGCAGGCGCGCGACGCTGCCGGCATAGACCTCGTCGCCTTCGCGTTTGGCGACCGGCGTCGATTCGCCGCTGAGCAGGGCTTCATCGACTTCGGCGGCCGCCATTTCGAGCACGCCATCGGCCGGCAGGGCCTCGCCTACGGGCACGCGCACTCGGTCGCCGATCGCCAGCGCCGCCACCGGCACCTGTACGGCTTCGCTGCTCAGGTCGAGCTTCCAGGCCAGCGCGGGCCGCGCCTGCGCCAGCGCATCCACCGCAGCATTCGCGCGCTGCCGCGCCATGCGTTCGAGATAGCGCGCCACCAGCAGGAAGAACACGAACATCACCGCGGCGTCGAACCACACGTGGGCGCCGCCGCGCAGGGTTTCGACGAGGCTCGCGAAGTAGGCCAGCAGCACCGAGCTGCCGATCAGCGTGTCCATGCCGAGACGACGCTGGCGGAACTCGCTGGCCATGCCGGCGAGGAAGGGCCAGCCGGCGTAGAACACCACGGGCGCCGACACGCCGAAGGTGATCCAGCGGAAGAAGTCACGCGTGGCTGGCGCCATCTGGTTGGCGAAGTCCAGATACAGCGCCTCGGCGAACATCATCGCCTGCAGGCTGCCCAGGCCCGCCACGCCGAGACGCAGCAGCAGCTGCCGGCGCTCGGCGGCGCGGGCGCGCTCCAGCCCCTCGCCGGGCGAGAGATGCGGCGCATAGCCGAGGCCGGCGAGACGTTCGAGTGCCGACGACAGGCGCAGCTGCGCCGGCCGCCAGCGCAGACGCACGCGCCCGCTGATCGCGTTCGACTGCACGTCCTCCACGCCGTCCAGCGTGCCGAGCGCGCGATCGATCAGCCAGGCGCAGGCTGCGCAGCGCATGCCGTCGACGATCAAGGTCAGCTCGCGGCAGTCCGGTGCCTCGGCCGGGACGCGGCTGTGCTCGTGCAGCACGTCCTCGCGGTCGAAGGCGCTGTAGTCCTGCGCGTCCTCGCCGACCCGGCGGCCCTGCTCCTCGCGCAGCGTGTAGTAGTCGCCGAGACCCGACTGCTCGATGAAGCGCGCAGCGCCCGCACAGCCGCCGCAGCAGAACGCGCGCTGCGTGCCCTTGAACTCGGCCAGCACCGGGGCGGCCGGCAGCGGCTCGCCGCAGTGGTGACAGGCGGGGCTGCGCATGTCCATGCCAGGACTCAACCGCCCGACAGCATCGGGATCAGTTCGCTGCGGGTGGCACCGGGGTCGAGCCGGCCGCCAACACGCCAACTGTGGTCGGCAGCCGACAGCTCGATGTTCCAGGCCTGGCCTTGGGCGCCGTCCACCCGGCCGTGCCAGGTCTCGCCTGCCTGCACCAGCCGGACTTCAAGATCGCGGCTGGCGCGGCCGGCGTGCAGCAGGCGCAGGGTCAGAGCCGGCGTGTTCTCGCCAAGGCCCTGCATCCGCGCGGCGATGGCGCCGGTCTCCACGTCGATGCTCAGTTCGCCGCGAAGGTCCAGTTCGATCGCACGGCGGTCGGCGGCGATGTCGGCATCCTGGATCTGCAGGGTGCGGCGCACCACGTCGGGCACGGCGTCGGTGCTGCCGGAGCGGATCGCGATGGCGAGCGTGCTCAGCCCGGCGACAACGGCGGTCATCGGCAGGGCGATGACCAGCCAGACCATGGGCTCGCGGAACCAGGGGCGGGCAGTGGGATTTGAGTTCATGCGTTTGGTCGACAGCAAGGCGGACGCAGCCGCGAAGGCCACAGGGTAATCGCCGGGGGCGCCCAGGCCTTGAGGTCGATCAATCCGAGGCACGATCGGCGCCGCTCGCCAGCAGTCCACCGCGGCGCCGTCCGTGGCGACCGCGGTGTCCCGGGGACTTCCAGGGCTCAGTTCGATCGTTCGAACACGCCCGTCCAACAGTCAGGACAACGCTGAAGAATTCAGCGTTGCCGCGCGCCATGGAGGGCGCGCCCGCGGATCGAGCACGCAGGTGCTTGATCCGTGTTGCCTCAGGAATCCGGAACGGCCGGGGAGGGCCGTTCCGGAGGCCGGGCTGCATCCTGTGGAGTGCCCGCACAGGAGGGGAGAGCGTCCCGACAGTGTTCCTACTCGTAAAACGCTGACGGTTTCGATCATCGGCGCAGGCGCAAGGCCCGTGATCCACGCTTCGAGCGGCGCTGTGCCGCCAGCCGCTGCGTGTGGAAGCGCTGGCTTCAGGCGGCCACCGCCGGAGCGCTCTGGATGGCAGCGTGCGCCGCCGCCAGGCCCTGCTGGCGATTCTCGGGTGACAGGCTGAGGCCTTCGGCGCGCAGGATCTCGATGCTCGGAATGCCGAGGAAGGCGAACACCTGGCGCAGGTAGGCCTCCTGGAAGTCTGCCGGGCTCGCATCTCCGTACACGCCGCCGCGGGTGCTGGCGACGATCACGCGCTTGCCGCCGGCCAGGCCTTCCGGGCCATGGGCCGTATAGCGGAAGGTGACGCCGGCCACCGCGATGCGATCGAACCAGGCCTTGAGCGTCGAGGGCAGGCTGAAGTTGTACATCGGCGCGCCAATCACGACGACATCGGCGGCGAGAAACTCGTCCAGTACGGTCTTGCCCAGCTCGGCCTCGGCGGGATCGCGCTTGGCCAGGGAGGCCCCGGTGAAATGCGGCAGCGGCTGCGCGTCGAGATCGCGATAGCCGACTTCAACGTGGGGGCTGTCGGCGCGCAGCTGGCGCACCACGGCAGCGGTGAGTTCACGGCT
>JBKCVA010000044.1:0-46530 GCA_046318115.1 Lysobacterales bacterium | reverse complement strand
GCTGCGCCTCACCGCCAGCCATCGCCTGAGCGACCAGTGGCTGCTCGGCGCCAGCGCGAACGTCTTTGGCGGCCGCGTGCAGCGCTTCTTCGGCCAGCTGGAGGACGACAGCAATGCGGGGGTTTGGGTGAGGCGGCAGTTCTAGCGTCGCAGACGCGATCCGAAGGAAGAGCTGCAGCACCGCGAGCCCCAGCCAAAGCTCACGGACGGGAGCGCCCTACGAGGTGCGGCAGCTGGATCCGCGCGTCACAGCTGAATTCGTCGAACAGCCGGTTGAGGTACTCGTAGTTCAGATCGGATTGGCTGCAGCCGAAGTTGAGCAGAAACTCGGCCAGCATCAGCAGAGCGGGATCGGCCCCGCAAAGCCGCAAGGTGTCGCGGCGCTCGAACGATCCGGGTGCGAAATCGAACTCGTCGCTGTTGAGCAGCTGCAGCTGCGCGCGCTGACCCAGAAAACGCCAGGCGGGGTCTCTGCCCAGCCACTCCTCGGGCTCGGCGGGGCGCCAGCTATAGCTTTCGATCTTCATGGCGAATTGCCGGAACGAGGGTCGCTCACGCTCCAGCCGGAGTCGGCGAACGCGCTCAGCGCCGTCACCCAGATCGAGGACCGGTTCGAAGTCCGGCGCGTGCAGCACGCAGGCGATCAGCCACAGCCCAAGGTTCCAGGCATCGCGACGGGAGCAGTGGAGGATGAGATCGTCCGCAAGTCCCCAGCCTTCAAGTCGCCCGCGATACTCGATGCGCAGGCCCGACAGCCGGGACCGAGGCAAAGGTGCCGGAAGCTTGGCGGCATCGAAGCGGAAGTGCGTGGCGTCGTACTCGCGCTCATCCAGCGCGCGCGGCGCATCCGTCTCGCTGGCCTGATCGAAAGCGTGCAAAGCGTCGAGCGCGGCCAGGTGCCGAGCTTCAAGTTCTGGCTCATCCATTTCGAATCCTTCTCCTCGGCCAAAGCACCACCAGGGCCACACCCCCCAGCACGGCAACCGAGGCCAGCACCAGCCGCAGGCTCACCGGTTCACTCAACAGAATCACACCTGCCACCGCGGTGATCACCGGCACGCTCAGCTGCACGGTGGCGGCGGTGCTGGCGCGCAGCTGCGGCAGGGCGCGGTACCAGATTGCATAGCCCAGGCCCGAGGTGAGCGCGCCCGAGGCGACGGCATAGAGACTGCCCGACAGGTCGATCTGCACTGCATCAGGCGCGAGCAGCAGGGCGAGCGCGAGGGCGGCACCGGCCATCGGCACGGCGCGCAGGAAGTTGCCTGCGGTGGCGGCCGTCGGATCACCCGCGCCTCGGCCGCGCAGGCTGTAAACGCCCCAGGCGACGCCCGCCAGCAGCATCAACAGGGCCGAACCCAAGGGCGGTGCGGACAGGCCGGGCAGCAGCAGCGCCACCAGACCGGCGATGGCGAGTGCAAAGCCGAGCATCTGCAGTGCGCCGAAACGCTCGCCGCGCAGCAGGGCCCAGCCCAGCATGCTGGCCTGCACCGCGCCGAACAGGATCAGCGCCCCGGTGCCGGCGCTGAGCCCGATGTAGGCGTAGGAGAAAGCGATGGCGTAGGCGAACAGCGCGGCGGCGGAAGCCCAGCTGCCGGCGCGCAGCTGCGCCGGCCTACGCAGCCCGATCAGCAGGGCCAGTACAAGGGCGCCCGAGACGATGCGCAGCAGGGTGAAGCTGGCCGGGTCGATGGCGGTGTCGCGCAGCGCCGCGCGGCACAGCAGCGAGTTGCCGGCGAAGGCGAGCAAGGCCAGCGCGGTCAGGCCAGCGATGGAAGTTCGACGCATCGGCACCCGTCTCCGCCGCTGACCTCAGCGCCGCGCGAGGGCGGGCCGCTGCACGCGGCCCGCCGTCGACGTGGGCTTACTGGATCGAGCAGCTCTTGGGCTCGGCGCCGGGGGCGGACGAGCTGCCGGCGATGCGGCGCACGATCACCGTGGTGGTGGCGGTGAGACCGGCACTGTTCGCGATGGTGTAGGTGAACAGATCGGTGCCGCACCAGGTGTCGCTGGGCACGTAGCGCACGCGCCCGCTCGGCAGCAGGGTGGTGGTGCCGCGGAAGCCGCGGTTGACCGAGACCACGCGAATGGCGAGGTTCTGCGGGTCGCTGTCGTTGGCCAGCACGTCGATCTCCACCGGCGTGACGCCCGGCGTCAGGGCTTCATCGGCCACCGCGATCGGGCCCACCGGCGGCGATACCGTGATCACGAGGCTGGCGGTGTCTTCGCCTCCCGCGCTGTTGCGGATGCGGTAGCCCAGGGTGACGACACCACCAAAGAACTCGGCGGCCGGACGGAAGGTGACGCTGCCGCTCGGGGTGAAGCTCGCGGTGCCATTGCTGACGCCGGTGACGGCGACCAGGGTCAGCGTGTCGCCCGAGGGGTCGGTGTCGTTGGCCAGCACGTTGACGGTGATCGGCGTGTTGTAGGGCGTGGTGGCCACGTCCGACAGGGCGCGCGGCGGTACCGCGGTGACGGTGACGGTGATGCGGCCTTCCACCTCCACGCCCGAGGCATTGCGGGCGCGGTAGCTGAAGGTGTCGCTGCCGACGAAGCCAGCGGCCGGGGTGTAGGTGACCACGCCGGCGGCGTTGAAGCTGGCGCTGCCGTTCGACGGTGTGCCGACGGCGACCAGGCTCAGCGCTTCGCCGGCCGGGTCGCTGTCGTTGCTCAGCACGTTGAAGCTGACCGGCGTGCCGCGCACGGTGCTGGCGGTGTCGGGGTTGGCCACCGGCGGCGCGGCACGCACGGTCACGCTGACCGTCGCCGTGGCGGTGAGCGCACCGTCGCTGATCGTGTAGGTGAAGCTGTCGCTTCCGACAAAGCCAGCGCGCGGCGTGTAGAGCACGTTGCGGCCGCTGATCGTGGCCGTGCCGTTGGCCGGCGCGGTGGTCGCCGTGATCGTCAGCGTATCGCCATCCGGGTCGCTGTCATTCCCCAGCACCGCGATGCTGACGGCGCTGGCGTTGCGATCGACGGTGGCGCTGTCGTTGGCCGCCAGCGGCGCGCGGTTGACCAGCACCTGCGGGCCGAGCTGCTCGGTCTGTTGGACCTCTTCGAAGCGATACACGTCGACCGCGCGCTTGTGCGCGGCCGGATTGCGCAGGGCGCGCTCGATCCAGGCAGGCGCGGCCTCGACCGGCTCGCGCTTCCACTCGCTGCGCTGCTCCTTGCGCACGGCGCCCGGCACGGTGCGCTCTTCGACGCTGAGGAAGCTGACGTCGACGCGACGGTTCTTGGCGCGGTTGGCCTCGCTGTCGTTGGCAAAGCGCGGCGCGGCCTCACCTTCACCGCGGATGTCCATCTCCTCGATCGACACGCCGTGGCCGGCGAAGAACTCGGCCACCGCACGCGCGCGGCGCTCGGACAGGCCCTGGTTGTACGCCTCGCGGCCGAGATCGCAGGTGTGACCGACGATGCGGATGCGCGAGACGCGGCTGTCGGACTTCAGTGCCGCCAGCAGGGCATCGAGCTGCGAGGCATCGGCATCCTGCAGGCTGAAGCGATCGAGCTTGAAGTACGTCGCCGCGTCCATGCCGACTTCGTTGCGGACGAGCTGGGGCTCACCGGTGACTTCCACTTCGGTCACCACTTCCACGTCGCGGTAAGGCTCCACGGCGCGGTAGGCCTGGGCGCCGCCGAAGTCATAGCGCCAGCTGAGCAGGCCGCGGGTGTCCGAGCGGTCCAGCACGAAGTCACCGGCGCGGCGCAGGGCCTCCAGGCTCACGCCGATGCTGTGGCCGGTGCCGGGGATGAACTTCTCCACGCCCAGGCTGAAGGTGTTCTGGTGGGAGCTGAAATCGCCCCACTCGCGGTCGAAGCCGGCCTGCAGGCGCAGCTGGGCGTCTTCGAAGAAGCGGCCGAAGCGGGCGCCGACGCCCTGGTCATAGGCCTGCTCGAAAGCGCGGGTGATCGTGGTCAGGGTGCGCTGCTGGGTGAAGGGCCGGCCTGCGGCCGTGGTGCCGGTGAGCGTGCTGACGTTGACCACGCTGCGGGTATCGACCAGACGCTCGTCGGTCAGGCCCGCGGAGACGTACAGGTCGCCGAACCAGGTCTCACGCTCCCAGCCGAAGCCGAGGCTGGCTTTGCGGTCGCCCATCACGTTGCGGTCGATCGCCGCGAACACCTTGGCCACGCTGGCGCCGGTCGGATCGGCGATGACCTGGTCCAGCGTGCGGCCGCCCCAGAGCCAGTGGTAGCCGAGCTTCACACCGCCGGCCCCACCCTGCCCGTACCAGCCTTCGACCATGCCGGTGGCGTGTCCGCGATGGGCGAAGAAGCCTAGGAACTCCGCGTTCACGTCGCCGTCGTCGTTGACACCGAGGCCGATGCGGCCATTGCTGCCGACGTAGGTGATCGGCACCACGCCTTCGGCGGGCGGCGGCGCGGTCTGCGCCTGCGCGAAACCGGTGGCGAAGGTGAGCAGCGCAGCCAGCAGCATGGACTTGTGCATGGCGGAATCCTTGAGGTTCAGCGCGGGGCGCATTGGCCGCGAACTTTAACAGTTCGGTCACATTTGCGCTGTTGCCCGCCTTGCCACGCCTCTCAAGGCACTTCAGAGATTCGATACCCCTGAGCATCCGCTTCAACCGTCGGTGGCACGCGATCGCTCTCGAATCGGGAATAGATGGGCTGAAGCATGTCCCAGAAGGCCGCATGCTCCGAATCGCCGAATCTCTGGCGCATCGCCACCGTCATGCGGAACGGAAATGCATGCACGGGAACGCGCCGCTGGCCTCCGACGAGCGCGCTTTCCACGAGGGTGTAGATCTCCTCGATGGCCGCATCGGTCATCGCGTAACAGCCGATCGACGCGCAGGCGCCATGGACCATCAGCGCCGAGCCGGTCCAACCTTGCGCGCGCTCATAGGCGTTGGGATATCCAAGATTGAAGCTCAGGTGGAACTGGCTGCGCGGATTCAGCTGTCGGCGCTCGATCCAGTAAAAGCCTTCAGGCGCCTGCAGATCCCCCTCGCGTGTCTTGGGGCCCAGCCGTCCGGACCACGCGCAGATGGGATAGCGCTTGAACAACTTGAACCGGCCGAAGCCGCCGGGCTGAATCCAGAGCTCCAGCTCGGATTCATGCTTGAAGATTCGCAGGTGGACAGGGTCGCCCGCGGCCGCCGACATCGCCCGGAGTGCTGGCTCGAGAGCAGGCAGCACTCTTGCCGCAGCGGCACGCGCCCGTGCATCCGAGTCCATACCTGCGCCGAGAACAGCGAACGCGATCACCGCACCCGCGCAGAGCAGCAGCACAGCGGAAATCAAGGGGAGAGAACGAACTCTGCTGTGCATGCCCGCGCACTCGACGGGATTGGAAGTGCGCGGAGACCCTCGACACCGGGACAAGTTCAGCCGGACGCGCACTGCGTTCGACAGGAAGTCCATGGGCTCGTGCGGTCTTCGCTGCAGCGCAGCTTGAAGCTCACCCTACGCCTGCGTAGGGTCGTGCCCCGGGACTCACGCGAACGGACTCGACCGGCGCGCGCGGCAGGCCAACACAACAACACGCCGCCCGCTCGCCGAACACCGCATCGACACGCTTTCGGGGAGGAAAGCATGTTCGTACGTTCGATCCGCGCCGCCTTCGCGGCTCTGCTGCTGTGCCTGCCATCCACCGCCGCGTTTGCGCAGAGCGGCTACACCCAGACCCGTCATCCGATCGTGCTGGTGCACGGCCTGCTGGGTTTTGACTCGCTGCTGGGCGTGTACGACTACTGGTACGGCATGCCCGCCGACCTGCGCGCCGGCGGCGCACGGGTCTATGTCGCGGACGTTTCCGCCAGCAACTTCAGCGAGGTGCGCGGTGAGCAGCTGATCCGCCAGCTCGACAGCCTCCGTGCGATCCACGGCCACGCGAAGTTCAATCTGATCGGCCACAGCCATGGCGGGCCCACCATCCGCTACGTCGCTGCCGTGCGGCCGGATCTGGTGGCCTCGGTCACCTCGATCGGGGCGCCGCATACGGGCAGCAAGGTCGCCGATGCGCTCGACACCACTCTGCCTGTCGGTTCGCCGCTGCGTCCGCTGGTGGCCGGCTTTGTCAACGCCCTGTCGGGCTTCATCGAGTTCCTGTCCGGCAGCCGCGATCCGCAGAACGCGCTGGGTGCGTTGGCCTCGCTGTCCTCACGCGGCGCCGCCGACTTCAACCGGCGCTTTCCGCAGGGTATGCCGGCGACCGCCTGCGGCCAAGGCGCGGCCGTGGTCAACGGCATCCGCTATTACAGCTGGGGCGGCACGGCGGTGCTCACCAACGTGCTGGATGCAGGCGACCCGCTGTTGGGCGCCGGCAGCCTGTTCTTCGGCTTCGAGCAGAACGACGGACTGGTCGGCCGCTGCAGCTCGCACCTCGGCGTGGTCCTGCGCAACGACTACCCGTGGAACCATCTGGACCAGGTGAACCAGGTGCTGGGCCTGACCCGCTGGTTCACGCCCGACCCGAAAGCGGTGCTGCGCGCGCACGCCAACCGGCTCAAGAACGCGGGGCTCTGAGGTCGATGGGTCTGAGGTGGGAGCACCCCGCCAAAGCGACGCTGCCGGCCCCGGGACCGGCAGCGCGTCTGCGGCACGTCGCGACCTGCGCTGCGGTGATCGGGCTGTGGATGCTGGGCGCGGCACTGCTGCTGCCGCGGCCGCCCGTGACGCCAGCGCCCCACCTCACGCCAGAAGCCCGCACGCTGATGCGCGCCGAGCCCAGCCCCAGCGACGCGCTCACCACGCCGCCCCCCTTGGGCGCCCCTGAGCGGTCGCAAGTAGATCCCGCGTCCGCGCCTGTGGTGACGCCCGTTGTCGATCCGCTTGCCCGAAGCTCTCTGCGTGGCAGCGAAGTGGACGGCGAACTCAGACGCGACGCAGAGGGACGACTGCAGTGGGATGCTGGGCTCGTGCGCTTTTTCGAGTTTCACCTTGCGCTGCTGGGCGAACTCGATCTGAGGGCGATTCGCGGCCTGATCGCGGAGCACGCGAGCCGGCGTCTGGACGCCACGGGGGTGGACTCGGTGCTGGCTGCCTTCGAGCGTTACGTGGCGTTCCGCCAGTCGCTGGCGTCTCTGCCGCCGACCGCGAGCCTCGCGGACACGCTGGCCGCTCGCCGGGCGCTGGAGGTGGAGTGGTTCGGAGTGGACGCCGAGGCGATGTTCGGTGCGTCACGTGCCTACGACGCGCGGACACTGGATCGGCTGCAGGCCGGTGCGCGCGCAGCGGACTCGGCCGCGGGCTGGGAGGCGCTGCCCGCTTCAGAGCGCGAGGCGCGCTCCGGGATGCTGGCGGAGGAACAGAACCAGCAGTTCGCGGCCCTCGGTGTCTCCGCCCAGCAGCGGCAAGCGGAGCGCATCGCGCTCTGGGGCGCTCAAGCTGCGGCGCGACTGGATGCACTGGACGCGGAGCGTGCCGCGTGGGATGCACGGCTCGCCGCGTATGCACGCGAGCGCGAACGCCTGCTCAGTCGCGGCGCGGCAGCGCCTGCCGAACTGGATGCGCTTCGCCAACGCCGTTTCGACGCCCGCGAGCGACTCCGCGTGGAGGGCATGGAGCGCGCCGGGGCGCTCTAGCGAAGGTCTGAAGAACTCCATCCTGCAGTTCTTCAGACGTCGTGAGTCCGGCGCAGGTCCGTACCGCCTCACCACACATCAATCGCTTGTGCGCTTGCTTCGTCCTCCCGGCCATCCCTGGCCGGGCTCGCAGGCTGCTTTTCAACAGCCTGCAAGGCGCGTGCACTCAGCGCTCCGGCAGCGGGATGAATTCGCTCTCGCCGGGCACGTGCGCGAAGCGGCCTTCCGCCCAGTCCTGCTTGGCCTGCTCGATGCGCTCGCGGCTGCTGGCGACGAAGTTCCACCACACAAAGCGCGGGCCCAACGGTGCCCCGCCGCAGAGCATCAGTCGCGCTCGTCCCTGCGCGCGCAGGCACGGCGTGCTGCCCTCGTCCAGCACCACCAGCGCCCAGGGGGGCAGCGGCATGCCGTCGAGTTCGGCCTCGCCCTCGACCAGATAGAGCGCGCGTTCGACGTGCTCGGGTGGGATCTCCAGCTCGGCGCCGTCCTGCATCTCGATCGCCACGTACAGCGTGTCCGACTGCACGCTCACCGGCGAGCGCATACCGAAGCCGTGGCCGGCGACGCAGGTCAGCTCCACACCTTCCTGCGACTGGCGCGGCAGCGAGGAGGACGGATGGTGCTCGAAGGCCGGCGCCATCTCGGCCTGTTCGACCGGCAGGGCCAGCCAGGTCTGCAGGCCGTGGAGCGGGTGCGCGCGATCCTTGAGCGACTCTGGGCTGCGCTCGGAATGGACGATGCCCGAGCCGGCGATCATCCAGTTGACGTCGCCGGGCTGGATGTCCTGCACGCTGCCGAGACTGTCGCGATGACGGATGCAGCCTTGCCACAGCCAGGTGACGGTAGCCAGCCCGATGTGCGGGTGTGGACGCACGGCGATGCCCTCGCCTTGCGGAAACGTGTGCGGGCCCATGTGATCGAAGAACACGAACGGACCGACACGGCGACGGTTGGCGTGCGGCAGGGCGCGGCGCACCTTGAAACCGCCCAGATCGTGCTCGCGCGGGTTGATGATCTCGGGCATGGGTCGGCTTCCGTGGCTGAAGAACCCGGGACACTGCCACGCCCGCGGCATCCCGCCAACCGCCGGACTGCATGCAGCCGTGACCTCGCACTCGGCCGGAGCCCGTCCGCCTTGCCGAAATCCCTCAAGGGTGCGTGTCGCGGTCGTTCCGCGAATGCCGGCGGCTTGCACGAGCGAGCCCGCTCGCGACCCGCAGGGTGTGTCAGGCGCCGGGTATCTGCAGCCGATCGCCAACCCGCACCACGTCGCCACGCAGGCGGCCTGCGTTGGCCGCGCGCAGACGCGACAGCGGCACGCCATGGCGCACGGCGATGGCGCTCAGGGTTTCGCCGCGGGCAACGATGTGCTCGCGCGCGCGCGCCGTAGTGTTGGCGGCCACCCAGGTGCCGGGCGGCGGCTGCAGGCTGAAGAAGTCACCGATGCCATCCGCCACGGCAGCGGAAAGGCGCGTGCGATAGGCGGGATCGTTGAGCTTGCGCTCTTCGCCCGGATTGCTGATGAAGGCGGCCTCGACGAGCATCGAGGGCACGTCCGGCGAGCGCAGCACCACGAAGTTCGCGCGCTCCACCGCCGGCTTGTGCGCCTTGCCCACGCGCTTCAAGGCATTGAGCACCTGGTTCGCGGCGTCTTCGGAGGCTTTCATGGTCGCGCTCTGCGCGAGGTCGAGCAGCACCGCGGCCAGCGTATTGTCCTTGTCATCCAGCTTGACCCCACCGACCAGATCGGCGGCGTTTTCGCGGTCGGCCAGCCAGCGCGCGGCCTCATTGGTCGCGCCGCGGGTCGACAGCACGTAGACCGAAGAACCGGCGGCGCTGGAGCGCGGCGCGGCATCGGCGTGGATCGACACGAACAGATCGGCCTGCGCCTCACGCGCCAGCCGGTAGCGCTGCTCCAGCGGGATGAACACATCGGAGTCACGGATCAGCACGGCCTTGTAGCCGCGCATCGCATTGACCTGACGCGCCACTTCGCGGGCCACCGCCAGCGTGATGTTCTTCTCGAAGGTGCCTGCCGGGCCGATCGCACCGGGATCGCGGCCGCCGTGGCCGGCGTCGATGGCGATGATGATGTCGCGGTCGCTGGTGGGCAGCGCGGTCTGCACGGTCCGCGATGGGGCCTGCGCGACCGCCGAGGTCTGGTTCGGCAGATCGATGACCAGCCGATGTCCGCGCCCATCGCCCGGCGGCTCGATGAAGCTGCGTGGCCGCACACCGCGCTCGAGATCCAGCACCACCCGCAGGTCGCGGCCGTTCTGAACGCCGGTGCGCAAACGCTGCAGCAGGCCGGGCCGGAAGTCGGGCACGCGCGCACCACGACCCATGCTCGCCGACTTCAGGTCGATGACGATGCGATGCGGGTTCTCCAGCGCGAACAGCTTGTAGTCGACGCTGGCCGAGAGGTCGAGCACCAGCCGCGTGCGCTCCTCTCCCGTCGCAACGCGAAGTTCGCGCACTTCGACTGCCCCGGCCGCGAACGCGGCCAGGCTGAGCAGCAGGAGCAGTGCGGATTGGAGCCATCCCCTTGACATGGCGCACATTCAAGCCGAAGCGAGGCCGCCATGCAAGACAAAAAACGCTTGGAAATCCGCCAGATGCGCGTGCTTTCTCGACTGGGGTTCAACTGTGGTGCAGGCAGGCCCCGGTCAGGGTGCCGCTGCGCGCCGCGAGAGCGCCGGCCAAGTGCTTGAAAGTATTCACTTTCGCTCGACCAGGGCAGCCAGCCAGTCGGCGCCCCGTGAACTCAGCGCCCGCAGCTCCGCGCGCCTTCCCTCACCCGCCACGGCAAGCCCGATACACAGGTCGGCGGCGGGCAGGAAGGCCGCGCCACGATCCGGCCACTCGACCAGCCACAGCCGCGCGCTGTCGGCCAGCTCATCGAGGCCCAGGAAGGACAGCTCTTCAGGATCAGCAATGCGGTACAGGTCGAGATGGGCGACTTCGCCACCTTCGACTGGATAGCGCTCGATCAGAGTGTAGGTCGGGCTCTTGATCGCGCCCTGCACGCCCAGCGCACGCAGCAGGGCGCGGGCCAGGGTGGTTTTGCCGGCGCCGAGGTCGCCCTGCAGATGGACCACGGCGCGCGCCGGCAGCGTGGCCGCCAGGCGCTGACCGAGCCGCAGGCTTGCGACTTCATCCTCAAGCTCAAGGCTGAGTCTGCGAGGAGCCTCGGGGGCGCGCGCGCTCACCGCGAACGCTCCGCTGCGCGGTTCAGCACCTGCCGCAGCAGCGGCAGCAGATCCGAAGGCAGCAGCCCGCGTTCGCCTTCAGCGGCCGCGAGATCGCCGGCCACGGCATGGGCCAGCGTGCCCAGCAGCGCGGCGTCGAACACCGCGAGCCCCTGCGCGATCAGGGCCGCGATCACCCCGGCGAGCAGATCGCCCATGCCGCCCACTGCCATGCCCGGATTGCCCGCATCGATCACCCGCGGGAGCTGGCCCGGCGCACCGACGAGGCTGCCCGCCCCCTTCAGCACCACCGGGCATTCGAAGCGCTGCACCAGGTGCGCGAGCGCGGCATAGCGGTCGCGCTGCACCTCGACCGTGCTCGCGCCGAGCAGACGCGCAGCCTCGCCGGGATGCGGCGTCAGCACCGCCTGCGGACAGGCCCGCGGCGCCCGCGCCAGCAGGTTCAGGGCGTCGGCGTCGAGCACGCAGGGCCGGTGCGCGGCGAGCACGCGCGCGAACAGATCGCGGCCCCAGTCGCCCTGCCCGAGGCCGGGGCCGAGCGCGATGACGGTCGAACGTTCGAACAGAGAATCGAGGTCGCTCTCGACCTCAACGCCGCGCACCATGCATTCGGGCTGCGCGGCGACCAGGGCCGCGGCATGGGCCGCGCGCGTGCCGACGCTGACCAGCCCGGCACCGGCGCGCAGCGCGGCACGCGCGCACAGCAGGGCCGCGCCGGCCATGCCACTGTCGCCGCCCAGCACCAGCACATGGCCGCTGTCGCCCTTGTGCGCGTCCAGCCGTCGACGCGGCAGGGCGCCGTCCAGTGCGCGCGCGGACAGTGCGATAGCCTGCGGCTCGAAGTCGGCGCTGGGCCCAGGGGCATCGACGCCCTCGGGCAGCAGCGGAGCCAGCCGCCGCGTACCCGACAGCACCCGGCCGGGGCCGGTGTAGAGCCCTGGCTTCGCGGCAACGAAACTGATGCTGACATCCGCCCGCACGGCGGCGCCCGGCGTCGCGCCGCTGTCCGCGCTCACGCCCGAAGGCAGGTCCAGCGCCAGCACCGGCCGCTGGGCGAGGTTGATCGCCTCGATCAGATCGGCGTGCGGCGCCGCGGGCGCGCGGCTCAGGCCGAGCCCGAACACCGCGTCGATCACCACGTCGGCGAGGGCCAGGCTCTCCGTCGCCAGCTCGGGGTCATCCTCCCAGGCGACGCGGCGGCCGCGCCAGTCGCGTCGCGCCCGCTGGGCTTCCGCGCTGCCGCGGCTGTCGTCGGCGCGCAGGTGCACCACCCAGGCGTCGTAGCCGGCCGACTCGGCCAGCCGCGCCAGCACCCAGCCATCGCCGCCGTTGTTGCCGGGCCCGCAGACCACGGCCAGGGTGCGCGCCCGCGGCCAGCGCTGCTTGAGCGTATCCAGCGCGGCCCAGGCCGCGCGCTGCATCAGGGCATAGGCGTCGCCGTCCAGCACTTCGATCAGGCGCGCATCGATCGCGCGCACCGCCGCTTCCGCGAACAGCTCGGTGGAATCGGCGTCGAAGCGCGGTGGCAGTCGGCTTCCTGCGGCCGCGCGCGGGCTGGCATGCTTCGAGGTCTCGTTCATGGGCCGCAAGTGTACGCACCGGCTTCAGGCACATGGACCGCACACGCCGCGCTGGATAACATCGATTCTCATTTCCAGCCCCACCGAACAGGCCCGCCCATGCGCATCCGTCTCCCTGCCCTCGCCGCCCCTGCCCTCGCCGCGCTCGCCCTCGCGCTGGCGCCGGCCGCCCAGGCCGCTGACCTCGTGGTCTACACCGCCCGCAACGAGCAGCTGATCAAGCCGCTGTTCGACCGCTACACCGCCGAAACCGGCGTCAAGATCGAGTACCTGACCGACAAGGAAGCGCCGCTGATGGCGCGCCTGCAGGCCGAAGGTGCCCGCACCGAAGCCGATGTGTTCATGACGGTCGATGCCGGCAACCTCTGGCAGGCCGCCCAGCTCGGTCTGCTGCGCGCGGTCGAGTCGCCGGTGCTGGAAGCCAATATCCCGGCCCATCTGCAGGACCCGGAGAACCGCTGGTTCGGTCTGTCGGTGCGCGCCCGCACCCTGATCTACAACACCGACAAGGTGCAGCCCTCCGAGCTCAGCACCTACGAGGCCCTGGCCGAGGCGCCCTGGAAGGGCCGGCTCTGCCTGCGCACGTCGAAGAAGGTCTACAACCAGAGCCTGGTCGCCACCCTGATCGAGAACCACGGCGCGGGGGGTGCCGAAGCCATCGTCGCCGGCTGGGTCGCCAACCTGGCGGCGCAGCCCTTCGCCAGCGATGACGAGGTGATCCAGGCGGTGGGCGCCGGCCGCTGCGACGTCGGCATCGCCAACACCTACTACTTCGGCCGCTTGAAGCGCGACAACCCGGCGCTGCCGGCGGCGATCTTCTGGCCCAACCAGGGCGAGGGCCAGCGCGGCGTGCACGTCAATGTGTCCGGCGCCGGCATCACCACCCACGCCAAGCGCCCCGAAGCCGCGCAGGCCTTCCTCGAATGGCTGTCCGCGGGCGAGGCCCAGGCCAAATTCGCCTCGGTGAACTTCGAGTTCCCGGCCAACCCGGCGATCGCGGTCGATTCCGCCGTCGCCGACTGGGGCCCCTTCCGTCAGGACCTGATCAACGTCTCGCGCGCCGGCGCGCTGCAGGTGGAGGCAACCCAGCTGATGGATCGTGTCGGCTATCGCTGACGCTCCGCCGCTCGCGCCGCCCACGCGGCGCGGGCGCTTCGGCGGTCTGAGCCTGCTCGCGCTGGCGCTGTGCCTGCCCAGCGCGGTGCCGCTTATCGCCGCGCTGGCGGCGCTGTTCAATCCCGACCCCGAAATGCTCGGCCACCTGTGGCAGCACACGCTGCCGCGGGTGTCCCTCAACACCCTGTGGCTGCTGCTGGGTGTGGGCGTGGGCACGGTGCTGCTCGGCACCGCCCTGGCCGCGCTGGTCGCGCTCACCGACTTCCCCGGCCGGCGCTTCTTCCGCTGGGCGCTGGTGCTGCCGCTGGCCCTGCCGGGCTATGTGTTCGCGGTGGCCTTCATCGGCCTGTTCGACTACAGCGGCGCCTTCGCCACCGTGCTGCGCGAGCACGGTCTGCTGCTGCCCGAGATCCGCTCGCGCGGCGGCGTGATCGCGGTGATGACGCTGGCGCTGTTTCCCTATGTCTATCTCGTCGCCAGCGATGCCTTCGCCAGCCAGGGCGCGCGCGCGCTCGAAGCGGCCCGCGCGCTGGGCATGTCGCCCCAGCGCGCCTTTCTGCGCGCGGCCCTGCCGCTGGCGCGCCCCTTCATCGCGGGCGGCGTGCTGCTGGTGCTGATGGAAACCCTGGCCGACTTCGGCACCGTGGCCGCCTTCAACTACGACACGTTCACCAGCGCGATCTACAGCGCCTGGTTCGCCATGTTCTCCACCGACACCGCCCTGCAGATCGCCGCCGTGATGCTGCTGGCGGTGATCGCCCTGGTGCTGCTGGAGGCGCACTCGCGGCGCCGGCAGTCCTTCGTGCAGCTGGGCGCGGTGAGCGCGGCCCGCCTTCCGCTGGGGCGCTGGCGCTGGGCCGCGACCGCGTTTTGCGCCCTGGTGTTCGCGCTGGCCTTCGCGCTGCCGGTGGCGCGGCTCGGCTGGATCGCCGCCGCACATCTGCACGAATTGGATGCGCGCTATGTCGAGTTCGTCTGGAACGGCGTGCTGCTGTCGGCGATGGCCGCCGCGCTCACCGTCGCCGCGGCCCTGGTGCTGGCCCTGGCTGCACGCGAGCAGCCGGGCCTGCTGAGCACGCTGGCGCTGCGCATCGGCACGGTGGGCTACGGCCTGCCGGGGGCGCTGTTGGCGATTGGCCTGTATGTGCCGGTGACCCGCGCCAGCGGCTGGCTGCTGGACCGCCTGCAGATCGACATGGCGCTGACCGGCGGCCTCGGCCTGCTGCTGATCGCCTACGGCGTGCGCTTCACCGCGGTCGCGCATGCGCCGGTGTCAGCCGCCCTGCTGCGCGTGCGCGACAGCCATCTGGAGGCCGCGCAGCTGCTCGGCGTCACCGGCCTGCGCCGGCTGCAGCAGGTGCACTGGCCGCTGCTGCGCGGCGGGCTGGCCACCGCCGCCCTGCTGGTGTTTGTCGACGTGATGAAAGAAATGCCGATCACCCTGATGATGCGCCCCTTCGGCTGGAACACCTTGGCCACCCGCGTGTTCGAGCTGACCAACGAGGGCGAGTGGCGGCGTGCCGCCCTGCCTGCGCTCAGCATCGTCGCGGTCGGCCTGATCCCTGTACTTCTGCTGACGAGGCGCGCCCGCGATGCGGCTTGAACTGATCGACTGCGCGGTGGGCTACGACGGTCGCGCCGTGCTGGCCGGCGTGCATCTCGCGATCGAGGCCGGCGAGATCGGCTGCCTGCTCGGGCCGTCCGGCGCCGGCAAGACCAGCCTGCTGCGCGCCATCGCCGGCTTCGCGCCGCTGTACGCCGGGCGCATCCAGAGTCGCGCAGCCGACGTCGAGCCGCGCGTGCTCAGCGGCCCCGGCGTGCAGCTGCCGCCGGAGCGGCGCGACATCGGCATGGTCTTCCAGGACCACGCCCTGCTGCCTCACCTCACCGCGCTCGGCAACGTGATGTTCGGCCTGTTCCGCCTGCCGCGCCGCGAGGCCGAGGCGCGCGCGCAGCGCATGCTGGCGCTGGTCGGCCTGGCCGGCTTCGAGCCCCGTTACCCGCATGAACTGTCCGGCGGCCAGCAGCAGCGCGTGGCCCTGGCCCGCGCGCTGGCGCCGCGGCCGGCCCTGGTGCTTCTGGATGAACCGTTTTCGAGCCTCGACCCCGACCTGCGCGAGCGCCTGGCGCTGGACGTGCGCAGCGCACTCAAGGCCGAAGGCGTGGGCGCGCTGCTGATCACCCACTCGCAGGTCGAGGCCTTCGCCATGGCCGACCGCATCGGCGTTGTCGCCGAGGGCGCGCTGCAGCAGTGGGACAGTGCCTATGCGCTGTACCACCAGCCGGCCAACGCGATCGTGGCGCGCTTCGTCGGCGAGGGTGTGTTCGTCCCTGCAAGCAGCCTCGGCGACCAGCGACTGCAGACGCCGCTGGGCGAAGCGCGCACGCCGCGCAACGGCCACGCCCCGGGCCAGCGCCTGCAGCTGCTGCTGCGGCCTGACGACGTGGTCCACGACGACGCCAGCCCGCTGCAGGCGGAGGTGATCGCCCGCGCCTTCCGCGGCGCCGATTTCCTCTACACGCTGCGGCTCGACACGGGTGAGCGCCTGCTGTCGCTGGTGCCCAGCCACCACGACCACGCCATCGGCCAGCGCATCGGCATCCGTCTTGACCTGGAGCACGTCGTCGCCTTTGCGGCCGACTGACAGCCTGTGCGAAGGCGACGTTCGCTGCGACCGCCGCTGGCCGCCCGCGACGGCGGCGCCGAGGTATCAGCCCTCGCCGCTGGACACTGGCGTCGTCGGCGTCGGCACGGCCAGGGCCGCTGCGCCAGGATCAGCCGGCGCCTGCGCGGGCACGCTGGCGTCGATGAAATCTCCCAGCAGGCGCATGAACGCCTGTGGGTGCGTTTCCATCGGGTTGTGGCCGGCCTCATCGATCCAGGCGAGCTGCGCCTGCGGCAAAGCCTCGGCCGTGCGTTCGGCCACGGCCGGCGGCACCCAGGCGTCCTGCCGGCCCCAGACGATCAGCTGCCGCGCGGGCAGACGCGCGGTGTCGAGCGGCTCGGCCGCGCCGCCGCGCGCGAGCACGCGCGGCGCCGTGCCCGCCAGCAGCAGCGGCGTGCGGTAGCCCTCGATTTCGGCTTCGCTGGGGTCACGCCCATAGGCGGATGCCAGGGTCTGGCTGAAGCGCTCGGGCTCCAGCATGTAGTAGTGCGCGGCCACTTCGGCCCAGCGCGAGAACGGCGGGTACTGCAGCAGGCCGGCCAAGCGGCCCGGCGGGCGGCCGCGGCCACCCAGGCCACCGTCGACCAGCACCACGCCCGCCGCGCGCGATTCCAGCTCGGCGGCGAGACGCGCGGCCACGCTGGCGCCCATCGAGTGGCCGACGGCGATGACCGGCAGCTCACCGGGCTCGTCGCGCACGATGCGGGCGAGACACGCGGCCAGCGGCTGATCGGGCTGGGCGCGGCTGGTGTAGCCGTAGGGCGGCAAGTCGATGGCCAGCACCTCGTGCCCCGCCTCGGCCAGCGCCGGGCCCGTCAGGCGCCAGGAGAAAGTCGATCCCGCAAAGCCGTGGATGAGCACCACGCGCGCACGGGCGGGCTGATCCTTGGGCAGCCAGCGCTGGAAATGCCAGCGCAGCCCGCAAACCTCGACGAAGCGGCCTTCGAGGTAGGGCGACTTGCGCGGCGGCAGGTCGCGGCCGGGCATCGGCAGCAGATACGGCAGCACGGCCAGCACCGCCAGCAGAGCCACGAGCCCTAGGCCCAATCGCTTCAACACGCGCATCGTTCACTCCCCCATCGGTTGCCGTCGAGCCTGCGGGCGGGAAGCTCGCGATCTCCAGTGGCGAAAGTCGCGCTCCGCGCGGGACGCGCGCTCAGCATCGCCTCGGCGCCGGCGTCCGCGGGTCGCGATGCCCACGCTGCGCCCAGCGGGCAGCCGCTAGACTTGCGCCCATGTCGGATGTCGCCCTGCTGCTGTTCGGTGCCGCCCTGGTCAACAACTTCGTGCTGGCGAAGTTCCTTGGCCTGTGCCCCTTCATGGGCGTCTCGCAGCGCTTGGACTCGGCGCTTGGCCTCTCGCTGGCCACCGCCTTTGTGTTGACCCTGTCCTCCGGCCTGGCCTGGGCGCTGCAGGCCTGGCTGCTGGAGCCGCTCGATCTCGCCCATCTGCGCACGCTGGGTTTCATTCTGGTGATCGCGGCGGTGGTGCAGTTCACCGAGCTGCTGATGCGCGCGCGCGCGCCCCTGCTCTACCGCGTGCTGGGCCTGTACCTGCCGCTGATCACCACCAACTGCGCGGTGCTCGGCGTGGCCCTGCTCAACGTGCAGGCCCGGCATTCGCTGCTGGAGGCGCTGCTGCAGGGCTTGGGCGCGGCGCTCGGCTTCGCCCTGGCCCTGCTGCTGTTCGCGCAGCTGCGCCAGCGCCTGGCGCTGGCCGACGTGCCGACCGCGTTCCGCGGCGCGCCGATCGCGCTGATCACCGCCGGCCTCATGGCGCTCGCCTTCATGGGCTTCGCCGGCATGGACCGCTGACGCGCGCGAGCCCAGCACGGCCGAGGCGTCCAGGCCCAGTCAATTGCGGATGACGACCAGCCTGGATGCGGTGATGGCCTGCGCAGGCCTCGCTCAGTCAGCGTCCGCGGACTCGTCCGCCATCGACGCCAGCAGCCGCCGCGCCGCCTCGCGGCCAGACAGATAGGCGCCATGCGCAGTTCCGAAATGCGCCATCGAGATCGCCTCGCCGGCCAGCCGCAGTCGCGGGCCGATCGAGCGACCGAGCGCATTGCGATCGGCCGGCGTCGCACCGGGCGGATACAGCGAATAGGAGCCCAGCGACCAGGGATCACTGGCCCAGCGGGTGATCTGGTGATCGATCGGATCGGGCACCTCGGGGCCGAACGTCTGCCGCAGCGCGGCCATGGCCTCCGCCACGACCGTTGCGTCGTCCAGCCCCTCCAGGCGCCGCGCCTCGCTGCCGGCGTGGAAGCCGAGCAGCACCGGCCAGCCGGTCGTGCGGGCGAAGCTGACCCACTGCGCCCAGCGCCCCGGAACGCGCCGGACGATTTCGATCCAGTCGCTGTCGTCCGGCCAGAACACCCGCTCGAAGCGCAGATAGCACTTGTTGAGCACGCCCATGGCCAGACGTTCGATGGCCGTGCGCATGGCGCTGGGAAGCGGCGGCGAAAACCGCGGGCGGCCGGCCTTGAGCACGCCGAGCGGGACGGTGACGATGGCGGCGTCGGCGGCGTGCTCGGACCCGTCGGCACAGCGCAGCCGCACGCCCTGCGGCGAATGCTCGACCTCGACCACCTCCACGCCCGTACGCACGTCGAGCCCCGCAGACAGCGGCCCCAGCACCGAGGCGAAGCCGTTGACGAACAGCGCATCATCGCCATCGAAGGCCTCAGCCGCGTCGTACCAGTGGCTCGACAGTGCGCCGAGGTCGTCGGCGTACTCCTGTTCGATCCACGAGTTCAGACGAAACAGCGCTTCCACGCGCGCGTCCTCATCCGGCAGCGCCGCCAGGACGGGCGCTACGGCGTCGGCGAGGCTTTGATCCCCATCAGCCTCCTGCGCCGCCGCGATCGCGGCCGCCAGGCGCGCGTCGAGACGTTCCAGCCGGCGCTGGTCGGCGTCATCGAAGGGCCGGCCGTCGTCCGAGAACGCGCGCGACAAGTCGTAGCGGGTAGCCACCCGCGCGGCCCCGGCGGCATCCGCCAGCGCGGTGATCGGATTGCCCTCCACACCGTGGATCCACGACGCACCGAGATCCAGCGGCCAGGGCCCGTCGCGGCTCGTCCAGACGCGGCCGCCAATCCGATCGCGCGCTTCCAGGACGCAGACCTCGATACCGCCCTCCGACAGGCTGCGCGCCGCCGCGAGACCCGCCAGACCCGCGCCCACCACGAGGACACGCCGAGCCCCCTTCGCTGCGCGCGGTCGCGCCTGTGGCGATGCGTGGACAAGGCTCGCCGCCAAGGCCGCCATCAGTTTGAGCACGCGGCGTCGGCGTTCGACGGAAGCCACTGCCAAGGGCGATTCGGTGGGCATGCGAGGTCGATCTCCGAGCGGATGGCGCTGGTTTGCAGGCTCTCCCGCTGCAGCACGCGGCTTCAGCCGCAGCGCGCGCAGGCCGGGCCTGCAGGAGTTTCAGGGCACGCGCATCCCCGCGCCAGCCGTCCACAGCGCATGCCACGCCTCGCGCGACAGCTGCAGCCGCGTGGCCGCGACGGCCTCGGCAATGCCCTCAAGGCGCTGGCTGCCGGTGATGGCCAGCGGCCGGCTCGGGTGGCGCAGGCCCCAGGCATAGGCCACGGTGGCCGCACTCTCGCCGAGTTCGGCGCCGATGCGATCGAGTTCAGCGCGCACGCGCTGCGCGTCCTCGCCCTCACCCTTCAGCACCCGGCCGCCGGCCAGCGGGCTCCACAGCATCGGCTGCACGCCGAGCTGCTGGCACTGATCGAGGGTGCCGTCATGCAGCACGGCGCGCGCCAGCGGGCTCAGCTCGACCTGCTGGGTCACCAGCTCGACCGCGGAATCCAGCAGCTCGAACTGCGCCGGGCTGAAGTTCGACACGCCAAAGCGCAGCACCTTGCCCGCGCGCTGCAGACGCTCGAACGCGCCCGCGACTTCGGCCACATCGAGCAGGGGATCGGGCCGATGGATCAGCAGCAGGTCGAGATGGTCGGTGCGCAGCGCGTGCAGGCTGTGGTCGACGCTGGCGACGATGTGCGCCGCCGAGGTGTCGTAACTCTTGATGCGATGCCCGGGCCGCGCTGGCGAGACCAGGCGGATGCCGCACTTGCTGACCAGCTGCAAGCGCTGACGCAGGCCCGGCGCACGCGCCAGCGCCTCGCCGAACAGGCCCTCGACCGCGTAGTCGCCATAGATGTCGGCGTGGTCGAAGCTGGTGACGCCGAGCTCGATACAGCCCTCGATCCAGCGGATACGCGCATCGACCTCCATGCCCCAGCCGGCCATGCGCCAGCAGCCGGCGACGACGGGGCTGAGTCCGTGGAAACGGGGGCGAGGCAGGCTGCGGGTGGCGTGGATGTTCATGCGGTTCGGGCCTGTCGGGTCACCCGGCTTGCGGGTGGGCGAATGGAGGGCTGCGCTCTGTAGCGCCCCTCATCCGGCGCTTCGCGCCACCTTCTCCCGTGGGGAGAAGGGGCACAGCGCTCAAGGCTCGGGCGCAAGCCGATGGAACCGCGGCGCCGCGATCGCCGCGAAAGAGTGCAGCGTGGAGAGACGTCGTGAGCTGGGAGTTCGGGACGTCAAGCCAGCTTGATCTCGCGCAGCCGCTCCATCAGGTAGTCGTGCGAGCTGATCGGCTGCGGATAGCGGTTGGGGTTCTCTGCCGAGATGCACTGCGGCAGGGTCTCGATCAGGAAGTCCGGGTTCGGATGCAGGAAGAAGGGCGTGGAGTAGCGTGGCTTGCGCGCGGCCTCGCCAGGAGGATTCGTGACCCGGTGCGTGGTGGACGGATACACGTGATTGGTCAGGCGCTGCAGCATGTCGCCGATGTTGACGACGATGGTGTCCTCATCGGCGGTGAACGGCACCCACTCGCCCTTGCGCGACAGCACTTCCAGCCCGGCCGCGGACGCGCCGACCAACAGGGTGATCAGGTTGATGTCTTCATGCGCGCCGGCGCGCACGTTGGGGATGTCGTCGGCGGTGATCGGCGGGTAGTGGATCGGCCGCAGGATCGAGTTGCCGAAGTTCGTCTTGTCGGCGAACCAGTCGGCCGGCAGGTCGATGTGCAGGGCCAGCGCCGACAGCACGCGCGAGCCCAGCTGGTCGAGGGTGGTGTAGAGGCCGTAGGCGACCTCGCGGAAGTCGGCGATCTCGCTCGGCCAGAGATTGGCCGGCATCACGTCCGCGTACTTCGAGTCGCGGGCGATCTCGCGGCCGACGTGCCAGAACTCCTTCAGGTCGAAGTGCTTGGCACCCTTGGCGGTCTCGATGCCGAAGGGCGTGTAGCCGCGCGCACCGCCGCCACCCGGCACGTGGTACTGCTTCTTCACTGCTTCAGGAAGGGCGAAAAAGCGCTGGAACACGTCATAGGCGCGATCGATCTGCGCCTGCGGAATGCCGTGGCCGCGAATGCCGCAGAAGCCCCACTCGCGATACGCCGCGCCGAGTTCGGCGACAAAGGCATCACGGTCGGTGTCAAAGCGGCGGATATCGAGGGTGGGGATGGACATTTGGTTCGCCTTCGTTGGGGGCTGTGGCGGAGTTCAGTGTTCTGGATTGCGGAGGCGACGGGATTGGGAATTGGGGATTGGGGATTGGGGATTGGGGATTGGGGATTCAAAGCACGCGGACGGGCTGAGCGACTATTGCACTCGGGCTGCCAGCGAAGCCGACTACATCAAGCCCAGCAGTGCGCCGCCCGGTTCAATCCCCAATCCCTAATCCCCAATCCCATCGAACAAGCGCTACAGCGCCTGTTCGACGGCGTCGCGCAAGCGACGCTGCACATCCAGCAGCAAGGCTTCGTCGTCCGCCTCCACGGTGATCCGGATCAGCGGTTCGGTGCCGGAGGCGCGCAGGACCAGACGTCCCCTGCCCTCCAACCGGGCTTCGGCCGCCTTGGCCTCCGCCTGCACCCCTGCCGACTCCAGCGGCTTGGCGCCTGGGGTGATGCGCACGTTCACAGTTTTCTGCGGGACCCAGCTCAGCCCTTCCAGCAGGGCCTTGAGCGATTTTCCACTGCGCCGCACGGCCTGCAAGACCTGCAGCGCGCTTACGATGCCGTCGCCGGTGCTGGCCTTGTCGAGCACCAGGATGTGGCCCGAGGCCTCGCCGCCGATCCGCCCGCCATGGGCCTTCAGCTGCTCCAGCACGTAGCGGTCGCCCACCTTGGCGCGCGCAAACGCGATGCCGCGCTGTGCGAACGCGCGCTCAAGGCCGTAGTTGGTCATCAGCGTGCCGACCACGGTGCCCAACGTCTCACCCTTCGCCAGGCGGTCGCAGGCGAGGATGTAGATCTGCGCATCGCCGTCGACGATCTCGCCGTCAGCGTCGACAAACAGCACGCGGTCGCCGTCGCCGTCGAAGGCGATGCCGAGTGCGGCGCCCGAACCGCGCACCAGGGCCTGCAGGCTGCCCATGTGGGTACTGCCGCAGTCCTGGTTGATGTTGAGTCCGTCGGGCGAGGCGCCCATCGAGATCACGTCGGCGCCAAGTTCGCGGAACAGTTCTGGCGCGATCTGGTAGTTCGCACCGTGCGCGCAGTCGAGCACGATCTTCATGCCGCGCAGACTGAAGCCCTTGTCGACCGTCGACTTGCAGAAGCTGCTGTAGCGCTGCGCGGCATCGCGAATGCGCACGGCTTTGCCCAGCTGCTCGGAGTCGACCGTGCTGAAGGCGCGCTCCAGCTCGGCCTCGATGGCATGCTCGACCTCATCGGTGAGCTTCTCGCCGTCGGCCGAGAAGAACTTGATGCCGTTGTCGTAGTGCGGATTGTGCGAGGCGCTGATGACGATGCCGGCGTCCGCGCCGAGCTGGCGGGTCAGCAGGGCCACGCCCGGTGTCGGCATCGGCCCCAGCAGCATCACGTTGGCGCCCGCGGCGACCAGGCCGGCCTCCAGCGCCGACTCGAACATGTAGCCGCTGATGCGGGTGTCCTTGCCGATCACCACGCTGGCGTGGCCTTCGCGGGCCAGCACGCGGCCCGCGGCCCAGCCGAGCTTCAGCACGAAGTCGGCCGAGATCGGGCCCTCGCCGACGCGGCCGCGGATGCCATCGGTGCCGAACCAGCGCTTGCCGCTCATGCGCCGACCGCCTCGACCGCCGGATCGGGCGCCGGACGCGGCGCCTTCATCAGCATGGCCAGGATCGCGCCGAGACGCTCGCGCATCTCGCGGCGATCGACAATCAGATCAATCGCACCGTGGCTCAGCAGGAACTCCGAGCGCTGGAAGCCCTGCGGCAGGGTCTCGCGCACGGTCTGTTCGATCACGCGCGGGCCGGCGAACCCGATCAGCGCCTGCGGCTCGGCGACGTTGAGATCGCCCAGCATGCCGAGACTGGCGGAAACGCCGCCGGTGGTGGGATGGGTCAGCACCGAGATGTAGGGCAGCCCGGCCGCGCGCAGGCGTCCCAGGGCGGCCGAGGTTTTGGCCATCTGCATCAGCGAGAACAGGCCTTCCTGCATGCGTGCGCCGCCGGTGGCGGCGAAGCAGACGAAGGGCATGCGCTCGGCCAGGGCGTACTCGGCGGCACGGGCGAACTTCTCGCCCACCACCGAGCCCATCGAACCGCCCATGTAGCGGAACTCGAAGGCACAGGCGGCCAGCGGCTGGCCCTTCAGGCGGCCGTGCATGGCGATCAGCGCGTCCTTCTCGCCGGTCTGCTTCTGTGCGGCGGCGATGCGGTCCTTGTACTTCTTCTGATCGCGGAAGCGCAGGGCGTCGCTGGGCTCCAGATTCGGCGCGATCTCGACCGCACTGCCGGTGTCGAGAAACATCGACAGCCGCTGGCGTGCGCCGATCGCATGGTGATGCCCGCATTTGGGGCAGACCTCGAGGTTGCGCTCCATCTCGGGCCGGTACAGCACCGCCCCACAGCTGTCGCACTTGCTCCACAGCCCTTCGGGCACGCCGCGCTTGTTGCCGCCCTCGGTGCGGATCCGCGAGGGCATCAGTTTGGAAAGCCAGCTCATGGGCGAGACACCCGCCTGCCTGTGTGAAGGGGGCGCGATTCTAGCAGGCGGGCTCCGCGGAGGCCCCGGAAGGCCTCGAGCCCGGCTCAGCGCCCCTCGAACAGGCTGAGAAACAGCCCCGGGTCGGCCGGCCCACGATGGCTGACGAAACGAAACGGCGCCAGCGGGCCCGGCAGGCTCCAGCACAGGGAAACATCGCCGTCCGCGCGGAAGCCGGCCAGCAGACGCTCGCCGTCCGGGGCGGCCACAGGCCGAGGATTGGGCTGGGCCAGCCGCTCCAGCAGCAGGTCGGGGCCCAACTGCTCGTGCAGAGCGGCGGGCAGGCTCGCCGCCACGATCGCCAGCTCGGGGATCAGCGCAGCGGCCTCGCTCGGCGGCGGCAGCGCGCGCACGGCCAGCAGCGGAAAGTAGCGCCCGACCCGGTCGACGCTGGGCATGACAGCCGCCGCACAGGGCTCGCTGCACAGGCGGCCGGCCGGGATCAGGCACTGCCAGACCGGGCTGACCAGGTAGCTGTCCAGCCACTGCGCCGACGAGGACTGCAGGGCCAGCATGCCGCGCGCAAGCCAGTCGTCGATCCGCCGCAGGTCGTCTCCCGCCAGCCCGCGGGCGACGAAATCGCCCAGCGCGGGCAGCTTGCCGAACAGGCCATAGCTCGCCATCTCAGGCACGCGAGGGGCAGCGGAAGCGCATCACTTCGCGCATCTGGAACGGATTGCGCACGCTGTTCGCGGTGATGTCGAGCTGCACGCGCCGGCCTTCGATGTCGAGGGTGGCGTTGAAGCGCTCCGGACCGACGCCCGGCCGCAGCTCGGCCGCATCGAACAGGCGGAACAGCGCCCACGGACCAGACCAGCTGCGGCTGCGCTCGCCGGTCGCAGTTGCCGAGGCGACCGCGCGGATGTTGCCCTGCCCCTGGCCCGGCCAAGTGACCCGGAAGACGTTGTTGGGGCCGTGGTCGTAGGTGAACATCTGGCCGTCGAAGTCGAGGGTCAGGCGCTCGATGCTGGAGTCCATGGTCAGGACGCGCAGTTCGAAGGACAGATCCATCGCGCTGCCGCCACGCGGAAAGAACACTTCCCGGATGGCGGCTGCATTCTGGAACGGCGTCATCGACACCGTGTTGCCGCTGGCCTGGCGCAGCACCCAGGCTGTGCCGGTGGTGTCGGTCTGAGGCGCAAGCCGGGTGCGGAAGAAGCCATCGAAGCGCCCGCCCGGCGCGAACAGGGTCTGGAAGTCCGAAAGCGTCACGTCCTTCAGCGAGCTGCGGGTGAACGGATAGCGATCGCCCAGAGCGCTGCGGCAGAACTGCCCCACCTCGACATCGATCTCCGCCGACAGCGACTGCCGCACATTGCCCTCGGCGAAGCGCTGGCTGCTGTCGGTGAGCTCTTCGACCATGCCGCGCACCACGTCGGGAAGATAGGCCGCCTCGGCGCGGACCTTGCCGAGCATTTCGGTCGGCGGCACCGCCTGGGTGCGCGCCTGGATGGCCGACTCGACCGAGCCCAGGCCCATGTAGAGCTCGTTGAACATGTTGAGGATCTGCTCGACCGGCGCGCTGCCCGAGCCATCGCCGACCAGCTGGTGCAGGTAGGCGAAGTGATCGTCGACCAGGACCTGCTCGATGTTCTGCTCCATGCGGTTGGGCGAGAGCACGTCCACCGGGCCGGCGATGCGCTCGACGGTGCTGCGCTCCGCGGTCAAACGACGCTCGGCGCGGGCCAGCAGCGAGTTGTTGTCGGCGGCCTGCTCGACTTTGGAAAGACGCGTCTCGCGTGCCACCGCCTCCAGCAGGCGACGCAGCGGCGAGTCGGCGCGCGAGGCCAGCACGCGAGCGAACTCGCGGCTCTCCATGATGCTGCCGGGCTGCTTGATCCGCACGTCCGCCAGAAAGGTCGTCCACTTCTCGCGGTACTCGTTGGCAAGAACCGCTGCGCTCAGGCGATGCCTCTTTCCCTTTCGTGGCCACCGCCAAGCGGCCGTGAATCCAAGGAACATTTGGCCTCAACCCGGACGCCCCAACACCCCGTGCGGCACATGTCCGGTCGCCACGTGCTTGCGCGCGGATTCGACATTGCTGTGGCTGTCGTCGAAGAAGATGTCGGCCCCGAAGGCTTCGAGGAAGGGGCCTTTGTCGCGGCCACCGAGGAACAGGGCCTCGTCGAGGCGCACGCCCCAGTGGCGCAAGGTGAGGATGACGCGCTTGTGTGCGGGCGCCGAGCGTGCGGTCACCAGGGCCGTGCGGATCGGGGAATTCTCCATCGAAAACGCGCTCTGGATGGCGTGGATGGCCGCCAGCACGCCGCGGAATGGGCCGCCGGACAACGGCTGTTCGGCCTGGGCACGCTCGTTGGCCGCGAATGCGGCCAGCCCTTGCTCGGTGCTGATGCGTTCGCTCTCGTCGCCGAAGATCACGGCATCGCCGTCAAAGGCGATGCGCAACTGCTCGGAGTCGCGCAGCGAGGCCTTGCTCGGCAGGATGGTGGCTGCCGCCACGCCGGCATCGAGCGCACGCGCGACGTCTTCGGCATGCGCCGAGAGGAACAGGTGCGCGCCGAAGGGGCGGATGTAGGGGAAGGTCGGCGCGCCGTTGGTGAAGGCCGCGCGCACGATCTCGAGGCCGTAGCGCTCGATCGAGTTGAAGATCCGCAGGCCGGTATCGGCCGAGTTGCGCGAGAGCAGGATCACCTCAACCTGCGGCAGACCAGCCTGCGCATGCGCGTTCAGGGCAAGCAGCTTGCGGACCAGCGGAAACGCGATGCCCGGCTCCAGCGGCTCGTTCTCCCGCACGCGTTGGAACTCTGCGTAGGCGGCGAGGCCCCGCTGCTCGAACAGGCTGTGACTGTCCTCCAGATCGAACAGCGCGCGCGAGGAAATCGCGACCACGAAGCGGTCGTTGGAAGGCAGGGAAAGATCGGTCATGGCGAAGGTGGCGTGCGCGGCTCGATAGCTCGCCGCAGTATCGCCCATGCGCAGGACACGCATGCGGTCCGGTGATCACTTCGGCTCACCATGGGCGTGCGGTGTTGGCCTGTGCTCTGGGCTGATCGCCAAGAGCGCTGTATGGTCGAGAGCGCTGACACTGCGAAGCCGAAGGATGCATCGCCCGGGCGCATCATGGCGGTTTCCCACCAGGCCGGGCACAGGAACTCTGCGCGGGCACGACGATCAGGATTTCGCGAAGCCAGGGGACCACGTCAGCTGCGCGCTCTGGCAGGCCTCGAGTGTTCACCCTTGGCAGGGCTGGCCGGACTCATCCGGACATCGCATCTTCCACGTCCTCATAGGCCTGCGCCTCGAAGCGCGGCGTGCACATCGCCAGGAACACCAGCTCCTCGTCCCCGACGCAGGCGATGCGCTGGGCACAGCCCGGGGGAATCACCACCACGGCACCTGTGCTGATCTCCGCCGACGCCAGCCCCTCGAGCTCCACCCTGCCCTTGCCCGAAAGGATCAGGTAGCGCTCGGTAATGCCCTCCAGGCGATGCCAGCGGGTGGTCTGTCCGGAGGGCACACGGGCGCGCGCCACCGACAGCGCGGGATCATTCGCACGGTTGTGCCATTCGAGGATGTGGCAGCCCTCGATGAACCAGTACTCCTTGGGCGGCAGCGGGTGGATGCTTGGCTGGGACATGGACAGTCACGTGGGAACCGGAGGAGGCAGCTTGGCATGCTCAGCCGGCCGCAGCAGTAGCGGGATCGGGATCCAGTCGCCGACTGCTGACGTGTAGGCCAACCGGCACCTATAATGCGAACCATTCTCAGGAATGGCGCCATGCACCTCGACCAACTCAGCGCAGGCCAGACCGCAACGGTGCTGGCGGTGGACGACGCTCCGGGCACCACGGACATCATCAGTCGACGCTTGCGCGAACTCGGCTTCGTGCGGGGCGAGCCAGTACGCCTGCTGACCCGGGGCCCCTTCGGCGCCGAGCCCCTGCTCATCCAGATCGGATACACCCGCTTCGCCCTGCGCCGCGCGGAAGCCGCGCGCGTACGCGTGCAGATCGAGGCGACTGGCGCATGAGCGCCGCCACGCTGCAGATCGCCCTGCTGGGCAATCCCAACTGCGGCAAGACCGCCCTGTTCAACCGCCTCACAGGCAGCCGGCAGAAGGTCGCGAACTACGCGGGCGTGACGGTGGAGCGCAAGGAGGGCCGCTTCTCCACGCCGGCCGGCCGCGAGGTGCGCGTGCTGGACTTGCCGGGCGCCTACAGCCTCGATGCAGCCAGCCTCGACGAGGCGATCACCCGCGAAGTGGTTCTGGGCCAGCGCAGCGATGTCGATGCGCCCGATGTGCTGGTCTGCGTGCTCGACGCCACCAATCTGCGCCTGCACCTGCGCTTTGCGCTGGAGATTCTCGCGCTGCGTCGGCCAACCCTGGTGGTGCTGAATCAGATGGATGCCGCCATGCGGCGCGGCATCCGCATCGATCGCGAGGCGCTCACCGCCGAGCTCGGCGTGCCGGTGCTGGAGACCATCGCGGTCAAGCGCCACGGTGCGGCCGAGCTGCTGGCCGCGCTGGATGCGCCGCTGCCGACGGGCGCGTCGCGCGAAGTCGAGAGCACTGCCGACCTGCACGCCCGCGTGCGCGGCCTGCTCAAGCGCTGCGTGGTGATGCCCGAGCGCACCGCGCGCATCGACGAGCAGCTCGACCGCGTCCTGCTGCATCCGCTGTGCGGCCTGCTGATCCTCGCCGTGGTGATGTTCTGCATCTTCCAGGCGGTGTTCAGCTGGGCTTCGCCGCTCAGCGAAGGCATCGACGCCGGCACTGCCTGGCTGGGCGCGACGGTGGCCGCGGCGCTGCCGGAAGGCCCGCTGGCCAGCCTGCTGGTCGATGGCGTCATTGCCGGGCTCGGTGGCGTGGTGGTGTTCCTGCCGCAGATCCTGATCCTGTTCGCCTTCATCCTGTCACTGGAGGAATCCGGCTACCTGCCGCGCGCCGCTTTCCTGCTCGACCGGATGATGTCGACGGCCGGGCTGTCGGGGCGCAGCTTCATTCCGCTGCTGTCGAGCTTCGCCTGCGCCATCCCGGGCATCATGGCGACGCGCAGCATCAGCGATCCGCGCGACCGGCTGGCGACCATTCTCGTGGCGCCCCTGATGACCTGTTCGGCGCGACTGCCGGTGTATGCACTGTTGATCGCGGCCTTCGTGCCCAAGCAGACCGTCGGTGGCCTGTTCAACCTGCAGGGCCTGGTGCTGTTCGGACTGTATCTCGCCGGCATCCTGAGCGCGCTGGCCGTGGCCTGGCTGATGAAGCGATTCAAGCGCGATCAGGGCGAGCATCCGCTGCTGCTGGAGCTGCCGAGCTACCGCCTGCCGCACGTACGCGACCTGGCCATCGGCCTGTGGGAGCGCGGCATGATCTTCTTGAAGCGCGTCGGCGGAATCATTCTCGCCATGACCGTGCTGCTGTGGTTCCTGCTGAGCTTCCCGGCGCCGCCGGAAGGCGCCACCGGGGCGGCCATCGAGTACAGCCTGGCCGGGCGCATCGGCCACGCGCTGGCCTTCGTGTTCGCGCCGCTGGGCTTTGGCTGGCAGATCTGCATCGCGCTGATCCCGGGTCTGGCTGCACGCGAGGTGGCGGTGTCCTCGCTGGCCACGGTGTATGCGCTGTCGGCGGTTGACGACGAGGCGGCGGCGGCGGCGCTCGAACCGCTGATCGCCAGCGACTGGTCGCTGGCGACCGCCCTGTCCCTGCTGGTCTGGTACATCTACGCGCCGATGTGCCTGTCGACATTGGCGACGATCAAGCGCGAGACCAACTCCTGGAAGCAGATGGGCTTCGCCGCCTTCTACCTGTTCGCGCTGGCCTATGTGATGGCGCTGCTGACCTATCAGACCGCCGTGGCGCTGGGAGCCGGCTGATGGCTCCGCACTGGCAGTGGACGCTGATCGCGCTGGCGCTGGGCCTGAGCCTGTGGCGACTGGCTCGGCCGATTCGGCAGCGGGCGCGCTTGCGCTGCGCGACGGAGTCCGCTGTGGAGCGCGCGCCCTCCGCATGCGGCGGGTGTACGGGCTGCGAGATCGGCCGTCGAGACGCGGGGCCGGCGAGGTAGCGCGCCCGTCTCGACGCGGCATCGATGCGTGCCAGCCGTAGCCGCGCGATGGGCGCGGAGTGTCATGGTTTGGGTCCACGCCTGGTGCAATTGAGGCCCTGGTGGGTCAAGACCCACCCGACGGACGGCGATGTTCGGTCGTCGGGCACCAGAGTGCGTGCGCTGGGTTCGAGGCTGTGGTGGGTCGAGACCCACCCTATGCGAGGTCGCGCGCGGCGCGGCCGCGCTCGATGTCGATGCTGACGAGGATCGCCAAGCCTGCGATGAAGAACAGGGCCGTGCACAGCATGGCGGTGCGGTGGTCGCCGCCGCTGATCCAGCTGACGGCGCCGTAGGACAGCGGGCCGAGAATGCTGGCGAGCTTCACCGCCAGCCCCCAGAGGCCAAAGATCTCGGCTTCGCGCGCGGGCGGACACAGCACGCCGACCAGCGCGCGGCCCACGCTTTGCGACGCGCCCATGCACAGGCCCGCCACGTTCGCGGCGGCCCAGACCACGCTGCGTGACTCCGAAAACCAGAACAGGCCGATCGCCAGCAGCCAGCCCAGAAGCGACAGCGCCAGCAGCGGCTTGTGGCCGACACGATCCTGCAGCCAGCCGAACAGAAAGGCACCGGCCGCCGCGGTGACGTTGACCACCAGGATCAGCTGGATGCTCTCCGCGGTGGTGAAGCCCAGGGCCTGGGTGGTGAAGATCGCGGCGATCGCGATCACCGTCGCCACGCCGGCCTGGTAGAACACGATGCAGGCCAGCAGCCGACGCAGATCGGTCAGCCCGGCGCTGCCAAGCAGCGATTCGCGCACGCGTGAGAACGCGGTCGCCAGCAGCGCGCCGCCGGGCGGCAAGGGCTGCGGCCGCGCGCGCTCGCGCAGCAGCAGCAGGGTCGGCAATGCGGCGAGGGCGAAGGCCAAGGCGGTGAACAGCATCGACTGCTGCACGGCAGTGACGGTGTCCGAGCCGCGTGCCTCAGCGCCGGTGATCCACCACAGGCAGACCGCGAGGATCGCCAGCCCGCCGAGATAGCCCACCGCCCAGCCGTAGCCCGACAGTCGGCCCATCGCCTCCTCGCGCGCCAGCTCGGGTAGGAAAGCGGCGATCACGTTCTCGCCGGTGCCATAGGCGGTGTTGGTGAGCACGATCAGGGCCAGGGCCAGCACCACGCTGCCGGGCCCGGTCCAGGCCAGGGCGGCGGTGCCCAGCACGCAGAGCCCAGTCGTCCACCACAGCAGCGAGCGCTTGCCGGCACGCAGGTCGGCCCAGGCGCCCAACACCGGGGCACTGATCAGAATCAGCGCGTAGGACAGCGACAGCGCCGCCGTCCAGGCGAAGGTCGCCCAGTCCGCGTTGCCTGCCACCGTGGCCACGAAGTAGGCGCTGAACACCGCGGTGATGACCACCGTGGTGTACCCGGAGTTGGCGAAGTCGAACATCATCCAGGCCCACAGCTCGCGCCGCCGCACCGCCGGCGTGGGCGGTGTGTGCGAGCGGCGGATGCGCAGGGGCTCGGGAACGTTGGCGTGCATGGTCGGGCCGGGCATGGAGTAAGAGCGCTTTATGCCTGAAGCCTGCGACGGCGTCTGCAGTGCGCGCTCGTGCAGCGCTTGTGTTTACCTCTGTGCATCACCGGACGCCTGCCGAGGGATCAAGCAGCGCGAGGTGTGCGGCCCGTCGTTTCGGCCGACCTGCTGGCGTCCGCTCGCAAGCCCGGCCACCCGCGCCGAGCAAGGTCCGGAGATGCCGGCCGCACTGCCCTCGGGCTTGGGTCCGTTCCCGCTCTCAGCCCTCGAAACCGTTGGCGAACAGGAATCCATTGATCGGACGCTCGTAGGCGCCGATGTCCAGCGCACCGCTGATTGGCCTGGCAAGTGCCGCCTGCACGGCCGCCGCCGGATGGAACCCCGGTGGGAACAGCGGCGCGCTGATCTCGTAGCCGTTCGCCGTTGCCGCCGCGCCCGCGGCATCCAGCAGGGGCGACCCAGGCGCCGGGCGGAAGTCGTTGCCGGCGGCGTTGACAAAGCCGGGGTCGGAGCCGGTCAGGCTGTCAACCCAGCCGGGCGGCACGAAGGTGGAACCCGCGTCGAACCAGTTGCGGCTGCCGCGGATGCGCGAGACGCCGCCGACCCACACCGCCTCGACCTCTCGGATGATCCGGAAAGCGGACGTCCCCTCGCGGAGGAACACATTGTTGTGCATCTCCACCGACTCGATGCCGTCGAACAGTCGGAAGAGCGTCGGCGTGTCGTTGCTGCCGCCACGGCGGATCACTGCGTTGTTGACAAAGCGGTAGCGACCATTGCTGGCGCCGGTGCCATCGCCGCCAAATCGGAAGATCGCCCCGAATGCTCCGTCATGCACGACCACATTGCCGACGATGTCGGAGTCTTCGCGCGCCGCATTCGCCGGCACGCCGCCAGCCGGGTCCGGGCCGATCAGCTCCAGCGCGTGGAACCACGCGCCCTCCAGCCAGTTGTAGTGGATCTCGTTGCGCTCGGCGCGGCTCTTGATCAGGTTGCCACCCTCGCCCGAGTCGCCGAAGCGGCTGTCGCGCACCACGCTGTGACGCATGCGGAACACGCTGCCGGGATAGCGCAGCTCATCGGTGGCCATGTAGATGGCGTGGTTGAACTGCGCCGAGCCGGCGTTGCGGATCTCGCTGAACTCGATGGTCAGAGATCCCGAATCGTTGTCGGCGCCGAGGATGCCGTGGCGCGGGCAGTCACGCACCAGCACATCGCGGATCACCACGTCGTGGCTGTGGTGGTAGATGCAGCGGAAGGTGTTGTCGGCGACCGAGCCGACCACCTCGAAACCCTCGAAGACCACGTGGTTGGCGAGCCGGAACTCGATGGTGTTGGCGCCGCCCAGCAGGATCGGCCGCTGACCGTTGACCCGGAGGCCGCGCAGCGTCACCGGATTGCCGGGCGAGCCGCCGTCGGCTTCGCGCAGGATGATGTTGCCGCTGTAGGTCACGCCGCCATCGACTTCGACGATATCGCCGGGCTGCAGGTCGACCGCATCGAAGAGCGGCTGAAGCTGGGTCCAGGTGCGGCCGGGGCCGACCTGATAGGTGGCGGCGTGAGTGCTGGCGCAGGCGAGCAGAAGCAGCGGCAGGCAGCGGATGGCAAACGACATGGGGGCGTCCTCACGGGATGTCGAATCGCGCAGTGTCGCGCGCCGAACACGCATATTCCAGAACGTTCGCCTGCGCCGTAGCGAGGCATTCGCGCTGCATACGTGCGGGCCCTCGCTCACCAAGACATCGACGTTGCCGCAGCTTGGGGGCAAGCGCGAGTTAACGGGCTGAAGCGCATCATGACCGACGCGAGCGTGTGGCCTATGGTGGGCGAAGGCCCACCCTATGCACGGCTCTGGTACCTCATGGTGCGTCGAACGACGTTTGGCGCCCGATGTGCGTGGCGAAGGTACGGCTCATCCTGGGCGAGGACCCTCCCTGTGCCCGGGATGTCGCGCGCTCGCGCTCAGGCGCCCGCGAGCTTCTTCCTGCTGCGCGGCGTCTTGCTGGCCTTGGTGGGCGCCGCGCGGGTGAAGCTCTCGGGCGACTGCAGGCAGCGGCGCAGGGTGTCTTCGGCGTCCTCGGGGCGGATCGGCGCCGTCCAGTCTTCGAGCAGAGTGGCCAGCAGCATTTTCTCGAACTCCGGCGCGAAGCGGTCGATGACTTCCTGCGGGCGGGCGATGCACTTGGCGTCGCTGATCAGACCGAAATGCACGCGGTCGTTGTAGCTCAGGATGCTGATGCCGACGCCGATGCTGCCGGTCTGCGGCACCCAGAACATCAGGTCGCTGACTTCCGAGCCGGCGAGATACAGGGGCATCTGCGGGCCCGGCACATTGGTGGCCACGGCCGTGCCCTTCTTGCTGAACAGCTCGAGCGCGAGCTTCTGCACAGCCGGCGGCGCCATGCCGAGTGCAGCCAGCACGCCGAAGGTCATGATCGCCTGCCGCGAAGACTTGATCTCGCGCATGTTGTCGGCGACATGCTGCAGGCGGCGCAGCGGGTTCGATTCGTGGATCGGCAGGTCCAGGAAGACCAGGCCAAAGTGGTTGCCGAGTTTCTTGGCGTGCTCCAACGGCCGCAGGTTGACCGGCACCGTGGCGCGGATGCCGCATCCGTCGGGGTCGAAGCCGCTCTCCAACAAGTAGGCCCGCAGCGCTCCGGCCACCGCAGCCAGCAGCACGTCATTGACCGTACAGCCCAGCGCGCGAGCGATCGTCTTGACCTCCTGCAAGGGCAGGGGCTCGGCCCAGGCGCAGCGCTTGCTGACACCCAGCCCGGCCTTGAGCGGAGTGTCGGGATCATCCGGCAGCAGCAGTACATGGCCGAGTTCGCGTGCGATCTCGCCGCCCTCCTTGGCCAGCACCGCGGCCAGACCCGGATCGCGGTACATCTCCAGGCTCTTTTCCATCACCTTGCCGCCCATCTTCATGGCGCGGTCGAACTGCTGGAAGGCGGGGTCGAAGAAGCGTTTGGTAACTTTCTCGCCGTCGTCCTTGAGCCAGGCGCGCGGTAGATCGGCGCCCGGCGTGGGCTCGCGGCTGACGTCGGTCAGCGAGAGCAGCACCTGGACCAGTGCGATGCCATCCGCGTAGCAGTGGTGGATGCGCGCGATCAGGGCACTGCCACCGCTGTAGGTCTCAACCAGATGGAACTGCCAAAGCGGCTTCGAGTGGTCCAGACCTGTGGAGGCCAGCAGGCTTACCAGGTTTTCGAGCGCTGCCTTGTCCGCGCGTCCCGGCAGCGCCGTCAGCCGCACGTGCCAGTCGAGGTCGAAATCCTCGTCGTTTTCCCAGTGCGCGCCGGTCGCGGCGTCGACGGCCTTCTGCCGGAACCGGGGAAACGCGAGGAAACGCTCGCGGATCAGCTTCTTCAGCGCGGCGAGCTCCAGCCGCTCGGCGAACATCAGCACGCCGGTGATCATCATCAGGTTCGTCGGCCGCTCCATGCGCAGCCAGGCGGTGTCGACCTTGGACATGGCCTCGCGCTTGGGCGCACCGCGCGCTGGCTTTGCAGCTGTGTTCGGCATGAGCCTCTCCCTTCCCGTCGGCCGATGGTGCAGATCGCCCGCGGAAGCGTCAATGCAAGCCGCGCCGCAGGACGGTTTCGCCTGTCATCGGGGTTTGGCAGGCTGGACGACCGTGTCCCCATCTCGACCGACATCCATGACCCACTCGAACCGCTCCGCCCGACTCGATGTCCTGCTGCGCTCCGGCCGCCTCAGCCGTCGCGACCTGCTCACGGCCGCGGCGGGACTGGGCCTGCTCGGTCTGCTCGGGGCCGGAGAAACCCGCGCCCAGCAGGCGCCGCGCTTCGTCGCCGACCCGTTCCAGCTCGGCGTCGCCTCCGGGTATCCGACAGCGGATGGCTTCAGCCTGTGGACGCGGCTGGCGCCGGCACCGCTGCAGGCGGACGGTGGCATCGAACGCGACGCGCTGATCGCGGTGCAATGGCAGGTCGCCGAGGACGAGCGCTTTGCCAAGGTGGTGGCCGAAGGCCGCGTGCGCGCGGTGCACGAACTCGCCTACAGCGTGCACGTTGACGTCGTCGGCCTGCGCCCGGATCGCGTCTACTTCTACCGCTTCATCGCCGGTCACGCCGTCAGCCGCGTCGGTCGCACGCGCACTGCACCGGCACTGGATGCGCTGCCGCGCGCGCTGAAGTTCGCGTTCTCGTCCTGCCAGCACTACGAGCAGGGCCATTTCAACGGCTACGCCCAGCTGTTGCGCGATGCACCGGACCTGATGCTGTTTCTGGGCGACTACATCTACGAGAACAGCTGGGGCGATGATCTGGTGCGTCGACACATGGGCGGCGAGCCGTACACGCTCGACGAGTATCGAGTGCGCCACGCCCAGTACAAGACCGACGCCGATTTGCAGGATGCCCACGCCGGCCTGCCCTGGCTGGTGACCTGGGACGACCACGAGGTCGACAACGACCCCTCCGCGGACGAGAGCGAGCATGCCGACCCGCGCTTCCTGCTGCGCCGCGCCGCGGCCTATCAGGCCTACTACGAGCACATGCCGCTGCCGCGCCGCATGCGGCCGCGCGTGGACGGCTCGATGCCCATCCACACCCGCGTGGACTATGGCCGGCTTGCGCGCTTCTTTGTGCTCGACGACCGCCAGTACCGCAGCGCGATGGCCTGCCCGGATCCGTCGAAACGCGGCGGCTCGGTCACCCTTGACGCCTCCACCTGCACGGCGCTCGAGGATCCGAACAGGAGCCTGCTCGGCCGCGAACAGGAGGCCTGGCTGTACCGCGAGCTCGCGTCTTCGGATGCGCGCTGGAACGTGATCGCCCAGCAGACCCTGCTCGCGCCGCTGGACAATCGGGCCGGGCCCGGCCGCACCGTCTGGACGGACGGCTGGGATGGCTATCCGCACAGCCAGCGCGCACTGATCGACGCGCTGGCGCGGCCCGGCCTGTCGAATCCGCTGGTGATCGGCGGTGACATCCACGCCAACATCATCGCCAACGTTCAGGCCGATCCCTGGGGCAAGGCGCGCACCGTCGCGGCGGAGGTCTGTGGCACCTCGATGGCCTCACAGGGCTGGCCACAGTCCGAGTACGACGCCCTGCGCGCCGACAACCCGCAGCTGCTGCACCTGAACAGTGAGGAGCGCGGCTACGTGCTGATCGAGATCAGCCGCGATGCCGACGTGCAGCTGCGTGCGCCGGAGACGGTCAAGCAGCGCCAAAGCGCGGTGCGCACCGTCGGCCGCTACCGGGTGGAGGACGGAGTGCGGGGCATCCAGCGGGCCTGATCGCGGGTACTGCGCGGCCGGGGATCGAGGTCAGCGTGGGGGCGCGAACGGCTGCGGATGTCCGGCGAACAGACGCCGGCTTACCTCGCGCTCCTGCCGCTCGATCGTAGCCAGGAACTCATCGGCGCTTCCCAGCAGGGCGAAGGCGGCGAACCCGCGCTCCAGAAACTGCTGCAGCTCCCATAGGCCGGCCGCGCGCGCCGGCAGCCGAGAGAGCTTCAGCACCCGTCCCAGCATCGGATGGCGCACGGCCGCGTCCAGTGATTGTCCGACCTCGACGATCAAGTCGATCTGACGCGCGCGAAGGCGGGGCAGACCGCAGTCGCGATAGGCCTGCGCGTAAAGGGCTTCATCGAGGACACGCGGGCGCTCACCGTAGCCACGGACGAGGCAGTCGACCATTCGGAGATCGAAGGCGTGGCTGAGCGCGCCCAGCTCGATGGCATCGGCCGCGGTGCGCAGGAAGTCGTCGGGCAACAGGCGGATCAGGCGCGGGACGATGCGCGCCACCGCCGAATCGCGACCGCTGACATCCTGGTCGCCGTAGAGATCACTGAGAAAAAACTCGGCCGCAGGGCGCATATCCGAGCGCTTCAGAAAGGCTGCGAAACTGGCCTTCAGCCGTTGCGCCTGCCAGCGCTGCAGGGCCGGCAGCCAGGGCGAGCGGTTGCGTGGCTCCGTATCGAAACCGCGCAGACGCTGGTTGGCGGCGATCAGGCGGGCCAGACGGCGGGCGGTGGGATGGTGGGCGTGCATTCGACTTTGGTCGCATAAATCGCCCTGCGTCTGCGGGGCTGCAGGGGCGGAAACCGATATCAGCGTCTACACTCGCTGGCTTGACTCCTGCATACCCTAGCGCATGCTCTCGATCCAGACCGCCAGCGCCCCACTCCGCCGCAAACCTCGCATCGGTCTCGCCGTCGCCGGCGGCGGCCCGATTGGCGGCATGTATGAGCTCGGCGCTCTGCGCGCCCTCGACGAAGCCATCGAAGGTCTCGACCTGACCCGGCTGGAGATCTACGTCGGCGTCAGCTCAGGCGCCTTTCTCGCGGCCTCGCTGGCCAACCGCATGGACACCGCCACCATGTGCCGGATCTTCCTGACCGGCGAAAGCGGCGACGTGCGCTTTCGGCCCGAGACCTTCCTGCGTCCCGCCGTGTTCGAGTACGCCCGCCGGGTGGTGGGGCTGCCGCGGCTGCTGCTCGATTTCTGGCGCAATGCCCTGCTGCATCCAGGCGAACTGGGGCTTGGCGACCTGTTGGGTCGCTTCGGTGGATTGATCCCCAACGGCCTGTTCGACAACAGCGGCATCGAGCACTTCCTGCGCGACGCTTTCACCCGTCGCGGCCGCAGCAACGACTTCCGCGAGCTCAAGCGCAAGCTGAGGGTGATCGCGGTGGATCTCGACAGCGGTGAGACCGTGCGCTTCGGCAGCGCCGGTTGGGACGACGTGCCGATCTCGGTCGCCGTGCAGGCCAGCGCTGCGCTGCCCGGCCTGTACCCGCCGGTGCAGTTGCACGGCCGGCACCTGGTCGACGGCGCCCTGCGCCGCACCATGCACGGGTCGGTCGCGCTCGACGAGGACATCGACCTGCTGATCGGCCTGAATCCGCTGGTGCCGTACGACGGCAACTCGGCTCAGGGCGCTGGCGGTGAGCGACGGTCCTCCGTCACGGAGGGCGGACTGCCCATGGTGCTCTCGCAGACCTTCCGCACGCTGCTGCAGTCGCGTATGCAGGTGGGCCTCGCGAAGTACGCCCAGCAGTACAGCCACAGCGACCAGCTGATTTTTGAGCCGAACCACGACGACGCCGAGGTGTTCTTCACCAACGCCTTCAGCTACGCCTCGCGTCAACGCGTGTGCGAGCACGCCTACCGCGTGACCCTGCGGGACCTCGGGAAGAACCGCGAAGCGCTGCGCCCGCTGCTTGCGCGCCTTGGCCTGCGCCTGCGCGAGGATCTCCTCGATGCGAAGTCGCCTTCGCTCATGGAAGGCGTGCGCCAAGCGTACCGGCCGCACACCGCGACCACCGCACGGCTGTCGCGCGCCCTGGATGAAGTCGAAGAACTGATCGACGACCGGACGCCCCGAGCCTCACGGCCACGCCGTCGCTGACCGGGCGGGAGCGTCGCGTGGGCATAGTGTGATTATTCTAGGTTGCGTCGGCAGCATGCAGCGCATCCGCCCCCTTCCTCTGCGAGAGATCCGACATGGCCAAGTTCAAGAAAGCCGCGGCAGCCAAGCCCGCCGCCAAGCCCGCCGCCAAGGCCACCAAGTCCGCCGCGAAGAAGCCCGCGGCCAAGTCGCCGGTGGCGGCCATCGGCGGCAAGGCCGAAATGCTCTCGCGCTCCATCATGGAGTCGGCGCAGGGCATCTGGCTGGCTGGTATGGGCGCCTTCAATCGCGCACAGGAAGAGGGCTCCCGCCTGTTCGAGAACCTCGTGAAGGAAGGTTCAAGCATCGAACAGAAGACCCGCAAGCTCGCAACGGGTCGCGTTGACGCCGTGCGTGATGCGGTCGAGAACCGCGTCGAGCAGGTGCGCGATCGCGCCACCGACACCTGGGACAAGCTCGAGAAGATTTTCGAGGAGCGCGTGCAGCGCGCCCTGAACCGTCTTGGCGTGCCTGGCCACGAGGATCTGGGACATCTGGCCAAGCGCGTCGATGCGCTGACCGCCGAACTGAAGAAGCTGGGCGGTGAGCCCAAGGCGGCGGCCCGCAAGCCTGCGGCCAAAGCTGCCAAGCCCGCTGCCAAGCCCGCCGCGAAGGTCGCGAAGCCGGCCGCGAAGTCTGCCGCTGCGCCGGCCGCCAAGCCCGCCGCCAAGAAGGCCGTCAAGGCGCCCAAGGTGAAGGCCGCCGCCAAGACTGAATCCGCCGAGGCGCCCACCGCCAGCGAATAACCGCTTCCGCTTGCGTCCGACAGGACGCGCGCCCGCCGGGAGACCGGCGGGCGATTGGTAGAACCCGCCGCCCCAACAGGTGATGCCGCAGATCCCTCCCCTGCAGCCACCGGGCCGGCGGGTTTTTTTTGGTTCGGGATTCGGGATTCGGGATTCGGGATTCGAAAAGCCTGATGCGGGCGGCGCTGTTCCGGCTGCCGTCATCGGGGGCGCCCTTCATGTGCGCATCGACGATGCCTATGCGGGCCCTCTTGCAAAGCGCGCGAGGAGACCGCACACAGGCAGGCTGCGGTTACGATGCCGCGCCCTTCACGTCCAGAGCGGAGCCCACAATGAGCGAGAGCGCCTTCAGTTTCGATGCCACCACCGCAGCCTTCGAGCAGGACGTCATCCTGCGGTCGAAGGAGGTGCCGGTGCTTGTCGATTTCTGGGCGACATGGTGCGGCCCCTGCAAGCAGGTCAAGCCGATCCTCGAGAAGCTGGCGGCCGAGTACAACGGGGGCTTCCTGCTGGCCAAGGTCGATGTCGACCAGGAGCAGCAGCTTGCGGCGATGGTCGGCATCCGCTCGGTGCCAACAATCCTGCTGCTGAAGGACGGCCAGATCGTCGACGGCTTTCCTGGCGCCCTGCCTGAAGCCCAGCTGCGCGCATTTCTGGCGCAGCACGGCGTGCAGCCGCGCGAGGCGACGGCGGAAGAACCCGTCGCAGACGTCCAGGAACTGCTGCCGCAGGAGCGCGTTGAGCAGCTTCGCGCGCAGATCGCGGCCGAGCCCGAGCGCGCCGAGCTGAAGCTCGATCTGGCACTGGCCCTGCTTTGCATCGGCGACAGCGCCGAGGCCGAGAGCCTGCTCGATGGCGTACCTGCCAACCTCGCCACTGACGAGCGTGCCAAGCGCGCTCGCGCCCGTCTCGGTTTCGCCCGCCTGCTTGCCGGCGCACCCGCGCCGATCGGCTTGCAGGCCCGGCTGGCGGCCGATCCGAACGACCTCGAAGCCCTGCATCTGCTCGGCGTGCACCAGATCGTCGCTGGCGACAGCGCGGCCGGTTTCGACAGCCTGCTCGAGCTGTTGAAGCGCGATCGCGGCTGGCACGAGGGCCAGCCCCGCAAGACCCTGATCGAGGCCTTCAGCCTGGTGGAAGACGAAGACCTGGTCGGCCGCGCGCGTCGACGCATGGCTTCGCTGCTGTTCTGAAGCCAGATTCGGGATTCGGGATTCGGGATTCGGGCTGAGCATCGAGTTTGGCAAGAGTCGCGCAAGCGCCGCGCCGGCCTGCGCTTCACGCGCTCGGCAAATCCATGACGCCACACTGCGCGGCATGCCTGAAGGTCCTGAGATCCGCCGCGCCGCCGATCAGCTCGCCCGCGCTGTCGCCGGACAGGTGCTGAGCGATGTGTGGTTCGCGTTCCCCGCACTTGCCGCCCAGGCCGATGGTCTGGTCGGGCGACGCGTGCTCGCGATCGAGCCGCACGGCAAGGCACTGCTCACCCACTTCGAGGGCGGGCAGAGCCTTTACACCCACAACCAGCTCTACGGCGTCTGGAAGGTCGCCACCCCCGGGCGCTGGCCTCAGACCTCGCGCAGCCTGCGGGTGGCGCTGTCCACGACGAGGAAGTCGATCCTGCTGTACTCGGCCTCGGACATCGAGCTTTGGCCGACGCAGCGCCTGCCCGAGCATCCCTTTCTCGCCAAGCTCGGCCCGGACGTGCTCGACCCGCGGCTGGACGCAGAGACCGTTGCGGCGCGGCTCCAGCAGCCGCGCTTCTGCGGCCGCAGCCTGACCGCGCTGCTCTTGGACCAAGGTTTCCTGGCCGGTATGGGCAACTACCTCCGCTCTGAAGTGCTTTTCGAGGCGGGCATTGCACCGCAACGTCGGCCGCGGGATCTCGACCGACCCGAGCGACGGGCACTTGCCGAGGCTCTGCTGGCGGTTCCGCGGCGCAGCTATGCCACGCGCGGCGTCTCGCGTCGCCAACGCAGCCGTCTGCGCGCGGATCTGCAGGTCGATCACGGCGATGCGTTCCGCTTCCGCGTGTTCGACCGCGCCGGCGAACCTTGCGAAGCTTGCGGCGGCACGGTGCAGCGCGAAGAGCTCGGAGGCAGGCGCCTGTACTGGTGCAGCCGCTGCCAGGCATGAGAGGCGACCCGGCGACCCCGCGGCGCGCGCCGTGGCGCGACTCGTGCGACCGCCGAAGCGCGCAAAGGCCCACGCCACTCCCGCTTGGGCCTCGATCGGCACGCCGTTGTGGCTCTTCGATCAACAGGTCTCCGTGGCCTTGCTGGAACATGGAGGGTGACGGTGTTGCGCACCCTGATCGCTACCGATGTCCGACCGCTTGGCAGAGCACTGGCCGCCGGAACAGTCGAGCGCAGTGGCCACGCGCGTGGTGCTGCGGAACACATCAACGTTGCCCGCGCCCCCGCTGCAGGCAAGTCGGAGCCGGGTCTTGCCCTTCACCGTGCCCGCGTCGACCAAGGCAGGGTTGGCCGGGGCAGTCGCGTGGTGGGGCCTCCGCCTCAGGACAGCGCTGAACACGGTGTTCTCGGCGGTGCTGCCGGCCGAACCGCCGAGGCCAGTACTGATGACTTTGGCGCCCGCGGCCTGACAGTTCCGCGCCACGGCGGCCACCGAGTCAGCCCGTTGCGCCGAGACCAATACGGCTGAAAATCAACGCTCTACGCAGGAAGGCAGAAGCGATTCTTCGGGCGGCGCCGCAACAGGCCATGCGCAGGGTCGCCAGGCCGCCCGCGCGCGCCTATCCTCTGCGGCGTGCCGCAGTCCGCGGCGTCCAAGGAAAGGCCTCTACCCATGCTTCGAAGGTTCGGATTCGCCCTGCTCTGCCTGCTCCCTTTGGCGGCATTCGCCCAGACCGCGCCCAATCCGCGCGTGCTGCTGGACACCGATCGCGGCCCGATCCTGCTGGAATTGGACGCCGTGAACACGCCGCGGACCACGGCGAACTTCCTCTCCTACGTCGACGATGGCAGCTACAACAACACGCTGGTGCACCGGATCGCGCCGAACTTTGTTGTGCAGGCCGGCATCCTGACCAGCGCGTTCCGCCAGATCACCCAGAAGGCACCGGTCAACGGCGAAGTCCGTCCTGCCCCCAGCAACGTGAGAGGCTCGATCGCGCTCGCGCTGTCCAATGGCTCTGACGGCCGTCCGAACCGCAATTCCGGCACTGCCAGCTTCTTCATCAACACCCGCGACAACGCCAGCCTCGACCCTGACTTCACCGTCTTCGGCAGGGTGGTCTACGGCATGACCCTGGTCGACCAGCTCAACTCGGAGCCACTGTTCCCCGGCACCCAGGATGAGCCGGTGCGCTATCCGCTGATCAAGCGCGCCGTGCGCACCAGCGGTTTCCCGATCCTGCCCTTGCACGCCGGCTCCTGGTACGACCCGGAGAAGTCAGGCCGCGGAATCGTGGTCGAGATCGCCCAGTCGGCCCCCGGCACCGCCAACGGCGATCAGCCGCTGATGGTGGTGTACTGGTACGACTACTTCGAGGGGCGGCAGGTGTGGATGAACGGCGCAGTGCCCTTCAACTGGGGTGCCAGCGAGGTCACGGTGCCGCTGCAGATCACCAGCGGCGGCCAGTTCGGCGCGGCTTTCGCCCCCAACCAGGTCGCGACGAACCGGGAATGGGGACGTCTGAGCATCCGCTTCACGGCCTGCGACCGCGGCCAGTTCCGTTTCGAGTCGAGCTATGGCAACGGCGAGTACAGCCTGACCCGCATCACCGTGCCGACCACCGGCCGCTGCAACCCGAACTGATCCGCGTCATCGCTTCGCCTCACCATCTGGCGGGGCGCAGCGCATCCACCTGAACGGGGCTGTCCGCCAATCCTGCGGACAGCCCCGTTCGTCGTTTCGGACTTGTGTGGCGAACGCTCCCGGCTAGCGTTCGACTTCACAGTTCGTTACAGATGGCACGTCCCATGCCGCAGCCCCCTCGCCCCTCCGCTTTCCGCCGCTGTGCCGCCTGGGGGCTGCTGCTGATCGCGCTCAGCGCGACGGCGCCCGCCTTGGCCCAACGCATCTTCGCCAGCGGCTTCGAGCCTTTCGCGCCGGAGTCTGACGCCGAAGCCGCGCGCTTCCTGACCCAGTCGACGTTTGGCACGCGGCTCACCGACATCCAGCGCCTGCGCCAGATCGGCTACGAGGCCTGGCTCGACGAGCAGTTCGCGGCGCCGGCTTCGCGCCAGGTGCCCTATCTCGACTACGTAGTGGGCCTCGGTGAGCCGCTGTACCAGAACGCCCGCATGGAGGCCTGGTTCCGCAACGCCATCACCGGTCCGGACCAGCTGCGCCAGCGCGTGGCCTATGCGCTCAGCCAGATCCTGGTGGTGTCGGACGCCAACGGCCCGCTCGAAATCGAGCCGCGAGCGGTATCGGTCTACTACGACCTGCTGATCGACGGCGCCTTCGGCAACTACCGCGCCCTGCTCGGACACATCACCCGCAGCCCGGCCATGGGCAGCTACCTGAGCATGCGCGGCAACCGCCGACCCGATACGGTGCTGAACATCCGCCCTGACGAGAACTACGCGCGCGAGATCCTGCAGCTGTTCTCGATCGGCCTGGTGATGTTGAACCCCGACGGCACGCCCGTGCTGCAGGGCGGGCAGCCGGTGCCGAGCTACAACCAGTTCAACGTCAAGACTTTCGCCCATGTCTTCACGGGCTGGAACTTCGGCAACTGCTCGGACTTCGAGTTCTGCGGACCCGGCTGGCCCGAAGCGGTCGGCTGGACGATGCCGATGCAGCCGTTCGCCAGCTTCCACCACGCCGAACCGGACGCCGACCCCGACAACCAGCAGCTGCTGCTGGGCGTGACGCGTCCCGCCGGCGGCACCCCCAACAGCAATCTCGATTTTGCGCTGGACAACATCTTCAACCACCCGAACGTCGGCCCCTTCCTGTCGCGGCGGCTGATCCAGAACCTCGTCACCAGCAACCCTTCGCCGGCCTACATCGCGCGGATGAGCGCGGTGTTCAACAACAACGGCCAGGGCGTACGCGGCGACCTGCGCGCCCTGGTGCGGGCGATCCTGATGGACCCGGAAGCGCGCAACGGGCATCAGACCCAGCCGCAGCGCTTCGGCAAGGTGCGCGAACCGCTGCTGCGACAGACCCATCTGTGGCGCGCCTTCGGTGCCGCTGCGGCCAACGGCCGCTACGCGGACTGGAACCCCGAGTCGCACTTCAACCAGGCGCCCAACCGCAGCCCCTCGGTGTTCAACTTCTACCAGCCTGACTACCGCCGGCCGGGCGAGCTGACCCAGCTCGGCATGTATTCGCCCGAGCTGCAGATCGTCAACGAGGTCTTCGTCACCCGCACCGCCAACTGGCTGTACGGCCAAACCGAGCGTCACTACGCCGGGAACAACTTCAATCCGAACCCCGACGCGCGCACGGTGATGATGGACTTCAGCAATCTGTGGTCGCTGGCGACCTCGCCCGCGCAGCTGATCGATCATCTGAATGTGCTGTTGATGAGCGGGCAGATGTCGGCGCACATGCGCGGCGTTGTGCTGGCCTACATCGAGAGCATTCCCTACACCGGCTTCGGCGACAGCGGCGGACGACAGCGCGCTTGGGAAGCCGTGCATCTGATCATCACCTCGCCCGAATACCAGGTGCAGAAATGAACCGTCGCGACCTGATCCGCCGCAGCCTGCTGGCCACGCTGGGTGGCGCCAGCCTGTACTCGCAGTTCGGCAACCTGCGCGTGCTACAGGCGGCTGCGCTGGACAACTCCGCCATTGCCAAGGGCAGCGACTACAAGGCGCTGGTCTGCATCTTTCTCGACGGCGGCAACGACAACGTCAACACGGTGATCCCGCGCGACAACGCGTCGCATGCGACGTACGTCAACGCGCGTCCGGGCCTCGCCCTGCCGCTGACAGCGCTCGGTGCCGGCACCCACCTGAACCCGCAGACCGCGCAGTCGAACGGCCGCCAGTACGCCCTGCATCCCGCTGCCGCCCCCCTGCGGGATCTGTTCGAAGCCGGACGCTGCGCGATCGTCGCCAACGTCGGCCCGCTGATCGAGCCGGTGACGCGCGCCACATTCCAGAACGGCAGCGCGCGGGTGCCGCCGCAGCTGTTCTCGCACTCGGACCAGCAGGTGTTCTGGCAGACCTCGCGGCCGGACATTCCCGACAAGATCGGCTGGGCCGGACGCATCGCTGATCTGCTGCAGGCGCAGAACCCCAACCCGCAGCTGTCGATGAGCATCTCGCTGCGCGGCCACAACTTCCTGCAGACCGGCACGAGCGTGCAGCCCTATGCCATGGGCACGCAGGGCGCGGAGGCGCGCAGCGGCTACCTGCAGGAGTTCAACGCCCCAAGGCGCGCGGCGATCGATGCGCTGCTGAACGGTCCGCTCAACCACCCGATGGAGCGCGCGGCCGCCGAGATCCAGCGCCGCAGCCTCGACAACTACGCCCTGGTGACTTCCGCACTGGCGGCCAACCCGGCGCTGACAACCCCGACGCCGACCCTGCCGGAGGGGCTTGGCCTGGTCGCACCGGCGGCCTACCAGCGACTGGTCGGCCAGCTGCGCATGGTCGGACGGATGATCCAGGCCCGCGCGCAGCTCGGCCACCGTCGGCAGGTGTTCTTTGTCGGCGTTGGCAGCTACGACTTCCACGACCGCCTGCTCGACGACCACCGCGACCAGATCGCGGCGCTCTCGCATGCCAT
>JBKCVA010000043.1:0-13376 GCA_046318115.1 Lysobacterales bacterium | reverse complement strand
GAGATCGAGCTGCGGGTCGCCAACCCGCTGGACATCCACCGCTACACGATGGAGTTCTTCGGCGTCACCCGCTCGGTGCGCCGCGCAAAGAACGCCAACGATGAGCAGGCGCAAGTCGGGCTGCCCAGCTTTGAACAGCTGGTCGAGCTGGGCGCGAGTGGCGAGGTCGGCGCCGACGACCGCCACATCGTCCACATCGTCGACTGGCTGCTGCAGTACGCCTACGAGCAGCGCGCCTCCGACATCCATCTCGAACCGCGCCGCGACCTGTCGCGCGTGCGCTTCCGCATCGACGGTGTGCTGCACAAGGTGTTCGAGCTGCCGACGCCGGTGATGATCGCGGTGGTCAGCCGCATCAAGGTGCTGGGCCGTATGGACGTGGCCGAGAAGCGGCGCCCGCAGGACGGCCGTATCAAGACCCGCTCACCGGGCGGGCGCGAGGTCGAAATGCGACTGTCAACCATGCCGACCGCCTTCGGCGAGAAGTGCGTGATGCGCATCTTCGACCCCGACACCGCGCTGAAACCGGTCGAGGCGCTGGGCTTCTCCGCCGATGAGGCCGAGGCCTGGAGCAACCTCACCACCCGCCCGCACGGCATCGTGCTGGTCACCGGCCCCACCGGCTCGGGCAAGACCACCACGCTGTATTCGACCCTGAAGCGCCTGGCCACACCGGACGTGAACGTCTGCACGGTCGAGGACCCGATCGAGATGATCGCGCCCGAGTTCAACCAGATGCAGGTGCACCAGGCCATCGATCTCGACTTCGCTTCGGGCGTCCGCACCCTGCTGCGTCAGGACCCGGACATCATCATGATCGGTGAGATCCGCGACCTCGAAACCGCGCAGATGGCGGTGCAGGCCTCGCTGACCGGCCATCTGGTGCTGTCGACCCTGCACACCAACGATGCCTGTTCGGCGATCACCCGCCTGCTCGATCTCGGCGTGCCGCACTACCTGATCCAGTCGACCTTGAACGGCGTGCTCGCGCAGCGACTGGTGCGCACCCTGTGCCCGCACTGCAAGCGCGAGGCGCCGATCGACGGTGCCGCCTGGCGCGGCCTGGTCGGCAAGCACGCGCTGCCGCAGCCGGCCCTGGGCTGCGCGCCGGTGGGCTGCCTCGAATGCCGCAACACCGGCTATCTGGGCCGCATCGGCCTGTACGAGATGCTGGTGCTCTCGCCCGAGCTGCTCGGCCGCATCAAGCCCGGCATGGACCTCGGCGAGTTCACCCATGCCGCCATGGACGGCGGCATGAGCCCGCTGCGCTGCGCCGCCGCCGCCCACGTCGCTGCCGGCCTCACCACCATTGAAGAAGCCCAGACCGTTCTGCCGCCCGAGACATGAACCCCCTGCCCTTCCTGATTCTTGAAACCGGCCGCCCTGTGCCGTCCCTGCGCCGGCTCGGGCCGTTCACCCACTGGATCCGCGTGGCTGCGGGCTTGAGCGCGCGCGACACTGCCGTCTGTTCGGTGCTGGACGGCGCCCACCTGCCCGATCCAGAGCGCTACGCGGGCGTGTTGGTCACCGGCTCGGCGGCCATGGTCACCGAGCGCCTGCCCTGGAGCGAGCGCAGCGCGGAGTGGCTTCGCGAAGCAGCGGCGCGCGGGCTGCCTCTGTTCGGCATCTGCTACGGCCATCAGCTGCTGGCGCACGCCTTCGGCGGCGAGGTCGGCTACAACCCGCGCGGTCGCGAGATGGGCACCGTCGCGGTGCGGCTGAAGCCCGACGCGGCGCGCGATCCGCTGTTCGCGGGTCTGCCCACCGAGCTGCCGGCGCACACGACCCACCTGCAGACCGTGCTGGCGCCGCCGAAAGACGCCGTCGTGCTGGCGCAGTCCGATCGCGACGACTGCCAGGCCTTCCGCCTCGGCGCGCAGACCTGGGGCGTGCAGTTCCATCCCGAGTTCAGCGCGCAGATGATGCGCGGCTATATCCGCGCCCGCGGCGAGGACCTGCGCCGCGAGGGCTGCTGCCCGCATGGCCTCGCCCGCGACGTCCGCCCCGCCCCCAGAGCGCGTGAAGTGCTGCGGCGCTTCGTGCGGCATGCGCGCCAGCGGCACGCCTGAGCATCGCCCCCCTAAGCTTCAGCACCCGGAGTCAAGGAATGCACTTCAAGCGCGTCGAACCCGCCCAGGCCGTCGAATGGATCGGCGGCGCGGTGCGGCTGCTGATGGCCAATCCCGCGCCCTTCCTGTTGATGGGCCTGGCCATGACCGTGATCGCCGTCGTGCCCTTCTTCGGCGCCTTGGCCCTGCTGATCGTCGGCCCGGTGTTCTACGCCGGCATCGCCCGCGCGGCGCGCACCCAGAACGAGGGCGGCCAGGCCGATTTCGACCAGCTCATGGAAGGCTTCCGCCAGCCCGGCAAGGCGGGCCCGCTGATCACGCTCTGCCTGCCCAGTGTGGCCTTCGTGTTCATGGCGGCGATGCTCGGGGTGATGGTGCTGTTGAGCTTCGGTGCGGCGGCGCTCATGGCCGAAGGCGCACAGCCCATCGACCCGAGCACTGTCGACCCGGTGGCACTGTTCGGCTCCGGTGGCCTGCTCGTGCTGGTGCTGCTGCTGATTCCACTGGGCATCGCTACCGCCGCCGTTCTGTTCTTCGCCGTGCCGCGGGTGATGTTCGACGGCAGCGAACCCTTCCAGGCCATGCGCGAAAGCGCACAGGCCGCGGCCGCCAACCTCGGCGCCTTCCTGCTCACCGTAATCACCCTGTTCTTCGCCCGCGCCCTGCTCGCAATGCTGCTCAGCTGGCTGCCCTTCTTCCTCGGCGCGCTGATCGTCGGCAGCGTGTTCACGCCGCTGATCGCCTGCGTGCTCTACCTCGCATGGAAGGATGTGTTCGCGCGAACGGCCGAAGACGCACTTGATCGCGGCAACGCCCCCATGCCACCGCCGGTGATCGAGGTCTGAAACCGCGCGGGCCTGCGGCGAGCCCCGCTCGCCATCGGCGTTCTGCGTTCACCCCTGCGACCCCGCGATACAGGTCGCAGGCGGTGCGTGCCTGTGCCGCCGGGCCCTGATCGCGGCCAGCCCACCCTCCGCTACCCCGGTCAGCCACGGCAGTGATCCCAGCGGCCTGCGCCCGTCGCGTGCTCCGACAAAACTCCTACCGTGAGGGTAGGCTTATGAGCATTGGGACCTATCCCGAGCGGGAAAGCCGTTTCCATACGCATGCCGCAAGGCCTGAATCTCCGCCCTGACCCGTTCGAGCCCCCGGCTCGTGTCCAAGGTGTAGACCATGCATCGTCTCGTCCTCGCAGCGCTCCTGCTGCTGTCCGCCGCCGGCGCCTCGGCGCAGAGCTTGCTGAACGTCTCCTACGACCCGACCCGCGAGTTCTATCGCGACTACAACGCCGAGTTCACTCGCCACTGGGAGGCGCAGGGCCACACTGCGCCGCGCATCCAGACCAGCCACGGCGGCTCGGGCAAACAGGCGCGCTCGGTCATCGACGGGCTCGAGGCCGATGTGGTCACCCTGGCCCTGGCCTATGACATTGATGCGCTGGTCGAGCACGGCCAGCTGCTCGCGCCCGATTGGCAGCAGCGCCTGCCGCACAACAGTGCGCCCTATACCTCGACGATCGTATTCCTGGTCCGCCGTGGCAACCCCAAGGGCATCCGCGACTGGGGCGATCTGGTGCAGGAGGGCCTCGGCGTCATCACGCCCAATCCCAAGACCTCGGGCGGTGCGCGCTGGAACTACCTGGCCGCCTGGGCCTGGGCGCAGCGCCAGTACGGCGGCGATGAGGCCAAAACCCGCGACTACGTCAGCCGACTGTTCAAGAACGTGCCGGTGCTGGACACCGGCGCCCGCGGCTCGGTCACCACCTTCGCCCAGCGCGGCATCGGCGATGTGCTGCTGACCTGGGAGAACGAGGCCTTCCTGGCCCTGCGGGAGTTCCCCAACGCGGGGCTCGAAGTCATCGTGCCGAGCCTGTCGATCCTGGCCGAGCCGCCCGTCGCCGTGGTCGATCGCAACGTCGATCGCCGCGGCACCCGCGCCGTGGCCGAGGCCTATCTGCAGCACCTGTACTCGCCCACCGCGCAGGCGCTGGCGGCCAAGCACTACTACCGTCCGCGTTTGCCCGAGCACGCGGCCGCCGAAGACCTCGCCCGCTTCGTGCAGACCGAACTGGTCACCATCGAGGCCGAGTTCGGCGGCTGGCAGAAGGCCCAGGCCACCCACTTCGCCGAGGGCGGCGTGTTCGATCAGCTGTATGGCCAGTGAGGCCCTGAGCCTGCCGCCGCTCAAGCCGCGTCGGGCCCTGCCCGGCTTTGGCCTGAGTCTGGGCTACACCACAGTCTGGCTCAGCCTGATCGTGCTGATCCCGCTGTCGGCGGTCTTCCTCAAGGCAGCCGCCCTCGGGCTTGAGGGCTTCGTCGACAAGCTTGCCGACGCCCGCACGCTGGCCGCGCTCAAGCTGAGCTTCGGCACGGCCCTGCTGGCGGCTGCGATCAGCACGGTGGCCGGCCTGCTGATCGCCTGGGTGCTGGAGCGCTATCGCTTTCCCGGCCGGCGCTTCTTCGATGCGCTGGTCGATCTGCCCTTCGCCCTGCCTACCGCCGTTGCGGGCATTGCCCTGACCGCGCTGTACGCGCCCAACGGCTGGATCGGCCAGTGGCTGCAGCCGCTGGGCATCCAGGTCGCCTACACCCCGCTGGGCATCCTGCTGGCCCTGGTCTTCGTCGGCCTGCCCTTTGTGGTGCGCACGGTGCAGCCGGTGCTGGCCGAGGCCGAACGGGAACTGGAAGAAGCCGCCGCCACGCTGGGCGCAAACGCCTGGCAGACCGCGGTGAAAGTGATTCTGCCGAGCGTGCTGCCCGCGGCCATCGGCGGCTTCGCGCTGGCGTTCGCGCGCGGCGTCGGCGAGTACGGCTCGGTCATTTTCATCGCCGGCAACCTGCCGAAGGTGTCCGAGATCGCGCCGCTCCTGATCGTGATCCGGCTGGAGGAATTCGACTACGCCGGTGCTGCCGCCATTGCCTGCGCGATGCTGCTGATGAGCTTCGCCATCCTCTTGATCGTCAATCTGCTGCAGACTCGGGTGAGCCGCCGTGGACGCTGAGACCGCCCTGATGCATCCGCCTGCTGCTCTGCTGAGCGATACCCGGCCCGCCCCGCGACGGGGTGAGGTGGGCGCGCGTCTGGTGCGTGTGCTGCTGATCGGGCTCGCTCTGCTGCTGCTGGTCGGGCTGATCCTGCTGCCCCTGATCGCGGTGTTCGCTGAAGCCCTGCGCCACGGCCTGCCGACCTTTTTCGCCAGCTTCGAGGACCCCGACGCCTGGCATGCGATCCGCCTCACGCTCACTGTGGCCGCCATCGCGGTGCCGCTCAACACGGTGTTCGGCCTGGCCGCGGCCTGGCTGATCGCCAAGCACCGCTTTCGCGGGCGCAGTCTGCTGCAGAGCCTGATCGACCTGCCGTTCTCGGTCTCGCCGGTGGTCGCCGGTCTCGTGTTCGTGCTGATCTTCGGCGCGCAAGGCTGGGGCTTGGGACCCTGGCTGGCCGACTTCGGCATCCAGGTGCTGTTCTCGCTGCCCGGCCTGGTGCTGGCGACCGTCTTCGTGACCTTTCCCTTCGTGGCGCGGGAACTCATCCCGCTGATGGAGGAACAGGGCAAGGACGCCGAAGAGGCCGCGCTCAGCCTGGGCGCCAGCGGCTGGCAGACCTTCTGGAAAGTCACCCTGCCGAACGTCCGCTGGGCCCTGCTCTACGGCGTGCTGCTGTGCAATGCGCGGGCGATGGGCGAGTTCGGCGCGGTCAGCGTGGTCTCGGGCCACATCCGCGGCGAGACCAACACCCTGCCCCTGCAGGTCGAGATTCTCTACAACGAGTACGCCTTCAGCGCCTCCTTCGCACTGGCTGCGGTGCTGGCCCTGCTGGCCCTGCTGACGCTCGCCGTCAAGACCTTCCTCGAATGGCGGCACGGCGACGAGCTGGCCGCGAACCGCCGGCACTGACCCTTTCCGGATTCCCCCCTGCCATGACCACCCACTCCGCGCGCGGCGAAGCCCTGAGCCTTGAAGGCATCAGCAAGCGTTTCGGCGATTTCCAGGCGCTCAGCGACATCCACCTGCGCATCGAGCCCGGCGAGCTGGTGGCCCTGCTCGGGCCGTCCGGCTCCGGCAAGACCAGCCTGCTGCGGATCATCGCCGGCCTGGAACAGGCCGACCGCGGGCGGCTCAAGTTCGGCGAGCGCGATGCCTCGCACCTGAGCGTGCAGGCGCGTCGCGTCGGCTTCGTGTTCCAGCACTACGCCCTGTTCAAGCACATGCGCGTGGCCGACAACATCGCCTTCGGCCTGAGCGTGCGGCCGCGCAGCGAGCGGCTGGCGGCGGCGGCCATCTGCGCGCGCGTCGAGCACCTGCTGGAGCTGGTCCAGCTGCCCGGCCTGGGCGATCGTTACCCCAGCCAGCTTTCGGGCGGCCAGCGCCAGCGCGTGGCGCTGGCGCGCGCGCTGGCCATCGAGCCGCGCGTGCTGCTGCTCGATGAACCCTTCGGCGCGCTCGATGCGCGCGTGCGCAAGGATCTGCGGCGCTGGCTGCGCGAGCTGCATCGCGAGACCGGCGTCACCACCGTGTTCGTCACCCACGACCAGGACGAAGCGCTTGAGCTCGCCGATCGCGTGGTGCTGATGCAGGGCGGCCGCATCGAGCAGGTCGACACGCCCGAGCGCGCCTATGGCGCGCCCGCCACACCCTTCGTCTTCGAGTTCCTCGGAGAGGGCGCGCGCCTGCAGGCGCAGGCTCGCGCCGGCCGGCTGCTGCTGGACGGCATCGACATCGGCGCGGCCGACGCCGCAGCCCACGGCGAGGTGCAGCTGCACCTGCGGCCCGAGCACCTGCAGCTGCAGCCGAGCCCCGCCAGCGACGCCGTGCCGGTGGAGCTGATCGAACGGCACAGCAGCGGGCCGCGCAACCGCCTGCGCCTCAAGCTTGCGCGCAGCGGCCAGGTGCTGGAGCTGGATCTGCCCGCCGGCCAGCAGCCGCCCACGGGCAGCGCCCTGCACCTGCGCTGCACCCAGTGGCAGGTGTTCAGCTGATGTCACACGCATGCACTGCACCGCGCCCGTCGTGCAGCACGCTTGCGGTCGCAGCCGCGCGGCGCCAACGCCTGACGCGCCAGGGCTGACCATGCTGACCATGAAGGCCAAGTACGCCCTGCGCGCGCTGATGGTGCTGGCGCAGCCCGGTCGCGAGCTCACCACGGCGCGGGCCTTGGCCGTCGATGCGGAGGTGCCCGAAAAGTTTCTCGAAGCCATCCTGGTCGAGCTGCGCCGCGCCGGCTTCGTGCAGAGTCGACGCGGCCTGCTCGGCGGCCACAGCCTCGCGCGGCCCGCGTCCGAAGTCCGATTGGGCGATGTGATCCGCTGCATCGATGGGCCGCTGGCGCCGATCCGCTGTGCCAGCGTCACCGCCTTCGCCGTCTGCGAGGACTGCCGCGACCCCGAACACTGCGCCATTCGCGCGCTGATGTCGGACGTGCGCAACGCGATGTCGCAGGTGCTCGACCACCGCACTCTGCACGAGCTGAGCGCCCGCGAAGGCGAGGCCCTGCGCGCGCTCTGCTGAGACCCTCCGAGACCATCCCCCGCCCGCCGCACTGAGAACGCAGAGCGACACCGCTTGGAAAGGGGGCCTAGCGCCGGCAGGACACATAAGTTCGCAGCAAATCCCTACCAATCGAATAGATTTTTAACGACCCTCCAACAGTCGGGTAACACCCAACGCAACAGCCTCCGGATCGTCTCCCGGCGAACCGGCCCCGCACGCAGACCGCGCCCGCGACTCAGGGCGCACTGTTCCCCTTGCCACTGCAGGATCCGCCCATGCATCTCGCAATCGTCGGCGCCGGCTTCTCAGGTATCGCCCTGCTCTACCAGCTGATCGAGCAGCGCGCGCCGCTCAGCCGCCTCAGCCTGATCGGCACGCAGGCAGACTTCGGCCGGGGCCGCGCCTACGCCAGCGCCAATGACATCCACCTGCTGAACGTACGCGCTGCGGACATGGGGCTGTCGCCGGACGCTGCCGGCGACTTCGCCGACTGGCTGGAACTCGGCGCAAGCAACCGCGATGCCTTTCTGCCGCGCAGCCTGTTCGGTGACTACCTGCAGCAGCGCATCCAGGAGGCGGCCACCCGCGCGCCCTTCGTGATCGAGCGCGTGCGCGGCACGGCGCTCACCCTCACCCCGACCGGCGACGGCTACCGCATCACCATGGACGACGAGCGCAGCCTGCACGCCGACCGGGTCGTGCTGGCGCTGGGCAGCCTGCCGCCGCAGCCGCTGCGCGGACTCGCCGCCGACCTGCGCCGCAGCGCGGCCTACGTCGAGGACCCCTGGTCGCCGCAGGCGCTGGATGCGCTGCCGACCGAGGCCGAAGTGCTGATCGTTGGCACCGGCCTGACCTGCTTCGATCTGCTGCAGACACTTCATGCCCGCGGACACCGCGGAAGGGTGCGGGCGATCAGCCGGCACGGTCTGCTGCCGCAGCCGCAGACCCTGCGCCGCGCCGCACCCGCTGTGCTCGGCCCGGCGCTGCAGGCGCAGATCCACCAGCCGGTGCTGCGTGAGCTGCTGCACGCGCTGCGCAGCGCCTGCGCCGAAACCAGCGACTGGCGACCGGTGCTCGACGCACTGCGCCCGCACCTCACGCGCCTGTGGCGCGGCCTGGGTCAAGGCGAACGCGCGCGTTTCATGCGCCACCTGCGCAGCTACTGGGAAGTGCATCGCCACCGGCTGCCGCTGCAGAGTCACACCCAGCTGCAGGAGTGGCAGCGCAGCGGCTGGCTGCGCGTGGAAGCGGCGCGATTGGAAACCGCCGAACTGAAGTCCGGACGCGTGCATGCGCAGCTGCGCGCGCGCGGCGCCCAGGACGCATCGCCGCACGTCTGCGACGTGCTGATCCGCGCCACCGGCCTCGACACCGACGTTGCCAACACGCCCGAGCCCTTGGTTCGACAGCTGCACACTGACGGCTGGCTGAGCGCCGACCCGCTGGGGCTCGGCTTCAAGTGCGACGGCGGTTACGGCCTGCTCAACCCCCTCAATCGCCGCGCCGAGGGTCTGTATGCGCTGGGGCCGCTGCTGCGCGGCGAGTACTGGGAAATGACCGCGGTGCCCGAGCTGCGCGCAGCCGCCAAAGCGCTGGCGACGGAACTGACGGCGGCCGCGCACGAAGAATCCTCACGACTGCGGCCGCTGCTGCACGCCATCTGACCCGACCCCGCCGACGCTGAGCCCAAGGCCGCTGCGGCGCTGCGGCATCGCTCAAGGCCTCGGCGCCCTCGCGCGCGCTGCGCTCGCGATTGCAGCACCGCAGCGCGCGCCAGCGCGTCCCACCACACCCGTCTCGCGAACACGCATCGTGGACGAGGAGCACAGGGTTCGGCCTTGCTTCGCTGCGCTGCGCTGCGCAGACAATCTCGTCCTCGCGCTCGCAGCGGCGTCGGCCGTACACGGAACGCTGCGCCTGCGCCTGCGCCTGCGCAGCGTGCATGCGTGCATGCGTGCAAGCAGAGACAAACGCCCGAGCGCTGACCCGCGCTTGGCGTCGTGCGCGTGGCGCCCCGAGCCCGGCTGCGCGTTTTGGATTCATGCGATTGGCGGCGCGGGCTCAAGTCTGGGCATGCGCTCCCGCACGGCATCGGCCCACGGCGTGCGGCTTCGCCGCGCAAAGCGCGGGTCCGCGCCGGTGTGACCGGGCGTTTCCAGCCCGTGTACGCAGGCGATCGACACGCACTCCAGCACGCCCTGCGCGTCTGCGATCCGCACCGCGCCGTGGCTTTGTCCTGAAATTCCAATGGCACAACCAAAGGCCGTTCGAGTGTCGACCGGTGCGCAGGCAGGCTTCAAACGCGCGGGCTCCCAGCCAGGTTCTCACCGACCCGGCGAAGGGCCCGCACAGACCCGACACCTCCCTGCGTACGCGGACTCCCATGACTCGCATCAAGCCTCTCGCCCGTTCGATCGACGCGGTTCTTGCCAGCGCCCTGCTGACGTCCACCGCCACCACAGCTCTGGCAGCGCCCGACGCGCTTGAACCCGCGCTGGCGCTCTCGGCCTCGACCTCTGCCGATGCCGCGGCCAGCGCCACGACCTTGGATGCCGTCGCCGTCACCGGCGCGCGGCGTCGCGAAGAGGCGGCCCAGGATGTGCCGATCCCGCTGACCGTACTCGACGGCGACACGCTCAACCGCAGCGGCGCTTTCAACGTCAACCGTCTGCAGAACATCGTCCCCACCCTGCAGTTCTACTCCAGCAACCCGCGCAACACGGCGGTCAACATCCGCGGCCTCGGCCAGCCCTACGGCCTCACCAACGACGGCATCGAATCGGGCGTCGGCTTCTATGTGGACGGCGTGCTGTACGCGCGACCGGCCTCGACCACGCTGGACTTCATCGACGTCGAGCGCATCGAGGTGCTGCGCGGGCCGCAGGGCACGCTGTTCGGCAAGAACACCACTGCCGGCGCGATTCTGGTGACCACCCGCAAGCCCAGCTTCACGCGCGAGATCGACGTCGAGCTGGGCATCGGCAACGATGGCTTCCTGCAGAGCAAAGCCTCGCTCACCGGCCCTCTGGGCGACAGCCTCGCCGGGCGCCTGTCGTTCTCCGGCACCCAGCGCGACGGCGTCCTCTACAACACGAGCACGCAGCGCGCCTTGAACGAGTTGAACAACATCGGCGGGCGCGGCCAGCTGCTGTTCCTGCCCAACGACACCACCGAGGCGCTGCTCGCCTTCGACTTCACCCGCCAGCGCCCCGAAGGCTATGCGCAGGTGCTGGCCGGGGTGGCCCCGACCTATCGCGGCACGCCGGGCTATGTCTCGTCGCTGTACGGCATCGCCGCCAACCCGAATGCCAATCCACGCCGGCACTTCTGGGGAATCATCTCCGACCTTGGCTATGTGCCGCCCAACGTCAACCCGGCCACGCGCGAGGTGCGCCCCTTCGACCGCGTGATCGACACCGGCACGCCCTGGCGCTCGGGCAACGAAATCGGCGGCGTCTCGCTGAACATCGACAGCAAGATCGGCTCGGGCACGCTGACATCGACCACCGCCTGGCGTTTCTGGAACTGGGACCCCTCGAACGATCGCGACTACACCGCCCTGCGCGTGGGCACGCTGTCGCAGGCGCCGTCCAAGCACGCCCAGTGGACCCAGGAGCTGCGCTGGGCCGGTGATCTCGCCAGCGGGCTCAGCGCGGTGTTCGGCGCCTACGGCTTCGCCCAGAAGCTCAACACCGACCCGGTGCACACCGAAGAAGTCGGGGCTGACTATTTCCGCTTCATCTGGAACCCCTCGCCCGGCCCCAACGGCAGCCCCAACATCGCGCTGTGGGGGCCGAACGGCTCGGTGGCGGGCAACTACTTCGCCGGCCAACGCAGCGAGATCACCTCCCAGCTCGACACCGTCAGCGCAGCGCTGTTCGGCCAGCTCGACTGGGCCGTGAGCGAGCGCCTGCATCTGCTGCCCGGCCTGCGTCTCAACTACGACCGGAAGGAGGTCGACTTCGTCCAGCGCGCGCTCAACATTCCGAGCTTGCCCGCGAGCGCGCCAACCCCGCCAGCGCCGGCCTACAGCAACCAGACCGCACAGCGCGAGGACGACGACACCAATGTCTCCGGCCAGCTGACCCTGGCCTACCGCGCCAGTGAATCGCTCAACTACTACGCGAGCGTCGCCACCGCCTTCAAGTCGATCGGCATCAACCTCGGCGGCGGTCCGGCGATCGAGATTCCGCCCGAAGACGTGCGCCACTTCGAGATCGGCCTGAAGAGCAGCCCGCTGCCGGGCGTGCGCGCGAACCTGAGCGCCTTCAACACCGACATCGAGAACTACCAGACCCAGGTGCTGGTGGTGGGCAACCCGCGGCCGGTGATCGCCAGCGCCGAGAAGGTGCGCGTGCGCGGCGTCGAGTTCGACGGCAGCTGGGAGATCAGCGAAGCGCTGTCGCTGTACACCGCCGTGGCCTACACCGACGGCCGCTACATCGCGTTTCCCAATGCGCCCCTGCCGCTGGAGCTGACGGGCTACACCGGGCCGTCGGGCCTGCCGCAGGTCGACGTCTCGGGCCTGCGTCTGCCGGGCATCTCCAAGTGGTCCGGCTCGCTGGGCGGCGAGTACCGCGGTGCGGGTCGCTTCCTTGGCGAATCGGGCCAGTGGTTCACCGGAGCCGATCTGTTCGCCCGCAGTGATTTCTCCTCCAGCGCCACGCCCTCGGAGTTCCTCAACGTGTCGGGCTACGGCCTGCTCAACCTGCGCATCGGTTTCGAGGCGGACAGCGGCTGGTCGGCCTTCCTGTGGGCGCGCAACGCGCTGGACCGCGACTACATCGAACTGCTGCAGGCCGCGCCTGCAGGACAGGGCGCGGGCCACTACGGAGCGCAGCTGGGCGACCCGCGGTCCTTCGGCCTGAGCCTGCGCTTCGCGCTCTGAGGCAAGTCTGCGCGAGCGGGATCACGGCCGCGCGCGTCGCGTCAACCCGATGGGTGGGTTGGCAGCGGCTGGCCGTGACGTGCCGCGGACATCGGCATCGCGAGGATGGCGAGCGCCGCGATTCGGCGGCATGCTGGCTGCGCCATGCGCGATTTCGCCCCCCTTCGTCACTGCGGATCGTCTCTGACCGGCCTGACTCCGCGGAGACAGCGCGCGCGGCTGCTCGCGGCGGCGATGCTCCTGCTCGCGCTGGCAAGCCTCGCCACGCGGGCGGCCGACAAGCCCGACACCGCCCCACAGGCCGACGAGGACCGGCGCCTGCATGTGCTGCCTTGGCGCGCGGAGACCGCGACGCCCGCACCGCCCGAGGTGGACGAGGCGCTGCGTCTCGCGCTGGCGCACCTGCAGTCGACGGCGGGGCGCAGCGCGTCGCCGGGGGCGGATGCTCTGCGCCTGATCGATCAGCAGCGCCTGCGCGGCGGCGCGCGGCTGCTGCGCTTTGCCGCCGAGCGCGAGGGCATCGAGATCTTCGGCGAGCGGATCAGCCTGCTGCTGGATGCGCAGGGCCGCGTGCGCGCCAGCAGCGGCGGCGGACGCGGCGCCGCGCGGGTCGCAAGCGATGCGCGCGTCTGGCGGCTGCGGCTGGAAGACGCCGCGGCGGCGGCACTGGCGCCCTGGGGCTTCGAGCCCGCGAGCCTGCGCGACGCCTGGACCGACGCTGCGCGCGCGCGCGCGCAGACGCCCTACCGCCAGCTGCAGCTGGCCGTACTGCTGCGCCGCGCGGCCAGCGGTGCGACGCTGAGCGGGCCGGTGCGCGGCGCGCCAGTGTGGTACCGCCATCGCGGCCCGCTGCGCCCGGCCTGGTACGTCGAGACCCAGGTGCTGCCGGCGCCGGGGCCGCGCGCCAGCCGCCTGCAGGCGAGCCTGATC
>JBKCVA010000042.1:0-25068 GCA_046318115.1 Lysobacterales bacterium | reverse complement strand
GAGCCCCCCGTCGGGACAAGCCAGATCCAGGCCATCGCGATGAGCGCGCAGACCACCGGCACCTTCTGCGCCCAGCGGGCGTCCAACTGCAGCAGCGAATGGCAGCTCGGACAGGACTCGCCAGCCCCCACCGCCATTCTCAAGCGCGCATGGCCGTTAATCTTCTTTCCACAGATTGGGCACACGCCTTTCATCTTCGTCCCTGCTGATCCGGTCAACTGTTCGCGCGATCGGGCCGAGAGACCCGCCGCACCCGACTGTCCACGTCCAACCCACGCCTCACCCGGCTATCCACGACAGCGCTGCAACGCCCGCCAGCAGTGTCGCGACGATCAGGAACAGCAGCGCGCTGAACTTGAGCACCTCAAGCGGCGGGAAGGGCTTCTGGACGGGCGCCAGCTCAAGTCGCCCCATGGCGGCGGCGCTGGCGCTGCCTGCCCAGACTACGAGCATCCACAGCGTGAGAATCTCGGTGGACAGGTCGGGAAAACACCGTCCGCGCAAAATCATGGGGGCAAACATCAGCACGGTGACAACCAAGGTCCAGGACCGCGACCACGCGGCGCGGACGGCCAGGCGCTTTGCGCAGACAGGACAATGGATGGCGTCCCGCACCAGCAGCCGCAGGCGTGCGCGCGGCGCAATGGCCGATGCACAGGCCGGACACTCGGTTGAACGCATCATGATGAGCCCTCGGGATTGAAGGCCCGCGCCGGCTGCGTGCGCGGGCCTCTGCCTTGCGTCGGAAGGCCTCGAATCAAGCCCCCCGAAGTCGACCGCTCCGCGAGTCTCAATCCCCCAACTGCGCCCCATCCTGCGGGTTCGCCAGCCACTGCGCGATGTCCTTGCCCAGCGCCTTGACCGTGCGGCCGAGCACCGAGCACGAGCCCTTGTAGCCGGCGAAGGCGCCGCCCATGGAGTTGCGGCGGCCGCGGAAGTCGGCGATCTGCTGGCCGTTCTCGAACAGCACACCGCGCACGCGGCTGTACTTCTGGTGGCCGATGAAGGCGTTGCCCATGCTGACAGCGTCGACGATCTCCATCTGCAGCACGCGGCCTTCAGCCGAGGTGTCGAGCGTCTCGACCAGCTGCACTTCGATACCGTTCTCGCGTCCGAATTCCTGGGTGAACTCCGCCAGCTGGGTGTTCAGCTGGGTGCATTCGGTCCGCACTTTGTTCTGGATGTCGGCGTCTTCGGCATAGGGGATCGAGCGCTGCACCTGCACGCTCTGGGCGAACACAGGGGCGGTGGCGAAGGCCATCATCAGGGCAGCGGAGCGGTACAGCAGGGTCATTGAGGTCTCTCCAGTGATGCGTGCGGGGCACGCGAAAGGCGCGAAGGTAGCGCGAACGGATTCACTTGGGGAGTGCAACTTCGAAGGAGGCATGGGCTGGGCTCCGGCCTGCCGTGCCGAACGCTCGATTCACTATGGACCGAGGTGAAAGTGAAGCCCTTGGTGGGCCAGGGCCCACCCAATGCAATGCCTGCCTCCGCATCGGCCGTGACAGCAGTCCACACCGGGATTCAGCCCATGCCGCCGTTGACTCCGATCACCTGACCGTTGACGTAGGAGGCGCCGTCTGAGGCCAGAAAGGCGACGAGGGCAGCCACCTCCTCGGGTCGGCCCGCGCGCCCCGCCGGCACGGTGGCCTTGATCATCTCGGGCGGAAACGCATCCGCCGCCATGCGACCGGCGATGACACCCGGCGCGACCACGTTGGCGGTGATGCCGCGGCTGGCCATCTCGCGGGCCAGCGAGAGCGTGGCGCCGTGCAGGCCGGCCTTGGCGGCGGCGTAGTTGGTCTGGCCACGGTTGCCGAGCACGGCCGCCACCGAGGAAATGCTGATGACGCGGCCCCAGCGCGTGCGCGCCATCGGCAGCAGCAGCGGCTGGGTGACGTGGAAGAAGCCGTGCAGGCTGACGTCGATCACGCGCTTCCACTGCGTCTCGCTCATGCCGGCCATCGGCGCGTCGTCGTGGATGCCGGCGTTGTTGACGACGATCTGGATCGGGCCGGCTTCGAGCATCTGCCCGGTGGCCTGAGTGCAGGCCGCGGCGTCGGCGACGTCGAAAGCGATGGGCTCGGCGGAGAGGCCCGCCGCAAGCAGTTCATCGACCAGCGCCTGCGCGCGATCGAGGCCGCTGTTGGCGTGGACGTAGACGTGGTGGCCGGCCTCGGCGAGCGATCGGCAGATGGCGCTGCCGAGATCGCCGCTGCCGCCGGTGACGAGGGCGCGTTTACTGGGGGGGGTCATGGGTAGGGGCTTGGGTTGGAGTTTGGGTGATTCGGGACTTGGGGTTTGCAATTCGCCGCAGACGTTCGCCTTGCGGCGGAGGCTCAGCATCTAGCCCCTCTCTCCTTGTAAGAGAGGGGTTGGGGAGAGGGGAGATGCGCCACGCACGGTTGGAGCAGGGCCTTGAGCAGTTTCGGCGAAAGATCCTACTGGGGCGGGCGGGCTCGAAACCGGGGGAACCCTAGCGCAAATGGGCTCGAAGGAACGCAAGGCCAACAGCGACCTCGCTCCGGCTCCTCGCTCCGGCTCCTCGCTTCGGCTTCTCGCTTCGGCTTCGGCGGGCAGGAGCCCGCGCTCTTCCACGGGGCCCCTGGGGAGCGGCGGGAGTTCGTGGATCAGCCCGCAGGGGCGGCCGCAGGGATGCGGCCGATGTTCGTGACAGGCCAGGGACGGCCTGTCCACGAACACCCACGGACTCACGCGAACCCTCTGCGCACGGATGCGCAGAGGGCGCGGACGAGGGGTGGCCTTTCTTTGGCCTACCTTTCTTTGGCCACGCAAAGAAAGGTAGGTCGGGCAGGCCGAAGGGCTGACCGAAAGCTCTTGCTCTTCGCTTCGAGCGACGAAGCGACGAAGCGACGAAGCGAGCCCGAGGCGAGTGTGGAGCTCATGGTGGGTCAAGACCCACCCTATGAAGTCGGAACACCGAGGCCGAAGCGGAGCTCATGGTGGGTAAAGACCCACCCTATGGCTCGCAACACCGAGGCCGAAGCGGAGCTCATGGTGGGTCAAGACCCACCCTACGGATCGCGGCGCAGCACCGCTGCGCGGCCCGTGACGAGCACCTCGCCCGCATGCTCGATGCGGAAGCTGCACTGCCAGCCCGCACCGCTGTCGGCCACGTCCTGCGCGTACACATCCAGCGGCCCCGGCAACTCGTCGATGAACTCACGGGCAAGCTCGACCCCGCGCAGCGAGACCAGCAGGCCGGGCGGCGCGCTGCGGCCCTCGAGTGCGGCCAACAGGCCGCCGTGCACGGCCATAGCCTGGGCGCCGTATTCACAGAGATGCAGGGCCGAAAGCCGGCCGTCGCGGCGCAGCGGATGTGCGGGGTCGCGATGGGCCTCGCTCTGCGCGTGCAGACCGCTGTCATCGAAAGCCAGCACGCGCTCCAGCAGGCACATGCCGCCGGCGTGCGGGATCAATCGTTCGATTTCTACACGGGTGGCCGGCAGTTTCATGGCGCAGTCTCGGCGTGGGGTCGGCGGCTGCCGGCACGCAGCAGGGCGAGTATGAATTGCACGATTCCTGCAGCGGTGGCCGGCAGTTTCATAGCGCAATCCCGGTGTGGGGTCGGCGGCTGCCGGCCAGCAGCAGGGCCAGGACGAAGTGAACGGCAACGCCCAGCGCCACCGTGCCGCCGAGCGCCTTCAGCACCGGAATGCTGGAGAACGACAGCAGGCCGAAGACCAGCGCAGTCGAGGCCACGCAGACCAGCAGCGCATGCAGGGTACGCCGCTGCTCGGCCGCGGCTTCGGCATCTGCAGCACCAGCGCTGCGCTCGAAGAACAGGGCGTAGTCGAGGCCCAACCCGGCGCCGAGGACCAGCGCGATCAGATGGAACAGGGTGAGCCCCACGCCAAACCCGTGCAGCAGGGCCAACACCGCGACACTGGACAGCACCACCGGCAGCAGCACGCGAGTACCGCGCCTGAGCGATCGCAGCGCAATGAAGACCAGCGCCGCGAGCAACACGGCGCCGACCGCCATCGCCAGCAGCACCTGCGCGCGCCAGCTCGCCGCCAGCGAATCCGCCGTGGCCTTCAGGTCGATCAGGTCAAGATCGGCATGGGCGGCGGCGAAGGCGCGCAGGGCCTCGACATCGCGCAGGTCGGAGAGCTGCACCAGCGCCACCGTCTCCGCACCATCGCGGATCAGCAGGCCGGCGAGGCGAAGCTCCAGCGGCGTGCCGATCAGAGCTTCGGACGTCAGCGGCGGCAGGCCGCGCGCACGCTCGATCGCGGCCACGAAGCCATCGAAGGCATCGGGCCGGAAGGCCAGACCCTGCTGCGCTTCCGTCAGCGCCGCGCCCAGCGCGGCAGGATCTGGCAGCGCCGACTGACGCGCGCGCTGCACCGCGGCCGGCGGCAGATAGCGCGCGGCCAGCTCGAAGTGGCCGAGCGCGCCGTCCTCGACCAGACCCCGCAAGCCGGGCATCAGCTCGGCGCTGCGGGTGAGCGCAGCCTCTTCGCTGTCCGCACGCAGGGCCAGCAGCCAGCGCACGTCGGGCGCGTTCAGGGCCTGCCGCAGTTCGCGATCGCGCAGCAACAGTTCGGTGGGCACCGGCGTCAGCGCGGCCAGGCTGTCCTGCCACCAGGGGCCGGGGCGCAGCAGGGCGAGCCCTGCCATTGCCGCGATCAACAGGGCCAGCCAGCGCATGCGATGCACATGGGCCAGCATCCGCTGCAGCGCGTGCACCAGCCGCCCCTCGCCGACTTCGCGGCGCAACTCGCCCAGCACGCCGGGCAGCAGGAAGCGCGTCGCCAGCGCCGCGCTGGTCAGGCCAACCACGGTCAGCACGGCCAGCTGGCGCAGGCCGTCGACGCCGGCGAAGAAGAACACCAGATAGGCCAGCGCGCTGGAGAACGCACCCGTCGCCAGCGTCGGCCAGATCGCGCGCGCGCTGTACGAGGCGGATGCACCGATGCGCCGGTGGCTGAAGAGATGGACCGGATAGTCCTGGGCCACGCCGAGCAGGGTCAGACCAAAAGCGAGTGTGATGCCATGGACTTCACCGAACAGCCAGGCCGTGGCCGAGAGCCCGAGCACTGCGCCAGTCGCCAAGGGCAGCGCGCCGAGCAGGGGCAGGCTCAGGCTGCGATAGGACAGGGCCATCAGCAGCAGCAGAGCGGCCGTGCCGATGGATCCAAGCAGGCTGGCCTCGCCGCGGGTCTGTGCCGCGATTTTCTCAGCGAACGCGCCGGGGCCGCTCACTTCGAGCGCGCCGGTCGCAGCCTCTCCCTCATCGGCCAGCACCTGCGCATGCGCGGCGCGCAGGGCGGCGAGCGCGCGGGTCTGGCCATCGGGGTCGAAGCCCGGCGAGGCGGTTTCAGCCAGCAGCAGGGCCTCACCGCGGGCGTCGCCGAACCACACGCCGTCCCGGCGCTCGGGCTCGATCGCTGGCGTCCAGGCTTCGAGCACGCGCAGGGTTTCGAGCGTGGGATCAACACGCAGCAGGGGCGCGATCAGGGCTGCGGCAGGCGAGGCCAGATCCTGCTGGCGTTGCTTCAGGGCCTCCGCCAGTACAGACGCCTCGAACGCGCCGGGCTGCACGGCGGGCGAGAGCAGGTAGCGGTAGTCGGCCAGGGTCTCGGGAATCGAATCGAGCCCCTCCTCACCGTTGCCGACCCAGACGAATTCGGCGCTGTCTTCGAGCTGCTCGCGCAGCGCACGCGAGCGTTCGACGAGAACCTCGGGCTCTGCTCCCGACAGCGCCACCAGCAGCAGACGCGCACCCGGGCCTTCGCCCAGCTGTTCCAGCAGAAGCCGCTGATCGGCGGTGCGCGCGGCCGGCATGAACAGACGCAGGTCTCCGCTCAGCTTCAGTTCGCCGAGCGCGAGCACGGCGATCAGGGCCAGCGCGCCCAGCCAGAGGCCCACGCGCAGCAGGCGCGTGCTGACGCTGGGTGCGCTCATTCGGCGGCCGTACCGCAGAGCGCGTCGCGCGTGGCTTCATCGGCGGCGGCACGTGCCGACTCGGCCCACGGACCCAGCCACATGCGGCTGCGCTCGTCTTCGGCCAGCGCGAGATCGAAGCAGCGCCACTCGCCGTCCACACCGTGCAGACGCATGCCGCGCACCTTGCGGGCGACGCGGGCGTCGGTCGGCGTGAGGTCGAGCGTCCAGCCCGCGCCGGACGGCGTGAGTTCGATCGCGAAGTGCCGCTCCAGCAGGCCGCGGTCGCCACCCAGCAGCGCGCGCAGGCTGGCCGCGAGCGCGCCCAGCTCGGGCGCGCGCTTCAGCGAGAACCGGCGCGTGCCCTGCCCTTCGCGCTGCACCTCGACGCGCTCGCCGGCGATGCGCAGGCGCTCGGGCTGCTCGCCTTCGACGGTCTTGACCAGCTCATCGGCGGCCGGCTGCGACAGCTCGCCGCCGAACAGCAGGGGCTGCATCAGCAGGGGCGAATCGCGGCGCTCGAAATAGGCGGTACGCGCCGGCGCCGGCTGGGCGAAGCCCGCCAGCAGGGCGTCGATCTCCGGAACCTCAGCGGTCGCCGTCAGGCTGGCCAGCAGCAGGGTCGCGGCGATGCGGATGCGCGGGGTCATCGCTTCTCCAGAAGTCGTAGAAGTTGAACCAGTTGTAGGGTGCCAGCCGCACGAAGTGTTCGAGCCGGCGCACGTAGCGCGCCTGCAGGGCGTGCAGCTTCTGCGCGCGCTCGCGCCGCGGCAGCTCGATGCCGGGGTCGAACAGCTCGAAGTGCAGCGCATAGCGGCGCCCGCCGAGGTAGAGGCCGAAGCAGATCAGCACCGGCACCTTGAGTGCCGCGGCGATCAAGAAATGCGCGCTGGGAAATGGCGCCGGGCTGCCGAGAAAATCGATCCACTGCACCGGCTCGGTGCCTCGGGCGCGATCGACCAGCAGGCTGACCAGGGCGCCCTGCTCGGTGGCATCGCGGATCGCCAGGGTGATCGCCGTACCGTCCTGGGCGGCGTCGATCACGGTCTCGGCGATGTCGGGGCAGAGCGCCTCCAGCAGCTGGGTGACGGTGGCGTTCTGGCCGCGGTCCATCACCACCCGCACGGTCACGTCGGGCCGCTCGCGCGAGAGCACGCGCAGCGCCTCGAAGCTGCCGTGGTGCGAGCCGAACAGCAGGACGCCGCGGCCGAGATCGATCTGGTCGTGCAGCTCCTTGAGACCGGTGATCTCCAGATCGAAGCGGCGGAACTGACCCGAGAGCATGAACACCCGATCGAGGATGGTCGACGCGAACGCATGCACGTGGCGAGCGCAGTCCCACAGCGTGGCCGGTCGGCCCAGCACGCGCTGCAGATAGGCTCGGGACGCACGCCGCTCCGGCCCGCGCACGATCAGGAAGTACAGGGTGATCGGAATCAGCAGCGGCCGCGACAGCCAGCGCCCGCCGTAGCGGGCGATGCTGCGGATCAGCCAGATCGCGAAGCGCCCGCCGCCCTCGGGGCGCTGCTGCCACTCGGCCTCGCCGGTGCGGCTCATGGCGGATCGGCGGACACGGGATCCGCGAACACCAGCTCGCCGCTGGCGATGACATCCTCGCCGCGCAGCACGCGGAAGCGCAGACGCTCGCCGCGCGGCTCGAACTCGACCGTCGCGTCCTGCTCGGGCAGCAGGGGCGCTGCGAACTTCACCTGCGGCAGCCGCAGCAGCGCGCGCGTGCCGAACTGCGCCCGTGTCAGCGCCAGCACTTCATCGAGCACGACCACGCCCGGCACTACCGGCTGACCGGGGAAGTGGCCGGGCAGACAGGGGTGCTCTGCAGCGATGCGGAAGCCACTCATCGGTTCGAGCCTGCAGCGGCATCGCTGCCGCGCCAAAAGGCCGGACCGAGCCGGCCCACGCGCTTCATGAAGCCGACGAAACCGCCGTAGTCGCTGTGCGGAAAGCGACGGCTGCGGTAGACGTATTCGCCGACGAAGACCACGGCCACGATCAGGTAGTTGAGCAGGTTGGCGAACAGCGACCACAGCGCCAAGGGCACGGTCAGCGGCGGAGCGACACCGAGGCTGAGCAGCAGGCCCTTGGGCTCGGCGAGCAGGCCCAGCACCGCGTTCACCGCGGCCAGGCCCAGCAGGATCCAGGCCCAGGCCCGCGTCCACGCGCGCGCGTAGGCCGGCACGGCGGGATCGTGCACCTGGCCATCATTCAGAGCCCGCACGATGCGCTCGATCAGCGGCATGCGGCCCGGGGCAAGGCTGCGCGCGAAGTACAGGCCGATGGCGAGGTTGAACAGCACCGGCGGCAGCATCAGCGGCAGGTGTGCATGCCCAGTTGCGTACAGCAGCGCAAGCACGGCCGCGCCCGCCGCAAAGAGGGCGAGCGCCAGCGCGGGCTTCGCTCGCAGCGGCAGGGAGACGAGGATCAGCAGGCAGGCGACGGCCGCCGTGGCGAGTTGCAGCGAGGCGGTCACCGCCGAGGCATGCGCCAGCACGGGAAACGCCAGCGCGAGCGCGATCGGCAGCAGCCGGCTCACACCGTGCGGTGCTCTTGCACGTGGGCCGACAGCGCGCCCAGCGAGCCGAAGATGCGGCGGTTGTCGGCGTTGTCCGAGCGCAGCTGAAAGCCGTACTTCTTCGAGATCGCCAGCGCCAGCTCCAGCGCGTCGATGGAGTCGAGGCCAAGGCCGTCGCCGAACAGCGGCGCGGCGGGATCGATCGAGGCGGCCTCGACGTCTTCGAGGTTCAAGGCTTCGATCAGGAGTTCGGCGAGCTCGCGCTCGGCGGGCGACTGGTTCGACATGGGGCATGCATCCTCAGGGCCTGCGCTGTGCGTGCCCGTCTTTACGTAATCGAGGGGCAGCACGTCGCAGCCGGCCTCGGGCGGGCGGGGAGTGTATCATTCACGCCACTTTCGCCCGCCCTGCTGGCGCCCTTTCACGCCCCGATGTCCGCATGAGTTCCAGCGCCGCACGCGACCTCCCTGAACACCTCGACGTCGCAGTGATCGGCGGTGGCCCCGCGGGCAGCACCGCGGCCACCCTGCTGGCGCGGGCCGGCTGGCGCGTGGGCCTGTTCGAGAAAGCCCATCACCCGCGCTTCCACATCGGTGAAAGCCTGCTGCCGATGAACCTGCCGATCCTCGAACGTCTGGGCGTGCTGGCCGAGGTCGAGGCGATCGGCGTGCGCAAGCCGGCCGCGGATTTTCCGGCCGATATCGGCGGCTACAGCACCTTCGACTTCCATCGTGCGCTCGGCGATGTCCCCGACCACGCCTTCCAGGTCCGTCGCGACCAGTTCGACCAGCTGCTGTTCGCCAACGCGGCGGCAGCCGGCGCCGAGGCGCGCGAGGGCGTCGAGGTGCTGGGCATCGAGCGGCTTGCCGACGGTCGTTCGCGCCTGCGCCTGCGTCTCGACGGCAGCGAGCGCGGCGTGGAAGCGCGCTACGTGGTCGATGCCTCGGGTCGCGACACCCTGCTCGGCAGGCAGTTCGATCTGAAGCGGGCGAACCCGCGGCACCGCTCGGCGGCGGTGTACGCGCACTACCGCGGCGTGGCCCGGCAGCCGGGCGCGGCCGCCGGCAACATCACGATCTATCGCCTGCCGAGCGGCTGGATGTGGATGATCCCGCTGCCCGAGGACGTGATGAGCATCGGCGCGGTCTGCTCGCCCGAGTACCTCAAGACCCGGCGCGGCCCGCTGGACCAGTTCCTGCTGGACACGATCCTGAAGCACCCCGACGCCGCGCGCCGCATGCAGGGCGCCGAGCGCATCTCCGAACCCGAGGCCACCGGCAACTACAGCTACGCCTGCGGGCGCATCGCCGGGCCGGGCTGGGTCATGGCTGGCGATGCCTATGCCTTCGTCGATCCGATCTTCTCCTCCGGCGTGTTCCTCGCCATGCACGGCGCCGAGCGCGCGGCCGCGCTGGTCGACGCCGTGCTGCGCGAACCGGCCCGCGAGGCGGCGCTGCAGAAGGCTTACCGCCAGCGTATCGACGCCGGCATCAGTGTGTTCAGCTGGTTCATCGAGCGCTTCACCACGCCGGTGATGCGCGAGCTGTTCCAGCACCCGCGCAATGCCTGGCAGATCGAGCAGGCGGTGATCGCCATGCTGGCCGGCAACGTGTTCGACGACCGCGCCGTGCTGAAGCGCCTGCGCGCGTTCCGTGTCATCTACGCCTGCACCGCCCTGCTGCAGAAGCTGCGTGGCGAACGGCGTACTCCGGCGCTGCCCGGATCCGCGCGAACGGAGGCCGCATGAGCGCGCAGCCGCGACTGGAACGGCCGGCCTTCGCGCTGACGCCAAGCTACGTGCGCTCGCGCGATCCGCGCAGCCTTCTCGGGCCGCGCACGCTGGCGGTGTTCGGCTTCGGGGCCGCAGCACCCGTCCAGATCGAGGATCCGCGCTACCTGCGCGTGCCGCTGCAGCCGCTGGAGCCGGAAGGCATTGATACCTATGAGGTCTGGACCTGCAGCGAAGCGGTGGAGCCTTGGCGGGAGGGGCACATCGGCGGCGGCAGATGCGCCTCGCTGTGCTTCGGCACGCTGCAGCTCAACGAGGACGGGGCCGGCCCGGCCGCCACTGCCGAACAGGCGTATCGACTGCTCGCAGGGCATCGCCACAGCGCCGCGCACCCGCATCTGCTGCGCCTGTGGAACTACCTCGACGCCATCGTCGAAGGCGAAGGTGACGCCGAGCGCTACCGGCAGTTCTGCGTCGGTCGCGCCGAGGCGCTGGACATCCCCGACGCCGCGCTGCCGGCGGCCACCGCGATCGGCCACCGCGAAGGCACGCGCCTGCTGCAGGTCTACTGGCTGAGATCCACGCGCCCGGGCTCGGCGGTGGAGAACCCGCGCCAGGTGCCGGCCTACCGCTATCCGCGCAGCTACGGGCCGCGTGCGCCGAGCTTTGCCCGCGCGATGCGCGCGGACGCCGCCGATGCCTTGCCCCTGCTGCTGTCCGGCACCGCCGCCGTCGTCGGCCACACCAGCCTGCACCACGACTCGGTGGTGGCCCAGCTGCGCGAGACCTTCGACAACTTCGACAGCCTGCTGGGTGCGGCGCGCGCCGCCGATGCGCGGATCGCGCCTGCGTTCGGCGCGCACAGCCTGCTGAAGATCTATCTGCGCGACGCCAGTGCGCTGCCGGAGCTGCAGGCCGCGCTGGCGCGCCTGCTGCACGCCGACGTGCCGCGCCTCATCCTTGAGGGCGACATCTGCCGCCGCGAGCTGGCGGTAGAGATCGACGGGTTCCACGCGTAGCGGGGCGCGTGCGCGGGAAGCCACGAGGCTCCATAGGGTGGGTCTTGACCCACCGCAGCTGTAGACACGCCGCACGCCCCGCCTTCGCAAGGCATGCCGATGCGCGGCGGCAACCGCATCGCCCGGCGCCCCCCCGAGGTGGACGTCGCAACTCGCGGCCAAGGACTTCGATCGGCGTCGCCAGACCCGGACGTGACGCCGGTGGGCCAAGAGCCACCCGATGCACAGCGCGTGAGTGGCGGCTGCGGCCCGCATGTGACTCGCCGCGCCTTCGCAAGGCATGCCGATGCGCGGCGACAACCGCATCGCCCGGCGCCCCCCGAGGTGGACGTCGCATCTCGCGGCCAAGGACTCCCATCGGCGTCGCCAGACCCGGGCGTGACGCCGGTGGGTCAAGACCCACCCTATGCAATTCTCGGACGAATGGCCGCTGCCGGTCAGCGCGCGGTTGCGGCGGCGCAGCGACCGCCTCCGACCCCGGCCCTCGCGCATAGCGCTCGGGCGTTCGACGGCGCGCGCGGCAGGCCGCGCAAGCGCGCCGCCTGCCTTCGGCCCCGGCCCTCGCGCACAGCGCTCGGGCGTTCGGCGGCGCGCGCGGCATGCCGCGCAAACGCGCCGTCTCACCCCACCAGCCCTTCGGATTTGATGCGGCGGATCTCGTCGCGGATCTTGCCGGCCTCTTCGAACTCCAGGTCTTTGGCGTGCTTATACATCTGCGCTTCGAGCTTCTTCAGTACGGCGCCGAGCTGGTCGGGGTTCATCTGCCGGTAGTCGTCGCGCGGCTCGGCCACGCGGCGCTCGCTGGCGCTGGTGCGGCCACGGCCCTTCTTGGCTTCCGCCGGCTCGCTGCGCGCGCCTTCCATCACATCGTTGATGCGCGAGACGATGGTCTTGGGCGTGATGCCATGCTCGGCGTTGTAGGCGATCTGCTTGTCGCGGCGGCGCGCGGTCTCGCCCATCGCGGTCTGCATCGAGCCGGTGATGCGGTCGGCGTAGAGGATGGCCTTGCCGCGCACGTTGCGAGCGGCGCGGCCAATCGTCTGGATCAGTGACGGCGCCGAGCGCAGATAGCCCTCCTTGTCGGCATCGAGGATGGCCACCAGCGAGACCTCGGGCATGTCCAGGCCTTCGCGCAGCAGGTTGATGCCGACCAGCACGTCGAACACGCCGAGCCGAAGGTCCCGGATGATCTCCATGCGTTCGACGGTGTCGACGTCGGCGTGCAGGTAGCGCACCTTGACCCCGTGCTCGCCGAGGTATTCGGTGAGGTTCTCGGCCATGCGCTTGGTCAGCGTGGTGACGAGCACGCGGTCGCCCCAGCCGACGCGCTCGTGGATCTCGGAGAGCAGGTCGTCGACCTGGGTGCGCACCGGCCGCACTTCGACCTCGGGGTCGACGAGGCCGGTCGGCCGCACCACCAGCTCGACGATGTTGCCGTGCGATTTCTCCAGCTCGTACTTGGCTGGCGTGGCCGACACGAAGATGCTGCGCGGCGCGCGCCGTTCCCACTCCTCGAACTTCAGCGGCCGGTTGTCCAGCGCGCTGGGCAGGCGGAAGCCGTACTCGACCAGGGTTTCCTTGCGCGCGCGATCGCCCTTGTACATGCCGCCGATCTGCGGAACGGTGACATGCGATTCGTCGACCACCAGCAGCGCATCCGGCGGCAGGTAGTCGAACAGGCAGGGCGGTGCCTCGCCGGGCATGCGCCCGGTCAGATGCCGCGAGTAGTTCTCGATGCCCTGGCAATAGCCGATCTCACCCATCATCTCGAGGTCGAAGGTGGTGCGCTGCTGCAGGCGCTGCGCCTCCAGCAGCTTGTTGTTGGCGTAGAACCACTCCAGCCGGTCGGCCAGCTCGACCTTGATCGCCTCCATCGCCTCCAGCACGGTGCGCCGGGTGGTGACGTAGTGGGTCTTGGGATAGATGGTGTAACGCGGGATGCGCCGCTGGACCTCGCCGGTCAGCGGGTCGAACAGCGCGATCTGCTCGATCTCGCCGTCGAACAGCTCGATGCGCACGGCCTCGCTGTCGCTTTCGGCCGGATGCACGTCGATCACCTCGCCGCGCACGCGGTAGGTGCCGCGGCGCAGGTCGAACTCGTTGCGGGTGTACTGCAGCTCGGTCAGGCGGCGGATCAGCTCGCGCTGGTCGATGCGCTCGCCGCGCACCATGTGCAGCACCATCTGGAAGTACTCGTTGGGGTCGCCCAGGCCGTAGATCGCCGACACCGAGGCCACGATCAGCGCATCGCGGCGTTCGAGCAGGGCCTTGGTCGCCGACAGGCGCATCTGCTCGATGTGCTCGTTGATCGAGCTGTCCTTCTCGATGAAGGTGTCGCTGGAAACGACATAGGCCTCGGGCTGGTAGTAGTCGTAGTAGCTGACGAAGTACTCGACCGCGTTGTTCGGGAAGAACTGCTTGAACTCGCCGTAGAGCTGGGCCGCCAGGGTCTTGTTCGGCGCCAGCACCAGGGTGGGCTTCTGGATCTGCGCGACGACGTTGGCGATGGTGTAGGTCTTGCCCGAGCCGGTCACGCCCAGCAGGGTCTGGTGCGCCAGCCCGTCCTCGAAGCCTTCGACCAAGCGGGCAATCGCCAGCGGCTGGTCGCCCGAGGGCTGGTAGGGCGAGACGAGCTCGAAGGGGATGTTGGCGGCTTCCGGACGGTTCATGGGTCTCGGGCTGGATCGGGAATCGGGAATCGGGAATCGGGAATCGGGAATCGGCCAAGGCTCGACGCAGCAGGCGACCCGCGCCAGTCTGGGCTCCGGATGCTGACACGGTACTGACAACAGCGTGAGCCGCGCGGGAGGCACGGGGCCTGCGAGCCCGACGCAGCCCGCGTGCGCAGATCTCCTACCCCCCGCCAGAGCGGCCTCCGACTCCACCGAAGCGCCCCCCTGCCGAGACTGTCCCCACGTCGAGCGCGGCCCTTTCGCCGCCGACGGTTTGGGGGACACTCTTATGCGTATCGGCTTCGCGTATCGCTCGATCGGGGGCTTCAGCCTGATCGAGCTCTTCATGACGCTGGCGGTGGCTGGAGTGCTGGTTGGCATCGCGCTGCCCAGCTTCCAGCAGATGCACGAGCGGCAGCGCTTCGTAACCACCCAGCACGGCCTGATGAGCGGTTTCCACCAGGCCCGCACCCTGGCCGTAACGCGGGGGCTGCCGGCGGCGATCTGCCCCAGCGCTGACGGCCTCAGCTGCCGCAACGGCGGCGTCTGGGACCAGGGTTGGCTGGTCTTCGTCGATGTCAATCGCAATGGCCGGCGTGACGCCGACGAGAGCGTCGAACGCATGCACCTCGACCCGTCACCCACGCTGCGCATCCGCAGCAGTGCGCAGCGGCCGTTGGCGATGTTCCGTCCCAACGGCGGCAGCGGCGCCAGCAACCTGAGCCTGCGCATCTGCAGCGAGGACGGCCGCCTGCTCGGCGCATTGGTGCTCAACAACACCGGCCGCCTGCGCCAGGCCAGCGCGGAGTCGATCGGCGGCGGCTGCGGCTGAGGGCGGCGCGCGCAAGACAGGGCTTGACCGCGGCCTCGGACTGACTACAATGCGCGGCTCTGTTCCCGAGTAGCTCAGCCGGTTAGAGCATCTGACTGTTAATCAGAGGGTCGCCCGTTCGAGTCGGGCCTCGGGAGCCACCATTCACAAAGGCCGGAACGCGAGTTCCGGCCTTTGTTCTTTCTGGCCTGTCGATCGCGCGAGCCGCTGCAGCCCATGATCGCCTTCCGCAATCTCGCCCTGCGCCGCGGCGAGCGTCTGTTGATCTCCGGCCTCGATGCCGCCCTGCACGCCGGCTGGCGGGTTGGCGTGATCGGCCGCAACGGCTGCGGCAAATCCACCCTCTTCGCTGCCATCCAGGGCGAACTGGAGCCCGACCTCGGCGACATCGATCTGCCCGGCGGTCTGCGGATGGCGGCGGTGGCGCAGGAGACTCCCTCCCTGCCCGACCCCGCCCTCGACTTCGTGCTGGGCGGCGACAAGCCCGTCGCCGAGGCCCTGCGCGCCGCCAGCGAAGCCGAAGCGCGCGGCGACCACGAAGCCGCCGCGACCGCGCATCAGACCATCGAGGAACTCGGCGGTTACGACGCCCGCGCCCGCGCCGGTCGACTGCTGCACGGCCTCGGCTTTCCGGCCGACACCCACGAGCGCGCCGTGTCGAGCTTTTCCGGCGGCTGGCGGGTGCGCCTGAATCTGGCGCGCACGCTGATGACGCCGGCTGACCTGCTGCTGCTCGACGAGCCCACCAACCACCTCGACCTCGACGCCGTGCTGTGGCTGGAGGAATGGCTGAAGCGCTTCGCCGGTACCGTGCTGGTGATCTCGCACGACCGCGAGTTCCTCGACGGCATCGCCACGCACACCTTGCACCTGCACGGCGGCAGCGGCCGCCTGTACAGCGGCGACTACACCAGCTTCGAGCGCCAGCGCGCCGAGCAGCTGCGCCAGCAGCAGATCGCCTTCGAGCGCGAGCAGGCCGAACGGGCCAAGCTCAAGGCCTTCATCGACCGCTTCAAGGCCAAAGCCAGCAAGGCCAAGCAGGCGCAGTCGCGGGTCAAGCGGCTGGAGAAGCTGGCCGGCACCGAGGCCGTGCGCGCCGAGCGCGGCTTCGAGTTCAGCTTCGCCGAGCCGGCCAAGCTGCCCACGCCCCTGCTGCGCCTCGACCAGGTCGATGCCGGCTACGGCGAGGCCACCATCCTGCGCGACGTGAAATTCAGCCTGGAGCCGGGCGACCGCATCGGCCTGCTCGGCCGCAATGGCGCCGGCAAGTCGACCCTGGTGAAGAACCTCGCCGCCGAGATCGCGCCGCTGCAGGGCGAGCGGATCGCCCATCTCGAACTCAACATCGGCTACTTCAGCCAGCACACGGTCGAGCAGCTCACCGAAGGCCACAGCCCGCTGCAGCACTTGGCCGAGATAGCGCCGGGCGTGGGCGAGGCCCAGCTGCGCGCCTATCTCGGCGGCTGGAACTTCGCCGGCGACCGAGTGTTCGAGCCGGTGGACGGCTTCTCCGGCGGCGAACGCGCGCGGCTGGCGCTGGCCCTGATCGCCTGGCGCAAGCCCAATCTGCTGCTGCTCGACGAGCCCACCAACCACCTCGACCTCGACATGCGCGAGGCCCTGGCCGATGCGCTGGCCGAGTTCCCGGGCGCGATCCTGCTGGTCAGCCACGACCGACATCTGCTGGGCCTCGTCTGCGACAGCTGGTGGCGTGTGTCCGACGGTCAGGTCGAGCCCTTCGAGGGTGACCTCGACGACTACGCGGCCTGGCTGCGCAAGGGCGCCTCGGCCATTACCGCCGGCGTGGCCAAACCCACCGAAACCGAGGTCGAGTCGAGCGAGTCGAAGGCCGACCGCCGCCGCAGCGCCGCCGAGCAGCGCGAGCGCGAGAAGCCGCTGCGCAACCGCATCAAGACCATCGAGACGCGTCTCGACAAGATCGGTCGTGAGCTGGTCGAGATCGACACGCGCCTCGCCGATCCCGCCCTCTACGCGGGCGACAAGGGCGAGATCCAGAAGCTGGTGCAGAGCCAGGGCAAGCTGCGCGGCGAGCGCGATGCGCTGGAAGAAGAGTGGCTGACGCTGCAGGACGCGTTGGGCTGACGCCTGCGTCTGTCAGTCGCGGGCGTGATCCACCGGCCGCAGTCGCCACACCCAAGCCGGCGGCAGGTTGAGCGGCACCCAACGCAGGCGCTCCGCGCGCAGCCCCACGCGCGCAAGGATCGACGCAGGCACCGGACAGCGCAGACCGTAGCTGAACTGAACGAAGCGCAGGTCGGGTCGGCAGCAGCCCAGCACGGCGCTGAGGATGGCCTCGATCTGGGTCTCGTGCATCGCCCTCAGGGGCAGACCGGATACGACCAGCGCAGGCGGCTCCGGGAACTGAGTCGGCAGCAGTGCAGCGGCATCGCTTTCCAGCACCCGGACCTGCGGCAGCCGAGCGCGCAGTTCGGCGGCGAACTCCGGCAGGCGCTCGACGATGTGCAGGGCCTGTACCGGTACGCCCGCCTGCAGCAGCGCGCGCGAGAACACGCCGGTGCCCGCGCCCAGCTCGAGCACCGGGCCCTCCAGCGGCGCTGCGGCGCGCAGCATGGCGCGGGCCAAGGTCGCGCTGGAAGGCGCAACCGCGCCGACGATGCGCGGGTGTCGCAGGGTGCGGGCGAGAAAGCGGGTCCATTCGCTGCCGCTGTCGAGGCCGGGCAGAACGCCGGTGCGCACATCGTCCATGGCTCATCCTTAGCTGGAAGCCGCGCCAGTCGCGGCAGGTCAAGGCTGCGCTGCGCGCCTCAAGCGAAGCTCAAGGCAGAGCCCCGGCGCGGATTTCGCGTGGCGTGCTCGAAGGATCCAAGGCCTCGCTCGCGGGCGTAGGCTGCGGACGCAGAATCAATTCGGCGCTCTGGTCATCGAAGCGCGCCTCCAGCGTCCACTCGATCTTCGCCAGCAGCCGACGCGCAAGCTCAAGGCCCAGGCCGAAGCCCGAGTGGCTTTCGTCCTTGCGGGTGGCGTTGCGGAACGCGATCCGCCCGGCCGCCATCGTGATATCGATCGCGCCCGGCGCGCCGTGCTGGATCGCGTTGATCAGCAGATTTCCAAGCACCGCCTCGATGCCCGCAGGCGGCAGGCCCCAACGCACATCCGCATCGCCGCCAAGCTCGATGCACTGGCCCCGGCCTGCAGCGAGTGGGCCGAACTCATCGACGAGCGTCAAGAGAATCGGCGCCACTTCGAGCGCCTCGGCGACCGGCGTCGACTCGCCCAGCCAGAGCACCGACGCGCTGGCGCGCTCCAGCCGCTGCAAGGCTCGACGCAGCCGTGCTTCGGCGACGCCGTCGATTCGACCCGCCAGGGTCTCGACCGCCAGCCGCGCGCTCTGCAGCGGCGTGCGCAGCTCGTGCGCGAGGAAGCGCAGCGTCTCTTCCTCGCGCTTGAGCACGGCAAGCCGCGCATCCAGCGCATCCGCCAGGGCATGGCCAAAGCGCTGGAACTCGGCAACGGGCTGGGTATCCGCCGCCTTGCGCAGTGACGCAGCGCTGGGCTCGCGCTCCAGCGCGTCCAGCAGGCCTGAGGCCGCGCCCTCGATGCGGCCAACGAATCGCCGCGCAAGCCAGGCCGCATGCAGCAGGAGAAGCACGAGCAGCACGGCGAGCACCGGCGCTGCCCGCCAGAGTGCCTCGCTGACGCGCATTTCCTCCTGCGCGTTGAACACGAGGAAGCGCGGCCCCTGCGCGTCGGCGCTCAGCGCACGCAGATGCACGTAGCGATCCTGATCCAAGCGGAACTCGCGCAGCGCACCCGGCTTCAGTGCGGCGAGGCGTTCCCGCTTCGCTGTCGGGAACGCATCAAGCCGCCACAGCTGCACCTGTGGCAGGGGCTCGCGCTCGCCCGCCAGCGCGCGCTCGGCCGCCAGCAGGCGGGCGTCGATGAAGCTGTCCTCCAGCACGTACAGCGCCAGCGCCGCGACGGTGCACAGGCCCAGCAGGAGAGCGCCGCCAAACAGGGCCCACTGCACGCCCAGCACGCGCTTCAGCGACCGCGGCTTCATGCGGCGCCGCCAAAGCGCACGCCGAGGCCGCGCTCACTGTGGATGGGGGCCTCACCGAAGGCCTCGCGCAGGCTGCGGCGCAGCGCGTAGAGATGGGTGCGCAGGTCGTCGTCCTCGCCGGCTTCGCCCCACAGCGCTTCGCCCAGCTCAGCGCGGCTGACGCAGCCTGGGCTGGCCTGCAGCAGGCAGCGCAGCAGTCGGGCCGCAGACGCCGAAAGCTGCAGCTGCGTGCCGGCGCGCTCGAGCAGGCCGCGCTGCGGGTCGAGCCGCCAATCGTCGACCACGATCCAGCCGCCGGCACGCGCAGGTACATGTTTCGCCAGAGCTCGAACGCGAGCGACCAGCTCGGCCGGCTCGAAGGGCTTGATCACGTAGTCGACGGCGCCGGCCTCGAAACCGGCCAGCCGATCGGCGAGCGTGCCGCGCGCGGTGAGGAACAGCACCGGCGCGCTGTCGGGATGCAGCGCCTTCAACCGCCGACAGAGACTGAAGCCGTCCTCGCCGGGCAGCTGCACGTCGAACAGCCAGAGGTCGAAGCGCGCCTCCAGCAGCCGCGCCTGCGCCTCGCGCGCGTTGTAGGCGTGCTCGGCCTCGATGCCGCGCGCTTCGAAGTAGTCGACCAGGCCTGCCGCGATGTCGAGGTCATCCTCGACCAGCAGCACACGCAGGCGCTCGGGCCGGCACTCAGACACGCGCAGGCGCTCCGTTGGGCACTCAGACACGCGCCAGGCGCATCAGGTCGAACATGCGCTTGTACTCGCCGCGCATCGAAGCGACCAGGCCGTGCATCAGCAGCAGGCGGTTGTCGACCGGCCCGAGCCCCGGCTTGGCGGCGCGCGCGGCGTCGTAGCCGTCGGCGTGCAGGCGATGCAGCAGATCGACAGCACGCTCCTCGCTGCTGCGCGGGCGGGCGACGGGCTCCGCGCCCAGCGCGCGTACCGTCGCTTCGGCCAGCGCCCAGGTCGACCACGGGTTCTGGCCCGTGAGTACCCGGCCATCGACCACCACATGTTCGAGGTACATCGGCGCCTCGCTGAATTCGCCCTCATCGGCCAGCGCATCCTGCAGCAGAAAGCCCAGCCGCTGCACAGGATCGTCCATCAGGAACAGCTCCTCGGCGTTGCTGAAACCGGTGACGCGACGGCCCTGCAGCAGGGTCTGCCCGGGCGCGAGCTCGACGCCGAGCAGGGCGGCCGGGCCGTGGCAGACGGCGCTGACCACGCCGCCGCGGGTGTAGACCTCGGCGAGGATGCGCTGCAGCGCTGCGTTGCCGTGCAGATCCAGCATCGCGCCCTTACCGCCGACCACGTAGACGGCGTCGTAGCGCGCCGGATCGACGGCATCGAGGCGCAGCGTGCTCTCCATGGCCTGACGCGTGCGCGGCTCGTTGAGAAAGGCGTAGTCGGCATCGACCGCGTCATCGGTGTCGACGACCTTGGGCGGCGCACCGCCCTCGGGGCTGGCGAGTTCGACCTCGAAGCCTGCAGCCTCGAACACCCACCAGGCCCGCGACAGTTCGGTGAGTTCGAAACCCGCGCGACCCGGGCCGCCCAGGGTGCGTTCGGCGCTGGTCAGCACCGCCAGGATGCGGCCGCGCGAGGGCGGCGCCTCGGCCGGCAGCCAGCGCAGATCGGCCCGCGTCGCGTCTGGGTTGGCAATGCTGTGACTGAAATCGATGCCCGCCCACCAGACCCACAGCCCGAACACCAGCAGCAACGGCAAAGACCCCAGACCCATCGCCCACCGCACCCATCGCTTGCGCCACATGTTGGAGCCTCCGCCGTTGATCCAATTGCGTCAGCGTGGGTGGCTTGTCTCAAGCGGGGCTCAACACTTTGGTTGGGATTGGGGATTGGGTGTTCGGGATTTGGGATTTGGGATTTGGGATCGGCCGCAGCATCGCAAGCCACCGAAGCGAGCCCTTCTCCCCTGGTGGGAAGCGGAAGAGAGCGCTTGTCGGCTGCCGGTGGCAGCCGTCGCTCTCTAGAGCCCACGCGAAGCGAAGGCGGGTTGGGGAGAGGGGGCAACGCTCGTCGCAAGCACCCTACCCCTCTCCCCCGGCCCCTCTCCCACAAGGGGAGAGGGGAGCACCGCGAAAGATCCTGTGGGCCACCGCGAGAGTTCAGCTCCGGTGGGTCAAGACCCACCCTATGGGCCGCGCTCTTTCGAATCCCGAATCCCGAATCCCGACTTCCAAATCCCCAATCCCGGCTCCGATTCAGATCGCGTCCAGCGCGTCCTCAAGCTCGGCGCGCAGGTCGACGAGATCTTCGACGCCGACGCTCAGGCGCACCAGGTTGTCGTGGATGCCGAGCTTGGCTCTGTTCTCCGCCGGAACCGACGCGTGGGTCATGATCGCCGGGTGGTTGATCAGGCTCTCCACGCCGCCCAGCGACTCGGCCAGCGCGAACAGCTGGCAGCGCTCCATCATCCGGCGCGTGCCGGCCAGATCCGTGTCGAGCACCACGCTGATCATGCCGCCGAAGCCGTGCATCTGCTGCTTGGCGAGCGCGTGCTGTGGGTGCGATTCGAGCCCCGGATAGATGACCTTGCGCACTTTGGCATGCGTTTGCAGCCACTGCGCCAAGGACAGCGCGTTTTCGCAGTGCGCGCGCATGCGCAGGTGCAGAGTCTTCAGGCCGCGCAGGGCGAGGAAGCTGTCGAACGGGCCCTGCACGCCACCGACCGCGTTCTGCAGGAAGGTGAGCTTCTCTTCCAGCTCGGCGTGGTCACCCACCACCAGCATGCCCCCGACGATGTCGCTGTGGCCGTTCAGATACTTGGTCGCCGAGTGCATGACCAGATGCGCGCCGAGCTCCAGCGGGCGCTGCAGGATCGGGCTGCAGAAGGTGTTGTCAACGGCGAGGATCAGGCCCTTATCGCGCGCAAAGGCGGCGAGCTTCGCGATACCGACCAGCTTCAACATCGGGTTGGTCGGCGTCTCGCACCAGATCATCTTCGTGTTCGGGCGCAGGGCCGCCGCCACGGCGTCGAGGTTGTCGAGGTCGACGAAGCTGAAGTCCAGCCCCGCCGAACGCCGGCGCACGCGCTCGAACAGGCGGTAGGTACCGCCGTAGACGTCGTCCATGCAGATCACGTGGCTGCCGGAGTCCAGCACCTCCAGCGCGGTCGAGGTCGCGGCCAGGCCGGACGCGAACGCATAGCCGCGGCGGCCACCTTCGAGTGCGGCGACGCAGTCTTCGTAGGCGAAGCGCGTGGGGTTGTGGCTGCGCGAGTACTCGAAGCCCTGATGGTCGCCGGGGCTGCGCTGCACGTAGGTCGAGGTCGCATAGATCGGCGTCATCACCGCGCCGGTGGTCGGATCCGGCGACTGGCCGGCATGGATGGCGCGCGTGCCGAGGCCGTGGTGGGCGTGCGAGAGCTTGCTCATGGGGCGTTCCGTGTGGGGGCTGCCGAGAGGCTCGGCGAGGCGCGGATTCTAGCCTTTGCCTCCCCGGGGCGCGGGGAGGCACATCGCGGAGCGGCGGCGCCCGATACACTGCGCGCCATGCGCATCGGCCCTTACCCCATCGAACCGCGCGTGGTGCTGGCGCCCATGGCCGGCGTCACCGACAAGCCCTTCCGGGTGCTGTGCAAGCGCCTGGGTGCGGGGCTCGCGGTCTCGGAGATGACCCACTCCGATCCCAAGCTGTGGCAGACGCGCAAGTCGCGGCTGCGCATGGATCATGCCGGCGAGCCCGATCCGATCTCGGTGCAGATCGCCGGCACCGAGCCGGAGCAGCTCGCGAACGCCGCCCGCCACAACGTCGAGCAGGGCGCGCAGATCATCGACATCAACATGGGCTGCCCGGCCAAGAAGGTCTGTAACGCCTGGGCCGGCTCGGCGCTGATGCGCGACGAAGCCCTGGTCGGGCGCATCCTCGATGCGGTGGTGCGTGCAGTCGAGGTGCCGGTGACCTTGAAAATCCGCACCGGCTGGGCGCGCGCCCACCGCAACGGGCTCGCCATCGCGCGCATCGCGGAAGCCGCGGGCATCCAGGCCTTGGCCGTGCACGGCCGCACCCGCGAGGACCTCTACCAGGGCGAGGCCGAGTACGCGCTGATCGCTGAGATCAAGTCGCAGCTGCGCATCCCGGTGCTGGCCAATGGCGACATCACCGGTCCCGAGAAAGCCGCTGCCGTGCTGCGCGAGACCGGGGCGGACGCGGTGATGATCGGCCGCGCCGCGCAGGGCCGGCCGTGGATCTTCCGCGAGGTCGCGCACTACCTCGCCACCGGCCAGCGCCTGCCCGAGCCGGACCTTAGCGAGGTGCGCGACATCCTGCTCGGCCATCTCGACGCGCTGTATGCGTTCTACGGCGAGGAACAGGGCCTGCGCATCGCGCGCAAGCATCTGGGCTGGTACGCCAAGGACGTCGAGGGCGGCGACAGCTTCCGAGCGCTCGTCAACGCGGCGACGACGGCCGAGGCGCAAACTGCGCTGGCCCGCGACTGGTTCGCGGCGCGCGCCGCCGGCCTCAGGCTTGATCGCGCCGCCTGAGCCCACCCCCACTCTTCGGACACTGCCGCCGTGAAGTACCTCGGACTGATCTACGCCGGCCTGTTCCGCAAGAAGCTGCGGACCTTTCTGACGCTGGCTTCGCTGATCGCGGCCTTCAGCCTGCTGGGCCTGCTGCAGGCGGTGAACTCGCTGTTCTCGGGCGCGGCCGATTTCCTCGGTGCGAGCCGCCTGATCACCCAGGCCAGCACCAGCTTCACCCAGGCCCTGCCGATGCGCATGCTGCCGCAGATCGAGGCCGTGCCCGGCGTGGCCGCGGTCAATCATTCGCAGTTCTTCGGCGGCCAGTACCAGGACGGACGCGGCTTCTTTCCGCAGTTCGCAGTCAACCCGCAGCGCCTGCGCGACACTTACCCCGAGTGGGTGATGGACAACGAGAGCTGGCTGCGCTTCATCAGCACCAATGACGGCGCCATCGTCGGCCGCAATCTGGCGGAGCAGTACGGCTGGAAGGTCGGCGACATCGTGCCGCTTAACAGCTTCATCTGGACCCAGGCCGGCGGCAGCCGCACCTGGGAGTGGCGGGTGGTCGGCATCTTCGACGGCATCAACGAGGACTGGTCGCAGCGCGCGAACCTGATGTATCTGAACTATGCGCAGTTCGACGAGGCGCGCTCAGGCGGCAAGGGTCTCGCCGGCATCTTCGTGGTGCGCATCGCCGACCCGGAGGCGTCCGAGCGCATCGCCAGCGTCATCGACGCGAAGTTCGAGAACTCCTCGGACGAAACCAAGACCCAGAAGGAATCCGAGTTCCAGCTGGGCTTCATCCGCCAGCTCGGCGACATCGGTCTGATCGTCAATCTGATCACCGGCGCGGTGTTCTTCTCGATCCTGTTCCTGACCGGCGTGGCCATGAGCCAAGCGGTGCGCGAGCGCATTCCCGAGCTGGCCGTGCTGAAGTGTCTGGGCTTCACCGATCGCCAGGTGATGGGTCTGGTGCTGGCCGAGGCCTTCGCCCTGTGTCTGGTCGGCGCCCTGCTCGGCATGGCGGTGGCGAGTGCGGCCACCGGCATTCTTCCGCCTGACTTCCCCGTGCGCACCGATCTGCGGGTGTGGGTGATCGCCGGCATCAGCGTGGCGGTGCTGACTTTGGCCGTGGGCCTGCCGCCGGCGCTGGCCGCGCGCCGACTCAAGCTCGTCGACGCACTCGCCGGCCGCGGCGAGCCCCCCGCCTTCGAGCGCGCACTTCGCCGCCTGCTCGGCGGCCGCAGCGAGGAGGCGAGCGCATGAGCCGCTTGACCCAGATCCGCGAGATCACCCTGATGAACCTGCGCTCGATCCCCGAGCGGCTGGCGCCTTCGCTGGTGATCGTGATCGGCATCGCCGGCGTGGTCGGCGTGCTGGTGGCCCTGCTGTCGATGTCGGCTGGGCTGGGCCAGACGCTGGGCAGCACCGGCGAGCCCGATCAGGTGGTGGTGAGCCGCGGCGGCAGCCAGGGCGAGATCTCGAGCTTTCTTGCCGTGGGCAGCATGACCCTGGTGAAGCAGGACCCGGCGATCGCGCGCGGGCCCGACGGGCTGCCGCTGGCTTCGGGCGAACTCATTGTGATCACCGAGGTGCCGCGCCCGGGACAGGACACCGGAGCCAATGTCAGCCTGCGCGGCATCGAGCCGGTGGGCCTCGCGCTGCGGCCGAAGTTCCGGCTGCTGCAGGGGCGCATGTTCCGTCCGGGAGTGCAGGAGATCATCGTCGGCATCGGCGCATCCAGGCAGTTCAGCGGCCTGGAAGTCGGCCGCGAGCTGCGCTTCCGGGGCGGGCGCTGGACCATCGTCGGCCACTTCGAATCCGGCGGCGCCTACGACAGCGAGCTGTGGA
>JBKCVA010000041.1:0-30808 GCA_046318115.1 Lysobacterales bacterium | reverse complement strand
CGAGAACCCGGTGCCGGAGGAAGTGGCCGCGGTTCTGCAGCGCCACTTCGGCTGGCGCAGCGATTACCGGGTGGATGCACAGCTCGGCCCGGAGCTTGGCGAAGCGCTGCGCGCGAAGCTGGCCGAACTTGGCCTCGACGGCACGCCGGGCACCCGGGCGGCGGCCGAGCGGGTGCTGTTCGGCGAGCTGCGGCGCCTGGTCGAACAGCGCCGGCATTGGCGAGCACGCTGGCGCCTGCTTCGCGAGCCCGGACGCGCGGTGCTGAGGCTGAACCAGGAGCTCGAGCAGCTGACCCTGGGCCGGCCGCGGGTCAACCCGACCCACACCCTGATGAAGTACGCGGTCTCCAATGCCCACGCCCTGCTCTTCGGGCTTGCCGCCGTGGTCTTGGGTGGGCTCGCGGTCCTGTTCTCCGACTCCACGGAAGCGGGTTTTGGGCTGGGCCTGCTGTTTCTGTTCGCCGCCTATCCCCTGGGCATGCTGCTGCAAGGCTTCGCGCAGGGCATGGACCTGCTGTACGCCCGCCTGGGGCGCCTCGCTCCCGCAGGCCCCCGATTGCCCTACTGGCGACTGCTGTCGGCGCTCGTGCTGTGCGCCGCGGCGGTCTACTGGGGTGGCCTGCTGCCCCAGCCCTGGTTGCTGCTGCCGCTGAGCCTGCCGGTGCTGCAGTTGCTCTGGTGGCCTGGAGGCCGCTGGAACCTGCTGCTGCTGCCCCTGGCGCTGCAGTTCGCGTTGCTGCTGGGGCCGCTGCTGCCGGAGCACTGGCCGGCCGCGGCGAGCTGGTGGGTTGCGCTCGCCTGGGTCGGCGTTTCGCATTTCGGGCTGCTCCGGTCCGGCAGCTATCCCCAGTTCTATCGCGACGCGCGCGCGCTGCTGCCGAAGCGCGCGTTGGAGGTCGTCTGGTACCTCATCGCCTTCAAGGTGGTGCTGTCCGTGTTCGCGCTGGGCTATCTGCTGTTGCTGCCCACCACCCATCTGGTGCAGAGCCTGCGCGAATCACCCCAGCGGCTCGCGGTCTGGTCGCTGCTCACCAGCGCACTGATGCTGCTGACCCGCGCCGAGCCCGTGCTGGTGCTGCTGGTGGCGATCGCCTCGCCGCTGGTCTTTCTGCTGCTGGTGCGCTCGGTGGTGGCCGTGGCCGCGCGTCTGCCGGCGGGCCTCCCGCGATCCCGCTGAGCGCGGGCGAAAGAAGTCTCCACCCGCTGTGGCCATCCACTCCGCGAGGGCGCGTTCGCAGCCGGGTTGCTTCTGCCGCACAGGCTCCAGGGACGCTCTTGTGCCCAGCGGCCCATGGCGTCGCGGGCGCCCCTCGGGCGGTGCGGCTCTCACGCGAGGCGGTTGCACGGGCGGCGTGGCGCTTGAGCTGTGCGCCTGCCGCCCTCACTCTCCCCAACCATGAACGCCAATACCTCTTCCAACCCTCTGCTCGCCGAGCACGGCCTGCCTGATTTTCCTGCCATCGCGCCGGACCACGTCCTGCCCGCCGTCGAGGCGCGCATCGCCAGCTACGAGGCCTGCGTCGAGCAGGTGCTTGCCCAGCCCGGCGAGCCCAGCTTCGACAGCCTGATGGCGCCGCTGGAACGCGCCCAGGCCGCACTCGACCACAGCTTTGCACCGGTGGGCCATCTGCACGGCGTGGCCGATTCCGCCGAGCTGCGCGAGGTCTATGCCGAGGCCGAAGCGCGCATCACCGATTTCTCGGCGACGCTCGGCCAGCACCGCGGCCTGTTCGAGGCGGTGCGGCGGCTGCGTCAGTCTTCCGAGTTCGACACCCTGCCACGGCCCGAACGCGCGCTCATCGAGGACAGCCTGCGCGGCTTTGAGCTCTCAGGCGTGGCGCTGGAAGAGCCGGCGCGCTCGCGCTTCAAGGCGATCCAGAGCGAGCTGTCGCGGCTTTCCACGGCGTTTGAAGAAGCCGTACTCGACAGCACCGACGCCTGGTTCAAGCCGCTCACTGACGCCGAACTCTCCGGCATTCCCGAGTCCGCGCAGTCGATGCTGCGGGCCATGGGCGCAGAACATGCGGTCGAGGGCGCCGTCGCCACGCTGAAGGGCCCAGCCGTGCAGGCGGTGCTGAACTTCGCCGACGACCGCGCCCTGCGCGAGGCGGTCTACAACGCCTACCAGACCCGCGCCTCCGACCAGGGCCCGCATGATCGCGAGCACGACAACAGCGCGCGCATCGGCGAGATCCTGGCCCTGCGCCATGAGGCCGCGCAGCTGCTGGGTTTTGCTTCCAGCGCGCATGTCTCGCTGGCCGACAAGATGGCCGGCGAGCCCGAGCGCGTGCTGCGCTTCCTGCGCGAGCTGGCGGCAAAGGCCAAGCCGGTGGCCGAACGTGAGCTGGCGGAACTGTCGGAATTCGCGCGCACCAAGCTGGGCATCGAGACCCTTCAGGTCTGGGATGTCGGCTACGCCGCCGAAAAGCTGCGCCAGCAGCGCTTCGACTACAGCGACGAAGATCTGAAGCCCTACTTCCCGGTCGACCGCGTGATCGACGGCCTGTTCGCGCTGGCTGCTCAGCTGTATGGCCTGCGCTTCGCGCCGCGCGATGATGTGCCGTTGTGGCATGCGGACGCGCGCTACTTCGACGTGCTCGACGCCGACGGCCGCCTGCGCGCCGGTTTCTATGTCGACCTGTACGCGCGCAGCGGCAAGCGCGGCGGCGCCTGGATGGACGTCTGCCGCGCGCGCATCGATGCGCTGAAGCACCCGCAGATCCCGGTTGCCTTCCTGGTTTGCAACGTGCCGCCGCCGACGCCCGAGCTGCCGGCGCTCTTGACCCACGACGACGTCATCACCCTGCTGCACGAGTTCGGCCACGGCCTGCACCACATGCTGACCGAGGTCGCCTGGCCGGGCGTGGGCGGCATCAGCGGCGTGGAATGGGATGCGGTCGAACTGCCGAGCCAGTTCATGGAGAACTTCGGCTGGACCCGCGTCGGCATCGATCTGCTCGGCGGTCACTACCAGACCGGCGAGAAGCTGCCGCAGGCCCTGTTCGACAAGCTGCTGTCCGCGCGCCACTACCATGCCGGCCTGTTCCTGGTGCGCCAGCTCGAATACGCCTTGTTCGATTTCCGCCTGCATCTGGAGTTCGATCCCGCACAGGGCGCGCAGGCGATGGCGCTGCTCGATGCCGTGCGCGCTGAAGTCTCAGTGATCCGCCCGCCGGCCTGGCAGCGCATGCCCAACACCTTCACCCACATCTTCGCGGGTGGCTACGCGGCCGGTTACTACAGCTACCTGTGGGCCGAGGTGCTCTCTGCCGACGCCTTCGGTGCCTTCGAGGCCGCCGGCGTTCTGGATGCGGCAGCGGGTGAACGCTTCCGCCGCGAGATCCTCGCCGTCGGCGGCTCGCGCCCCGCGCTGGAGAGCTTCGTCGCCTTCCGCGGCCGTGAACCCGAGCCCGAGGCCCTGCTGCGGAGCTATGGCCTGGCGGCGTGAGGAGCGGGGATTCGGGATTGGGGATTGGGGATTCGAAGCCAACCCCATGAAGCGCGACGCGGTGCTCCCCTCTCCCCTCGTGGGAGAGGGGCCGGGGGAGAGGGGGCAGCCCTGCGGCAGCGCCTGTTCCCCTGAACGTGTTGCGGACGGCCGCGCTTCGCACGGATGCCCTCAGTGCAAGCTGCCAGCGAGCACTCCGAGCCACCGCGGCGGATGACTTCAGTCACCCGCTGAACTCATGGACGGTTTAGCGGAAGCGCTGCATGCTCCGCGCTCACCCACCGGAGCGCCCGCATGTCCCTGTCGCCGCGTCTGTTTGCCCGTTCGGCCCTGTTCCTTGCTCTCGCCCTCGGAGCGAACGCCGCGCAAGCGCAGACGCCGCCGCTGCCGGCCGCCGCCATCGAGGTGCGCGATGTCATGAGCGGCGGCGACCTCGATCGCGCCATCGAACTCGCCGAAGCCTGGGCCGAACGCGAACCGCAGAATGCACAGTCCTTCCTCTGGCTGGGCCGCGTCTATGGCCGCCAGGCGCTGGAGGCGAGCGTGTTCACCAAGCTGAGTTGGGCCGGCAAGTGCCGCGAAGCCTGGGAAACCGCGGTCAAGCTCGACCCGGCCAACATCGACGCCCGCTTCGATCTGCTGAGCTACTACCTGCAGGCACCGGGCGTGGCCGGCGGCGGCCGCGACAAGGCCGAGGCCACCCTGCCCGAGATCGATGCCATCCATCCGTCCTACGGCCAGCTCGCCCGCGGCCAGATGGCGGCGTCCGAGCAGGACTTCGCTGCCGCGCGCAGCCATTTCGAAGCGGCGGTCGAGGCGGACCCCGCCTCGATCCGCGCCCGCACCGCCCTGGCCAACCTGCATCTTCGCGAACAGCGCAATGCCGAGGCGCGCGCCGTGTGGCAGCAGGCCCTGCAGCGGAAGGCGGACGACATCTACGCGATCTACCAGCTCGGTCGACTGGCCGCGGTCACCGGCGAGGAGCTCGAATCCGGCCTGCAGCACTTCGACCAGTTCCTGGCCGTCGAGGACAAGCCCAGCGACCTCAGCGTCGAGGGTGCGCATTGGCGGCGTGGCCAGATCCTCGTCAAGCTCGGTCGCACCGACGAGGCCCGCGCCGCACTGCAACTCGCCAGTGCCGGTGACAAGCAGATTGCCGAGCTCGCGCAGGCGGATCTCAAGAAGCTGTAATCCCCGGCTTCGCAAGTCGGGCCACGCGCAGCGCGGCCCGACTCCGCGTCAGCACGCTTGCTAGGGATTCGGTTTCCCAGCCTTGGACCGCGCCGCGCTCGGCCCAAGCCGCCGCGATCGTGTCGCGAACTCGAGTTGACACTCAGCCGCCGAACACCCGCTGCAAATCCGCATCCTCCAGCCGTCGCCATTGCCCTTCCTGCAGCCCTTCGAGCGTCAGGGCGCCGACCGCGCTGCGGTGCAGTTCAAGCACGCGGTTGCCGAGTGCGCCGAACATGCGGCGCACTTGGTGATAGCGGCCTTCGTGCAGGGTCAGGCGCGCTGCCTTGTCGCCCAGACGCTCGAAGCCGGCGGGTTTCAGCGGGGTGTCCTCGCCGTCCAGCAGCAGCGTTCCGCTGCCGAACACCTCGGACTCGTCGCCGCGCAGCGGATCTGCCAGCACGGCCTCGTAGACCCTGGGGACGTGCTGCTTCGGCGAGATGATCCGATGCAGCAGGCTGCCGTCGTCGGTGAACAGCAAGAGACCCGAGGTCTCGCGATCGAGTCGGCCGACCGTCGACAGCACCGGGTCGCGAAAGCGGAAGCGCTCGGGCAGCAGCTCGTAGACGAGGCGGCCAGTGTCCTTGGTCGAGCAGGTGTAGCCGGCAGGCTTGTGCAGCATCAAGGTGAGCGGCGTGACCGGGTCGAGTTCCTCGCCGTCGAACAGCACGTTCGCGGGTTCGACACTGGCGTCGTGGCGCAGCGGTGTGCCGGCGCGATCGGTGATGTAGCCCTCGCGGCACCAGGCCTGCACTTCGCGGCGGCTGCCGTAGCCGAGGTTGGCGATCAGGCGGTCAAGGCGCATGGGAGACCCGCAGTCGATGGGGGCGCGATGATCCGGTCTGCATGGCGGTGGTGCAAATCCACATGAGGGCTGCGGTGTGCGGCGGCGAGCGCCACAGGTCGAGGGGCGGTGGGTCGAGACCCACCCTATGCCCGCCGGAGGATCGGGGGGATCATCGATCGCCCACAGGCCCAAGGGGGGGCTCGACCCACCGCGGGCGCGCGATCAACCCGCCTGCACCCTTCCCTTCCACGCCGCCAGCACTTCCGCCTCGCGCTCAGGCTTGATGCCGGCGCGCAGCGTCGCGCGGCGCTCTTCGGGCTGGGCATCGAACCAGGCGAGCGTGGCCGCCACGGTCTCGGCCAGCGGCCGGAAACTCAGGCCCTTGGCGAGCGCTCGATCATTGCGATGGCGCGAGAAGCCCGCGCTCTCGCCCTGCCCCGGCACCCACACCGGCATGTCGCCCCAGGGGCTGACCTGCTGTTCGGCCAGGAACTCGGCGGGTGCCCAGTGGAAGTTCGCTGATGTGCCGGTCACCGCCTGGATGCCGTAGAGCAGCTGGTCCATGCCCATCGTGTAGGCGGGGCCCATGGCGTTGAAGGCGCCGAACGCGCGCTGCTCGGCCATGCGAATGGTCCACTCGGCGAGATCGCGCGCATCGATGAACTGCACCGGGTCGCGGCCATCGCCCGGGGCGAGGATGTCGCCGCCGCGGCGCACGCGCAGCGGCCAATAGCTGAAACGGTCGGTCTCGTCACCCGGACCCACGATCAGGCCGGGGCGGATCAGGGTGGTGATGTCGGGGAACCACTTCAGCGCCTCGTCCTCGCAGGCCGCCTTCATCGGCCCGTACAGGGCCATATTGGCGATCAGGCTGGCGCGGGTCTCGGCCAGGATGTCGGGGCCGGTGTAGGCCGCCCGCGGAGCGTCTTCATCCTGGCCCGGCGTGGCGCTGTCGCTGTACACCGACAGCGTCGAGATGAACAGGTAGTGGTCGACCTGTCCCTGTAGCACCTGGCCGACATCGCGCACCCAGTGCGGCACGCTGGTCGGATTGTCGATGCAGACGTCCCAGCGTCGACCCTTGAGCGACTCGACGTCGCCGGTCTCGCGGTCGCCGGTCAGTTCCTCGACCTCGGCCGGCCAGTCCTGCGGACGCCGCCCGCGATTGAACAGGGTGATGCGGTGGCCGCGCGCCAGCGCATAGCGCACCTGATGCGGGCCGGTGAAGCCGGTGCCGCCGAGAATCAGGATGTTCAGCGGTTTGGCGGCCCGGGTGACCTCAGGTGCAGCGGCGCTGCTGAAGGCGGGGGCGAGGCCGGCAGCGCCGGCCAGCGCCCCCAGTTTCAGCACATCGCGACGGCGGATCGGCATGGCGGCACTCCTCGACAACGGCGGAGTGTGTAGCCTGCGCCGGCTCGACGCGCGATGCGCTGGCGGGAAGTCATGCCTGCGCCGGCTGCCACTGCAGGCGGCTGCGGCGCGGCCCATCCGCGCTGACCACCAGCTCCAGCATCCGGCCCTCGCGCTGGAAGCGCAGGCGCTCGGCGGCCACGCTGGATTCCAGGGCCTCGACCTGCCAGCCGTCTTCGCCCAGCTCGCGGCGGTAGAAGTCGACGACTTCGCGCAGCGGCGCCGGGCCGGCGTAGGCGACGCGCGGTTCGCCTTTGCCCTGCTCGAAGGCGACGCGAACGAAGCCAGGCAGGCGCGGGATGTCGGCGGGGTCGCTGCCGCCGACGTCGCTGCTCGGCAGCTGCAGCGCGGCCAGCGCCGCCGTGGCAGCCGCCAGCGCCGCACCGCCCTGCTGCAGGGGCGCGCGCAGGGCTTCGCTGGCTTCGGCGGCGAGCCCATCCAGAGGCTGCGACAGATTCGGCAGGTTCGCCTTCAAGGCCTCGGCCTGAGCCTGCAGCTCGGCGGCGCGCGCGGCGGCTTCGGGGGCCAGCGCTTCGACGACCTGCCCCGGATCGACCGCCAGCGCCGCCTGGCCTTCGGCGAGGCGTGCCTTGGCCTCTTCGGTCAGCGCGCGGGCCTTCTGCGTGGCCTCATCGAGCGAGGCCGCGCCCAGTGACTCCAGCGGTGCGGCCAGCGCGGGCACGCGCTCGGCCAGTTCGGTGCGGCCGCTCTCGACCGCCGCCGAGCCCCACTGCCAGAGCCCGAACAGGGCGGCGGCGCCCAGCGCCAGCGCCAGCAGCGGCAGGCCGATCAGGGCCAGGCCGCCGACCACCCAGACCCAGCGCGGCAAGCGCCGCAGCGACAGGTTCGCATTCATGAGCGACTGCCCTCGCTGGGCCAGCGGCTGAAGCGCGCGGGCAGCTCGCTGCGGCCGCGGCGCATCAGTTGGCGCAACCGGCCGCTGCGTCGCTCCAACGCGCGCGCGGCGCGTTCGACGGCGGCGGCGATCGCCGCGTAGAGGTCGCTGCGGGTGTCCTCGACCACCACGTCGGGCCGGCCCGGCAGCTGCAGCTGCAGGCGGCAGCGCTTGTCGACGCCGCCGCGGTCGGCGTTGATGTCCGACAGGCGCACCACCACGCGCTGCACGCCGGCGCCGATGCGGCCGAGTGCGAAGCGCAGTCGTCGACGCAGGTGCTCGTTCAGGCCCTGGGTCAGTTCAAAGCCGTGGGTGTGGGTATCGATTTGCATGGTGGCCTCCTGGGGGGCGGATGGGGGCTGTCTGCCCCGGCTCAGGAATACGGCCGCCAACACCTCGAAAAAAGCAGGTATTGTCTTTGCCATTGTCAGGAATGAGCAGAAGCCCATGGAGCGCCTCAACTACCGTCAGCTGCAGCAGTTCTGGACCGTCGCCCGCGCCGGCAGCGTGCGCGCTGCGGCCGAGCAGCTCGATCTCGCCCCGCAGACCCTGAGCGGCCAGATCGCCGCGCTGGAACTGAGCCTCGGCACCGCCCTGTTCCAGCGCGTCGGCCGACGGCTTGAGCTCACCGAAACCGGGCGCATGGTGCGCGCCTACGCGGATGAGATCTTCGAGCTTGGCGATGCGCTGCAGGAGGCCGTGTCCGAGGCGCGCAAGGCGCGCGTGCGGCCGCTGCGCGTGGGCGTGGCCGAGGTGGTGCCGAAGTCGCTGGCCTACGAGCTGCTGTCGCCTGCACTGGCGCTGGATCCGGCGCCGCGCCTGCACTGCCGCGAGGACAGCCTGCCGCGGCTGCTCGCCGAGCTGGCCCTGCATCGACTGGATCTGGTGCTGAGCGATCGTCCACCCACCGGCGAGGCCGAGGTCAAGGTGCATTCAAGCCTGCTGGGCGAATGCGGTACCGCCTTCCTGGCGGCGCCCTCACTGGCGAGACAGCTGGCCAAGGACTTCCCGCGCAGCCTGCAGGGCGCACCCTTTCTGCTGCCCGGCGCCGACAGCCGCGTACGCGCTGCGGTGCAGCGCTGGCTGGACCAGCGCAAGCTGCGCCCGCGCATCGTCGCCGAGTTCGAGGACAGCGCACTGATGAAGGCCTTTGGCGCGGCCGGTGCGGGTGTGTTCGTGGTGCCGGCGGTGGTGGCCGCTGATCTGTGTACGCGCCAGAACCTGGTCGAGCTGGGCCGCGCCGACGACATCCGCGAGCGCTTCTACGCGCTGGCGGGTTCGCGTCGCGACGGCCACCCCGGCGTGCAGGCGGTGCTGGAGTCCGCGCGCAGCCGACTGTTCGCCGAGGCTTGAAGGTCATGCTCTCCCAGCGATGTCCGGGGGTCGACAGCGTCAATGGCTTGCCCTGCAGTCGATGCTGCGGCAGGGCACCAGGTGCCCTCCTCGGCGATGGCCCCTGCTGTGCCCGAGGGCAGCCTGCTGTTCGCCGACATCCGACCGCGCACGCGCGCCTGGCTGGCGGCGGCCCTGCCCGACGTCGACTGGCCGCGGGACGCGCCGCAACCCGGCGAGATCTGGCTGTTCCAGACCGAGCGCCAGGGCCTCTGGTTCAAGCGGGTGATCGCCGTGCCCGGCGATCGCATCCGCATCCGCGGCACAGAGCTCAGCGTCAACGGCCGATCGCTTGGTTCCGGCAGCGGGGGTGATCCCGTAGAGCAGCTGGGCGAGCACCGCTATCGGCTGCAGTACAGCGATGGCAGGGCGCGAGCGCAGGCGCTGGATCTACGTCTGCAGGACGGGGAGTACTGGATGATGGGCGACAACCGCAACAACTCCATGGACAGCCGCCACATCGGCCCCGTCCAGCAGTCGACGCTCGCAGGGCGGGTGGTCAAGGTGTTCCCCGGCCTGCTGGCGTCACCCTGACGCGCTGCAGCGACCGGAACTTGCCGAACGTCGCCGCGGTCGCAGGCCGGCCAATCCGGCGATCGGGGAGACACGGCATGCGCAATACAGTCCTGGACAGGTCTGCTGTCCTCCGCCTCACGACGCTCCTCGCGATGGCCGCGGGCAGCCTCTCCCACGCCAGCGGATCCAGCGATGCCGCCCGCCGTGCGGTGGTCGACGAAGCGCTGTCGCGCATCGCCCCGCAGCTCGAATTGGAAGCCGTACGCGAAGCGCCGATGCCGGGCCTGATCGAGATCGAGGCCGCGGGCCAGCTGTTCTATCTCAGCGCCGACGGCCGCCACCTGCTGCAGGGCACGCTGATCGACACCGTTGAGCGCGTCGACCTCAGCGAGCGGCGCCGCCAGCACACCCGACGCGAGGCCTTGAGTGCGCTGCCCCCCGAGCAGACCATCGCCTTCACCGCGGACGAGGCGCGGCATCGCGTGACGGTGTTCACGGCCCTCGATTGCGGCTACTGCCGTCGCTTCCATACCGATATCGAGGCCTACCGCGAGGCGGGGATCAGCGTGGACTACGTGCTGCTGCCGCTGGCCGGCGAGGGCTCAGAGGTCGACCGAACCGGCGCGCGGCTGTTCTGCGCCGGCGACCGCCAGGACGCCTTCACCCGCGCCACCCGCGGCGAGCCCATCGAAGGTCCGATGTGCGATTCCGGCTATGACGAGGGCAAGGCGCTGGCGGCGCGGCTGGGCATCCGCAACACGCCGACCATCGTGCGTGCCGACGGCAGCGTCAGCGGTTACCAGACCCCTGCGGAGCTGCTCGCATCGCTGGCACCTGCTGCAGCGCCGACGCGCTGAGTCTGCGTCGCCCGCAGCGCAGATTCCGGGGCGCGGCACCGGTCTTCTCGAACAGGCGATCGCTCTGGCGCTGGTCATCGATCACTCCGACGCGGCTGGGGAGCGCAGCGGGCCACGCCTGCACCCGCGGGTCGGTCTCCGCGGGAGCGCCCTGCGATTGCAGCGGCGAGCGGCTAGAACCCGAGCGGCAGACCAAGCACGAAGAAGCCCACCAGCAGGCCGGTCCAGACCACGAGGAAGGCCAGCGAGTAGGGGACCATCATCAGCAGCATCTCGCCGAAACTCAGTTCCGGCCGGTAGCGGCGCATGAAGGCGAGGATGATGCCGGCGTACATCATCATCGGCGAGACCACGTTGGTGGCCGAGTCGGCCACGCGATAGGCGGCCGAGACGATGTCCGGGGTCATCGCCGGGCTGACGAAGTACAGCATGGGGATGAAGATCGGCCCCAGCAGCATCCACTTCGAGGTGAGTCCGCCGATGAACAGATTGACCGTGGCGGTGGCCAGCACGAAGCCGATCAGCAGCAGCACCGGCGAGTCGTCCAGCCCCAGCCCGAGCAGGGCGCGACCGCCGAGATAGGTGATCCAGGCGCCCAGCCCGCTGTGGGTGAGCAGGCCCAGGAAGTTGTAGGCGAAGAAGGTCAGCACCAGGATGTAGCCGATGGTGTTCATCTGCTTGACCATCGCGTCGACCACGTCCTGCGCACGCTTGAAGGTCCCCGCGCCGACGCCGAAACCGATGCCGACGCAGGCGAAGAACAGCGAGATCAGCAGGATCACGTTGTTCATGTACGGCACGATGCGCCGGCCTTCCGCGTTCTCGAACGGCGCCAGCGGGCCCAGGATCAGCGCGGTGATCAGTGCGGCCGCCACCAGCAGGCCAATACCCGCGCCGAGCAGGCCGCGACGTTCGGCGGGCGACAGCGCGAATTCGCCGAGGCCGAGATCCACGGGTACCACGAAGGCCTGTTTCTCCAGCTTCGGCTGCACGAACCAGCGCGTGACCAGCGCGCCGGTTGCCGCCAGCACGAAGGTCGAGGCGACCATGAACCAGTAGTGCATGGTCGCCGCCTGCAGCGGTTCGCCCGCGGCATTGGCAAAGGGCACGCCCTGCGATTCGGCGAAAGCCTGGGCGTTGACGCCGATGATCACGTCGATTGGCGTGCCCGGCACGAGGTTGGCCGAGAAGCCTGCAGAGACGCCGGCAAACGCCGCTGCCATGCCGATCAGCGGGTTCTTGCCCATGCCGGCGTAAAGCATGCCGGCCAGCGGGATCAGGATCAGGTAGCCGGCATCGGTGGCCAGCGAGCTCAGGATGCCGAGCAGCACCAGCAGCAGGGGCAACAGGGACTGCGGCACCCACAGGGCCATCCGCTTGATCAGCGCGCTCAGCAGGCCCGATTGCTCGGCGATGCCGATGGCGAGGATCACCACCAGGATCACGCCGAGCACACCGCCGCCGAAGCCCAGCCAGTTGGTGAGCAGCGCGTTGTCGAAGATCCAGCGCACCTGCTCGGCGTCGGCCATGCTGCGGATGCTGTAGGTCTGCAGCTCGCCGCCGGCACCCATGCTCTCGAACCGGTGGCCGCCGAGCAGAACCGACGCGACGAATGCGACCACGAAGAAGCCGATGAACAGCAGCACCGGGTCGGGAATGCGTTTGGCCCAGCGCTCGATGAATCCGCCGTCCGCAGGTTGCGCTCCGCTCATCGTGCTGTGCCTGGCTGTTGACCAGTCCGCGAGCGTACTGCATGCGCCCCGGTCGAATCATGCTGCTTGACCTGACGCGCAGTTCGGGGGCGCCAGCGGTCTGCGCCCAGACGAGGCTGAAAAATCCAGCAATGTCGCGCGCCCTCCAGGGCGCGAGGCAGCGCTGAATTCTTCAGCCTTGCCTAACGCCCTGACGGTGAGCGGCCTTTCGCCTGGCGTGCGCGGAGCACCTTGAAGCCGCGCGCGCCGGCGATGGGTTCGACGCGGCTGAAGCGCTGCGCCAGCACCGCTTCGTAGGGCAGATGGGCGTTGGCCACAATCCAGGCTTCGCCGTTCGGCGTCAACGCATCGGCGGCGGCCTGCAGGAAGGCCTGGCCGATCGCGGGCAGGCCACGACCGCCCTCGTGGAAAGGCGGATTGCACAGGATCACGTCGTAGCGGCCGTCGATGCCGACGGTGACGTCGCGGCAGTGCACCCGCACCGGCACCCGGGCGCTGCGGAGGTTGTGGCGCGACAGCGCGGCGGCGCGCCCGCTGGCTTCGTACAGATCCAGCGAAACGAGCCCCTGGCAGCGTTCGAGTGCTGCCGCCGAGAGTACGCCGAGACCGCTGCCGAGATCCGCCGCGGCGCCCGCCAGCGTGCTCGGCAGATGCTCGATCAGCAGCGCGCTGCCGGCGTCGATGCGATCGACCGCGAACAGCCCGGGAGCGCCGAGCAGGGGCGTCGCGATCAGGCCGTCCGTCTGCAGCGGCCTCGCCGCATCGATGTCGCGCCAGTGCGCGATCTGCGCGAGCTCGCGATCGCCGGCGCGCGCCAACAGCACGCGGCACTTGTGCTTGCTGTGCACCTCCAGCACCGGGCACAGCGCGCGCAGATCGCTTTCGAAAGCCCGGGCACCGGCATCGTTGGCGATGCTGGCCAGCAGAAGTCCGTCATCGGCAAGCGCGGCCAAGGCGCGGGCGGTCTCGGCGCGGGCGGCCTCGCGTTGACGCGCGGGGCTCAACAGCACGAGGCGCTGCCCACCCTCCGGGGCGCATCCCTGCTCGCCGTCGCCAGGCTCTGGCGAAAGACAGCGCAGGCCCGAGCGCTCAAGCGCCGCACACCAGGGTGCGAAGTCCTGAAGGCCAACGATCTCGAATCCTGGCGGTGGACGGAGTCCCGGGCGCGCACCGATCCACAGCGCGGGGCCTGACGCGGAGCCACAGGCGATGGGCAGTGCGGACAGCGCCCAACCGAGCGCGGCCAGGTCGGCATCGGGCTCCGACATGCGCGACTCAGCCGCCGTGCGCGTAGGCGCGCAGGGCGTCCAGCGGCACTACGCCGAGGGCGTTCAGGTGGGTCGACTCCAGCACCACGTCCGGCGCCAGCCCGTGCTCGTAGGCTTCCATCCAGCGCATCGCGCACAGACACCAGCGGTCGCCGGGCTTGAGGCCCGGGAAGTCATAGTCCGGCCGCGGCGTGGACAGGTCGTTGCCGCGCGACTTCGAGAAGGCCAGGAAGCGTTCGGTCATCACCGCGCAGACCAGGTGCAGGCCGCGGTCCTCGGGATCACCGCGGCAGCAGCCGTCGCGGAACCAGCCGGTCATGGGATCGGTACCGCAGGCCTGCAGCGGCTGGCCGAGGACATTGAGTGAGGTCATCGCGGGTTCCTGAGGAGCGTCGCGGCCGTGCGGCGCGCGCCGGCAGCGTAGCCGAGCGCGCGTGATCGCCTCACGCTGCTGCGCGCCATGCCGTCGAGGCTCGGGGTCACTCCGCGGGCGGCTGCCAGCGGAAGCCCGAACGCTGCGCCAGGGTGTCGGTGTCGAGCACCTCGCTGTAACGCTGGCCGCGGATGATCCAGGTCGGGTAGTTGGTGATGTTTTCGGAGACGCAGGCGAAGGCCACCGGGCCGGTGCGGCCGTTGGGGCTGCACTCGACGTAGGGCAGGTACTTCTGCGCCGCCCCGAAACGCGCCTTCTGCTGCTGGCAGACCGGGCACCAGAACGCGCCGTAGAACCTCGCCCCGGTCGACTCCAGATGCTGGGCCAGCGCCACCAGGCGCGGATCCTCACGCGGGCCGATCCAGCCCATCGCGCTGGCGTGCATCAGGCCCAGCACGGCCGCGAGCACGATCGCGTGCTGGCCGATCCACACGCCCCAGGCCGGCTTTACCGCAGCACGCTCGCGCTCGGCCAGCACCAGCACGAAGATCGCGAGGATCACCGCCTGCGAGGCCAGGCACCAGACGCAGACCGCCTGCAGGCCGATCAGGCCCGCCAGGGTGAGGTAGAGGCTGATGACGAGGCCGATCAGGGCGACGCTGAACAAGCGTTTCCAGCGCGCTGCGGGCTTGCCGCGCGAGAGCGCAAGGAACAGCAGCACCAGATAGGTCACGAAGCCCCACACCGCGACCGGCACGCCCAGGAAGCGCGACCAGACGCTGCCCTGCACCACTGCGCAGCTGGAGCCTTCCGCGCAGCCCGCGGGCAGGCTGCCGAACAGCGCACCCCAGCTCAGGTAGGCGGTGATCAGCAGGCCCAGCGCGGACAGCGCGATCAGCGCCAGCTCGCGCGGGCGACGCGGCGCCGGTGCGCTGCGTGCGGGTGCAGTCTGGGCGGGACGGGGCGCGGGCTTGCTGCGGGTCTTGCGGCTCATGGACGGTCGGTTCCCTGCGTGGGCGGCGGTGATGCGGTCCGTCATTTGAGGCAAGTCGGGCGCAAGGTGCAAGCCTGTGGGTTGCGGCTGCCGCCTGCGTCGAGCATGACTGCGGGCACTTGTTCGCACTTGTTCAGTACGGCTACTTTCCACCCGTCCTGCGCGGGGGCGCAGGCGGCGCGTATCCGCGCGCCACTCATGATCGAGCGCTGCACAGGCCGGGAGCGCCTGCGCCACCACCAGTTCGGGGATTCCACAATGCGCACCACACTGATCGCGGCCGCCATCGGCTGCGCGCTGCTCGCCGGCATCGCCGCGCTCTGGCAGCCTGAGCCAACGCCTGCACCCAATCTCAAGCCCTTCGGCGGCGACTTCTGGGCACACCGGGTGGCCTACCCCACCATGCACTTCAGCCCGAGCTGGTACATCGAGGCCGAAGCCGAAGACGCGAAGATCGCCTCGGGCGTGCCCGCTGGCGAGCAGCTCGCCTACCTGCAGAAGCGCAGCGCCTCGCCGATCCCGCTGGACACCGGGGCCTGGACCTTCCTGGGTCCGCAGCCCAAGGTGTTCAACAACTACGGTCGCGTGACCGGTCGCATCAACGTGATCGCGGTGGATCCGCGCGGACCCGACGTGCAGGGCCGGCACACGGTGTACGCCGCGGCCGATGGCGGTGGCGTCTGGAAAAGCGAGAACTGCTGCGGCGCCGAGACCACCTGGCGCAACGTCACCGACCAGCCCGACATCAACAGCATCGCCATCGGTGACCTGCACATCGATCCGAGCAATCCCGACGTGGTCTACGCCGGTACCGGCGACCTGCGCTACGGCTCGTTCTCGTTCGGCACGGCCGGACTGCTGAAGAGCACCGACCGCGGCGAGACCTGGAGCGTGCTGGGCGCGGACATCTTCACGCCCTTCTATCCGCCGTCCGCCGGCCTGGGCTTTCCGCAGTACCAGGCGATCGGCAAGGTGGTCACCGGCCCGGCCGGCTCGAACACCGTCGTGGTGGGCACCAAGACCGGCCTGTACTTCAGCTACGACGGCGGCCAGCAGTGGAGCGGGCCCTGCTTCACCAATCCGCACGCCAGCCAGCGCCAGGACATCACCGCGCTCGAAGCGGTGCCGCGCGCCGGCGGCGGCACGTGGCTGTATGCAGCGGTAGGCACGCGCGGCAACCCGACGCCGGTGCAGCCGGATCTGGGCAACCTGGGCGCGAACGGCGTCTACCGCACCGAGCTGCCGAGCAGCGGCTGTCCGGGCCCGGCCAACTGGACGCTGCTCAACACCGGCTGGCCCGCGGGCACCGGCAATGGCGATCCCGCCGGCAAGGTGCTCGGTCGCATCGAACTGGCCGTCGCGCCGTCCAACCGGCAGGTGCTCTACGCGATGGCAGCGCACGCCACCGCCAGCAACGTGCTCGGCGTCTGGCGCAGCAACGACGGCGGCGATACCTGGACCCAGACCGCCACCACTGCGACGGTCGAGGCCAACGGCTGCGGCAGCGCCGCCGGCGGCGGTTCGCAGATGTGGTACGACGCCAACCTGACGGTCGACCCGAACGACACCGAGCGCGTGCTGCTGAGCGGCGTGGATCTGTATCGCTCGCTCAACGGCGGCGCCAGCTTCCAGAACATCACCTGCGGCTACGGCAACGGCAATGTGCATGTCGACCATCACGCATCGGCCTTCCTGCCCACCGCCACAGGCATCAGCAGCGATCAGGTGCTGCTGGGCACCGATGGTGGCGTCTATGTCACCAGCAACGTGATGTTCGGCACCGGCGGTACCACGGCCGCCAACCGGCCGACCTACCTCTCGCTCAACCAGAGCATGGGCGCCATCGAGTTCTACTCTGGCGACATCAGCGGCAACTTCGCGACCAGCCCGACCCCGGGCGCCAACGGCGGCGCCCAGGACAACGGCAGCTCGTTCGCGCGCTGGAACGGCGCGGCCCAGGGCCCGGCGGAATGGACCGTGCGCCTGGGCGGCGACGGCATCTACACGCGCATCGAGCCGGTGCTGGAACAGCGCTGGTACTGGTCCAGCCAGAACGGCAACATCGCGGTGTCGCCCAGCGGGCCGACCTCGGCTGCTCAGACCGCCACGCCTTCGATCGCCGGCTACAGCACCGATACCAAGAGCTTCGTGATGCCTTTCGAGCTCTATCGCCATGGCGTGCTGGATGCCCCCGGCAGTGGCTGCACCACGTCCGGCGGCTGCACCTTCATGCTGCTCGGCACCAACCGCGTCTGGGAAACCCTGCAGGGCGGCATTCCGCGCACCAGCTGGTATCCGAACAGCCCGGTGCTGACCAAAAACACGCTGGGCAACCGCAGCTTCATCAACCAGCTCGCGCATGCCGTGAAGACGCCCAGCGCGGCGATCGCCGGCACCAACGACGGCAACGTCTGGTACGGCTACAACCTGAATCAGGGCACGGCCGACAGCGCCAGCTGGGTCAACGTCACCGCCGCCAATGCGGTGCTGCCGAACCGCCCGGTGATGGACGTGGCGCTGGACGTGCCGAATGCCGCCAACCCCGGCAGCAGCGCGATCGGCTATGCCGCGCTCGGCGGCTTCGACCAGAACACGCCGAACCAGCCCGGCCACATCTACCAGCTGGTCTGCGAGAACCACTGCGCCACCTTCGCCTGGCGCGATATCAGCGGCAACCTGCCGAACATCCCGGCCAACTCGGTGGCCTTCAACCCGAAGAACCCGCAGCAGGTCTTCGCTGGCACCGACTGGGGCCTGTACTACACCGACAACGCCTTCGTCACCGAGGTGGTCTGGCAGCGCTTCGACAAGGGCCTGCCCAAGGTGATGATCTGGGACATGGCGATCGACCGCGGCTTCACCACGCTGGCGGTGTTTACCCGCGGACGCGGCGCCTGGGCCTGGCCGCTGCCGGCGGCACCGGCCGGTGACGTCTTCGCCGACGGCTTCGAAGCCGCCGCACCGCGCTGAGCTGTGCAGGGTGCCCCGGCAGGCGGGCTGAGAGGCCTGCCGGGGCGCTGCATGCGCATGAGTCCCCCGGCAGCGCCCGTGTCCGCGCCGGGGTTTACCGCGGTGACGGCTTGCCGCCGGTCCGGGCCTTGCATACGTTGGCCACCCCGGCTTTGGTGTTCCGGCCATGGCGATCCCGCCGCTGCCGCCCGCGCGGCCTTCTTCCGAAACTTCACCGCCCGCCGGACACACCGTGCCCCGGCGGGTCCGGCTGCGCATGCAGCTCTCGATCGCCCTGCTCGCCTTCGGCGCGGGCCTGCTCGGTGCGGCAACAGGCGCGGGCTGGCTGGCGCTCGGGCTGGTGCAGGGCTTGGCCCTGCTGCTGGCGGGCGCCCTGCTCGGCGGCTGCCTCGCTCGCCTCCGCCGGCCCCCGTCGCCCGCGCCGGCGGTGAACGATGCCGCGTCAGCGGTCGATCCGCTCACGGGCGCCCACGGAGTCGATCAACTGCAGCGTGACCTTGAGCGGCCGCTGGGCTCTGGCGCGCAAGGCCTCCTGGCGGTGCTTGATATCGATGGCTTCCAGCCCCTGTGCGCTGAGCTTGGCGTGCCTGCGGGCCAGCGCGTGCTGCTCGGCCTCGCTGAACTTCTGGACCAGCGGCTGCGCCGGATCGATGGGCTTTACCGGATCGGCGATGACGTATTCGCGCTGCGCCTGCCGGGCCTGAAGCTGGAGGAAGCCGCGCCCCGCCTGTACGCCCTGCATGCCGAGCTGAACGCCGGGCTGTCGCGCCTGCCCGGCCGCGCCACGCTGTCGATCGGCGCCGCCTACGCCGACTCGGACGAAGACGGCGGAAGTTGGCTTGCGCGCGCCCAGGCCGCGCTGCGCGAGGCCCGCAGCGAAGGCCCGAGCCGGGTTCGGGTGGATGGCGGCGTGCGCACCGAGCGCGTCGCGATCAGGCACCCGCCGCGCGTGAATCCGCAGGCGCTGCCGCCACCGCGCTGAGCCGCTGCGGGATGCGGCCTCACCCGGCGCGGCCGCTGAACGCTCGCCGCCGCTCCGTGTTTTCCGCGCTCATCCGGCAGGGCCGGGGCCCCGGAGTTCGCGCGCCGCCCCGGCACCTCAAGGCGCACGCCGCCCTGGCACGCGCGCCGGAACTGGCCGGCTTCGCTGCCGAGCCTGGATCAGCGGCGCGCGTGCATCAGGCGTCCAGCAGGCGCCAGCGCACGTTTTCGCCCGCGCGCATCGGCACCACGGTGTCGCTGCCGAAGGGGTAGGTCTCGGGCACCTGCCAGTCCTCGCGCGCCAGCCGGATGCGGTCGGTATTGCGCGGAAGGCCGTAGAAGTCGGGGCCGAAGTGGCTGGCGAAGCCTTCCAGTCGATCCAGCGCGCCGGCGTCTTCAAAGGCTTCGGCATACAGCTCGATCGCGGCATGCGCGGTGTACAGGCCGGCACAGCCGCAGCTGGCCTCCTTGGTGTGGCGCGCATGCGGCGCCGAGTCGGTGCCGAGGAAGAAGCGCGGATTGCCCGAGATCGCCGCCTCCATCAGCACGCGACGGTGCTCCTCGCGCTTCAGCACCGGTAGGCAGTACGCGTGCGGGCGGATTCCGCCCTGGAACATCGCGTTGCGGTTGAGCAGCAGGTGGTGCGCGGTCAGGGTTGCCGCCACGCCCTCGCGTGCGGAGCGCACGAACTCGATGCCCTGGCGGGTGGTGACGTGCTCCAGCACGACCTTGAGGCGCGGATAGGCCTCAACCACGCGCTGCAGGTGGCGCTCGATGAAGACCGCCTCGCGGTCGAAGACATCGACCGTATGGTCGGTGACCTCGCCGTGCATCAGCAGCAGCAGGCCGGTGCGTTCAAGCGCTTCGAACACCGCTTCGCAGCGGGCGAGGTCGGTGACGCCGGAATCGCTGTTGGTGGTGGCGCCTGCCGGGTAGTACTTCACCGCCTTGACGAAGCCGCTGGCGGCGGCGGCCTCGATTTCGGAAGCCGGCGTGTTGTCGGTGAGGTACAGCGTCATCAGCGGTTCGAAGCGCAGACCCGCAGGCAGGGCGTCGAGGATGCGCTGGCGGTAGGCAGCGGCTTCTGCGACGGTGCGTACGGGCGGGCGCAGGTTGGGCATCACGATGGCACGGGCGAACTGGGCCGCCGTGTGCGGCAGCACCGCCGCCAGGCCTGCGCCATCGCGCAGGTGCAGATGCCAGTCATCGGGGCGCAGGATCTCGAGCATCGTCACGAAGCCTTGAGGGAGGGCGCGCGGATGTTAGCAGCCACCCCGCGCGTCGTATCCGGCGCGGCGTGGGTTTTGCATATGTTGCCGGTCGATGGCTCGCGCTACGCGCCGGACATCGCCGATCGCTGCGTGGGCTGGATGCCCGCGCCCCATCTCAGGGATGACTCACCCTCGGAGCGCCTCGTGCCAAGCCCGCTTAGCCGAAATCTGGCTGTCCTGGTGGCCGCGGTGGTGCTCTACCTGGCGGCTGCGTGGCTCAGCATCGGCTTCATGCGTGGGCCCGATGACGTCGCGCTGATCTGGCTCCCGGCAGGTGTCGGGCTTGCCCTGGTGATTCGCTTCGGTGCACGCGGTGCCCTGCTGGTGCTGCTGGCCGTACCGCTGATGCATCTGCTGCTGGAACCGGTGACGTTGAGCTTCCTCGTGTTCTCGATGCTCGCCAACACGCTCGGCGCGCTGGCGGGTGGTGCCGCCTACGCCGCCTTCGGCGGCAGCGCTTCCAGCCGGCTGACGGTGCAGACCGGCTTCCAGATCCTGATTGGCGGTTTCGCCCTGTCGACGGTCAGTGCGACGATCGGCACCTTCGGCCTCGTGTTCTCGGGCTTCAGCGAGCCCACAGACTGGCCCACCAAGGCGCTGGCCTGGGGGCTCGGCGATGTGTTCGGTGTGATCGCCCTGTGCGCCACTCTGTTGCTGTCGGAGTCCGCCGTGCGACGACGCGAGCCGGGCGCACGCCACGATGGCCCGCTCGAGCCCCGACGGAGCTGGGGCGAGTACGCGCTGTGGTCGCTGCTGAGCCTGGCCGTGATCGGCCTCGTGTTCGCCGTGGGCGCACGCAGCGGCAGCCAGGCCCTGGGTCTGGCGGGCCTGCCGATGACCATGCTGCTGTGGAGCGCGATCCGCTTTCCGCCGCTGCTCACCTTCATCCTCACCGCGGTCTTCGCCCTGGTCGTGGCGGCGTTCACCGGGCTTGGCATCGCCGGCTTCACCGTACCCAGCGGTGCGGTGGAGAGCGCTGTGCTGGTGGGCTTCCTGTGCATCACGATGGTGGTGCCGCAGATTCTCGCCGGGGCCATCCACGAGAACCGCGTCGCCGCCCTGCGCCTGCTGCGGCGCGCCCTTCGCGATCCGCTGACCGGCCTGCCCAATCGCGCGGCCTTCGAAGAGGATCTGCGCACCGCGCTCGCCTCGCCCAGCGCGCGCCCGCTGCTGGTCGCCTACCTTGATCTCGACCAGTTCAAAATCATCAACGACACCCTGAGCCACGCTGCCGGCGATGCCCTGCTGCGCGAGTTGTCGGGCGTGATCCGTGCCGCCCTGCCTGAGCACGCCTACCTGTTCCGCATCGGCGGCGACGAGTTCGCCGTCCTGCAGCCGGGGCTCGAGGACGAGGACGCCCAGCAGGGGCTGGAGCAGCTCTGCGAGCGCATCGCCGATTTCCGCTTTGCCTGGCAGTCAGGGCAGGTGTCGACCCGGGCCAGCGTTGGCTGGGTGCTGGCCCGCGAGGGCGAGGTCGACGCCGGTGCCCTGCTGGCTCAGGTCGATGCGGCCTGCTTCACCGCCAAGGAGCTGGGCGGCAACCGCGTCCAGCGCGCCGACGCCGCCGACGCCGCGGTGCGCGAGCGGACCTCGGCCATGCACTGGGTCATGCGCATCAACGAGGCCCTCGAACAGGACCGCTTCGAGCTGTTCTGCCAGGACATCGCCCCCTTGCGGGGTGGCAGCCCGGGCCGCCACTTCGAGGTGCTGCTGCGCAAGCGTGAACCCGACACCGGCGCTTTGCTCGCACCGACCGAGTTCATTGCCGCAGCCGAGCGTTTCGGCCTGTCGGCGCGACTCGACACCTGGGTCGTCGACCGCTGCCTGGACTGGCTGGAAGACCACCCGCAGCAGGCCGCCAGCGTGCGCCTGTGTTCGATCAACCTGTCATCGGCCTCGCTGGTGGACCCCGGCTTTGGCCGCTTCCTGCGCCAGCGCCTCGCGCGCTCGAGCTTTCCGGCGACGCGCCTGTGTTTCGAGATCACCGAAACCGGCGCGGTCAGCGACCTCGGCCGTGCCGTCGACTTCATCCGCAGCCTGCGCGCGCTGGGCTGCCGCTTCGCCCTTGACGATTTCGGCACCGGTTTCTGTTCGTTCTCCTACCTGCCTCAGCTCGATGTCGACCTGCTGAAGATCGACGGCAGCTTCGTCCGTGAAGCCACGGAGTCTCCGCTGGCGCTGGCGATCGTGCAGTCGATCGTGCAGATCGCGCGCGTCACCGGCCGTCAGAGCGTGGCCGAATGGGTGGAGACCCCGGCCCTTGCCGAGCAGATGCGAGAGCTGGGCCTCGACTATGCCCAGGGCTATGCCTTCGGCCGGCCGCGCGCGATGGCGGAGTACTTCTCCGAAGCCGTGCTCGGGGATTCGGGCGTGGGCATTCGACCGGAGGTCGAACCCGCGTCGGAGCGCTGAGAGCCTGTGCGCGCCCTCCGCCTGCTGCGGCCGCCTCTGGCCGCCCTTGTTGGCGGCGCGCCACGCGAATTCCGCGGTCATCTGGCTCGTCAAACGCCATTGAATTCACGCACTGCGCCTTTGCCACCAACGCCCAGAGGCGCCTTCGCTACGGCGTCCGGGTTTCTCACACGCTCTGGGCGCGGTCGTCGCGCGTCCGCGAGCGCGCCTGTCAGGTCGAGCGGGCCTACGGCGTAGGTGTGGGCACGCTTCCCTCCGAAGGTGCCCGCCATGCCGCTTCTCCTGCGCGCGTTCGTCGTGCTTGTCCTGCTGCTCTCTGGCGCGCTCGCCTGCGCGCAGTCGCTGGTCGGCTTCCCCGACCCCAGCTTCAACGGCCTGGGCTTTGCCCAAGGGCCCTTCCTCGGCGAGACCGAGCGCTTCAACAGCAGTGCCGAGAATGCGCAGGGCGTGCTGGTCGCGGTCGGCAATCAGGGCAGCGGCAGCACGCGCTGTCTGCTCGCACGCTATCGCGAGGGCGCACCGGCCGGCTCGGGTGGCCTGTCGGTGCCTGGCTTGAGCCCGCTGTTCTGCAGCAAGGTGCTGGCCCTGCCGGACGGCCGCTTCCGGGTGATCGGCTCGGGCCTGCAGGGCAATGGCCGCTACACCGCCCTGGTCATCGGCCTGACCGCCGAGGGCGTGCTCGATACTGACTTCCAGCAGCAGGGCGTGCGCCTGCTCGAGGCCGACTTCAGCTGGCGCGGGCCTGATGAGCAGACCCTGCTGAACTCGGCGACGCTCGATGCGCAGGGGCGGGTGCTGGCGGTGGGCCGGGTGATCAACGCAGCAGAAGGCAGCAACCGCGGCCTGGTGGTGCGTCTGCTGGAGGACGGCAGCCCTGATCCGGGTTTTGCCGTCGAGGGCTCGCGCCCGCTGGCCGACTACAACCCGCCGAGGGTGCTGGGGGTGAGCGTGGCTCTGGACAGCAGCGGCCGGGTCCATGTGCTGGGCATCACCAGCATCCCGGGCGTGCCCGATGTCGGGGTGCTCTTCCGTCTGCTCGACGATGGCGCGATCGACACCGGCTTCGGAATCGGCATGGATGCGCCGCTGCGCACCGGCGGCGGTGGCCGCGGCTTCGTGCGCCAGTGCTACCGCGTCGGCGGCCTGCTACTGGACGCAGAGGACCGCATGCTGCTCGGCTGCCAGCCGGACTTCAGCGGCGCCACGCCTGGCCCGATCCTGGAGCCCGGGGTGCTGCGTCTGGTCGCCAGTGGACAGCCCGATACGAGCTACAGCGGCGACGGCTACCTGGAGCTGGTGCCCGCTGGCGCCCCGGGCAGCCTGCTGCAGGCGCCGCGTCTGGCGCTCGCCGCGAACGGCGAGCTGGTCGTTGGCAGTACCCTCTGGCGCGGTTCGAGCAACGCGGATCCGCAGGACATCCTTGTCGCCCGCCTGCGCGCGGACGGAACGTTCACCTCTTTCGGCCTGGGTGGCGGCCACGAGTCGCACTACACCGTGGACCTCTGGCGCAGCAGTGACGGCCGCAACGACGAGCTGGGCGAGTTGCGCCTCGATGCCCGCGACCGCGTGGTGCTGACCGGCAGCCAGCTCGATCCGCTGTCCGCCGGCGCCACCAGCACCGCCCTGATCGCCCGCCTCGGCATGGCCGACCCCGAACGCCATGCCGGCTTTCTCGACCCCGAGCACAGCACCCGCGTGCTGCGCATCGACGAAGTCAGCGGGCCGCGCCGCTCGACCATCACCGAGGGCCTGCGCATCGACGCCCAGGGCCGCGCGCTGATCGCGGGCACGCTGTATCTCGAAACCTCACCGGTGAGCGCGGTCTGCGGCGTCAGCCGCCTGCTGCCCGACGGCCAGCCCGACGCCAGCTTCGCCGGCAACGGCGAGCGCGGCCTGAGCCTCGTCGCGGGCGGCGAAACCTACTGCAACGCGGTCGAGCCCCTGAGCGCGGGCGGTCTGCTGCTGGCAGGCTCGCGCGGTGGTGCCGCGGCCGGCGGCGTGGTGATCAAGCTGCGCGAGGACGGCAGCATCGACACCGGCTTCTGGGGCGATGGCGTGCTCGACAGCGGCAGCGAACTCGGCCTCAACGCGCGGCAGATCCGGGTGCGCTTCAGCGCGGTCCGTCAGGACCCGCAGGGGCGGATCGTGCTGCTCGGCAACGGTGTCGCCACCGGCCCGCAGGATCCCCAGCTACGCTGCGGCTTCGACCAGCCGAATGACGAGTGCGCCGTGCTGGTGCGGCTGCGGGCCGACGGCAGTCTCGACACCGGCTTCGGCAACGGCGGCCTGCAGGTGCTGGTCTCACCGACCAACCCTTCGCGCCTGCGCGCGAACGGGCTGGCCTTCGATCAGGCCGGGCGGCTGCTGGTGGCGGGCAGCGATGGCTCGACCACGTTCGACGAGTCGGCCGTGCTGTTCGACGTCGCTGAAGACGGCCAGGGCCCGCGCAACGCGATCCGCCTGCGCAGCAGCACCGGCTGCCGCTTCGCCGGCAACGCGCTGGCGGTCGACGCCGGCAATGCGCGCCTGCTCGGCTGCAGCCTGAGCGTCGGAAGCGGGGTGCTGCGCCTTCTGCCGAACAACGCGCCCGATCTCGACTTCGGTCTGGCCGGTGTGGTCGCCATCGACTTCGATCCCTCAAGCGGCGGCGACAGCGCCTCGATTGCCGCGGTCCTACCACAGTGGGACGCGAGCGTGATCGTGGTCGGCACGCATACGCAGGGCGCGCCCTGGGCGGCAGCGTTCGGCGGCGCCGACCTCGCGGTGACCAAGCTCGATCCCGCCGGCAACCGCGTGGGCTACCCCGACTTCGGCGCGGACACCGGCACGCGCCTGCGTTTTCCGGATCGGCCGGGCGCGTACGACGAGTACCCGGCCGCCGCGGTGCAGCAGGCCGATGGCCGCTTTCTGATTGCCGGAACGCTCGCCGACGCCCGCCCTGGGGTACCGCAGCAGGACAACACGCGGATGTTCCTCACGCGTCTCGGCAACCCGCAGCCGGTGCCGCTGTTGCCGGAGATCTTCCGCGACGGTTTCGAGTAGGCGACGCGGCCGTCGACAACTGCGTCTGGATGACGAGGACCCGCAGCCGCAGCTTCGCGCACTGCGGGTCCTCGCTCGGGCTCAGGTTCAAGGCGACTCGAAGCCGTCAGCGAACACCGGGCTCAGGGCATAGCGACCGACCTCGCTGGTATTGCCCTCGGCGTCGGTGGCCAGCAGCTGCACCACGCCGTCGGCCAGCGCGCTGAGCGGCAGCTCGATCGACACCACGGTTTGCGCCTCGGCCAGGGTGATCGTGCGCTGGGCCAGGTGTTCGAGCAGATCCGCGCCGCGTCCGCGGAAGGCATCGACGCGCAGCGGATAGGTCGCATTGCCCGGCGCGCTGTCGACGCGCAGATCGAGGCGGAAGCGATCGGCGCCGACCGGTACGGCGTCCACGACGTCGGGTGAGTTCTGCAGGCGGTTGCCGCCGGTGTCGGCATCGCCCGCGTCGTTGGCGGTGGGGCCGTCGGCGAAACTCGTGGCGGAGGTGTCGATCGCCATGCCGCGATGGCCGATGTGCAGGTTGCCGGCGGCCGCCACCCGCGTGCAGGTGCCGACCAGGATGCCCTGCGCGCCGCCGTGGGCGATGAGGTTGGCTTCGCCGGCGCCGAAGCCACCGATCTGCACGCTGCAGGCGCCACCGGCGAACAGCAGGATCGAAGGCTGCGGCTGACTGGGGCTGGCCGCATTGCGGCCGTTCGGAATCGGCAGGCTGCCGCTCCAATCAGTGCCGATGTAGTTGCCCAGCACGCGCAGGTTCGGAAACGTTGCCGGCGCGGTGCCGGCACCGAGCTGGATCGCGGTGAACTCGTTGCCGGAGATGACATTGCGCGCCGCCGGCGTGGTGCCGCCGATGACGACATCGCGGAAGCTGGTGAGGTCGATCCCGTAGCTGCGGTTCGCAATGGCCGCAGTGCCGGCGGCATTGGTGCCGATCAGATTGCCGCGGATGCGCAGACCGTTCGGCACCGAGAACGAGACGATGCCGCTCAACAGGCCCGACAGCACATTGCGCGCGGCCGGCGTCTCGCCGCCGATCACATACGGCCCCTCGCCCTGTACGCGCACGCCGATACCGAGGCCAGAATTGCCGGTCTGCGACGGTGCGGTGCCGTGGATGTCGGTGCCGAGAAAGCAGCCCTCGACCCGATGCGCCGCGCCGCCGCTCAGCACCACCTGCGAGGCGAAGCGGCTGATCGCCAGCCCGCGCAGCACGAGTTGCGCATTGAAGTTGGCACTGCTGCTGTCGATACCGGTGTTGGACGACTGCCCGGCATTGCGCAGCTCGACCTTCAGCACGGCGTTGCTGCCGCCGGCCTCGGGCGATTGCGTGTTGGCGAGCGCACCGGGCTGGGTATAGCCATCGATCTCCAGATCGCCGGCGCTGTTGGGCATCGAGATCTGCGCGTCGATGCGCCAGTGCGCGCTGGCCGGCTGGTAGCCGGGGTCGCTCTCCGGCAGCGCGAACTCGATGCGGTCGGCGCCGGGCAGGCCGTTGGCGGCGAGGATCGCACCGCGCAGCGAGCAGTCGGCCGGCGCCGGCGTGCAGGCGCTCAGCGCGGCATCGCTGCTGGTGTCGACGGTGAGCACGGCGGCCTGGCTGGGGCCGGCGACGAGCAGGGCGACGGTCGCCCCGGAAGCTAGACGATTCATGGACAGTCCTCGGGTCGATGTGCAGGGTCGGCGTCACTCGCTGCAGCGCAGGTAGCCGTCCTCGATCCGCAGCGCGCTGCCGGCGCTGCTCATCAGGCTGCCTTCGAAGCGCGCTTCCACGCGGACCGGGTCGGCCGATACCGCGAGCAGCTCGACGGTGATGTCGAAGCCCATCGCGCCGCCGTTGAGAAAGCGCGCGGCATCCAGATTGGCCAGCTGGATCGTGTGCACCCACGAGGCGCTGCTCTGCAGGTGCACACGCCCCGGACCGTCGACGCCGCTGAGGTTGAGGTTGAAGGCCTGCTCGTTGGCATCCTTCGGCCCCAGCGAGGCGCTGACCAGCACCGCGCGGTCCATGCCCGGGGGATGCACGGCGCAGAAGAACTCGCGGTCGGCCTGCCAGTCCACGCCGTCGACGCGCATGCGCACGACGTTGCCGGTTTCAACGGGGGCCGCGGTCGCAGCGGCAGCGCTTGCAGGTGTCGCCGCGGTCGCGGTGGCGTCGGCGCCGCGTTCGGCGGCATCGCAGGCGCCGAGCAGCAGGGCGAAGGGCAGGGTGAATGGCAGCAGTCGTTTCATGGGCGAAGCTCCAGGTGGGGTGCCCGGACGTACGCGTTTGTGAGCCGGCGACTGACAGCGCGCGGCGGCTTCGCGGCCGCCCGTGGAGCTGTCAGGTGCCGGCATCGCCCGACGTACTCAGAACCATGCGCCTCTCCTGCCGCCGCTCTGCCCCCGCGCGCCAGCGCCGACCCGCGAATCCGCTGCGGGCTGCGTGTGGCGCTCGGCTATCCTGCGCACGGGCAAAGCGCGGGAAGCCGGGCATGACGAGGTTGGGCGAGGCGGACATCACCGGCTGGCTGGCGCGCTGGGGCGAGGGCGATCTCGACGCGCTCGACCGCGTGCTGCCGCAGGTCTACGACGAGCTGCGACGCCTCGCCGCCCACACCCTGCGCGGCCACCGCGACCACGACACCCTGCAGCCGACCGCCCTGGTGCACGACGTGTTCGTGCGCCTGCTCGGCGCGCGCTCGGTCGACATCCGCGACCGCAAGCACCTGTTCACCACCGCCGCCAAGCTGATGCGTCAGGTGCTGATCGATCGCGCGCGCGCCGCGCAGCGCGACAAGCGCGGCGGCGGCCAGTGGCAGCAGGTCGAATGGGTGGAGCTCCTGCATCTGCCCATCGAAGCCGACATGGATCTCGCCGAACTGGATGAGGCCTTGAAGGCCCTGGCCAAGCACGACGAACGCATGGCGCAGATCGTCGAGTGGCGCTGCTTTGGCGGGCTCGAAGTGCTGGAGGTCGCGAACCTGCTGGAGGTCGACGAACGCACGGTGTATCGCGACTGGGCGATGGCCAAGGCCTGGTTGCGTCAGGCGCTGGATGCCACGTGAGCCGCACGCCGGACGCGGACTTCCAGCGCCTGCGCGCGGCCTTCCACGAAGTCTGCGAGCTGTCTGACGAAGCGCGTGCGCAGGCGCTGCGCGACTGGCAGCAGCGCGATGCCGCCTTCGCCGCGCAGCTGCAGGGCTTGCTGGGCCATCTGCATGCCGACGACCTGCAGCCACCGGCGCTGGACCTGCCGCGTTTCGGCGCCTTCCAGGCGCGTGAGTGCATCGGCTCGGGCGGCATGGCGGACGTGTTCCGCGCCGAGCGCGTCGGCGCCGAGTTCGCGCAGACGGTGGCGCTCAAGCGTCTGCGCGCCTCGCGTCTGGATGGCCTGCAGCAGGCGCGCTTCGCGCAGGAGCGGCAGCTGCTGGCGCGGCTCGATCATCCGAATATCGCGAGGCTGATCGACGGCGGCATCAGCGCGCAGGGGCAGGCCTGGTTGGCGATGGAGCTGGTCGACGGCGCCTCGTGGGCGGAGTGGGCCGCGCGCACGCCGGGCTATGCCGAACGGCTGGCGGTGTTCCGGCAGGTGGCCGAGGCGGTGGACTACGCGCATCGTCATCTGGTGGTGCATCGGGACATCAAGCCCTCGAACCTCCGCCTGACCCGCGACGGCGTGCCCAAGCTGCTCGACTTCGGCATCGCCAAGGGCCTGGACGACGCGGCCGAGGAACTCACCCAGAGCGGGCTGCGTCTGCTGACCTGGCGCTACGCCGCGCCCGAGCAGATTCTCGGCCAGGCCGCGACCACGGCGACCGACATCCACGCCCTCGGCGTGCTGCTGTTCGAGCTGCTGAGCGGCGAGTCGCCGCACGTTGAAGTGACCGGCAAGCCCCAGCCTTGGGCGGAGCGGATTCTGCACGGGCCCGTGCGACGCCTGCCTGCGCGCCTGCCCGTGCACAACGCGCCGACGGGCTGGCGGCGACGCGCGCTGGAGGCGCTGTTGGCGCGCTGTCTGGAGAAGCCGCCCGAGCGCCGCTATGCCTCGGTCTCCGCGCTGTTGGACGATCTGCACGATCTGCAGCATGACCGCGCCCTGCGTAGCGGCACAGGTGGGTTTGCGCGCCAGTGGCGCTGGCGGCTCTGGCGCCATCGGCGTGGCCTGGCCGTGCTGGCGGGCCTGCTGCTGGTCGCGGTGCTGGGCGTGGTCAGCACCCTGCGTCAGTCGCAGCGCGCCGAGCAGCAGGCCGCGCGTGCGGAAGCGCGTTTGAGCGCACTGCTGGACGTGATCGGCGGCGCCGTGCCCGCGGAATACAGCGGCCACGAGCCGCGCAGCGTCGATCTGCTGGTCGCGGCCGCGAACACGCTGCAGCAGCGCCACGCCGACGACCCGCTGCTGCTGCGCCAGTCGCTCGGCGATATCGGGCATGCCCTGCTCAATCAGGGCAAGCCACAGGCCGCCGTGCCGGTGCTGCGCGCGGCCCTGCAGGCACAAACCAAAGAGGCGGAGCCCTCCGCCTCCGTTCGACTCAGTCTGCTCAAGCTGCTGGCGTTCTCGCTTGAACTGCCAAGCCAGCGCAGCGACCTGCGCGCGATAGCCAGCGAAGTGGACTTCCTGTGCCGCGATCCGCGGGTGAGCGACTCGCAGCGCATCGACGTGCTGGGCAGCGTCGCCGGCGCACTGTCCAAACAGGGCGATTTCGATCGTGCCTTCGCGGTGCTGGACACGGCCAGCGCATCGCTGAGTGCCGCTGAGATTGCGCCCTCCGCACGCGAGAACTTTCTGCGTCAGCAGGCCTGGGTCTACCTGCGCGCCGGGCAGTTCAATGATGCGGTTCGAGTCTTCAGGCAAGCCGTGGCCCTGATCGAATCGCAGCCGCAGGCCTTCGTCGCCATGCGCCGCGCCGAGGCCTACGTGCTGCTCGCGCAGGCCGCGCTGGGCGCGGGCGACAACGACGCGGCACTGTCGGCGTGGAAGCAGGCCTGGCCCGAGTACCAGCGCGCCTTTCCGGAAGGTCACCCGGAGCGAGAGCGAATCCTCGCCTTCGGCAAACAGGCAGAGCAGGGCGCCCACCGCAGCTCGCCCTGAGCGCTTCGAAGCCACACGTGGCAACGGACTGCTCTGCGCTCCCTTCCGCGCCTCAACTGAGGACTTTGCATCTCTCTCCGCGCGTCGACCGAGTGCTTTTCTCCCCTCTCCCCTGGAGGGAGAGGGGTCGGGGGAGAGGGGGCAAGCTTGCCGCGAGCGTTCCCCCCTCTCCCCAACCC
>JBKCVA010000040.1:0-18603 GCA_046318115.1 Lysobacterales bacterium | reverse complement strand
GTTTCGCCACCTTCAAGGCGGGTGTCGGGCTTGGCGCGGCCACCGTTCACCCGCACCTCCCCCGTGCGCAGGATGCGGTAGATCAATGAGCGAGGCGCGCCCTTCAGTTGGCCCAGCAGGAAGTTGTCGAGCCGCTGGCCGGCACGGTCGGCCGGCACCTGCACCAGGCGCACGCCGCCCGCTGTGGGCTGCTTGGCGGTTTCGTTTGCTGCGGCCGCACCCGGCTTGCTAGACTTCACGCGCGATAAGGTCCTGATTTTCCAGCGCCCTTGTCGCTTCCGGGGCTGTTTGCATGCATTACGCGGCGCGCTGCGTCCCTTTGGTCGGGTAGCGCGCGGGCCGGGTGTCGATCCGCTTCAGGGCGGGCGTGCATGGTAGCGGCTGCGGCTGTATCCAGCTTGATCGGATGTACGCGGCAGGAGGCGAGGCCTCCGCACCGCGCGGGGCCAGGGACGGGCTCCGGGACGGAATCGGTCGCTGTCGCTGGCCCTGCGGGGCGGTGGCAAACCTGTTTCGAGTGGCAGGATTCGCGAACGCGCCGCCCTTGGCTTGGCGAGCGTCGCGATGTTCCAGCCGCCGGCGTCGGGAGGGATCCCGCGCCGGCATCGCAGTATCGCGGCAGCTGCTGCCGCCACCGCTTCCCTCGCTGGGCGAGGTTCTGGCCGGGTGTGCAGCGGAACGGTGATCGGTGACGGCGCGGCGGGGCTCCCGCAGCGCGGGCCGATCGGTGGTACCCAACGGCAAGAACAACGTGTGGCGCTCCCGCGGGTCTTGATGGCCCGGCAACGGTCGCAGCGCTGGTGACTCCGCTTCGGGCGCGCGGCCTTCGCGTGCCTTGGCCGGGATTTCCGGCGTTCCCCGCGTGAGCGCGCGAGGAATGACGTCCAATGAAGAGAATGCTGATCAACGCGACTCAGGCGGAAGAGTTGCGTGTGGCCATCGTCGACGGCCAGAGCCTGTACGACATCGACATCGAACAGCCGGCCAAGGAACAGAAGAAGTCCAACATCTACAAGGGCCGCATCACCCGGCTCGAACCTTCACTGGAGGCCGCCTTCGTCGAGTACGGCGGTGAGCGTCATGGCTTCCTGCCGCTGAAGGAAATTTCCCGCGACTACTTCCTTCCCGGCACCGACCCGAACAAGCACGGGATCAAGGAGCTGCTGAAGGAAGGACAGGAAGTCGTCGTCCAGGTCGACAAGGAAGAGCGCGGCAACAAGGGCGCGGCGCTGACCACGTTCATCTCGCTGGCCGGCCGCTACATGGTGCTGATGCCCAACAGCCCGCGCGCTGGCGGCGTCTCGCGCCGCATCGAGGGCGAGGACCGCCAGGCCCTGAAAGAGGCCATGGACAAGCTGAACATCCCCGACGACATGGGGATCATCATCCGCACCGCCGGCGTCGGCCGTGACGCCGAAGAGCTGCAGTGGGATCTGGACTACCTGCTGCAGGTCTGGCGCGCGATCACCGACGCCGCCCTCGCCAAGCCGGCGCCCTTCCTGATCTACCAGGAGTCGCGCCTGATCGTGCGCGCCCTGCGCGACTACCTGCGTGCCGACATCGGCGAAATCCTGATCGACTCCGAGCTGATGTTCCAGGAGGCGAAGGACTTCGTCGAGCAGGTGATGCCGCACACCTTGCGCAAGCTGAAGCTCTACAAGGACAACATCCCGCTGTTCAACCGCTACCAGATCGAGTCGCAGATCGAGAACGCCTACGAGCGCCAGGTCCGCCTGCCCTCGGGCGGCTCGATCGTGATCGACCAGACGGAAGCGCTGACCGCCATCGACGTCAACTCGGCGCGCGCCACCAAGGGCGGCGACATCGAGGAGACCGCGTTCAACACCAACCTCGAAGCCGCCGACGAAGTCGCCCGCCAGCTGCGCCTGCGCGACCTCGGTGGCCTGGTAGTGGTCGACTTCATCGACATGGAGTCGAACCGCCATCAGCGTGAGGTCGAGGAGCGCCTGAAGAACGCGCTGAAACATGACCGCGCGCGCGTGCAGATCGGCCGCATCTCGCGCTTCGGCCTGCTGGAGATGTCGCGCCAGCGTCTGCGCCCCAGCCTCGGCGAGTCCAGCCAGACGGTCTGCCCGCGCTGCGCCGGCCACGGCCGCATGCGCAGCGTCGAATCGCTGAGCCTTTCGATCCTGCGACTGATCGAAGAGCAGGCGATGAAGGACAACACCGGCCAGGTGCTCGTGCAGGCCCCGCACGAGATCGCCAACTTCCTGTTGAACGAGAAGCGCCGCGGCCTGCTCGAGATCGAGCAGCGCCACGACGTGCCCGTGGTGATCGTGGCCGACGATCAGCTGGAGACGCCGCACTTCAATGTGCAGCGCATCCGCGAAGGCGAGCTTGGCGAGGAAACCGCCAAGCCCAGCTACTACCGCACCTCGCCGCGAAAGCAGGAAGTGCATGCACTGACCCGCGCCAACCTCAACATCCCGCCGGCGCCGGCCGTGAAGGCGGTCAAGCCGACGAGCCCGGCTCCGATCCGCGACGACCGCGAGGACGAAGAGCGTCCGAAACCCGCACCGCAGCCGCAGGCGCAGAAGCCGCAGCCGATCGCCCAGCCGCCGCGCCCGCAGCCCACGCAGGCGCAGGTCAAGCCCGCGAAGAAGCCTGGCCTGTGGTCGCGACTGCTCGGCCTGCTCGGCCTCGGCGCCGCCGAAGCGCCCGCCGCACCGCCGTCGCGCGACGTCAAACGTGAAGGTCGCGACGGCCGCAACCGTGATCGCGACCAGCGTCGCGAGGAGCGTCGCAACGAGCGCGGTGAGCGTTCCGAGCAGCGCGGCGACAACCGCAACGAAGCCCGCGGCAACCCGGAGGGTCGGGGCAACAAGCCGCAGAAGGGCCAACAGAACGCGCAGGGCGGCAAGCCGCAGGACGATCGCGGTCAAGGCCAGCGACAGCAGCAGCCGTCGCAGGAGGAGCGCAACGAGGGCGGCCGCAACCGCCAGGGCAAGGCGCAGGAGAGTGCGCGGCCCGACAAGCCCGAGCGCACGGAAAAGCCTGAGCGCAGCGAGCGCAACGAAGGCCGACGCGAACGCAACGAGGCCACTGCCAACGATGCGCGCCCGCCGCGCGCCGAGGCGCGTTCTGCCGAAGCCCAGAAACCGACGGTGGCGGCGGAGGCCAGCCTGGTCGTAGCTGCCGCCGCGGCCGTCGCTGAAGAGGCGGTCACTACCGAAGCGCTGGCCAACCTGGCACCCGATTCCGCCGGCGATGCCGCCGTCGAGGGCGGCGCTGGCGGCCGTCGCCGTCGTGGCCGCCGCGGCGGCCGTCGCCGTCGTCGCGAAGCGGGTGCCAATGGCGAAGCCGGCGGCAGCGACCAGAGCCTGGGTCTCGACGAGGACGATGGCGACGAGGCTGAAGGCGTCGAGGCGACGCTGCCGGTGGATGCGCAGCGGCCGCAGGCGTCGACCGAAGTGCCGAACACCTCCGAAAACAGCGGCGAGTCCGACAGCGACAGCGCGGTAGCGCAGGCTCCGGAGGCACCCGCCAAGGGCGAAGCTCCGCCGTTCGTGCCGGTCCCCCTGCCACGCCCCGCCGCGGTCGCAGCGGCCGCGGCCACCGCCGCAACGCTGGCCCCCGCCGCCGATAGTGTGGAAACCCCAGTCGCAAGCCGGGTGCATCGCGAGCCGGTGGCGGACGCACAGCTTGCCTCGACGCCAGCGCGAGTCGCAGCGGCGAGTCCTGCGCCCGAAGTCGGGGCGACGGTCGTCGCGGCGGCGACAGCGGTCGCGGAGATCGTTGAGCAGCAGCCCACTGAGGGAGCAGCGGAGGCAGCAGTACCGGCCGCGATTACTGAACCCGCGCCCGTGTCCGCGCCCGAGTCCGTGTCCGTGTCCGTGTCCGTGTCCGAGACACGGCCCGAGCCAATCGTGGCGATGGCAATCGAGTCCCTGAGCGAACCCGTGGCTCCGGCGCAGGCGATTGAGGAGCCTGCCGCGGCAGCGCTTCCCGAGACTGTCAGCACGCCTGCCTTCGAACCGCCCCCCGCCGCTTCCAAGATCGATACGCCCGACAGCATGGATGTCGTCGAGGCCCTGCCCAGCTCGGAGGTTCCGGCAACCGCCGAAATCGCCTCGCCGGCGCCGTTGGAGCCGTCCGCGACAATGATCTCGGACACCGAACCCGCACCGGTCGCCGCAGTCTCCGAAGCGGTCGAGGCGGCTGTCTCCAGTGAGGCCGAAGCGCCCGCGGCCGAAGCCAGCGCCGAGACGCCGACCTCCGAAGCCGCGCCCCGTCAGGAACGCTTGATCTGAGGCAACGCTCAAGACTTCGGCAGGGTCGCGCGCCATGGAGGGCGCGCCCGCGGATCGAGCACCTGCCTGCTTGATCCAGCGCGAGCGAGCCCGGACCTGTGCCGGGCACAAAATCACCGTGCAAGAGCAGGATGGACTGGATCCGTAACGCTCACCTCAAGCACGTCCACGCTGCGACGCACGCCCACGGCCCGGGAGTTCCGGGCCGTGGGCGTTTTCAGCGCGACGATTTTCTTGTGACCACCGCGCGACTCGCCCGGGAGGTCCGGGAAGACATGGATCGGACTCTTGCTGCGCCCGGTGCTTCGTCGCGCCCTGCATGGCTCGCGGCGACGCCGACATCTTTGGCCCGGTGCCGATGTCTTCCGAGGCTGCGTTCGGCATTCGCCCCCGATGAGGGCTCAGAGCGTGTAAAGAAACCCGGACGCCGGAGCGAGGGCGCCTGTGGGCGTTCGTGGCAAATCGCGGCACGTGAACTCGCGGGAGTTTGGCGAGCCAAATGACCGCGGAATTCGCGAAGCGCGCGGCCGCCACCGGCGGCCGGAGGCGGCCGCAGTAGGCGGATGGCTTCTTCAGATGCTCTCAGTCCGCGCTGGGGTCGACGAGACCGTGCTGGCGGGCGATCCGCGCCAGCGAGACCACGTCTCGCACGCCGAGCTTGTCGAATACACGGTACTTGTGTGTGGCAACGGTTTTTGCGCTGAGGCTCAAGCGCTGCCCGATCTCGGTCATCTTGCGCCCCTGCACCAGCAGCAGAGCGACCTCGAGCTCCCTCGGCGTGAGGGTCTGCACGGCCGAGGGAGTACCGCTCAGTCCCTCCATGGCGATCTGCCGGGCGATCGCAGTACCGATATAGCGCCGCCCTGCCGCCACTTCGCGCACAGCCGTCACCAGTTCGGCGCCCGGCACACCCTTGTCGAGATAGCCGTAGGCACCTGCCGCCAGCACCCGCTTGGGAATGGGGCCCTCGTTGAGCACCGACACCATGACCAAGCGCACTTCTGGCAGGCTGCGCGCGATGCGCTCGGTCACTTCCAGCCCCGACAGGCCTGGCATGTGGAAGTCGCAGAGCACCACTTCCGGTTTCAGTCTGCGCAACAGCGGCAGCGCCTCATCGCCACTGCCAGCCTCGCCGACCACCTGAAGGTCGGGCTCAGCCTCCAGGATCATGCGCATCCCCGCGCGCATCAAGCCATGGTCGTCCACCAGAACAATCCGGATCATCCTGCGCCCACCCCGAAGACAACCGCCTGCCGCGCGACGGTCAACACGACCGCGCCCCTCGCACTCCACGCGCACGCGTCAGAACATGAACGGAAAAAGACTGTCCGGCAAGTCCTGACGAAAGCGATGCACACGTCCACCCGCAACCCATGCCATACGGCGACGATCCGCCCTCCGGCTGGGGCCGTCAGGCCATCCAGCGCCACGCCTGGCAGCAGGTGGCGATCGTCACCAGACCAGATCGTCGGGCACAGCGAAACGGGGGTCCGAATAGTCGTCGCCGCCCTCGACCGCATGGGGATCGACTTGCAGCGCGACGCAATCGGGCAGCAGGGCGCGAGCCTCGTCGGCGTGCGCCAGTGTGACCAGGTGATAGCGTCCGCCAGCGGACACCACGGCCAACTCGCCGGCGTTCAGCGCCTTCAGCTGCTCAGGCGTGACGTAGACACGACGGATCTTGCCGGCGTGCTCGAAGTGCCGCGGCAGCTCGGCATTGGCGGCGTTGAGCGACGCCTTCTGCATCAGTTCGAACAGCCTCTGGCGGGCTTCGCGCCGGCGCGCGGCCTCGGCCTGGCGCTCCCGCTCGACGCGCTGCTGCTCTTCCCTCTCGAGCCGCTGGCGCAACGCATACGCCTTGGCCAGGTCGATTTCTTCCTGGCTGCGCGGCGCCGACTTGCGGCCGTCTCCCGCCTGGGAACGCCCGTGGACGGGCTTGCCCGGCGCCTGCCTGCCATGCCCACGAGGCGGCTGCGCCGTCGAGCCGCCACGCGGCGAGCGCTGCGGCTCGCGCGGCTTGGCGGGTTCAGGGGACTTGAAGCCCAGCTGCATGAGCTGGTCGCGCAGGGATGTGGTCATTGCTGGCAGACAAATGGGTTGCGCCACAGGCTCAGTAATGCGGCGGCGGCGGCTCCTGCGCCGGATCGGCATACAGCAGGCCGCGCAGGGATTTGAGGTCGGTGAGCATCGATTCCAGACGGCGCTCGAGCTGTTCGATGCGCAGGTTCTGGTCGGTGATCACTGCGTTCAAGCGGTGCATCGTATCGTCCTGAAAGGCCACCCGCATCTCCAGTTCGACGATGCGCTCCACCAACTCATGCATGGGCGGCCTCCGCGTGTCCCGCCAGCGAGCGGCCACGACCGATGCCGTAGTACGCGAGCCCGCAACGCTCAACCGTCGCGGGATCCCAGATGTTGCGGCCATCGAACACCACGGGGGCCTTGAGTATGCGTGCAATGCGGCGGAAATCGGGGCTCCAGAAGGCCTTCCACTCGGTGATCAGCACCAGCGCGTCGGCGCCATCCAGAGCAGCGTAGGGCTCATCGAGCAGGCTGAGGTCGACGCGCTCGCCACACAGACGTCGCGCCTCCTCACGCGCCTCGGGGTCGAACGCCGCGACGCTGGCGCCGTCGGCCCAGAGCTGCTCCATCAGGCGGCGGCTGGGCGCCTCGCGCATGTCGTCGGTATTCGGCTTGAAGGCGAGCCCCCACAGCGCGATGCGACGCCCGCGCAATTCGCCGAAGTGGCGCTTCAGCAGGGCGTGCAACTTGTCCTTCTGCGTCTGGTTCACCTCCTCGACCGCGCGCAGGATGCGCGCATCGAAGCCCTGCGCAGCAGCGGTGCGATGCAGCGCCTGGACATCCTTCGGGAAACAGCTCCCCCCGTAACCGGCCCCGGGGTAGATGAAGGAGAAGCCGATCCGCGGGTCCGAGCCGATGCCGACGCGGACCTTCTCGATGTCCGCACCGAGGCGCTCGGCGAGGTTGGCCATCTCGTTCATGAAACTGATCTTGGTCGCCAGCATGGCGTTGGCCGCGTACTTGGTCAGCTCGGCCGAACGCAGGTCCATCGCCACAATGCGCTCGTGATTGCGGTTGAAGGGCGCATACAGCGCGCGCAGAAGCTCGATCGCTCTGGGACTCTCGCAGCCGATCACGATGCGGTCCGGGCGCATGCAGTCCTTGACCGCATCGCCCTCCTTCAGGAATTCGGGATTGGACGCAACCTCGAAGGGCAGACTCGATCCGCGTGCAGCCAGCGCCGAGGCGATCGCCTCGCGCACGCGGTCAGCGGTTCCGACCGGCACGGTCGACTTGGTCACCACCAGGGCCTCCCGCTGCAGGTGCTGGCCTATCGTGCGCGCCACCGCCAGGACATGGCTCAAGTCGGCGCTGCCGTCCTCGTCCGGGGGCGTGCCCACTGCGATGAAGACGATGTCGACGTCGACCAGCGATGCGGCCGCATCGGTCGAGAAGCGCAGGCGTCCGGCGCGACTGTTCTCGATCACCATCGGCTCAAGGCCCGGCTCAAAGATCGGCACGCGCCCGGCGCGCAGCGCCTCGACCTTGGCCGCGTCGATATCGACGCACGTGACGGTGTTGCCGACCTCGGCCAGGCAGGTGCCGGTGACCAGGCCCACATAGCCGGTGCCGAATACGGTGACATTCATACGCTCACTCCGGAGTTCTTCGATGCGACTCGGGGGCCGTGTGGCCGCGCCGGGGGCGGAACGGTATCAGATTGTGATGAATATCTCATTTCATCTGCGCCCGCGTGGACGGGCGTCCAAAAACAAAGCGGCCGGCGAATGGCTCGCCGGCCGCCCCAAGGTGACGCAGCGCGGATTACTGCGCGGCGACGATCTCGATCAGTTCGACCTCGAACTTCAAGGTAGCGTTCGGGCCGATCGGGCCCGGGGTGCCGTTCTCGCCGTAAGCCAGCTCGGAGGGCAGCCACAAGGTGTACTTGCTGCCCACGGGCATCAGCTGCAGGGCCTCGGTCCAGCCCGGGATGACCTGGTTCAGGGCGAACTGCGCCGGCTGGCCGCGGTCGACCGAGCTGTCGAACTTGGTGCCGTCGAGCAGGGTGCCGGTGTAGTGCACCTTGACGGTATCGGTGGCGGCCGGACGGGGGCCGTCGCCTTCCTTCTCGACCTTGTACTGCAGGCCGGATTCAGTGGTCTTCACACCCGGCTTGGTCTTGTTCTCAGCCAGGAAAGCCTCGCCCGCCTCGCGATTGGTCTTCGCTGCGGCCTGGGTCTCCGCCTCGCGCTTGGCCTGCAGCTTCTGGCCGAAGGCCTGCTGCACGGCCATCGCCTCTTCCTGGCTGATCGCCGGCTCTTCACCGGACAGGCCGGTCTCGATGCCGCGCATCAGCACCTGCAGATCGACCTCATCCTTGATCTGCACCAGCGAGCCCGCGATCTGCAGGCCGATCACGTAGCTGATCTTGTCCTTCTCGGTTTCCAGCTTGTCGTTCGCGACCGCGAAGGACGAAAACCCGACCACAGCGGCGGTGGCCGCGGCGAGCAGGGTGGTGCGCAGGGAGTGCTTCATGTGTTCTCCAACAGGATGGGCGCCGTGAGTCCGACGGCGACGGGGCGCAGTATTGTGGGGTGGCCCCCTCGGGGGCGCAACGCCGCTGCGACGGACGCCACGCAGCGCAAAAGGTTCCCGATGCCGCTCTCAGGCGACGAGCGCGGTCACCGCCAGCACGTGGCAGCCCAGCACCACCGCCGTCAGCAGCGCGCGCAAGCGGCGGAACCAGGCTGGCGCCGGCAGGCGATCGCCAGGCCCATCGAGCCACCACTGGCCGACGAAGCCGCAGGCCAGCAGCAGAAGGGCGGCAGCCGGCGGCGCCTGCAGCGCGCCCCAAGCCCAGAGGCTGGGCAGCACTGCCCAGACGTACTCCACCGGGCGATCGGCGGAGAGCCCACGCCCCCAACGCACGCCCCCCAGGAAGGACAGGATCAGGGCGGAGTAGCCGAGCAAAGCCGGCTGCGCCAGCGGGCGCCAATCGGGCGACCACACCGAGACCGACAGCAGCAGAAAGGGCAGCAGCCCAGCCAGGCCCAGCCACACCGCCGTGCGTTCCGATTTTCGCACCTTCACTTGGGTCTCTCCTCGCCTTGGTTCATTCTGCCGCGCATTCCAACCCACGGAGCCCGACTTTGGAAACACTCTCGGAACTGGAGCGCCTGCGCGCCCTGCATCCCGCGCAGTTCATCGCGGGCAGCACCGAAGAGGCCGACGCGCTGGCCCGATTCGCCGCCTTTTTCCAGAGCTTCGCCGGCGATCGCATCGAAAGACTGCTGCCCGCGACCTACGCGGAAGACGTCTACTTCAACGACACCCTGAAGCCCGTGCGCGGCCGCGAGGCGCTCGCCCACTACCTGCGCGACAGCGCCGATGCGGTGGATGACTGCAGGGTGCAGGTGCTGTCGAACACGCGCACGGCCGAAGGGGAGTACTTGGTGCGATGGCGCATGAGCATCCGCTTCAAGCGCTTCCGTCGCGGCGTGGACACCGCGACGGTGGGCATGTCGCACCTGCGCTTCAATGCGCTGGGCCTGGTCGTCTATCACCAGGACTACTGGAATGCTGCCGACGGTCTCTACGAGCACATCCCGCTGTTGGGCAGCCTGATACGACTGATCAAGCGCAGGCTGTAGAAGCGGTTTGGATCAGGAGCCGCCCAGGAGCTTCTCGATCTCGGCGCGCAGGGCCGGGTCGTCCGGACGAGTGCGGCTGCCGAAGCTGGCGACCACCTCCCCCTGGCGATTCAACAGGTACTTGTGGAAATTCCAGCCGGGCACCTGACCCGTCGCTTCGGCCAGTTCGCGGTAGAAGGGGGCGGCCTGTTCACCCTTGACCGAGACCTTCTCGAACATCGGAAACTTCACCGCGTACGTGTTGGTGCAGAACTCGGCGATCTGCGCCTCGTCGTCGAACTCCTGGTCCATGAAGTCTCCGGAGGGAAATCCGAGCACCGCGAAGCCGCGGCCCGACAGCTCCTGATGCAGCGCTTCGAGGCCCTCGTACTGCGGAGTGAAGCCGCACTTGCTGGCGGTATTCACGACCAGCAGCACCTGACCCTCGTAGCGCTCGCAGAGGCTCACCGGGTCCTTGCCGGCCAGCGGGCGGAAGGTCTCGCCCTCGAGCACCCCGCAGGCGGCCATGGCCGTGATCGGGCTTGCGAGACAGAACGAGAAAAGCAGGGCGGCGGGCTTGAAGCGCATGGCGTCGGTTCCAGCAAAGTGGCAAATGGAAGCGTGAGGCTACGCCGCAAGTGTCGGCGTGGAGTGAAGCCGGGCGGATGTCGTGTTTGCGCCTCGCTCTGCGTATACAGAGTCTCGACGCGCGCAGACAGTCGCGCCGGCGCCAAGCCCTGACCCACGGAGACACCCATGATGGACTTCAGCCTCGGCCAGATCTTCGGCCTGCTGCTGCGCACCCTGCCCTTTCTGCTGCTGCGCCTTGCGGTCTACCTCGGCATCACGCTCGCCTACGTCATCGCCACCGGCGGCGGTGCGGGCATCGGCTATCTGTTCGGCAAGGTCGCCGCCGACCCCGGCGCCGGCAGTGCCTGGGGTGCCTTCATCGGCTTCGGTGTCATCAGCGGCGTGCTGTACTGGGCGCGCGAGTACCTGCTGTACCTGGTCAAGGCCGGCCACATCGCGGTGCTGGCAGAACTGCTGCAAGGCAAGGAGATTCCCGGCGGCCGCGGCCAGATCGAACACGCCTCGGCCGTCGTCAAGGAACGCTTCGTTGAAAGCTCGGTGCTGTTCGGCGTCGACCAGCTCATCAAGGGCATCCTCCGGGTGTTCAACCGCACCATGCTGATGATCGCGAACTTCCTGCCGATTCCTGGTCTGGACGGCCTGGTCAAGTTCGTCAACACGGTGATCAACACCTCGCTGACCTATGTCGACGAAGTGATCCTCGCCCACGCCATCCGCACCGGCAGCACCAATGCCTGGGCCTCGGCGCGCGATGCGGTGGTGCTCTACGCCCAGAACTACAAGACCATGCTCAAGAACGCCGTGTGGCTGACGTTCGTGATCTGGGGCCTGACGCTGGTCATCTTCCTGCTGGTGATCGGGCCGGTGGCACTGATCGCCAGTTTCTTCCCGGGCCTGGCCGGCTTCTGGACCTTTGCCTTGGCCATCGTCACCGCGGTCTGCCTGAAGGCCGCGCTGGTGGATCCGCTGGCCATGGCCGCACTGATGCAGGTGTTCTTCAAGGTCACCGAAGGGCAGACGCCCGATCCGCAGTGGTCGGCCAAGCTCGAAGGGATGTCGGACAAGTTCAGGGAACTGAAGGACAAGGCCGGGCTGACGCCGCCGCAGCCGGTGCCCGGCACGCCCACAGCAGCGCCGCCGCCACCGCCTGCGTTCTGAGCCCCGACCAGCACCTTCGGGAGCCCTGAGGCCCCGCACGCAGGGCCTCAGGCGTTGGGGCAGGGCGGCCCGCAGCGCGCGTTAGGCGCCATAATCCGGGCCCCGCCCTGCGCGGCCCCACGCCGTCCAACCGCCGAGACCCTGCATGAAGCTGTTCGCCCGCTTTCGCCGCCCGCTGTGGGAACACCCTGAAACTCCGCGTCGCGCCGAAGCCGTGCGCTCAGAGACCGCGCCCGAGCTAGTCCGCCTGCTGCCGCAGATCGCCGCCAGCGACACTGCGGCCGAAGTTAGGCGCGCGGCGATCGCCCGCATCGACAGCGCCGAGACGCTGCTGGGGCTGTTGGCCGCGGAAAAGGACAGCGCCTGCCGCGAGGCCATCCTCGGCCGCGTGCGCGCCCGCCTGCTCGATGCCAAAGTGCCTGCCAGCGAGCGCCAACAGCTGGCCAGCCACGCGGCGCTGCCGGCAGAGCTGGCTGAGACCATGGCCGAATCGGCGCCCGAGCCCGAGCTGCGCGAGGCCGCGGTGCTGCACCTGAACAAGCCCGGCCTGCTGCAGCGGCGCTGCCTGAAGGACCCCGACCCGGCCCTGCGCCTGCGTCTGCTTGAGCGCATCGCTGACGAAGCCACGCTGGAGCGCATCGCCGAGGCCGCGCGCGGCCAGGACAAGGCGCTGTCGCGCCGCGCCCGCGAGAAAGCCGATGCGCTCAAGCTCGCACGCGGGGATGCCGGCGCCATCAACCAGCGTGCCCTGCAGCTCGGCAGCGCCTTCGACGCGCTGGCGCGCAGCCTGCCAGCCGATGCCGAAGCGCAGCTCGCCGCCCTGGATGCGGAAGTCGAACAGCTCGCGCCGCGTCTCGACCCTGCCCTGCTGCGGCGGCTGCAGGGCCATGCCGCCAGCGCCAGCGCCGCGGTCAGCGCGCTGAAGACCGCTCACCTTCCGAAGCCGAAGCCAGAGCCGCAGCCGGCAGCAGCGCAGAGCGCCGCAAGCACCGAGACCCCGGCAGAGCGCTCGGCCGCGACGGCGGTGGCCACCGGGCCTGACGACAGCGAGACGTCCGCCAGCGTGGCCACGGACGCGGCGGGCGAGGCACCCATCGCCAGCGCCGAAGTCGCCGGCACGCCTGCCGACGCCGCACCTGTCGCGGCTACCGCTTCGACCGCAGCCGCGCCCGCACCCGCCGCCCAGCTGCCCGATGAAGCCCTGCGCGACGCTCTGAAGCAGGGCCTCGCCGGCGTTGAAGAACAGCGCCTCGGCGTCGCCAAGCCTGCCCTGGAGGCCGCGCGCGCGCGGCTGGCCGCCGGCATCAAGCCGACGCCCGGCCAGCGCGACAAGCTGCGCGAGCTGGAGGCTGGCGTCGCCGACATGGAGCGCTGGCAGCGCTGGGCCGGCAACAAGGTGCGCGCGCGCCTCTGCGATGAAGTCGAGCACTTGATCGGCTCCGGCCTGCACCCCGACGCCGTCGCCAACCGGGTCAAGGAACTGCAGGACGAGTGGGCCAAAGTCGAGGCCGCCGAGCCCGATCACGGCGAGCATGCGGCGGGCATCGGCAAGCGCTTCCGCGCGCTCTGCCACCGCGCGCTGGCGCCGGCGCGGCCCTACTTCGAGCAGCGCCGCGCCCTGCGCTCGCAGAAGGCCGAGGCGGTAGACGCGGCGATCAGCGTGCTGGCTGCCGACATCGAGCAGGCGCCGGAGGACCTCAAGCCTCTGCGCGAGCGCGTCGTCGCCGCGCTGCGCGAACTCGACGAGGTCGAGCCGCGCGCCCGCGCTGCGCTGGGCAAGCGCCTGCGCGCCCAGCTCGATCAGCTCGACGCCCTGCGCGACGCGCGCAACCAGGCGGCCGTCGAGGGCAAGCAGGCCCTGCTGGAGCGCCTGCGCTTCGCCGCCCGCGGCGATGCGACGCAGGCCATCCATGCCGCCAAGGCGATTCAGCAGGAATGGCGCAACGCGCCGCGCGCTGACCGCAAAACCGAAGATCGCCTGTGGGCCGAGCTGCGCGCCATCGTCGACCCGCTGTTCGAGGCGGCGCGCGCCGGTGCGCAGGCGCGCACCCAGGCGCTGGCGGCGGTCGAAGCCGAGCGTCGCGGTCTGGTCGAGGCCGTACAGGCGCTGGGACAGGCCGAGGACCTCGCGCAGATCGATACCCAGCTGGCCGAACTTGAAGCGCGCTGGCAGACCCAGCAGCCGCAGCTCGAAGATGCCGCAGGCGATGCCCGCCCCGGCCGCGCGCCGCGCGATCGTTCGCAGCCCGAACGGGGCGAACGCGCAGAGCGCGGCGACCGCAACGAGCGCCGCCCACGCCCGCCGCGCGCCGCCGAAGGCAGCCTGGAGCGCGAGTTCGAAAAGGCCGTGGAGCGTCTGCGCGCCGCGCAGAAAGCGCAGCGCGAGGCGCGGGCGAAGCATGCCCTGCAGGCGCTACTGGACGCCGCACTCGACGGCACGAAGGACGACGCACTCAGCGAGGCCGAGCGTCGCGAGCTGGCCGCTGCGCGCGCACGTGACCTCACCCGCGAAAACCGCGAGGACGCCCTGCTTGGCCTGGAACTCGACGCCGGCATCGACAGCCCCGCCGACGCGGCTGCACGTCGCCGCGAGCTGCAGATGCAGCGCCTGGCCGAGCGCATGGGCAGCGGCGGCTCATGCGTGGATGCGCGCGCGGCGCTGCTGGCCTGGGCCGCACATGCGCCGCAGGCCGATGCCGCGCAGAACGCGCGTGCGGCGCGTGCGCTGAAGGCCCTGCTGGGATGAGCTTCGACCTGCTGGTGCGCGACGCCGCGCTGGCCGACGGCCGCCGCGGCGTCGATGTCGGCGTGCGCGGCGGTCGCATCTTCGCCATCGCACCAGCGCTGCCGGCCGAACACGCGGGCGAAGTGATCGAGGCGCGCGGCCGTCTGCTCAGCGCGCCCCTTGTCGACGCCCACTTCCACATGGACGCCGCGCTCTCGCTGGGCCTGCCGCGGCTCAACGCCAGCGGTACCCTGCTCGAAGGCATCGCGCTCTGGGGCGAGCTGAAGCCGCATCTCACCGTCGAGGCGGTGGTGCAGCGCGCGCTGGCCTACTGCGACATGGCCGCAGCGCAGGGCCTGCTGCACATCCGCAGCCATGTCGACGTCTGCGATCCGCGCTTGCTGGCCGTCGATGCGCTGCTCGAAGTGAAACGCCAGGTCGCCGGCTACATCGACCTGCAGCTGGTCGCATTCCCGCAGGACGGCTACCTGCGCGCGCCGGGTGCGATCGAGAACCTGCAGCGCGCGCTGGACCGCGGTGTCGATGTCATCGGCGGCATCCCGCATTTCGAGCGCACGATGGCCGACGGCGCCGACAGCATCGCGCGCCTGTGTCGCCTCGCCGCCGAGCGCGGCCTGCGCGTCGACATGCACTGCGACGAGAGCGACGACCCGCACTCGCGCCACGTCGAAACGCTCACCGCAGAAACAATCCGCCACGGCCTGCAGGGCCGCGTCACCGGCTCGCATCTGACCTCGATGCACAGCATGGACAACTACTACGTGTCCAAGCTGCTGCCGCTGATGGCCGAGGCGCGGCTCTCGGCGGTGGCGAATCCGCTGATCAACATCACCCTGCAGGGCCGCCACGACAGCTATCCCAAGCGTCGCGGCATGACCCGCGTGCCGGAGCTGCTGGCCGCCGGCATCGACGTGGCCCTGGGCCAGGACTGCTGCATGGACCCCTGGTACAGCTTCGGCAGCGCGGACATGCTCGAAGTCGCCAGCATGGCCGTGCACGTGGCGCAGATGACCTCACAGGACGGCATCCGCGCCTGCTATGCCGGCGTCACCGACACCGCCGCGCGGGTGATCGGCCTCGAAGACTACGGCCTGCGCGAGGGCGGCCCGGCCGACTTCGTACTGCTGCAGGCGGCAGACCCGTTCGAAGCGATCCGCCTGAAGGCGGCACGACTTGCCGTGGTGCGGCGCGGACGCGTGATCGCACGCGCACCGGAGCGGCAGAGCACGCTTGAGCTGCCGGGGCGGCCGCGGCAGGTATCGCTGGAGTTCGTGCCAGGCAGCCTCTGAGGCGACGGGCTCTCCAGCGACGGCGTGCCGGCGCTCGGGTGGCGCGAGCGGAATGTCGATCTCCAGGCACGTCGCTCGGGGCGAGCGTCGAGCTCCAAGCACGTTGCACGGGGCGAGTGTCGAGCTCCAAGGCACGTTGCGCGGCGCGAGTGTCGAGCTTCGGTGGGTCAAGACCCACCCTATGGCATCGGGTCGCTCGCCTGCCTCGGCATGCCATCACGACCCATAGGGGGGGTCTTGTCCCACCATCGCTTGCACCTCGGCCGTGCCTCGCGGGCCGCGCCATCGAACACGCGACCCATAGAGTGGGTCTTGACCCACCGTTGCTTGCACCCCGGCCGCGCCCCGCGCGCCGCGCCATCGAACGCGCAACCCATAGGGTGGGTCTTGACCCACCGGACACCTGCCGCAGCGCAACCCCCACCACTCGCAAGCTCGACCCGCCCATGCGTTGATCCAGCCGGTTCTTGATCCACCCTTGCGCAAATCAGCCCGAACCCGCGCAATCCCGCGGCGCGGCAAACGGCGGGTCGCGACGACGGAACGCGTGGCCAGCCTGCAGGCCAAGCGCGGGCGGTCGTAGCGCAGCGCGGCCGCCTCGGCCCAGCGTGCCTGCGCCGCCGACGTCACCGCCCCGCCTCCACACAGCCCGCCCGCCCCGGCTGCACGCCGGGCGCATGCGCCAGGCCGGTGCGCGTGTCCTGCGGGTTTTGCCGGTACACCCAGGTGTGGCAGGCCAGGCCGTCCAGCTCGAAGTGCTGGTAGTAGGCCGCATCGGCCTGCGCCACCAGGTGCACCGAGGGCGCGCAGGCGATGGCGTTGGGGTAGCCCCAGCCGCTGACGAACTGCACACCCAGGGTGATGCGGCGCTCAGCCGGGATGCGCACCACGCCCTCGCGGTTCGCGCGCAGGCGCATGCGCGGGCCGCTGTCGCAGATCCACGCGGCCTGCTGCGGGTAGGCCAGCTGCAGCGGCACCGAGGGCTCGCCCGAGCGCAGCGAATAGACGGGCATACAGCCCGTGCCCAACAGGCACAGCAGCAGCGCCGCCGCGCGCGCCATCACGGCCCGGCCCCCGCGCCTGCAGGCGTCGCCGGTTCCGCGGATCGATCTCCGCTGCGCTCGTCAGGGGCCTCGACACGCCCGGGCTTCACCACCGGCCCCAGCCGCGCCAGCACCTCTTCCGCCGAATGCGCATGCTCGGCATCCGCCGGGGCGATCCACAGGTAGACCGTGGCATAGGGCTTGGCGCCTGCGCCGACGCCCAGGCCCGCCTGCCGGTCATCGCTGACCGCCGCCGACAGGCTGGGATACACCACGAAATGCGTACCGCCCTCGCGCAGGCTGACTTCGGCGCAGCGGTACAGCAGGTAGGCCCCGGCGCGCTCGGGACTGAGATACGCATTGCCCGTCACCCCCACCCGCCAGGTCCGCCCCGGGCCGGGCTCGTCCCAGTAGCCGCCGGTGAAGCCGAGTATCGGGTTGGAGGCGCTGTGATAGCCGGTGGCGCAGGCGGTGAGGGTGAGGAGCAGGGTTGCGGCGAGCGCGGCTCGGGTAAGCGACGCGCGTATGCCGTGGACCGAAGTTCGAGACATCCGCTGGATTAGCCTGTGCCGCAAGCCGCACCACGATGCGAAGGCCATTGGGCCGCGGCGCGGGCCAAGCGTGGATGACCACGCTCGGGCACGTGAGCGGCGACCGCCTTGAGTTCGTACCAAGACCGCGGGCTGGGCGTGCCCGCCCTCTGATTTCGCCCGCGCGTTCTAGGCAGCGTGAGCAGGCGAGGCGCGCGCGCTGCCGCGCTCATTCGCTGGCCGCCTTCTTGGCGCGCGTGCGTTTGGGTTTGGGGGGCACGACGGCCAGTTCGAGGGTGGCGGCGAGGGAGCGCTCCAGAACGTCGAGCATGACGCGGCCTAGTTCTTCATCACTGACATCAACCGGTAGCACGATGTCTTCCTCAAGGAGGGGCGAGCCGCTACCGCGGGCGCCCGTGATCCAGCCCCCCACAAAGAAGCAAGGATACGCCGCCCCGAAACCGATGTAGGCGCTTCCCATACCGCGAAGAGCTTTGTTGACTTCTTGGTTCGACAGACCCAGCACCGTCTCTAGACTGTCTGTGCACGTGCTGTTCAGTTCGTCAGGGTGGATTTCCTTGATAAATCGCGTCAAAGCGATTCGTAGCGCTGCGCCCAAGTGAGGTAACAGATCTGCTTGGGCGCGGTTGAGGGAAGCCACCAGCGAAACATCGGTCTTCCCCATGCCGACCCTGCCCTTGGAAAAGACATGCACTGCGTCATGCGCAAGGTAGGCGGATGCTCCCGATTTATCCAGAAACTCGCTCAAGTTCCTTACCTCACTGGAAGAAGAGACACGCTGACCGTATTCCGGAGCCCGGTCGCGTACAAGCTTAGGTTGTTGAGGACCTGCAACTGTGCTTGGGAAGCCGATCCTGCTTCGAAGCCAATGATCAACTCGCGGTGATTTATTTCGTTAGCCTCAATTTCAATTCGCCTCTGGACGCCCCCAACATTCACGGTCCTTCGATCGCCCTTGAACGCGGCCAGCTTGTCGACATAGCCCTTCAGCAGATCCTCCAACCGCTGCGGATCCAACCTCGACAGCGCCTGCAGGTCCACGGACTTCACACTCAGCGCCAGACCCTCGCTCGCGTCAAACCAGTCGATCACTGGGAAGTTGCCGAAGCGCTGCGCTGCGGGCACATGCTGCAGCACATAGTCCTCAAACAGGTTGCCGCGCGCAAACTGGTCGAGGTGGAACAGGCTCTGGATTTCGCCCTTGAGGTACTGGTCCAGCGTCATCTGCCGCGACATCGCGCGGCTCATTTTGGGGCCGATGGCGGATTCGGCGGTGCCCGGGGTGGACGCGAAGTCGAGCCCC
>JBKCVA010000039.1:0-13347 GCA_046318115.1 Lysobacterales bacterium | reverse complement strand
GGATCACCTCCTCCAGCAACTCGGTGCCACGCAGGCCCTGCACCCAGCGCTGCGGAAGCCCGAAGCGACCGAAGCGCAGACCGGCAAGGCCGCCGACCACGGCTGCCGTGGTATCGGTGTCATTGCCAAGGCGGATGGCTGAGCGCACCTCGGTTTCGAAATCCTCCGCTGCGTCCAATCAGCGCCTGGCCGACCACAGCGTGTCCAACACATAGCCCGTGCCGCGCGCGGCCGCTGCGTTGGCTGGGTCGAGGATGCGTGCGAGCTCGTCGCTCCATTCTTGCGAGGCCAAGTCGCGCAGACGCTGGACGCCCCAGTCCCACGCGTCGCTGCGCCCCTCAAGCTCGGCTCGCCCCCACAGGCAGAGCAGCGCGCAGCACAGCTGCGAGCGCAGATGGCCATGGGTGGGCAGGGACTGCCGCATGGCCAACGCAACCAGTTCCTCGTCTTTGCCCCGATGCCACAGCACCAACGGCAGCACCCGCATCAGCGCGCCGTTGCCGTTCTCGCGCTCGCCGCTGGGGCCGGCGCGCTCGGCTACTGTGCCTCGGCGCAGAGCGCTCAGCGCGTTCGAGGTCTGGATGCCGATATCGAAGACGCGCGCATCGACCGCGCAGTAGCCCTCGTCGGCCCAACGCAGCAGGCCTTCGACGAAGTGAGCGAGGTCCAGTCCATCGCGCTCCAGCAGCGAATGCAGCAGTACCAGCGCCTGCGCGCCGTCGTCCGACCAAGTCCATGGCGGTGTGCCGATGTGCGCGCGATGGAAGTCCGGCGGCGGCATGAACTCGATCTCATGCGGCTCGGGAATCGCCTGTGGAGGATGAAACTCATAGGGCACGCCCAAGGCATCGCCGATGAGCAGGCCGTACAGGCCACCGGCGAGGCGGTCGCGGCGGATGAAGTTCGTCGAGGTCTTCATGGCTGCACCATCACAGCCCCCGCGCGGCCCGCGCCCGCACCTCGTCCAGCGTCCACTCGCGGGTGAGCGCGCCGTCCTCCCACACCGTCTCCATCGCGTGCGCCCAGCCGGCCGGCAGGATCATGTCCTCGATGCGCTCGATCTCTGTTGGCACAGGCACCGTCTTCCAGCTGCCGAACTCGGTGTGGCGGATCAGGGTCAGGCGGCCGCGCTTCGACTGTTTGCCGGGGTCGGTGACCGGGTCCTTGTAGACGTCGACCCACTCGCCATTGACGCGCGCGGCCGAGCACTTCAGGGCGAACTTCTGGGTGTCGCGGTTGAGCTTCTGCAGCAGGCCACCGCCCATGCCGAAGGCGACGTTGTCGGCGCTGTAGCCGGCTTGCGTGAAGCGCTCAAGTATCTGCTTCAGGCTGACCGGGTCGATGCCGTCGCCCTGGATCACGCGCACCGTGTTCAGCACTTTGTAGCCTTTACTGTTGACCGTGTGGCCGAAGGCCTGGTCCAGCGCTTTAAGGCAGCTCAGCACCATCTCGACCGGGTCGCCCGAGTCGGGGCGGATCACCACCGTGGCGCCGCTGTCGATGACCTCCTGGCGCAGGGTCTGGCCCCAGTGCTCGCGGATCGCGCGGTGGATGTCGTAGCTGTCCGAGACCACGGCGACGAGGCTGCCGGGCTTGGCGAACTGCTTCAGCGTGTTGCGGTAGGCATCGACCTCGCGCTCGCGGCCCCAGCTGGTGATGGTGCTGTGCTCGGCGGCGGGGATGCTGAAGCCGGCCATGTCGGCGCCATACCAGGCGCGCGCGGCCATCAGCGCGGACACCGTGTCGGTGCCGAGGAAGTTCACCAGATGAGCAAGTCCGCCGAGGCCGGCGCTCTCGGTGCTCGACACGCCGCGCGCACCGAAGTCGTGGAGCTTGAAGGGCAGCTGGCCTTCCGGGTCGTCGCTTGTGCGCTGCAGGTAGTCGCGGATCGTCTGCTTGGCCTGCCAGCTGATCGTGGCCACCGTGACCGGATACCACAGGCGCAGCAGCAGGGTCTCCATGTAGCTCGGCAGCCAGAAGGCCTCGGCATCGGTCGATTCGATCGTGACCAGGGCTTGGTGGATCGGCACCACGTGGCCTTCGGCCACGGCGCGGATGCGCAGCGGCAGACGGCCGCCGTGCACATCGACGATGCGCCGCCAACCGGCTTCGTTGAAGGGCTCGCCGTGGGCGGCGAAGACATCGCGCGCCTCATCGACATCGGCGTGGGTGATCGGCGCGCTGAAGTAGGCCTTGAGGATCGCCTGCAGACCAAAGAACAGCACGTGCTCATGCGTGCCACCGCGGCTCTCGACGTAGAAGAAGCTGGCGTCGGTGCCGGGCGGATACTGCAGCCAGTGGCTGGCCTTGTAGCTGTCGGTGTTGAGAATCAGGTTGTCGAACGGGTGACGGATGTTCATGACGTGAAACTCCTTCGCGTCGGATGCCGGTGGTCTGTCCGCCGGCGGGGTGCGACCCGGCCGCGACCGGGCCAATCAGGGTCAGGCCGCTTCAGCCGCGGCCGATGAAATACTCAAGAATGTGCAGGTGGTCCTCGAAAAGGCGCGGGCCCATTTCCAGCGCTTCGGCCACCGGGAACCAGCGGGCCTTGTCCGCATCGTCGCTGCCACGCACGGCGGGCAGCTCGCCCTGCGGGAACTCGAAGTGAAAGGCATGGGTGATCGTGCGTCCGCGCAGCGAGCGCTCGGGGTGGTCGAAAACGTGGCTGCCCTTGAGCGAGCCGCGCAACACCGGCGCCGGCAGTTTGAGACGGGTCTCCTCGCGCAGCTCGCGGATGCAGCCGTCCAGCAGCGCTTCGTCCTGACGGATGAAGCCACCCGGCAACGCCCAAAGACCCTTTCCTGGCGCGCTGCGCCGGCGGATGAGTAGCACGTGGCCCGAGTGCACCACCACCGCATCCGTGGTGACGAAAGTCGGCGCGTACGGCGCTGCATTCCACGCTGCACGGTAGTCGCGCAGGAAGCGGTACTCCTCAACCAGCTCGGTATGCGCCGGGTCGTGCCGGCGGAAGGCATCCAGCATGGCGAACACGGGCTCGGGGACGTTGGCGCGCACCAGCATCAGGCTGCCGTAGTCGGCGGGGCCGGTTTCGAACAGGTGCCGACGCAAGTCCGTGGCCGACAGCGTCTCCGTGTGTCCTACATCAATCAGCCGCCACTGCGGGAACTCTTCCAGGTAGTAGCTGCTGGCGTCCTTGCGCTGTCCGATCAGGCCGATGCGCGCGTCTGCTCGACCGCCGTCGGCGCGGATGGCCTCGGCGACCGTGCGCTGCACCGCGGCGATCCACTGCGCCTCGTTGTAGAGGTGGTCCCGCAGTGGGCGCACGAGGATCTGGTCGGCGGCGTCTTCCAGTGCGGCCTGCACCATCACCCGGCGTTCGGCGGCGGTCCAGGGATTGCGGGGCGTGCGCGGGGCGTCGGCCGAGCCGATCAGCAGAATGAGCTTGCCGGGTCTGGCGGGAGTATTGGTGCCGTGTGGATTTCCGTCGGCAGTACCCCGGAGCAGACGCAGGGCGTGGCGGGCGACGGCAAGATGGCCGTTGTGGAACGGCTCAAAGCGGCCAATGAAGACCACGTAGTCGAAGTCCATGAGGATCCCTCAGGGTTGGTACCGCTGGTCAATCCGGTGGCGTGAAATCAAGACTACGCTTTTCTTCCCAATGTTCAAGTACAGCTCAATGCTCGGTTTACCAGCGAGTCGACCGTCCTCCTCTTTGCGGCAATCTGATCCGCACGGACATCTTCTCCAACCTCGGCCATGGAACTGGCACTCGTTGGCCTGAACGCACCTCCCCTGCAGAGCCGGCCGACGCAGGAGCAGACCTCTCGCGGCGTGGCGTGTCAGTGGCGCTTTTGCCTGCCGCCGAAGCTGACGAAGCCGTCGAGCCGCAGGAACACCCGTCGTCGACCCGGACGACTCACTCGGCATCGGCTGCAGCGATTCGCACCGTCTTCCCATGGCTGTCAAAGAGGCGAATCGCCTGCTCCCCCGCGCTGACAGACACCACAACTGACTGGTCTGTCGCTGCAGTGAGGTCGAGCAGCCCCGTCTGATCAGTGGTGATCTCTACGGCGGGCAGGCCCCTTAGTCGGGCCGACACCATGACGGGCGTGGCGATCAGCGGTCGCTGAAACGCGTCGACCAAGCGGACAGAGATGTCTCGGCGAACAGGGCGATCCAAAGACGCGCTTTGACGCGTCTGCGCCTGATGCGCATCGAACACGAGAGCTTGCGAGAACGCGACGCTCCAGGGGGATTCAGCCTTGAAGACGCGGTAGATCCCGGGCTCTGCAATCGACACGGCCAAGCCTTCCGGCATGGGCACGAAGTGGTCGCTGCCGAGGTCCTCCCATTCCCCCTCCTGGTCGCGCTGTAGTCCGTATACCGGATAGGGCTGGCCTCGGGTCGGAGGGCCCGATCGACGCCCCTCTCCCGAGAGCACGAGCCAGTTCAGCGGTGACACCTCCACGGTCTCACGGTGCGTCCCGTCTGAAGGTGCATTCTCAGCCATCGGGAGCACGACAGGGACCAGCTTTCGCGAGGGCCACCGCGGCAGTCCAACCTGCTCCACGTCCGGGAACTCAAGCGACAGCCAAGCCTGATGCCCGGCCGGAAGTCCTGACCAACGCGCCATTCCCGCGGAATCGGTTCGATGCAGAGCCTCGCCCTTGGGACCCGGGAACGTCACGGAGACATCCGCCACGGGTTGTCCCGAGGTCATGTCCAGCACCTCGATCACAAGATCGATCACCCGGCGCTTGGCGTCCTCGATGCGCACCCTATCGAGCGCGAGCTCAGTGATCCGACCCGGCGCGAAGTGCAGCGTTGAGCGCTGAATCTCGACCTGCCCCAGCCAAGCCACCGCGTCAAAGGAAGTCGGCGCCAATGGCAGAAGCTCAGTATCGGGGCCTACTTCGAGCCCAGCTTCATCGAACAAAGCAAGGAGGTGAGGCGACTCTGAAACAAGCAGCGCGTGCCACTGGCCGGTTGGGGGAGCCTCGGCACGTCTCAGCAACTGAAGACGCAGGCGCGGGTCATCGACATCTGTCCGTAGACGCAAGCCCGCGGCGGTGATCGGCGCGATCTCGCTTGGAATGTCCACTCCCGAAAAGCGGGAGCGATAGAAGCGCAGTCCATCGCTTCCTCTGGCTTCCAAGAGGTAGAACTGAGCCTCGGGAACGTCGGCGGGGCCTACTTGCACGCGCCCGTCGGGAAGACGCAAGGCAGGCAGTTCGACCCAACGCTGGACTTCCGCGAGTTCCCCAACGTTCGTCGGACCGGCCCCTTGAGCGCCTGACTGAAGCCAGAGCAGATGGCGCGCACGCGCTTCCTCGCTGACGCGGGCGAGTCCCACTCGAACCGTGTCTTCCACGGCGCTGACACCTGCCTCGGGCAAGAGCAGCGTGGCGAGGCGAAGGCCCGGCTTCGCTTCGACCTCACCGGGTTCGCGCCGAGGCTCCCTACGCGGGGAGGCCGAGACTTGCGGCGGTGCTTGCTCGCTCTCAGCGACGGATCGCGAGGGCTCCTCGCGCTGCCCTGCCCTTTCCCACGACAGGATCACCCACGTCAACGCCGCCGCCAGAACGAGCAAGCCAATCGCCGCCCATGCACGGGGTCTCATGCAACGAAGCTGCCAGAGCTCAGTCGGTGTCCGACGTCGAGTACAGCGTCAAGTTGATGGGGGCGTGATCCGACAGCCCGTTCCGGAACGCACACATGTCGGCGATGTAGTCGCGCACCGCACTCGAGAACTCTGATACGTAGCTCTGCTGGAACCAGAAATGGTCGTAGGCGTTGGCGAACGCGCAGCTCGCGTTGATCGAGGTGAGGTCGTTCACCCGCCAACTGACGGCCGGAGACAATGTCGTCAGGTTGGACCACCAGGGCGAGGTTGCATCGCGATTGTGGTCGCCGAGCAGGATGACGTCCTGATCCGTCGAGTGCTGACTCTGCACCGACTGGAGCACGCTGGCGATGGCCTGAATTTCCGCCTGCCGCTCGGCCGTGGTTCCGAAGACCGTGTGCCAGTTGATGAAGGTGAAGTCCGCCCCCGTCGCAATCTGGCGAACCCTGACGATCTGGGGCTCGCGCTCGAACACATCGCCCGCATCGCTCCACACCGTTGATGACAGCAACTGGACACGATCAGTGCGGAAGAAGACGGCGTAGCGTTCCTTGTAGCTGCTGCGTCCGATCGCGGCCGTCACCCGGTAATCCCAGTTAACGCCACTGGCGGCCTTGAGGGCAGCCGAGATACTTGCCGCAGACTCGGCGTACATCACCTCTTGGGCGAAAACCAGATCGACCCCGTTGGTCGAACTGCCGCTGGTCCCGAAGTTTCGCCAGAGCTGGCTCGCGTACCCGTTCCAATCCGTCTGGCCGCTCCATCCGGCATGGAGGGTGTTCCAGGACGCCACTCGAAGGTAGGCGCCAGACTGAGCCTTGGAAACATTGAAGATGCTGGCAAGCACCAGCAGCACCACCGCAGCGACGACGCGCATGAGAGCTCCCCCTCTCCTGTCCGGTTCGGGCTTCCAATCGTGCCATGGTCCGCCGACAGTGTTGCATTTCAACGACTTCGCGCCTGCGCGTCCGGAGAACAGCGCACGCAAGCGCGTCACCAGATCACTGGGAGGGTGCCGGTAGGAAATCTCTTACCGTCCAGGTGGCGATAGGCCGACAGACGCCCGCATGGCACCCCGCCTACAGTGATGCCATGCCCGACGAGCACATCCGATTCCTAGACGCCTTGGCCGCTGCCGTCGCTGCAGGCGATGACGAGGCTAGGGTCCGCCTGCCCATGTTCGAGTCGTGGTTGCGTCGCTTGCTCCTGTGCAAGAGCGACATTGTCCGGCGAGCCGATCCAACGCTTGGAGCCAATGCCCAACGGCTGGCACTGCGCGTTCTCACGGACGGCCATGCCTGACGTGGTTCCCCGGTCGCCGATACTGCCCCACCCCGGAGGGCAGGGATTGGCGTTCGGCGTGATGCCCTTGCCATGGACGGCAGGGGCATTACCTTCTGTCCAACGCCGGCGGGCGCGCTAACGGGCTCCGGGTGCCGGCAGGTCAAAGAGGGCATAGATCGAGAAGCCCTCCTCACGCGCCGTCGCGATCAAGAGATCCCGGACCCGCTTTCGGTCCTGATAGATCAGTTGCTCACGGCGTTGCCGTACGGCCAGTTCGAGCTGCTCCAGCTGGCGGATGGTCAAGCCTTCAAGTCTTAAGCGCTCCATCGGTCAGCCGCCTGAGCTTCGCTTTGTCGGGGGCTCGGATTTTAGAGCCCTGCCATGCGCGGCGAAACGGATCCGTGCCAGCGGAAAACTGGCTGACGAACGTCTACTGGGGACGCAATCATCGGAGTCGTTCGCTCGACTCCGGCTCTGCACTCGATCACCCCTCGAAGCCGTTCTCAAGGATCTCAACCGGCGGCGCACTTGAGCAGGTGCAGGTATGCAGGCATTCCGCCCACTCGGGATGGTCGATGAAGGGGTTGCGATTGATCTGATAGCTGAAGACCATGTCGTTTCGCAGCTGCTCGATGGCATCCGGCGGATCGGACGCGTGCTATTGCAGCAGGGCAGACCGAAGACCCATATAGCCCACGGCTGCGAAGGCACCCGCGGGTGTGGTCTGAATCAGCGCGGGATCGTCGACCACGATCAGGTCGGGCTCAGGGCGATTGGTGATCCCGTGCATGCCGCCCTCATAGCGGATATCCATGTACAGCACTGCACGGGCCACATCACCCTTGCGCGAGGACCATACCTCGAACAAGTTGAGAGTAGTGTTGAACTAGGGGCAAGCCAAAGTGCTCCGCCACCCCGAGGTAATCGGAAACGCAGATGACCGCGGAGCTGGGCGGCTGGTCATGAAGTCTATGTCGCGCGTCGGTCCGACAGCGGCCGCGGAGCTCAAGATGCCGTGGGCATCGGCCCAGAAGTCGAGGGCTTGGCCACCCATCAACACCACGTCCGCGTCGACGCGGAAGAAGTGCTGGAGATCGTGAGGTGCGAGGGGTCCGTGGGCGACTAAAGCTTCGCCGGTCATCTAATCTTCGCGTTCGGGTCGTTGCGAAGCGAAAGCATGACCAGAGACGGCAGCGAGGGGTCCGCCTTGTAGCGCGCAGTCTCCGACGCACGCCACGCCGCCGTTACAGCGAACAGATCGCTGCGGACTGCATGTTGGCGCTGGCTGGCGGCGCTACGTCCATGAGCTTAGAGAGTCTCTGATGTGACTGTTGGCAGCGTATGGGTGTGTCGGAGCCGGCGCGACACGGTGTGGCGCCGTTCCTCGCTCACGGCCGCCGCCGCAGATCAGCGAGCTCGATGCCGAGTCGCCCGATGCCGAGCTCGAAGCGCGCGAGCTCGGCCAGGCTGTCGAGCGACCGAAAGACCCGGACCTGGCCGCGCTTGGCCATGAGCGTCCGCTCGATGAGCCCGTAGCGCGCTTTCAGCGCGAAGCCCCCGCCGCGGACGGCGCCGGCGTTGCAGAGCTCGTGCAGGGCGGCGAGCTGGATCCCTTTCAGACATGAAAGAACTCCTGGGCGCCCAAAAACGTTGGTTCTTGACGCGAGCCTAGCAGTTCCGGGCACCGCAACGCCCGACTAGGGCAACGCGACTCGACATAACACCCGTTGCCTAGCGGGGTAGGAGTTCTCCCACCCCTGTTCGAGGCGATCTCCGACCGCCAATATTCAAATCCCGGTGCGACAATTTTCCGGCGCACCCGATCGCGTTCGATCTCTCAGCCCTTTCGTCTTCGTGAGCACGTATGACCCCAGCCTTGCGCATCACCTCCTCCCTGCGCGCTGCGCTTCTCCTTTCTGGGTTCGCTGCCTGCCTGCTGGCCGGCACGCTCGCCGCGCAGGAGGTCACCCCTCCCGGCCCGCTGGAAGACGACCCGGTTCGACTTCAAGCGCTGATGTCGACGGCCAAAAAACCCTGGGAGGACTACGACAAGCACCTGCAATCGCGCAAAGCTCTGACCGCCCACGGTCCTGACCTGTTCGGCGACAACGTCAACCTCTACAACGGCGCGCTGTCGTTCTCGGTCACCGACATCAGCCTGCCCGGCAACTCCAGTCTGCCCGTGGCCCTGACTCGCACCTTCAGCGTTGGCGCCTACCCGGTTGGCAAGCCCATGGACGGTGCGTTCGGGGACTGGGACATCGACATTCCCCGAATCGAAGGCGTGTACGGCCCGACGTGGGCCGGCAACCGGTGTTCGCGCCCGACCCCGGGGCTGGCGTATTCCGGTGGGACCGAGTACACCGACTTTGACTACTGGCAAGGCCTCCATGCCCGGATGCCCGGCGGCGGTGAACTGCTCGTCGCGGACACCGGCTCGCCCGAGCCGACAGATGGAAACTCTTGGGACTTCCTGACCCCGGGCTTTACCTACGTTCGCTGCATCACTCTTCCTGCGGGCTCCAACACCACCGGCGAGGGCTTCGAAGCCCTGACCGCGGACGGCACGAAGTACACCTTCGCGCACATGGCGCAGACCTTCGAGACACCGTTGGCAAGCCCGATGAACAGCGGCACCGGCGGTAGCGGCAGCCTGATCCGCAAGCGCAACGCGCTCTACGTCACCCGTATCGAAGACCGTTTCGGGCATCGGGTGAACTACACCTACGCCCCCGGGCAAACAGCGACAAGCCCGGTCCAGCTGGAAAACATCAGCGCCAGCGATGGTCGCCAGATCAGCGTGACCTACACCAACGGGCGCATCACCTCAGCCACGGCCCACGGGCGGGACTGGATTTACGGGTACGACCAGACCACCTTCCAGAACGCGTCTCTGGCCAGTGTTCGCCAGCCCGACGACAGCCGCTGGCAACTGAGCCTGCGTGCCCTGTCGACCGCAGAGATCGAGTACAGCCAGGACGAGGGGCAGCGAAACTGCAGCAGCTCGGGCATTCCGATTGGCCCGACCTCCGTGCAGGGCACGGTGACACACCCTGCCGGCGCAACCGGCACCTTCGTGATGACTCTCTACCGGCACGGCCGCAGCAACGTATCGCGCATCTGCGTGAACTGGGACGCAGGGAATACCAATCCCAGCGACGATGTCGCGAAGATCCCGAAGCAGGCATGGGTGTTCGCCATCTCAAGCAAGACGGTGACGGGACCCGGGCTGGACACCGCAGCGCCTAGCGCTTCGCCTGTCCCGCTGCGTTGGAACTACAGCTTCATATCAGAGGCAACATGGGCCTGCGCCAACGACAACCCGCCCTTCTCGACAGGCACCTGTCCGGCCACGATCCAGCCGCTCTGCACAAGCGACAGCTGCGCGGGCAAAGCCATCGCCATCGTCACAGGCCCCAACAACGACTGGCGTCGCTACACCTTCGGCAACAGCTATCGCTATGACGAGGGCCTGCTGCGCAAGGTCGAACACGGAACCGATCCCAGCAACATCCTGCACATCGAAACGACGACGTACCAGCTGGCGCAAAGCGGACAGCCATACGCACTTCCCCGCGGACGCAGCCTGCCGGCGCGCGGGGATGGTTTCATCAACGAACAGCCGCGGCCGCGCATTCAGCACACGACCGTTCGCGAGTTCGATTCGTTTACATGGACGGGAAGCCAGTTCGACGCCTTTGCGCGCCCGACAGTCGTTACCCGCGCGAGCAGCATCGGCCACAGCCGCACCGAGACCCTGACCTACCACGACAACACCGCGCGCTGGGTGCTGGGCCAGCTGCAGAAGACGCAAGTGGGCAGCGAGGTTCCCCAGGAAACCACCTACGACAGCACGACCGCCCTGCCGACCCACAGCTATGCCTTCGGCAAGCTGCAGTCGCGCCGCACCTATCACACCACCACGGCTCAGGCAGGTCTGGTTCACGAGATCTTTGACGGCGGCGACATCAACAGGATCACGCTCAACAACTACAAGCGCGGCATCCCCGAGAGCGTGTCCCTGCCCACCAGCGCGAGCATGGTTGCCGAGGTCAATGATCTAGGCGAGATCACGCAGGTCACGGATGCCACTGGCGCATCGACGGTCTACGCCTACGACAACGGCGGCCGCATCAGTCAGATCACGCCGCCGGGTCAGGATGTGCAGCCGTGGCTATCCACCTCGATCACCTACGAACCCGTCAACGCCGTCGAGTACGGCCTGCCCGCAGGTCACTGGCGTCGGGTCGAAGTCACGGGCACTCGCCGACACGAAACCTTCTACGACGCACTCTGGCGCCCCGTACTGACGCGCCAGGCCAGCACCGACGGAAGCGTAGGCAGCCGATCGGTGCGCCGACACTTCGACCACGAAGGGCGCGAGGTCTTTGCGTCCTACCCGGTCGACACCCTCAACACCCCTGCACTCGACGCCCTCACGGCGCTGACGCAAGGCTTGAGAACCCGCTACGACGTACTGGGTCGCGTGACCGGAACGACGCAGGACTCCGAGCTGGGGCAGCTCACCACCAGCACGGTCTACCAGACCCCGTTGACGACCGTCTTCACCGACGCGAGAAACTTCAGCACCACCACCACCTACCAGGCGTTCGACCAACCGTCGCATGACGCGCCGCTGACGATCAGCGCCCCTGAGGGCCTGACCACCACATTCACGCGTGACATCTACGGCAAGCCCCTCACCCTGACCCGCAGCGGCAGCTTCACCCCCGCGGGCGCGGCGACGGAGTCTCTGAGTCTTGAGCGTCGCTACGTTTATGACCTGCATCAGCGCCTGTGCAAGACGGTCGAGACCGATGCGGGCGTCACCGTCTGGGACTACGACGCTGCAGGCAATGTCGCCTGGCGAGCCACCGCGCAGAACGCGTTGACGGCGCCACAGAGCTGCCAGCACGGCGCCGTCGTCACTGCCGACCGCAGCGTGCACCACTACGACGCGCTCAATCGGCTGCTCTTCATCGACCACCCGACCAACACCGATGATGTCGGTTACACCTACGAGCCCGATGGCGCCTTGGCCACGGCGACGGTCGGCGTGCTGAACCCGCAGGCCAGCGCTTGGACCAGCACTCGCAACCGTTGGACTTACACCTACAACCGTCGAGGTCTGCTCGAATCCGAAACCCTGCAGGTGTTTCCCGAGAACAGGAGCTTCGCGCTCGACTGGTCGTACAACACCCGCGGCGACCTGGCCGGGCTGGTCTACCCCAGCGGTCTCAGTCTGGACTTCAACCCCAACGCTTTTGGTGAGCCACGCCAGGCCGGCAGCTTCGCGACCGCGGCGAGCTACCACCCCAGCGGTCGCGTGGTCGGATTCAATTACGGCAACGGCGTTGCACGCGCCCTGACCCTCAACAGCCGCCAGCTGCCTCAGCGCATCCACGATCAGCGCAGCGGCATGCCGGTGCTCGACCACACGCTGACCTATGACTCGGCCGGCAACCTGAAGTCGATCACTGACGGCGTACCGGGCGGGCTGGAAAGCCGCACCCTGCACTACGACGGTCGCAACCGCCTGACCTCGATCACGGCCAGCCCGCAGGGCAACGAGAGCTACGTCTACGACCCGCTCGACAACGTCCGCCAAACGGTCCAGGCCGGCACCGACCGCCGCTTCCACTACGCGCCCTCCACCCAGCGGCTGGAGTGGATCCGCACGCCCACGGGCCAGAACCTGTTCGGCTACCAATGGAACCCGCGCGGCGAGATGACGCGGCGTACGCAGTTCACTCAAGGCATCCCGCCGATCAACCCACCGACGATCTTTCGCAGTGGCTTTGAAAGCGGGCTGCTCGAATCGCCCACCGATTTCCAGTTCGATCGCGCCAACCGCCTGACCGGCTCTCACAACGGCCAGATCGCCCACCTCTACGACGCCCACGGCCGTCGGGTGCGCACCAGCCAGCAGTTCTTCGGCACCCGCTTCGAGGTCTACAGCCAGAGCGGCCAGCTGCTGTACGTCGAAGACGGCCCGACCAACACGCGTCACGACTACATCCAGTTCAACGGCCAGCTGGTGGCGGAACGTCAGCAGCCGCTCAATGGCGGCAGCGCCACCACCAGTTACCTGCACAGCGACCTGCTCGGCAGCCTGAGTGTGAAAACGGCCAACCAGGGCTCCGTCGTTTACCGCTCGCGCTACCAGGCCTTTGGCGCTCCCCTCGACGGCTGGCGCGACGGCCCGGGCTACACCAAGCACGTGATGGATTCCGCCAGCGAGCTGGTCTACATGCAGCAGCGCTACTATGATCCGGCCACGCTGCGCTTCATCAGCACCGACCCAGTCAGTGCGGATCCGTTGAACTTCAATCGGTATTGGTATGCAAACAACAATCCGTACAAGTACACGGACCCGGATGGGCGGCTGGCGTGGTTTGTCGCCGTGCCGATCGTGTACGGGATCACTGCTCTTCTTCATTCTGATCCCGCCAACGCACCTGGGCCAGGAGATGTAACCG
>JBKCVA010000038.1:0-7488 GCA_046318115.1 Lysobacterales bacterium | reverse complement strand
TCGGCCGCCCAGATCGCTTCGCCATGGCGCTGCAGAAAGACGAGCGTGCGGCCAAGGCCTCGGGCGACCGCGCGCGGCGTGATGGTGGCGCCGCTGAAGCTGTCGAAGTCGCCGCCCTCGCGGCGCACGGTCCAGCGCGGCTGCGGCGTGTTGGCGAGGTCGCGGCCGTTGAATCCGTCGATCCAGTCGCTGCGCTCGCGTTCAATGGGGTCGCCCAGGCCCGGCGTCTCGGCGTGGCGGGTGACGCGCGCGGCGATCACCGTACCCGCGGCGTCCACGCCCAGCAGCAGCTCGATGGCACCGCTATAGCCTTCGGGGGCGGTGGTTTCCATCGCCAGCGCGCTGGGCGCATCGCCGAGGCGGCCGCGCCACACCCGGACTGGCGTGTCGCGGCCCAGCCACTGCGGGGCGAGCACCAGCACCGAATCCTGGAGCGGATCGTTGTCGTATCGCGCGGGCGGCAGCACTTCGGCCAGGGCAGCACGCTGCAGTTCGGCGCGAACGCGGGCGATTGGCGTCTGGGTCGCGTAGTCGACCACGGTCAGCGCGCCGATCGCGATCAGCGCGCAGGCGCCCAGCAGCAGGGCGGCGCGACGCAGGCCGGCGGCGCTCATCGCGGCGCTCCGTACACCCGCGGCCGGGTGTAGCGGTCGATCAAGGGCGCGGCGCAGTTCATCAGCAGCACGGCAAACGCGATCGCGTCCGGATAGCTGCCCCAGCGGCGGATGGCGAGCGTCAGCACGCCGACGCCGGCGCCGAAGATCAGCCGCCCGCGCGGGGTGCTGCAGCCCGAGACCGGGTCGGTGACGACGAAGAAGGCCGCCAGCACCAGCGCGCCCGAGAACACGTGCTGCAGCGGAAACGGATGCACGTCGGGCTCCATCGCCCAGAACGGCAGGCTGAGCAGGATCACGCTGCCCAGCGTCGCCACGGGCGTCTGCCACGGGATTTTTCGGCGGATCAGCAGCCACAGGCCGCCGAGTGCGAAGAAGTTGGCGACCCACTCCCAGCCGCGGCCACCGAAGTCGCCGAAGCGCGGATCGCTGCGGATCTCGACGAGCGTCTGGCCCTGGGCGGTGAGCTGGCGCACGGTGTCCAGCGGCGTGGCCATGCTGATCGCGTCCCAGCCTGTGCTGGGGGCGGCGCCGGTGAGAATGATGCGAAGGCTTTCGATGAGGCCCGGCGCTTCGCTGCCGAGGCCGCGCGGCGCCAGCCACTGGCTCAGCTCCAGCGGAAAGCTGACCAGCACCACCGCATAGCCGACCATGGCCGGATTGAACAGGTTGTAGCCCAAGCCGCCGTAGGCGTGTTTGGCCAGGCCAATGCCGACCGCCATGCCCAGCGCCGACACCCACCACGGCGCCAGCGGCGGCAGGCAGAGCGCGAACAGCACGGCCGCCAGCACGGCGCTGCCGTCACCCAGCGAGGGCATCAGCCTGCGCCCGCGCAGCCTCAGGCACAGCGCTTCGACGAACAGCGCGAACAGCACGGCCAGGGCCATCTGCACCAACAGCCCGGGGCCGAAGAAGTAGACGTAGGCCAGCACGCCCGGGACAAGCGCGGCCAGCACCTCCAGCATCAGCGCGCGCACGCTGCCGCGCGGCGGCAGGTGCGGCGCGGGTGCGGTCTCGAAGGTCCTCATGGCGCTTCGTCCTCGCGCGCGGATTCGCCCGGCTTGAGCGCAGTGCGCGCCTTGGCCTTGGCGATGGCCGTCGCGATCGCCGCGCGACTGGCGGCCTGCTTGCCGGTCTCGGCGCGGCGTGCGGCCAGCGCCTCCTTCTCGCGCTCGAGCCTGAGTGCGCGGGCTTCATAACGCTCGCGTGCTTCCTTGGCGTCGAGGACCTTGCGACGGGCCACACGCAGCCGCGTCTTGCCCTCGCGAAAGCCCTGCACCAAGGGGATGTGCGAAGGACAGGCAAGGTCGCAGAGCCCGCATTCGATGCAGGCCTCAAGCGCGAGCCCCGCGGCGTCCTCGATGTCATCCGAACGCAGACTCTCATGCAGCAGCTGCGGCAGCAGGCGCGGCGGGCAGACCTCTGCGCAGTCGCCGCAGCGGATGCAGGGTAGGGCGCTCTCGACCGGTCGTGCGCTGGCCGCATCCAGCACCAGCACGCAGGTGCTGGCCTTGACGATCGGAAAGCCGTCGTCGGGCAGGCTCACGCCCATCATGCCGCCGCCCATCACCAGCCGCTGCGCGCGGTCGGTGTAGCCGCCGCTGGCCGCGATCACATCGGCAATGGGTGTTCCGAGCGCCACCCGCCAGTTGGCCGGCTCGACTACGCCGGGGCCGGTCACGCTGACGATGCGCTCGACCAGCGCTTCGCCGTGCACCACCGCGCGCCAGGCGGCCGCGGCCGTGCCGACGTTGTGGACGACGATGCCGAGGTCCTGCGGCAGCCCGTCCTGCGGCACCTCGCGGCCGGTCAGCACTTCGATCAGCTGGCGCTCGCCGCCCTGCGGGTAGCGGGTCGGCACTTCGACCAGTTCGAGGACATCGGCATCGACCCGTGCGAGGGCCACGATGAGGGCCTCGCGCGCTGCCGTCATGCTGTCCTCGATGGCGACCCGCACGCGCTGCGCGCCGAGCACATGACGCAGCAGCAGGCCGCCGCGCAGCACGTCTTCCGCGCGCTCGGCGAGCAGACGTTCGTCGCAGGCGATCCAGGGCTCGCACTCGGCGCCGTTCAAGACCAGCGTGTCGCAAGGCTGCAGGAGCTTGTCGGCGGTCGGAAACACCGCGCCGCCCAGACCGGCCACGCCCGCTTCGACGAGGCGTGCGCGCAGTTCGTCCGGGCTGCGCTCTGGCCAGTCTTCGATAGCGGCGAAGGGCAGGGCGTCGAGCGGGCTGTCGCCGTCCACGCGCAGCAGGATCGCGAGGTCGACCTCGCCCGGCGCATGCGGCAGGCCGCGCGCTTCGAGCGCTTCGATCACTCCGGCGGCAGGCGCGTTCAGGCAGGCGCCGCCGCTGTCCTCGGGCCGCGCCAGCACCTCGAAACGGCGCACGCGCTGGCCCGGCACCACGCAGGGCTGCAGCCGGCCGCGTGCATGCATTCGAAGCGGCAGGCACAGCAATCCAGGCAGCGGGGCTGTGCGGATCGGCTCGGATGGCAGCCGTCCCTTGCGGCCGTCCAGCGGCAGCCCACCGTGAAAGCGGTAGAGCTGCGCCATGGCTCAGGCGTCGCGCGCCCAGCCCAGCCGCTGGCCGACCCGCACGGGGTTCTCGGGGAACAGGCCGTCGTCGAGTTCAAAGCCCTGCTTGGGCAGGCAGACGATCACCGTCGAGCCCATGTTGAAGCGCGCCATTTCGGCAAAGCGCTGCAGCGTGATGTTCTTCGCGCGCAGGTCGCGGCGGACGATGCCCGAGCCGTAGGGCGGAATCTCGACGCCGCCCCAGACCGTTTCGACGCCGGACACCAGCATGGCGCCAACCATCACCACCGCCATCGGCCCGCGGTCGGTCTCGAAGCGGCAGACCAGGCGCTCGTTGCGGGCGAACAGGCGCGGGATGCCGGCCACCGCGAAAGGCGCGACGCTGAACAGTCGGCCGGGGATGTGCACGGTCTCGATCAATCGCCCGGTCCAGGGCATATGGGCGCGGTGGTAGTCGCGCGGCGACAGGTAGACCGTGATGAACCAGCCGTCGGCAAACGGGGCTGCGGCCTCCTCGCTGCCCAACAGCTCGGCGGCGGTGTAGCTCTGGCCCTTGGCCTGGAAGATGCGCCCGCGCTCGATCCGGCCGAGCTGGCTGATGCGACCGTCAGCGGGCATCAGCAGGCTGTCGGCGGCGGGATCCGGCTGACGCGCACCGGCCTTGAGGCGACGGGTGAAGAAGGCATTGAAGTGCGGGTAGTCGTCGAGGTTGGCCGAGTCGGCCTCGTCCCAATTCACCGCGAAGCGCGTGCTGATCTGGCGGATCAGGAAGTTCTTCCAGGCGCGAATGCGCACGCGCGTCGCCCACATCACCAGGCGCGACAGAAAACGATGGGGGAGCAGGTACTGCAGCAGCAGCGAAGGCGACATGCGCTCAGCTCCCGGCGACGCGATGCGCGGCCAATGCGCGCAGGTCGGCGGCGATCTTGGCGGGATCCAGCGGCGGCCGCACCAGCCCGACCTGCAGGCCCTCGGGGTTGATGATCGCTACTGAGGCGCTGTGGTCGACCGTGTAGCCGCCGCCGTCCTGTGGGCTCTGCATGTAGACCATGCCGAGGCTGCGGGTGAAGGGCTGCAGGGCGCTGTGGTCGCCGGTGACGCCGCGAGCGGTGGCGTCGAAGTACTTGGCGTAGTCGCCGGCCAGCTTGGGGCTGTCGCGTTCGGGGTCGACGCTGACGAAAACGATCTGCGGGCGGTCGATCTCGGGCAGGTCCTCCATCGCCTTGCGCGCCTTGGCCAGGTCGGCAAGGGTCATCGGGCAGATGTCCGGGCAATGCGTGAAGCCAACGAACACGAGGCTCCAGCGGCCCATCAAGTCAGCCTGGGTGAAGGCGCGGCCGTCCTCGGCGGTCAGGCTGAAGTCCGGGATCTGCTTGAACTGCGGATACAGCAGGCTGTTCTGCATCGGCGGCAGGTCGGCCGGCGCGAAGAAGCGCTGGCCAGCGTAGAGGCCGACGCCGGCGGCGAGCGCGGCGATCAGCACGGCGATGACGGGCAGCTTGCCGCTGCTGGCGGGGGCGGGGGCGGGAGAGGGGGTATCCATGGCGGCGAAGTATACGGCGGCGGTGGGTAGGAGCCCTTTGGCGCTGACCGCGCAGCGTGTTCGGGTGAGAGAACTCTCGCCCCTCATCCGTCTTCACTCTGCAAACGGGAAGCTGGGCCCGGTGGAGACAGAGCGATGCCGGCAAGGCGGTGGCGGTGGATCGGTGGATGCGCGCTGGCTGTGGCGCTGGCGTGGCCAGGCCCGGGCGCGGCTTGGCCGATCGAGATCCAGGTGCACGGCGGTGTTCCTGAGCCTGGCGTGGCGGTGCTGGGCAGCGGCGGCGTGCCGCTTGCGCGTGCGCAGCAGGTGTTCGAGCCGGCCGAACTCGAACTCGTCGACGCTGCCGGCGTCGCCGTGCCGATGCAGGCGCGCGTGCTGGCACGCTGGATGGCCGGGCGCTCCGATTCGACTGCACCGATCCAGTGGCTGCACGTGCAGGCCGAGCCGCGCGGCGCCCAGCGGCTGTGGCTGCGTCGCCGCCTCGCGCCGGGAACCTCGCCGCCGCCGACGCAGGCGCTGCGCGTCGAGCCGCAGGGCAGCGCCTTCCTCGTCAGCACCGGCGCGGCCGCGTTCCTGGTCGACCCGACCTCTGGCGCGCTGTTCAGTGAGGTGCGTTCCGCGCAGGGCGAAGTGCTGGCGCGCGGCCGGCCCAGTGCGATCGAGCTTGCGACCCCCGCCGGCCGATTCCCGCCGCAGTCGCTGCGCTTCGCCCGCATCGAGAGCGCCGGGCCGCTGGCGGTTTCGCTGCTGACCGAACAGCGGCTGGCCGTGCCGCCCCAAGGGGGCGGCGCACTGGTGCTGCGCCGCCACTACCGCTTCGAGGCTGGCTCGCCCACCGCGCGCGTCAACCTCGCGCTGGCCTGGGAGGGCAGCCTGTGCGGGCGGGCGGACGAACTGGCCTGCAGTGCGGGCGTGAACGGACTGCGTGTGCTGGCGGCGCACGAGGGGCTGGTCGTCGAGCCCGCCGCGCAGCGCGTGCTGACCCAGGCCAGACGGGGTGACGCGGTGCATTCGAGTCGCGCGGACCAGGCCACCCGGCTGCTGCAGCGGCGGCGCGAGCAGCGCCTGCAGCCGAAGCGCTTCGCGCTCAGCGTGGACGGCAGCGAGGTGCAGAGCGGCACGGCGGCCGATGCGGCGGCCATGGCGGTGGTCTTCGCGCAGGCTTCGCTGGGCGCTGGCATCGAGCGCATCGACCTCAACGAGCCGCAGGGCCTGCAGTTCGATCCGGCCGCGGGCGAGCTGCGTCTCGACTGGGTCGCCGCGCCGGGCGTGTGGCTGGGCAACCGCCAGGGCCTGCATGCGCAGGTGGCGGTGGCGGTGTTGCCCGGCGCCGGGGCGGCCGCCGCAGTGCAGGAGGCCGCGCTCGGCGCGCGCGTATCCGCTGCGCTGTCCGAGCCTGTGCTGCTGTGGCCTTCGGCCGCGCAGTTCGCTGCTTCGGGCGCGGTACCGGAGTTTCCACTCGGCGCGCTGCCGCCTGCCTTCTCTGGCTTCGATGCCGCCGTCGATGCCGTCCTTGACCATACCCTGGCGCGGGTCGAGGCCGAGGGCCTGCACGGGCTGATGACCCATGGCCTGTGGCCGAGCTACTGGGGCACGCCGGCCGATCCGCCGATCGCTTGCGGCGGCGCCGACCCGACGCCTGCGGAGGCCTGGGACGACAGCTACTGGTGCGCCAGCTGGACCGACTACCACAACGTCGCCACCGTCCCTGCGCTGACGGCGTTCCGGGCCGGGAATCCGGAGCGCTGGCGAACCTTTGCCGTGCCGGCGGCACGGCGGATGCTGCATACCCAGATCCTGCAGTGCGCCCCGGATGACCCGTGGTTCTACTGCGGGCAGGCGCCCTCGGGGGGCGGTGGCTACCGCGCGCACTTCAACAGCTCGCACGCCTACTTCGAGAACCTGCTTCTCTACTATTTCCTGAGCGCCGACCCGTGGGTGCCCGAGCGCCTGCTGCAGGGCGCGCGCCGCATGCGCGGTTATCTGTGTCCCGCGCGCTTCGGGTCTTCACCTGGGCCGATGTGTGGGGCCGCCGAACCGGGCACGGATGTCTGGGTCCAGCTCAGCGATCGCGCTGCCAGCCAGTGGTACGAAGTGTTCCGCGTACTCGGTCAGAGCGTCGACCCGAGCTTTCTCGACGATTGGCGCGGCGGCCTTGCGCGCTGGCTGAGCCTGCACTACGCGCAGGGCGTTGACGCGCGCGGCCACACGCTCGGCGTGCTTGCGCCGTCGGGCGTCGGTGCGGGTCTGTCGATCCTCGCGCCTGGCCGCTACAGCAGCGCCCAGCTGTGGATGGCCTCCGGCTACGACTTTGAACAGCTCGCGCGCTTCGCCACCTCCGCGCCCGGGGTCGGCTTGGGTCAGCCGGTGCTGATGCCCGAACAGGTCGTCGAGGCCTGGGGGCGCACCCTCGCGCTGGCATCGCGCGTGGCGCCCGGTGGCGATGGCAGCGCCTCTGGCGTCTGGCCCAACGCACTCGCGTTCGAGTGGAGCGGGGCCCGCGTCGGCGGCCAGCTGCGTGGCCTTGAGCCGTTCTGGCATCCGGCGTCGATGCCGCAGCCGTGTCTGGACGACTGCCTGTATCCCACCGGCAAGGCCTTCCTGAGCGCGGCGCTTGCCCGCGCGGCGCGCGTCTCGGGCGATCCCGCCCTGCGTGCGCTGGCGCAGTCCCTGGTCGTGCACAGCCTCGATGCACTGGCAGCGCGCCCGCAGGTGCTGGGCAAAGAGACCGGTCTGCTGCTGACCCGTCTGCCGGCGGCCATCGCAGCCCTGCAGCCGCCACAGGACGCCCACAC
>JBKCVA010000037.1:0-61215 GCA_046318115.1 Lysobacterales bacterium | reverse complement strand
CGCCAAGAAGATCGCCGAAGACCTGGTCAACTCCATCGTGCTGGTCGGCGACTGCGCCGATGAAGACCTGCTGCGCGAGGAGAACATCGACCAGACCGACGTCTACTGCGCGCTCACCAACGACGACGAGGCCAACATTCTCTCGGCCATGCTGGCCAAGCGCATGGGCTGCCAGCGGGTGATGTCACTGATCAACCGCCCGGCCTACGCCGACCTGGTCGAGGGCAGCAGCATCGACATCGCCATCAGCCCGCAGCAGATCACACTCGGCGCCCTGCTGGCGCATGTGCGCGAGGGCGCGCCAGCGCGGGTGCACAGCCTGCGCCGCGGTGCCGCCGAGGCGATCGAAGTGGTGGCGCGCGGCGACGCCCGCACCTCGCGGATCATCGGTCGCGCCATCGAGGAGCTGAAGCTGCCGGAGTCCGCCACCATCGGCGGCATCGTGCGCGGCGAGAAGCTGCTTATCGCCCACCACGACGTGGTGATCGAGCCCGAGGACCACCTGATCGTGTTCCTCACTGACAAGAACCGGCTGCCCGAACTCACCACGCTCTTCCACGCCGGAGCCACTTGGTTGTGAATCGGCGCGTGCTGGCCATCCAGCGGGTGCTGGGAATCGTCGTGGCGGTGTCCTCGCTGTCGAAGCTGCCCCCCGCGGCGCTTGGCTTCCTGTGGGGCGACGGCACCGGTGATGTGTTCCTGTCCAGCTTCGCGCTGTCGGCCGTGATCGGCCTCGCGCTGTGGCTGCCGGTGCGCAACATCGACTACCAGCTCCGCCTCCGCGACGGCTTCCTGATCGTCACTCTCACCTGGCTGCTGGCGAGCATCGTGTCCGCCCTGCCCTTCATGTACGCACCACCCCACCTGAGCTTCACCGCGGCAATGTTCGAGGCCACCAGCGGGCTCACCACCACCGGCGCCACGATCATCGTCGGCCTCGACGAACTGCCGCGCTCGGTGCTGTTCTACCGCCAGCTGCTGCAGTTCGTCGGCGGCATGGGGATCGTGATCCTCTCGGTGGCGATCCTGCCGATGCTCAAGATCGGCGGCACCCAGCTGTTCCGCGCCGAAAGCGCCGGTCTGACCCGCGACACCAAGCTGACCCCGCGGATCGCCGAGACTGCCAAGGCGCTGTGGGCGGTCTACATCGGCCTGACCGTGCTCTGCGCGGCGGCCTACTGGGTGGGCGGCATGAGTCTGTTCGACGCGATCTGCCACGCCATGGCGACCATCTCGACAGCCGGCTTCTCCACCCATGACGCCGGCTTCGGCTACTGGGACAGCGCCCTGCTCGACTGGATGGCGGTGTTTTTCATGGCGATCGGCGGCATGAACTTCGGCCTGCATTTCATCGCCTGGCGACGCGCCACCATGGCGCCCTACTACGGCGATTCCGAACTCAAGAACTACCTGCGCATCATCCTCGTCGCGAGCCTGATCGTGGCCGCCGCGCTGTGGTTCGGAGGCAGCTTCACCTCCGCCGGCGAATCCCTGCGCCACGCTACCTTCCAGGTCGTCTCCAACCTCACCACCACCGGCTTCGCCACGGTCGGCTTCAGCGAGTGGGCCAGCATCTCGCCCCTGCTGCTGGTCGGACTTGCCTTCATTGGCGGCTGCGCCGGCTCGACCGCCTCGGGCATCAAGGTGGCGCGCGTGATCATGGTGCTGCGCCAGGGCTTCCGCGAGGTCAAGCAACTGGTCCATCCCAAGGGCAAGTTCCTGGTCAAGATGGGCGGCCGGCCGGTCTCGGAAAGCGTGGTGCTGTCGGTCAGCGGCTTCCTTGCGATCTACATGTTCGTGTTCGTGATGCTGACGCTAGCGATGAACCTGACCGGCCTCGACATCCTGTCCAGCTTCGGCGCCGCGGTGGCCACGCTGACCAACCTGGGCCCAGGACTCGGCGACGTCGCCTACAACTTCGCCGAGGTCAACAATGGCGCGGTCTGGCTGGGCACCTTCGCGATGATCATGGGCCGTCTGGAAGTGTTCTCGGTGCTGGTGCTGCTGACGCCCGGGTTCTGGCGGGAGTAGCTCACCACTGCAGCCGCCGCTTGGCGATGCGCCGGCCGAGTTCAGCAAACAGGGCACGTGCTTCGGCCTCGGGCAGGTAGCGCAGCTCAAGCTGGTGCGTGAAAGGGCTGCTGCCGGCGGTGTCGGCGTAGAGCGTGGCCATGCCGTGGCGACGGTCGAAGGGCGACTGCGTCAGTCGCAGGCCCTGCAGTCGATGCACTTCAGCGAAGGACACGTGGCGGTCCAGCCAGCCGCTGCGCCAGGCCAGCACGCGGTCCGTCAGCACCCAGCCGCAGCGCTTGGCCAGCCCGCGCGCCCGCAGCACCGCCAGCGGCAGCAGCAGCACCGGCAACAGCAGGGCCCAGGGCCCGAAGCGCAGGGTCGCCAGCGCGGTCAGACCGCCAATCAACAGCAGTGAAGGTAACAGCACGCGGCGCCAGGCGCGCGGGTGCAGGGGCTGCCAGGCCCAGTGGCCCCAGTCGATGTCGGGCAGCCAGCGCTGGATCAGAGCGTCCACCGTCCCGGGATGCGCGATCGGGATCACGTCGGCCAGCGCCTGCTGTTCGTTGACGGCCTGCAGTGCGGCGGTTTCGACGCGCACGCTGCGGCGGTCGAAGAAGCGGTGCAGCAGGCTGTCGTAGACGGTCCAGCGCTGGATCTTGGCCAGCGGCGCGCGCATGCGCAGGCGGGTCAGCAGGCCCTGCTCAACGCCCAGGCTGCCGGCGTTCTCGACGAGCCGGAAGCCGTGGAACTGCAGCACCACCAGCAGCACCGCCACCGCGCGCGCAAGCGCAAGAAATGCCAGCAGCAGAATGAAGCCGAGGAGCAGCCACTGCGCCCAGCCCAGACCGAGCTGGCCGGCATACTCGACGCCCGCCTCGGCGGTGTTGGCGATCGTGCGGCCGAAACCCTCGCCGCCGAACTGCGCGAAAGCGCCAAAGCCCACCGCACCCAGCACCAGGCCGCGGTTCGAGGTCAGCCCCAGCTTGACCAGCTCGGCGGTGTCGAGGCCGAGCAGGGCCTTGCCCTCGCTTGCCGCAGCGGGCTTCGCTGCAGGCAGGGCCGTGTCGTTCCCGACCTCGCCGGCGCTTGGCGCATTCGCCGCACCGGCAGCCTGCACCACCGCTTCCAGAGCCGCCGCGTCTGCCAGGGACAGCACCTGCATCTGCGCCTCGGGCGTACCTCCGCCCACCGCCGATTCCAGCCGCACGTCGGCCACGCCCAAGGCTCGATGCAGCAGGCCCTGCTTGAGCGCCACGTTCTGGATGCGGGTCAAGGGAATCTGCCGGAGGTTGCGGCTGAGCAGGCCCGAACGCACCACCAGCACGCCGCGCTCGATGCGGAAACGGTAGGTGTAGTAGCGCGCAACGGCCCCCAAGGTCAGCAGCACGCCGGCAGCGAGGCCCATGGCCTGGAACCAGAGATCGTCTTCGTCAGCGCGCTGGCCAAACACCACGAAGGCGATCAGCGGCAGCGCGAACTGGCGCAGGCTGCCCAGCAGCACGAACAGCCATGACAGCGGATGCAGGCGACGATCCTGCTCGGCGCGCAGGCGCGCGACCGCGGCCTCGCCCACCTCGCCCAGCAGCGCGCCAGACTCGCTCGCGGCGGAGGCCTGCGGCGGCAGCGGCGGCGGCGCGCGCCGCGGTTCGTCAGGCTGACGGAGTTCGACGGGCGGGCCTGGATCAGACGGCGTCATCGTCCTCTCCCAGCAGATCGTTGCGCAGGCGGCGCGCTTCGTCCTCACGCAGGCCACCAAGACTCACTGCGGCCAGCCGCGTGCCCGCGGTGTGCACGCGCAGCTCGGCCAGGCCCAGCCAGCGGTCAATCGGCCCGCGATTGAGATCGGTGTGCTGCACACGCGAGCGCGGCACCCGCGTCTCGCTCTGCCAAATCACGCCGCGCTGGATCAGCAGGCCTTCGGCATCCAGCGCGTAGCGCGTACGCCGGTAGCTGGCGCGAGCGAACAGAAAGGCTGCGATCTGCAGGATCAGGAACACCGCTGCCAAGAGTCCCAGAAGGCGCAGGCCCTCGACGTCGTTGGCGCGTGAGATGAGGCCGATCGGCAGCAGCGGGACCATCGCGGCAATCGCCCAGCCGAGCTGGAAGCCCCAACGCGCCTCGGGCGCCAACGGCTTCAGCTGTACGTCCTCGCGCGCGGCGAAGAATTCATGGGATTGGGACATGGAGACTCACCTCGGAGGCTTGCAGCTTGTTGCGAAACTCCCTTCCGGGGAGTTTCTCAAGTCGGCGGTCGGGCGCAGGTCCCTACCGTCTCACGACACATCCATCGCTTACGCGCTTGCTTCGTCGTCCCGGCCATTCCTGGCCGGGCTGGCAGGCTCCGTTTCAACAGCCTGCGGGGACAAGGCGATGCCGGACGCGTGGCGGCTGTGACCGCGAGATGCGACTACCAGGCCCTTTCAACGGCCCCAGCATGGTCATAGACGCTGCGCCGTTCGTGTGGCTGCATGCTGAAGCGTTTGTAGCCCCACTGGTACTGCGGCAACGCCCGGCGCACGCAGGCCTCGACGCCGCGGTTCAGCGCCTCCAGCGCGGCACGATCGCTGCCGGCCATACCTGAAGGCGCGGTCAGAAAGACCATGCGGAATCCGCCGGCTGCGGGAAGGCGCTCGGCGAAGGCGAACAGCACTTCGGCCTCGGTGCGCTCCAAGAGGCGAGAGACGAGGGTCATGGTGAGCGCCGGCAGGCCGAAGAACAGCGCGTGTTCGCCCTCGCCCCGCTTGGGCTGCTGGTCGGGCAGGATGCCCAGCACGCCGCCGGCCTTGAGATCGCGAAACAGCTGGCGCACGCCCGAAGCTTCCGCGCGCACCTGGCTCACACCCGGATGCTGACGCACGCGCCGCAGCAGCAGCTCGGTGAAGCCCTGGCGCGCTGGCCGGTAGACGATCGAGACCGGCGTGTGTGCGGCGAGGTATTGGTTCAGCAGTTCCCAGTTGCCCAGGTGCGGCGCGCACACGATCAGCCCGCGGCCCGAGGCCAGCGCCGCACGGAACAGCTCCTCTCCCACGACCTCGCGGATGAGACCAAGGTTGTCGGCCTGCGGACGGGTCCACAGGCGGCAGGTTTCAGTGAGCGTGCGTCCCGCCTCGCGCATGACCTCGCGCAGCAGCCGCTCGCGGGCGTCGGCTTCGAGTTCCGGCAGGCAGAGTTCGAGGTTGCGCCGGGCGATACGGGTCTCGCGATTGTTGAAGCGCCGCGCAAGCTCACCCAGTGCGGCGCCAATCGCGTGCAGGGACTGCAGCGGCAGGCGGCCGATCACTCGCATCAGGGCGTGCAACAGGGCAGCGAGCGCGCGATCGCGGCCGCTCGATTCAGGGGTGCTGGACATGCACGAAGTCTAGCGCGGATAGTCCGCGACCCCTGCCCGAGCGCGAGGCACGCCCCGCATGATCGCCCTGATCCAGCGCGTCACCGAAGCGCGCGTCGATGTCGATGCGCGCTGCACCGGACGCATCGGTCCCGGCCTGCTGGCCCTGATTGGCGTGCAGCCGCAGGACGGCCCGGCGCAGGTCGAACGCCTACTGCAGAAGCTGCTGGGCTATCGCGTCTTCAGCGACAGCGAGGGGAAGATGAACCTCGCGCTCAAGGACACCGGTGGCGGCCTGCTGCTGGTGCCGCAGTTCACCCTGGCCGCCGACACCGACAGCGGCCTGCGGCCGAGCTTCAGCACCTCCGCGCCACCGGCGCTCGGCCGGCAGCGCTTCGATGAACTGCTGGCGCTGGCGCGCACGCGCCATCCCACGGTTGAAGCCGGCGAGTTCGGTGCCCATATGAGGGTGTCGCTGGTGAACGACGGGCCGGTGACGTTCTGGCTGGAAAGCTGACGGCAGGGCTCTTGCATCCGGCCCGCCCGCGGTCCTGAACCCCAGCCCAGCCAAAAACGCTTTTCATTCATTGACATGGCAGCGAGGCCCTCGGCCGCGTATACTGCCGCGTTCACTTCCACCCGCATCCAACCCGGGCGCCGCATGGCCATCGAAAAGCAGGAACAGCAGTCCGAGATCAAGCAGCTCATCCAAAAGGGCCGCGAGCAGGGCTATCTGACCTATTCCGAAATCAACGATCTGCTGCCGGACGACGTCGTCGAATCCGAGCAGATCGAAGACATCATCGGAATGATCAACGACATGGGCATCGCGGTGCACGAAGTTGCGCCCGACGCCGAAACCCTGCTGCTGGCCGAAGGCTCGCGCGGCACCGATGACGACACCGCGACTGAAGAAGCCGTCGCCGCGCTGTCCTCTCTCGATTCCGAAGCCGGTCGCACCACCGATCCCGTGCGCATGTACATGCGCGAGATGGGCACGGTCGAACTGCTGACCCGCGAGGGCGAGATCGCCATCGCCAAGCGCATCGAAGAAGGCCTGCTGCAGGTGCAGGGCGCTCTGGCCAGCTTCCCGTGGTCTGTGCAGATGCTGCTGGAGGACTACGACCAGCACCTCGAGGGCAAGAAGCGCCTCAACGAGATCGTGGTTGGCTTCAACGACGCAGTGGAGGAAGTCCCGCCCGAAGTCGTTGCCGACGCCGATGTCGACGTCGAGGACGAGGACGAAGAGGAAGTCAGCGAGGACGACGCCGACGCCAGCCCGGCCGACACCGGCCCGGACCCGGCCGAAGTCGCCCGCCGCATGGACGAGCTGCGCGGTCTCTACAGCAAGTTCCAGAAGGGCCACGGCAAGTCCGGCCCGGCCGACAAGAAGGTCATCAAGCTGCGCGAGGAGATGGCCGAGATCTTCATGAGCCTGAAGCTGCACCCGCTGCAGATGGACGGCTTCGTGCGCAAGCTGCGCGACGTCATCGGCGAGATCCGCGGCCACGAACGCAACATCACCGACCTGTGCGTGCGCCAAGCGAAGATGCCGCGCAAGGATTTCCTGCGCACCTTCCCGGGGGCCGAGACCGACGTGACCTGGGCGGACGAGATGATCCGCCGCAAGCAGAAGTGGTCTTCGGGCCTGCGCGAGGTCAAGGACCAGGTCGTCGCCGAGCAGGAGCGCATGACCGCGCTTGAACAGGCGCTGTCGCTGTCGCTGTCCGATATCAAGGAAATCAACCGCACCATGGCCATCGGTGAGGCCAAGGCGCGCAAGGCGAAGAAAGAGATGGTCGAGGCCAATCTGCGCCTCGTGATCTCGATCGCCAAGAAGTACACCAACCGCGGCCTGCAGTTCCTGGACCTCATCCAGGAAGGCAACATCGGCCTGATGAAGGCGGTCGACAAGTTCGAATATCGTCGCGGCTACAAGTTCTCGACCTATGCCACCTGGTGGATCCGCCAGGCCATCACCCGCTCGATCGCCGACCAGGCGCGGACCATCCGCATCCCGGTGCACATGATCGAGACGATCAACAAGCTGAACCGCATTTCCCGCCAGATGCTGCAGGAGATGGGCCGCGAGGCCACGCCGGAAGAGCTGGCGGCGAAGATGGACATGCCCGAGGACAAGATCCGCAAGGTGCTTAAGATCGCCAAGGAGCCCATCTCGATGGAGACTCCGATCGGCGATGATGAAGACAGCCACCTCGGTGACTTCATTGAGGACACCAGCATCGAGTCGCCGATGGAGAACGCCACCGTCACCGGCCTCATGGAAACCGTGCGCGACGTGCTGGCGGGCCTGACCCCGCGCGAGGCCAAGGTGCTGCGCATGCGCTTCGGCATCGACATGAACACGGATCACACCCTGGAAGAAGTCGGCAAGCAGTTCGACGTCACCCGCGAGCGCATCCGTCAGATCGAAGCCAAGGCCCTGCGCAAGCTGCGTCACCCCAGCCGCTCCGAGCAGCTGCGCAGCTTCCTCGATATCGAGTGAGCTGAGCTACACCTCCGCCAGCTGCACCCCGAGCCCGCCGTACGCGGGCTCGGGCGTTTTTGGGGGACCCTCAACCGGCGTCCGCTTTTCGACGCACGCGGAGTCGCGCGTCAGGGACCCGGGCGGGGCCCACCGGTTTTCCGTGAACCTCCGCGCATGCACCGTGTGAGCGGGTTGGTGATTGCGGCGGAAGTCTGCGCTGCGTAGCGCCCGACAGAATCCGGCATGAGGCTTGCAGCCAGACGGCATTGGTCCCGGTCAAGCCCACATGCACGCCAACGCCGTCCTGCCGCCCTCCCGATCGCATTCGATCCCCGCCCGACACAGCCAGACGCGGAGTCTCCTGGCCGCCTCGCTGATGCTCGCGTTATCGGCCACGACAGCGGAGGCGCAGGAAGCGACCCGAGAGTTCGCGGGCTACGGCCAACCCCTGGTCGCCCCGACCGAGGTCTACGATCAGTTCATCATCAAGTTCCGCGGCCCGGCCTCGCTGCAGAAGTCCCTGCGCGAAACCTCGCTGATGCGCACCGAGCGCAAGCTCGGGCTGGACTTGACCGAGGGCCGGCGCACGGCCACCGGCAGTTCGCTGCTGCACATCGATCGCGCGCTGAGCGCGGACGCCGCGCTGAAGCTGATTGCAGCGCTGGAATCCGATCCCAGCGTCGAGTTCGTCGAACCCGATCGCATCCTGCATACGGCACTGACCCCGAACGACAGCCGCTACGCCGAGCAGTGGCACTACTTCGAGCCGACCGGCGGCATCAACCTGCCGGCGGCTTGGAACCTCGGGACCGGTGCGGGCGTTGTGGTAGCCGTGCTGGACACAGGAATCACCGCGCACCCGGATCTGGATGCGAACCTGGTGTCTGGCTACGACTTCATCAGCGATCCGACCATCGCCGGCGACGGCAACGGACGTGACAGCAGTGCTGCCGATCCGGGCGACTTCTTCAACGGCAGACCCTCAAGCTGGCATGGCACCCATGTTGCCGGCACGGTCGCCGCCGTCAGCAACAACGGCAGCGGAGTCGCCGGCGTCGCGTTCGGCGCGCGGGTCCAGCCGATCCGCGTGCTCGGGCGCGGCGGCGGCAGCCTGTCGGATGTTGCCGATGCCGTCATCTGGGCCTCGGGCGGAAGCGTGCCGGGTGTGCCCGCCAACCCGACCCCGGCCAGGGTCATCAACATGAGTCTGGGCGGCGCGGGTGGCTGTGGCCCCACCATGCAGGCGGCCGTGGACGCTGCGGTCGCTCGCGGCAGCGTCGTCGTCGTGGCGGCTGGCAACAGCAACTCCGACGCAGGGCTGTTCGTGCCGGCGTCCTGCGCCAATGTCGTCACGGTCGCCGCGACCACCCGCAGCGGGGGTCGCGCCGCGTTCTCCAACTACGGTGCATCGATTGATGTCGCGGCACCGGGCGAGAACATTCTTTCGACCCTGAACTCGGGCAGCTCCGCTCCGCTTTCGTCGAGCTATGCGAGCTACAACGGCACGTCCATGGCCGCCCCTCACGTGGCGGGCGTGGTGGCGCTGATGCAGGGGCTGAGCACGCGCACTCCGGCGCAGGTCGAGGCCCAGCTCAGAGCCAGCGCGCGCGCATTGCCCGTGGCCTGTCCCGAGGGCTGCGGTGCTGGCATTGTCGACGCATGGGTCGCGATGGGCGGCAGCGGTCCACCGCCGGTCTCGGCGCCGCCGCCACCGCCGCCAACGCCCGGCCAACTGGAAGTCAGCGCCAGCAACACGCGCGATCTCTCGATTCGTGACAACGCGAGCGTCGAAAGCCCACTACCCATCACTGGCTGGACGGGTGCTGCGCCTGCCGACACCCGGGTTTCGGTCAAGCTCTGGCATTCCCGCATCAGCCAGCTCACGCTGCAGCTGCTGTCGCCGGACAACCGCGTTTTTGTCCTGCACGACAGGAGCGGAGGAACCACCGCAAACATCGATACCACCTACACGATCGACGCCAGCTCGGCGCTTGCCAGCGGCGTCTGGAAGCTGCGCATCGTCGATGGTGCAACCGGCCATACCGGCTACCTCGACGAATGGAGAATCCGTTTCCCCGGTGCGAATTCCGCCCCGCCCCCGGCCAATCCTGCACCCGTGCAGCCTCCGCCCGTAGTCGTTCCGCCACCACCACCACCGCCGCCGCCGCCGCCACCGCCCGGTGCCACCACCTACACCAACACCAACGACTTCACGATCCGCGACAACAGCAGCATCGACAGCACGATTGCCGTCGGCGGCCGAAGCGGCAATGCGGCCGCCGGCACGGTGGTCAGCGTGGCCATCGTGCACGGCCGGATCAACCAGCTGCAGGTGAGCCTGATCGCACCAGGCGGTCGCGCCTACCTGCTTCACGACCGCGCGGGAGGCACGGCAAGCAATCTGAACGCGTCCTACATTGTTGATCTGTCTGCGGAGAGCGCCGGCGGCGTATGGAGGTTGCGAGTCGCGGATCTTGCGACCGGGTTCACCGGCTATCTCGACAGCTGGTCCATCCGCTACTGAGATGCGGTGCGGAGCGGAGGGAGACTGGGTGCATCTTTCTCACCTCGCTTGTGGGCGATGTCGCCCGAGCCGGCTGAAGCGACGCTCCAGACTCAGGGCGGACGGAGTGCATCGCGCGGGCTGTTCGCTGCTCGAGCGTGGCGACGGTGTCGAGCATTCAGCGCAGGCGATCGCGCATTGGGTGCGGCGCCGCCCAGCATGACCCCGTACCGCCACGCGCATGCCCTTCGCGGTCGCGGTCACCGCAAGGAGCGGATGCGCTGGTTTTGGCACCTTGCGTTCGACAGGGAGCGGCCTGGGCGGCGACAGGCGCCGGCTCCGGGACGAAACTGAGGCTCCGGATGGGCCAGGGCCTACCCTATGCGGGCTTCGATTCGCGGCATCGCGGCCGACAGCGGAGGCGCTTGCAAGTGGGCCATCACGCCCCCAGCTAGCCATGCTCCGGGCGCATCCGCGCCGCAATGACTGCCCACGCCATCATGCGCGAAAGCTTCCACGCCACCACCATCGTCAGCGTCCGCCGCGGCAGCGAGGTCGTCGTCGCCGGCGACGGCCAGGTCACCCTCGGCAACACGGTCATGAAGGCCAACGCACGCAAGGTGCGGCGCATCGCCGACGGTCGAGTGGTGGCCGGCTTCGCCGGTGCCACCGCCGATGCCTTCACCCTGTTCGAGCACTTCGAAGCCAAACTCGAGAAGCACGGCCAGCTGATCCGCGCCGCCGTCGAGCTGGCCAAGGATTGGCGCACCGACCGCCGCTTGGGCAAGCTCGAAGCCCTGCTCGCGGTCGCGGACCGCGAAACCTCGCTGATCATCAGCGGCAACGGCGATGTCATCGAGCCCGAAGGTGGCCTGATCGCGATCGGCTCCGGCGGCCCCTTCGCCCTGGCCGCCGCCCGCGCCCTGCTTGAATCCACCGACCTGCCGCCCGCCGAAGTCGCCACCCGCGCGCTGAAGATCGCGGGCGACATATGTATCTATACCAACCAAAACGTGGTGTTGGAGAAGCTGTAGCCCGCGGCTTCGGTTGGGATCCCGGGATTCGGGATTCGGGATTGGGGATTCGCTGAAGCGCAGAGCCAAAGCTCGCCACAGCCCGCTATTACGAATCCCCAATCCCCAATCCCGAATCCCCTCTCAACCCCACCGCTCCAGCCGGCCTCCCACAGCCTCTACACACTCGGCAACGACGGATCGAAGCGCAATGAACATGACCCCCCGCGAGATCGTCCAGGAACTCGACCGCTACATCGTCGGCCAGAACGCGGCCAAGCGCGCGGTCGCGATCGCGCTGCGCAACCGCTGGCGGCGCATGCAGCTCGACGAGGGCCTGCGCAATGAAGTCACGCCCAAGAACATCCTGATGATCGGCCCGACCGGCGTCGGCAAGACCGAGATCGCGCGCCGGCTCGCAGCACTCGCCAACGCGCCCTTCGTCAAGGTCGAAGCCACGCGTTTCACCGAGGTCGGCTACGTCGGCAAGGACGTCGAGCAGATCATCCGCGACCTCGCCGACCAGGCCGTCAAGCTGCACCGCGAACAGGCCAAGACCCGCGTGCGCAGCCAGGCCGAGGACCGCGCCGAAGAGCGCATTCTCGACGCCCTGCTGCCGCGCCGTCGCGACCCCTCCGGCTGGCCGATGGCCGATGAGGGCGGCAGCGACTCCGACACCCGCCAGAAGCTGCGCAAGCAGCTGCGCGAGGGCAAGCTGGACGAGCGCGAGATCGAGATCGAAACCCAGCAGAACCTCGGTCTCGACATCATGACCCCGCCAGGCATGGAGGACATGGGTCAGCAGATCCGGCAGATGTTCAACCAGATCGGCGGCCAGAAAGCCCAGCGCAAGACCGTCAAGATCCGCGCCGCGTGGCCGCAGTTGATCGAAGAAGAGGCCGCGAAACTCGTCAACGAGGACGAGGTCCGCCAGCAGGCCATCGAGAACTGCGAGCAGAACGGCATCGTCTTCATCGACGAGATCGACAAGGTCGCCAAGCGCTCGGAAGGTTACGGCGCCGACGTCAGCCGCGAGGGCGTGCAGCGCGACCTGCTGCCGCTGGTCGAAGGATCGATGGTCAACACCAAGTACGGCACGGTGCGCACCGACCACATCCTGTTCATCGCCTCGGGCGCTTTCCACCTCGCCAAGCCCTCGGACTTGATCCCCGAGCTGCAGGGCCGCTTCCCGATCCGCGTCGAACTCACCGCGCTCACCCGCGAGGATTTCCGCCGCATTCTCACCGAGCCCAAGGCCGCGCTCACCCGCCAGTACCAGGCCCTGCTCGGCACCGAAGGCGTCAAGCTCGAATTCACCGACGACGGTATCGAACGCCTGGCCGCCATCGCCTACGAGGTCAATGCCCGCAGCGAGAACATCGGCGCCCGCCGCCTGCACACGGTGCTGGAGCGCCTGCTCGACCAGATCGCCTTCGAAGCCCCTGATCGCGAGGGCGACACCGTGCGCATCGACGCGGCGGAAGTCGACGCCAAGCTCGGCGCCCTGGTGAAGGACGAGGACCTGAGCCGCTACATCCTCTGAGGGGCCTGGGCGCCACCTGATCGATCGATGGCCGCCCCACGGATGGCGGCCGCCACCGGTTCGGGCCACAATCGGGCGTGCGGCAGCGCCGTAGTGGCGTCGAATGGCCGAAGGGGAACCGGGGCGAATGAGCAGCGTGCTCGAAAACACGCAGCAGCAGGACGGCCGCGCGGTCGCGCTGCTGCGTGCTCTGCTGGTGGCGGACCTGGTCGAGTCCACCGCCCTCGTCGAACGCCTCGGGGATGCGCGCGCTGCGGACGTTCTGCGTCAGCACGACCGCCTGGCCCGCCGTCTGATCCGCGAATATGCCGGGCAGGAGATCGACAAGACCGACGGCTACCTCGTGATGTTCGAGCGCCCGGTGCAGGCCGCCGCCTTCGCGCTGGCCTACCAGCGCGCGCTGCGCGAGCTGGCAAGCGATGCCGGCCAAGCGCTGCGTGCCCGCATCGGCATCCACGTCGGCGAAGTCATGGCCTGGCAGAACAGCGCCGAGGACATCGCCCGCGGCGCCAAACCCATCGAAGTCGAAGGCCTGGCCAAGCCCGTCGCCGCACGCCTCATGGGCCTCGCCCTGCCGGGGCAGGTGCTGATGTCGGCGACGGCCTTTGGCCTCGCCCAGCGCGCCCACGACGAATTGGAAAGCGCGGGCTTTCTGCCGCAGTGGCGACGCCACGGCGACTACACGCTGAAGGGCGTGCCCGAGTCGGTAACGGTCCATGAGGTCGGCGAGATCGACATCGCCCCGCTGCGCGCACCCAGCGTCGGCGGAAAGGCCCAGCGCGTAGTGCCGCTGTGGCGACGCCCGTTCATGCTGGTCGCCGAGTTCGCAGTGGTCCTGCTGGTGCTGGGCCTGTTAGCCTGGGACTACCTGCGGCCGACGCAGGCGATTGCATTTGCCGCGCGCGACTGGGTGGTGATGAGCCAGGTGCGAAATCTGACGGGCGACGAGCGACTGGACGACGCGCTCGATGCCGCCTTTCGCATGGGCATCGAGCAGTCGCGGCATGTGAATCTTTTCTCGGATATGCAGGTTACGGGCGCACTGCGCCGCATGGGCGCCGATCCCACGAAGCCACTCTTGCGCGATTCGGCAGTACAGCTCGCCCAGCGCGAGGGCGCGCGCGCTGTGTTCGCTCCAAGCGTTTCCCAAATTGGTCAGCGCGTTCGCGTAAATGTCGATCTGATCGACCCGCTCAACGGTCGCAGCGTCGCAAGTCACTCAAGAGATGCAGAAAGCATGCAGGACTTGTTGCCTGCAGTGGATGCGGTGACACAGGAGCTTCGCGAAGCTCTGGGCGAGTCGCTAACGAGTATCAGCGAAACTTCGGAGCCCCTGGAAAAGGTCACCACAAGCAACCTGGAAGCCCTGAAAGCCTATTCGCTGTCTTTGCGTGAGATGGCGCAGCAGAAGCCAGCAGAGGGTGTGGCCCTGCTCCGACATGCGGTGGAACTCGATCCGGGATTCGCGGCCGCGCACGGCAAGCTCGCTGGTCTGCTTCTGGGTGCCGATCAATTCGCAGGCGCTGAGGCCTCGCTCAAGGCCGCACGCCAGGCGCCAGACCGACTCTCCGCGCGCGAGCGAATGAGCATTGAAGGGCTTGCTAGTTTCTTCGGCGGCTATGAGGCGATGCAGGAGACTTGGCTGGTCTTGAGTCAGCTCTATCCGGACTACGCTCCGGGGCCGCAGAACCTGGGCGTTGTGCGTTGGTACTTCGGCAACGACTTTGCGGGGGCCGCGGAAGCCTTCGATGCGGCCAGCCGGATTCCCAATCCTTTGCGCAGTTTCTCACTGCAGCAGTTCGCCAGCATGCAGGTCGCCTTGGGCAACAACGAAGCGGCGGAGGCGGCGCTGAAGGAGGCTTTCAGCGAAGGTCAGACGTCACTATTCGACATTCAGGTGGATCCATTACTGGTCCAGCGCCGGTATACGGAAGCGCTTGCGGCTTCCACCTTCAACCAGCGCCCCGAACCGCCACAGATGCGCACCTGGAAGGGGCTGCGGAAAGCAGCGATCCACGTCGACCAAGGGCAGCATGAGGCCGCGTTGGATGTGCTGTCCCAGCTCGAATCGAGCTTCGGCGAACAGGTGCCTGCATCAGATAGCATGCGGCTCGCCCTCGCCCGCGCTGCATTGGCCTTGCAACCCTCTGAGACGCAGATTCGGGCGTTTGTCGAGCTGCTTGATGCGGAAGCGAGCCGAACGGCTGCCCTCGAACATGCCGATCGGCCCGCCGAGTTTCTCGTCCTAGCTTTGGCGCTTCGCGCTGCGCGATGGGGACAGAAAGACGCGGCGCTGCGTGCCGCCGAGATCGTACGTAGGCGCCAAGAGGGACTGGCACTACCGGCGATGGAGGATCTGCAGACCGCGATCGCTTGGGAAACGGAAGCCACAGCTGTTCGACAGTACAGCCAAAGCAAAAGCCTGCAAACACTCGGCAGCGAATACCGTCGCAAGCGTCAGGCGGCTCCGGCGGAATCAGAGAAGCTGGCGCGTGAATTCTGCGCTGCGCGTGGCGCGGCGCTTTCCGAGTGGGGCTTCGGCTACAGCCTTATGCTGCAGAACATCGCAGACAGCAATCAGGCCTGTATTGATGCCGCTGACATGGCGGAGGCGCGTGGATCAGCTGCCGAGGCCAGTGCACTGAGGGACCCGGTGATGCGAGCGCGGGCCGGGAACTGATCCGCAAAGCCCGCGCAACGCATCGGAGGCTGAACCCGCATGCAAGACTGCAACGGGCTCAGCAAGCAAAGCCCTTACTCCACCATGAAGATGAAGAGCCCAGTCTGGCCTTCCAGCTTGGATGCGAAGACAGCGCGATTCGCTTGGATGGACGCCTTCGTCGGCAGTCGGCGGATGGCCGGCACCTGCGACGGATCGACATTGATCCCGAGGGTGTGCAGTGCAAGTGCCGGGTTTCCAAGGAACTGTTCGCGGAAGCTGTCGTCGCAACCGAGCTTGTCGAGAAGGGTATTGGTGACTTCAGGCGTGAACACGCAGTTGGACATGATCAGCAGGCTCCGTGGTTGGGTCGGCCGGGATGGTGGCTGTCGGCGCCAGGGCGGCAGAATGCCGACCTTGTGCCGCGCAGGAGCCTAGCATGCTGATTCGCCGTCTTGAGCCGCTTTTTGCAGAGCGTGTCGAACAGCTCGACTTTGACTTGGCTACGCTGTTAGGTAGCGCAACTGGATTTGGTTCGCGCGCAAACTGGCGCGTGTTGAGCCCCCTGCATGACGCGCCTTTCGAGTTGGCCGACGGCGACTTCCATGCCCTGATGAGCATCAGTGGAAAGCTCTGGACGGAAGTCACCGAGGTCGGCGCCAAGCTTGGCGAAACGCGGCTTCAGCAGTGGCTTGAGCAGGGCCTGCTTCAGCGCTGGCAGGCCGACAGCGGCGAGGCCCTCGCCCACTGGCACGGCGCCAGCGCCCTCGTCCACCGGCATGCGCGCTGGCGAGATGTGGATGCCAGCGCTCCCGAGAACGCCGATGCACCGCGCTCGCTGGCCGAAATGGTGGAGCGGTATGGCCCGCCGCCTGACGAGTATCTGCGTCGCGCCGATGCCCGCGCACACACGCCACTGCCCGCTCCACAAGCCGGCGCACTCGAAACGCTGTGCTCACGTCGCGTGACCTGCCGCAACTTCGACGCGGCGCGACCGATCACAGTCGAGACCGCGGCCAACCTTCTGCATGCCGTGTTCGGACAGCAGGCGCGCGCCGAGGTCACGCCTGGCGCCTTCGCGATCAAGAAAAACAGCCCCAGCGGCGGCGGTCTGCATCCGATCGAAGCCTATGTGCTGGCGCAAGGGGTTGCCAGCGTCGCCCCGGGCCTCTACCACTATCGCGTGGACGCACATGCACTCGATCTGCTGCGTTCATCCGACGAGCTGCCCAGCGACTTCTCGCTGACTGCAGTCGCGGGTCAGCACTGGTTCCATCAGGCACCGCTGCTCGTGTTCCTGGTGGCGCGCTTCGAACGCAGCCAGTGGAAGTACCGCAACCATCCCAAGCTCTATCGCGCGATCACGCTCGAAGCCGGCCACCTCTCGCAGAATCTCTATCTCGCGGCTACCCAGCACGGGCTGGGCGCCTTCATCACTGCGGCAATCAACGAGATCACGATCGAAGAGGCGCTCGGCCTCGACCCCATGCAGCAGGGAGTATTGGCGATTTGCGGCATCGGCCACCGTGCTGCCGAGCGGACTACGGTCGAGCTGGATCCGGCCTGTGCAGTCTGGCCCGTAGCGCCCTGAACCGCGCTGCCGCACAATCGACCGCCTGAACGACCCTGGCCAGACGCAGGGTTCGTCACCCGGGACCGGGAGCCCGCTTGAGCTGCGCGTCTGCCCCGCGGGTCGGCCGCGCGGCTGCCGTGCGAGGAGCTGCGATACCCATGAACGCCCAGCTTGCACCGGAAGACAGCGACATCGAAGCTGCGCCCGAGGGCGCGCGGGCGCTGCTGCGCAGCGTGGTCATCACCGACCTCTGCGATTCCACCGCCCTGGTCGACCGTCTGGGTGATGTGCGCGCCACCGAGCTGATCCGCGCACATGACCGTCTGCTGCGCGGGCTGATCCGCGAGCATCGCGGGCAGGAAATCGACAAGACCGACGGGTTCCTGAGCCTGTTCGAGCGGCCCATCCAGGCCGTGGCTTTCGCGCTCGCCTACCAGCGCGGCCTGCGCGCGTTCTCGCTGGAGCACGGCGTCGAGATCTCGGCCCGCATCGGCCTGCACGTCGGCGAGGTGATGACCTGGCAGAACGACGAATCCGATGTCGCCAAGGGTGCGAAGCCCACCGAGGTCGAGGGCCTGGCCAAGCCGGTGGCGGCGCGACTGATGGGCATGGCCCAGCCCGGCCAGATCCTGCTCTCGGGCGTGGCCTACACCCTGGCCCATCGCGCCGAAGGCGAACTGGGCGCCGCGCTGTCGCGGGTTCAGTGGAAAGCGCATGGCGACTTCCGCTTCAAGGGCGTGGCCGAGGCCGTGCCGGTCTACGAGATCGGCGAGGAAGGCATCGCGCCCTTCAAGTCACCCGCTTGGAGCGGCAAGGCCCATCGCGAGGTGCCGCTGTGGCGACGACCGGCGATGCTGGCCGTCGAGGTGATTGCGCTGGTCGTTGTCGTTGCCCTGCCGGCCTGGCATTTCCTCAAGCCTGAGCCGGCGATCGCGTTCGCCGAGCGCGACTGGGTGGTGCTGGCCGATCTGCGCAACCTGACGGGCGACCCGCGCTTCGATGATTCTTTGGAGCAAGCTTTCCGCATAGGCCTGGAGCAGTCGCGGCATGTGAACGTGCTCTCACGTCTGCAGGTGCGCGAGGGCTTGGAGAGGATGCAGCGCGCGCCGGACACAACAGACGTGGACCGCGGTCTTGGCGCTGAGCTCGCGCTGCGTGAAGGAGCGCGAGCCTTGGTCATACCAACAATCGCGGAAATCGGGGGCCGACTCCGGTTCACAGCCGAGATTGTCGATCCTGCAAGTCAGATCACTGTGTTGGCGGCTTCGGCAGACGGCGCCAGCCCCGAGGCGATCCTGAACTCGGTCGATGTCGTCAACCGTGAGCTCAGAGCAGGCCTGGGCGAAGCCATGGAGGCCGTTGCGCAGGACTCGAGGCCTCTGGAAAAAGCATCCACGGCGAGCCTTGATGCACTGAGGGCTTTCTCGCTTGCCCATGAGATACGTTTCCAAAACCGTATCGAAGACGCCCTCGCCTTGCTCGATCAGGCGATCCGTATCGACCCGGAGTTCGCTCTTGCGCACCTGCACCGCGGGCTCTTGCTGAGGGATCTGGGCAACAGCGAAACGAGCGGGGCAGCCTACAGGAAGGCTCTTGAGCATCCGGATCGACTAAGCACCAGAGACCGACTCTTCACCGAGGCGAGTCTGTCCGAGATCGAAGGGACGCCGTCGGAAACCATCGAGCGCTGGCGTGTTCTTGCACAGCTCTACCCTGATCAGTCCACGGCTGCTTCCACCTACGGATTTTTCGTCTGGTCACTCGGAAACCAGCCGGCGGCCGGCGAAGCGGCCTATCGCCGGGCGCTTGAAGGCGCTCACTCGGGGCCTCGACAAGGGATCGCCTTCTACGGGCTTGGCGCAACCTTGCTGGCGCAGAACAGGATTGACGAAGCCCTAGGGGCGTTTGCCGAATACGAAAAGACGGAAAGACGCTTCGAGAATCAGCTCTTCGCCGCAGCACATGCTGCGAGGCGCGACTACGACGCGGCGGAAGCAGCGCTGGCGCGCGGGCGCCAGAGTGCCGGCGCGTCGCGGTCGCTTTCGAACTTCGGGTTGCGTATCGCCATGGCCGTCGATCAGGGCCAGTTCCAGGAAGCGAAGAGAATTGCCGCAACTGCGCTGACGAATGCGGGCGATGCCCAGCTGCGACCGCAGATTGCAGCGCGCGGCTGGTCGACGACATTGATCTGGCTTCTCGAGCCGGAAGCGCTCTCCGAAGCGATCAAGGCCGAGCAGGCGTGGATCGCACAGCTCGAGCTTGCACAGATGTCACCGGCTCGCAGAGCCGATGTCGCGAGATACCTGAGCCTGCTGAGCCTGCTGGCCGCGGATGTGCCAGACACTGTCGGGCGAGCACTGCAGGAGAGCGCTGCACAACTGGTCAATGGGGCGGACCACCCGGAACTGCGCGAACGGCTGGCTGCAGCTGAATTGGCATCGGGCTGCGCCGCGGGAGAGTCGCATTCCACTCAGGACGGCGCCGAGCCCGGATCCGTCTATCTGCGCGCTTGGGCAGAACTTCTTTGCGCCAATCGCAGGGGTGACGCGCCCTTTGCCACGCACAGCGCGAATCGGCTGATCGAGGGCCGAGGTCAGGCCTACTCGGAAATCCATGGCGACTATCTGAACTGGGTCGCCAATGTCTCCGCAAGCAACCTGGCACTGCTTGAGTTGGCCCAAAACGCCCCGACCGGCACCAAGGAGGGCACTGCGGCGCTCAATCGATTCCTGGGGAATTGGGCGCGCGAAGCACTTCCGCCACATCTTCAGCGCCGGGTGGAAGCGCTGGAATCGAGAAACGCCGCGCAAGACCCTTGAGCGCTGCCAAGGCAAGGAGGGAAGCACACGCCGGGCACCCACCGAGGGCGTCCGGACGGAAGACTCCGTGGGATCGCCAGCCTGAAAGCATGCAAGCCTTGGAGGCCAACAGCCCCTTGGGGCAGACGCCGCTCAGCGAGCACCTGCGCGTCTTCCAAAGCTGCGGCTTCACGCAATGAAACGCCGAGCGCTGCGTTTCCGGGTGGTCTCGAATGGCAAATCGCCCCGGCCGGGCTCAAGCGGTGCGGGCAGTGTTCGACCACATTCTCGGTGCGAACCCGAGAGGCGCAGCGAACCGTCTTGCGTCGTCGCCATTGACCAGGCGGGGCGAGCTCATCCTCGGCGTCACAAGCGAGCGCAAGGCCGTGCAGCGTCCGGGCTCGCTTCATGCGCATCAGAGCGACGTCTGTCCGGTCCGCAAACGCACCATCCGTGGCGCGCGGCAACCCTGAGACGCAGCTGGCGCTAACCCAGCTTGACGTGATGGATGCTGAAGGACATCGCGGTCTTGAATTCCTCGCTCTCGGGCGCCGCCTTCAGGCGCTCAAACACGTCCTTAGACGCCAGCGTCCGCTGCGTGAGACACCCCTGATCCAGGGCACTCACCTGTTCCTTGCTGAGACCCGCAGCAAGCAGGGCAGCAGCGGGGTCCTTCTCGAACTGCTCGCGGAACGCATCGTCACCGGCAAGCTTCTGCATCAAGTCACTGCTTTGCACCTTGCTCAACTGCATATGCCCTCTCCCTGAAGTAATGAAGCGCAACGGAGTCTAGCAGGGGTAAAGCACCGCTGGAGACCGCCTGCGCATGGCAGCATTCACCGCTCGATACTCCAGCAGGCAGCAGGCATGGCACTTCTCGAACGCGCCCCCAATCTCATGCTGGCACCTCGATCCGACAAGGTGCTCGATCTCGCGTCGGTGCTCAGGGGCGAACCTCAACTTCGCACGGTCGTTCGATGGATGCTGCTCAGCACTGAGCGCGACGGAGAACATGAGATCAGCCTGCCCGCCGTCTGCGCCCTGGGGCGCCCCGAAAGCCTGCAGGCGGCGCCACGCGAGGATTGGATCGCGCATTTCGGAGCAGAGGTGACCGCTGAACTCGAGGCGAGTGGAGCCCTGCGTGAGCGGCCGCTCGAAGCGGCTCGCAGCATCGAGGACGACTGGCATCCTCTCGCACACATCGCGCATCGCCATCTGCGCTGGCGTGGCGTCGATTCGGAAGCCGCCACGGGCCATCTGCAGGCCTCCGGCAGCACCCTGCTGGACAGCCTTGGGCCTGCACCGCCGATGGTGGCTCAACCGCAGCATGTGCTTGGCCGGGAGCCGCTAGTGCGGGTAGCGCGGGACTCGCCGCTGGAAGATCTTGTCGGGCGTCGAGCCACCTGCCGGAACTTTTCTGCGCATCAGGCACTTGCGATGCCTACCTTCGCAGAACTGATGCAGCGCGTTTATGGTGCGCGCGCCATCTCGCACACCTCGGGGGTGCCGGTAATGAAGCGCGCAACAGCTTCCGCGGGAGGCTTGCACGCGGTAGAGGCCTATGTGCTCGTGCAGCGCGTGGAAGGCCTCTCCCCTGGGCTTTATCACTACCACCCGGTGGACCATGCGCTCGAGACCTTGCGATTGGTGGAGCCCACGGAGGCCAGACTGCTGGCGGCGCGTTTCGTGGCAAACCAAGCCTGGTTCGTGGACGCGCCCGTACACGTCGTCCTGGTGGCCCGCTTCGCCCGCAACTTCTGGAAGTATCGCCGCCATGCAAAAACCCACCGCGCGCTGATTCTGGACGCCGGCCACCTCTCCCATCACCAGTACCTGGTCGCTACTGAACTGGGCTTGGCGGCCTTCATCACCGCCGCAGTCAACGAAGGCGATATCGAGGACGCCTTCGGCCTCGACCCCATGCAGGAGGGCGTGATCGCGGTGACCGGCTTCGGCTGGCGCGGCGAGCGCATGGAGGTGCTGGAGTTCGATCCGCTGAAGCAGGTCTGGCCGGACTGGTCGCCTGATTAGCGCTTCATATGGACGCTTGAGGCTGAGCGCTGCGGGGCTTGCGTTCGCACACGCCGGATGACGGCTGCGGCAGCTGCCCAAGCGCCCTGCCGTGTGCCACCCTGCGCCGATGCATCACGACTGGACGACTCTGCCCCTGGGCGCCGGTGGGCGCAGCCTGATCGAGGCCAGCGCTGGCACCGGCAAGACCTGGACGATCGCCGTGCTCTACCTGCGCCTGCTGCTGGAGCAGGGCCTGTCGCCGCGCGCGATCGTGGTCACCACCTTTACCGAAGCCGCGGCGCAGGAGCTGCGCGAGCGGCTGCGTCGGCGGCTGCTGTGGGCGGAGACGCGGGCGGCGGGTTTCGTGGGCGCAACAGACCGCGGAGACTCACTGGGCCCCCGCCTGCGCGGGGGCGACGGGGATGAAGTGGCTTCGGTGGGCTTGACTGCAGATCAGGCGCGCGACGACGCACCCGCCTCCGACCCCGCCCTCGACTGGCTGCACGCCCGCTGGCGCACACCCAGCACCGCCGCGCGCGACCTGCAGGCGCTGCGGCTGGCGCTGGCCGAGCTGGAGCACGCGCCGGTCAGCACCCTGCACGGCCTGTGTCGGCGCATCCTGGCCGAGCAGCCGATCGAAGCCGGAGCGGACTTCCGCGCGGCCGAGCTGGTGTCCACCGAGAGCCTGCTGGATGAGATCAGCGCGGATCTGTGGCGGCGCCTGCAGCAGGGCTCGGAGGACGAGCCGCTGTATCGGCTGCAGTTGATGACCGGCAGGCCGCTGTCCCTGGCCCAGCTGCGCGGACTGCTGAAATCGACGCTGATGGCTGGCATCGAGGTCGAAGCGCCTGCACTGCCGATCGAGGACACGACCGCTACGGCCTTGGCGCAGCCCGACGCCGCGCGCGCGGCGCAGCTGCAGGCGGTGGTCGACAATCCGGCGCTGTTCAACAAGCGCGCCAAGCTGCCGCGCGCGCTGGCCGCGCTGGCGCAGGCCCTGGACCCGGCGCGCAACACGCGGGGCCTGCCGGCCTGGCAGTGCCTGAGCGCGGACGAGATCGAGGGGCTCGCGAATGCGCGGGCGCTCACCGCGGTCAGCAAGCTCGGCAAGACGCACGCCGGGCTGCTGGCCGCGACCGAATTCGCAGCCACGCTCTGCGAGCCCGTGTTGGCGCGCATGCAGGCGGCGCCGCAGGCCTTTCTGCATGCATTGGCCGCCGCCGGGCGCGCGCGCATGAATGCGCTGCTGCAACTGCGCCGGCAGCAGAGCTTCGACAGCCTGCTGGAGAGCGTGGATGCCGCACTCGCGCGCGAAGCGCAGGCGGCAGGCGATGACGGCCGGCGGCCGCTGGCCGACACTCTGTTCGCGCAGTGGCCGGTGGCCCTGGTCGATGAGTTCCAGGACACCGACGCCCTGCAGTTCGGCATCCTCGATCGCCTGTATCGCGACGCTGCCGGCCGCGAACGCGGTCGGCTGGTGATGATCGGCGACCCCAAGCAGGCGATCTACCGCTTCCGCGGCGGCGACATCCACGCCTATCGACGTGCGGCCGAACAGGTCGACGAGCACCTGAACCTGGCGGTGAACCAGCGTTCGTCGACGGCGCTGGTGGCCGGCTGCAATGCGCTGTTCGCGCTCGGCGGCGCGGCGCTGTCGGCGGATGTCGACCACGACATCCGCTACCTGCCCGTGCAGGCCGCGGGCCGCGCCGACGCCAAGCCCTATCGCATCGGCGACAGCGCACCCGGGTCGGCGCTGGTGCTGCATTTCCAGGCCGATAGCGCCGGCGGCCAGGACGCGCGTCGACAGGCCTCGCTGCGCGCCTGCGCCAGCCAGATCGTCGAACTCTTGAACGATCCGGCCCACTCGCTGGATGGCCGCCGCATCGGCCCGGCCGATCTCGCCGTTTTGCTGCCGCGCGCCGCCGACATCGCGCACCTGCGTCTGCTGCTGGAAGCGCGCGGCGTGCCTTGCGTGGCGACCAGCCGCGACAGCGTGCTGTCCGGCGATACCGCGCGCGAGCTGCAAGTGCTGCTGCACGGCGTGGTGCATCCGGGCGATGCGGGCGCGCTGCGTGCAGCCGCAGCGACGCGGCTGTGGGGCGCGCGCTTCGCCGAACTCCGCCGCTGGCAGGACGAGCCCGAGGGCCTGCAGCAGGTGGCGCTACGCTTCCGCGCCCTGCATGCCGTGCTGATCGAACGCGGCGTGGCCGGTCTGATCGAGGCCCTGCTGGAACAGATCGCCGAGCGCGCGCTGTCGACGCGGCGCGGCGAGCGCCTGCTGACCGACCTGCGTCATCTCGGCGAGCTGCTGCAGGAGGCCAGCGAAGACCTCGGCGGCCCCGAGGAGCTGCTGGCCTGGCTGCAGCACCAGCGCGAGGGCGCGGCCATCGACGAAGCCGCGGCCGACGAGCGCCAGCTGCGCATCGAATCGCAGCAGCCGCGGCTGCGCCTCTTGACCCTGCATGCCAGCAAAGGTCTGGAGTTTCCGATCGTGTTCCTGCCGCTGATGTGGGCCAATGGCGCGGGCACCGACCGCGCGCCCTGGCGGCGCAGCGACGCGCACAGCGCACGTCCACGCCTGAGCTATGCGGACGAGGCCAAGGCGCAGCAGCAGGCCGATCTGCAGGACGAGCGCTTCCGCCTGCTCTACGTGGCGCTGACCCGCGCGGTGCATGCCTGTCATGTGTACGCGCTGGATCCGCGGCGGCCTAAGCGCGCGGGCTGGAACATCCAAGCGCATCAGGGCGTGGATGCCGCACCGCTGGATGTGCTGATACAGCGCCTGTTCGAAGCGCGGTCGGAGCTTGCTGCGGCCTTGAAGGTGGGCGAAGCACCAGCGCTTGAACCTGTCGGCCTGCGCGCGGCGTGGCCCGCTGTCACGCGCACGCGCTACGCCGCGCCTGAAGCCGCCGAGTCACCGCGGCGCGCGCGCGAATTGCGGCCGCTGCCGGCGCGCGCGCCCGAGGCCAAGCACAGCTTCACCTCGCTGAGCCGCGCCGGGCGCGCGCAGAGCGAGACCTTGCTGGATGCGGAAGCACCGGCCCAGGACGAGTTCCTGCCGGTCGAGACGGCGAGCGTCGAGAGCGATCCACTGGAGCGGCCGCACCCCGAGCTGCTGGCGCTGGCCGGCCTGCGCGGCGCGGGCTTCGGCAACGCCCTGCACAGCCTGCTGGAGCTGCGCGCGATCGGTGTCTCACTGCTGCAGCAACGGGAGCATGTGCAGAGCACGCTGGCCGGCGCCGGCCTGCGCACGCGCGACTTCGAGCCGCTGGGGCTGGCAAGGTTCAGCGAGCGGCTGGCGCAGCGGCTGGATGCCGCACTCGCCGCGCCCTTGGGCCTGCAGCAGGCGCCGCGGCTGGCGCTGGGCGATGTGCCGGCACAGGATCAGCGCGCCGAGCTGGGCTTCGACTTCGCCCTGCCCGAGATCGCGCTGGCGGATCTCGCTGCGGCCTGCGCGCGGCACGGCGAGCCAGACCTGGTGCCGCATTCCTCACGCCGGGTGGCGGGCCTGATGAGCGGCAAGATCGATCTGGTGTTCCGCGCGGGTGGCCGCTTCCACGTGCTCGACTACAAGGGCAACTGGCTGGGCGAGCGCGTGGCCGACTACACGGGCGAACGCCTCACCGCGGCGATGGACCACAGCCAGTACCGCTTGCAGGCCCTGCTGTACACGCTGGCGCTGGATCGCTACCTGCGGCAGCGCCTGGGCGATGCGTACGGGCGTGAACAGCAGCTCGGCGAATGCGTGTATCTGTTTCTGCGCGCGGCCGGGTTGGCGCCCGGTGCGGGCGTGTGGCGGCAGCGCTTTGCGGCGGACCTGATCGAGCACGCGCAGGCGGCGCTGGCCGGGGCTTGGCTCACGGAGGTGGCGGCATGAGCGCGGCGTGGGACGCCGCCGGTCGCTTCGACTTCCGCCGCCGGCTGGGCGAGGGTTTCGACGGCGAGGACGGCGAGCTGCGCGCGATCGATCGCGCGGTGGCGCGCTGGGTGCTGACGCACGGCGGCTCGATGCTGCTGGCGCGGGTCGCGGCGGCGGCCAGTCGCGCCGAGGGCGAAGGCGACAGCGTGCTGGTGCTGGCAGGGGACGGCAGCGGGCGCTTTGTCGCGCCGCTGGACGAAGACGCCTTGGTCGAGCTGGCGAAGGAAGCGCTGGTGGCGAGCGTCGAACAGGCGGCGCAGATGGCGACCGAGGGCGATGCTGATGCGGGGGCGGCGGCGCTTGGCTGGGCTTTCGTGCTGGATGGCGTGCAGTTCTATCTGCGCCGGAGCTTTGCGCATGAGCAGGCCTTGGCGGGGATGTTGCGGGCGCGCCGCGAGGGAACGTGTGCGCCGGGGAGCGGGACCGGGGCGGGTTCGGGCTTCGGTGGGTCAAGACCCACCCTATGGGATGGCGCGGCTGCGGCGGGGTCGAGCAGGGCGCTGATCGAGAGCGGGGTGGGGTCGAGCAAGGCGCTGATCGAGAACGAGGCGGGGTCGAGCTTCGGTGGGTCAAGACCCACCCTATGGGATGGCGCGGCTGCGGCGGGGTCGAGCAGGGCACTGATCGAGAGCGCGGCACGGTCGGGCTTCATTGGGTCGAGACCCACCCTGTGGGATGCCGGAGGGGCGGGGGGGTTGGGCGGCGATGCGCTTGAGGATTGCATCGACCCGCTGTTCGCCGGCGATCGCAGCGCGGCGGTGCAGGCGCAGCGAGCGGCGGTGAGGGGCTTTGTCGATCGCCGTCTGTTCGTGCTGACCGGCGGGCCGGGCACCGGCAAGACCACCACGGTGCTGCGCATGCTGCTGCTGCGTGTGCGTATGCATCAGCGGCGCTTTGGCGTGCTGCCGCGACTGCGGCTGGCGGCGCCGACCGGCAAGGCGGCGCAGCGGCTGGCGGAGAGCCTGCAGAGCGGTGCTGCAGCGCTACGGGAAGCCGCGAGGGCTGCCGAGACGCTACCTGCGACTGCGCCCGATACGGACACCACAGGTGGGCACAGATCAGCGTCGAAGACGCCTGATGGAATCGCATCTGCTGCGCTCGATGCGACGACAGCGTGGGCGACAGGCTTCGAAGCCGACTGGGCACCCGCGCTTGACCACGTGCTCGCCGCCGAGGCCGGCACCCTGCATCGACTTCTCGGCAGCCGCGGGCCGGCGCGCGGACATGCCTGGCATTCCGGCCGCAGGCTTCCGCTCGACCTGCTGGTGATCGACGAGGCCTCGATGGTCGATCTGGCCCTGCTGCGCGCCAGCTTTGAGGCGCTGCCCGAGGACGCCGCCGTACTGCTGGTCGGCGACGCCGAGCAGTTGGCCTCGGTGGGCACCGGCTCGGTGCTGCGCGATCTGGTCGAGGCACTGCAGAGCGATGCACGCGGCGATCTGGTCCGGCTGCAGCACAGCTTCCGTGCGGAGGCAGCGCTGCAGCCCCTGAATGCGGCGATCGCGGCTGGCGATGCCGCAGGCTTCACGGAGGCCGCGGCGCAGGCGGGTGAAGCCTTCGCGCTGCGCGCCGTCGGCGATGCGCGCCGTCTGCAGTTGGCCTTGACCGAGCACACGCAGCGCCTGCACGCGGCGCTGGACGCAGGCCAGGTGTTCGCCGCGCTGCCGATCGACGAGGCCGCGCAGAGGGCGGCGATCTCGCGCGCCCACGCCGCCCTGCGCGAGGTGCAGTTGCTCTGCGCACTTCGTGTGGGGCCGTTCGGCGCCCTGGCCTGCGATGCCGCCATCGACAGCGCGCTGAAGCGCCGGCTCGGCCGGTCCGAGGGCCAGGCCTGGTATCCGGGGCGCGCAGTCATCGTGCTGCAGAACGACTACGCCGCCGGCCTCTTCAACGGCGACATCGGACTCTGCCTGCGCTCAGCCGACGGCAGCCTGCGGGTCTGGTTCGAAGCGCGCGGCACGGAGGGCACGGGCCTGCGCGGATTGGCGCCGGGCGCCCTGCCCCTGCACGGCGGCGGCTTCGCGCTCAGCGTGCACAAGAGCCAGGGCAGCGAGTACGGCGAGGTCGCCCTGCTGCTGCCGCCCGATCCCGAGCACCCCATCCTCGGCCGCGCCCTGCTCTACACCGGCGCGACCCGTGCGCGCCGCGCGCTGTCGCTGTGGAGCACCGAGGCCGCTCTGCATACCGCGCTGTCGCGTGCGACCCAGCGCGTCAGCGGGCTGGCGGCGCGGCTGCTGGCTGCCCCTTGATTCCACGGACAACGGCGTCGGCCCTGCGCCGCCGAATGGTGAGAAACCGTGATGGAGCGCACGTGTCGCTTGCGTCACAGTTGGACACACTTCGCGCCGCCTTTCGCCGCCCGGAATCTCCATGCGTCCCCTGCACCGTCTTGCGCTGCTTTTCGCAGCCACCGTGATCGCTGCGCCCGCTTTCGGCCACGGCTCGATGAGCCAGCCCACCAGCCGCATCCTGCAGTGCTTCCAGCAGGGCGCTGAGAACCCGCCGCATCCGTCCTGCCAGGCACTCAAGGCCGTCAGTGGCAGCCAGGCGATGTACGACTGGATGGGCGTCAACCAGGCCAATGCCAATGGCAACCACGCGGCGGTGGTGCCGGACGGCAAGCTCTGCAGCGGCGGCAACCCCGCTTTCGCGGGCCTGGACCTGCCGCGCGCCGACTGGCAGGCGCAGCCGGTCGCACCCGATGCGCAGGGCCGTTTCCGGTTCGAGTTCCACGGCACCGCCCCGCATGCCAGCCGCGACTGGATCTTCTACATCACCCGCAACGGCTACGACCCCACGCAACCGCTGCGCTGGTCCGACCTGGAGGAGTTCTGCCGCCACGGCAACGTGCCGCTGGGACCCAACAACCGCTACGCCTTCGACTGTCCGCTGCCGGCGCGCAGCGGTCGCCATGTGATCTACAACGTGTGGCAGCGCTCGGACAGCCCCGAAGCCTTCTACACCTGCGTCGATGTGCAGTTCGCCGGGGGCTCGGCGCCGCCGGCCTCGGCGATGTTCGCCAACGGCTTCGAGGCGGGAGCGGGCAGCGGCGATACGACGCCGCCTTCCGTGCCCGGCAATCTGGCCTCACCGGCGCAGACCGCGAGCAGCATCGATCTCGGTTGGACGGCCTCGACCGACAACGTTGGCGGCAGCGGACTGGCGCGCTACGAGATCCTGCGCGGCGGCGTGCAGGTCGGCGAGACCACCCAGCTCAGCTGGCGCGATACCGGCCTGGGCGCGTCCACCGCCTTCAGCTACCAAGTGCGCGCCCGTGACAACGCCGGCAATGTCTCGATGCCCTCCGCCGCGCTGCAGGTGAGCACCCAGGCCACCGCGCCACCGACCAGTACCCGCGTCACCGCCTATTTCGTGCAGTGGGGCATCTACGCCCGCAACTATCTGGTGCGCAACATCGAGAGCAGCGGCACCGCCAGCCGCATCACCCACATCAACTACGCCTTTGGCAACGTGCGCAACAACCGCTGCGAAGTGGGGGTGAACCTGGCCGCGAACCCCGACACCGGTGCCGGCGGCGACGCCTGGGCGGACTATGGCCGTGCCTTCAATGCCAGCGAGAGCATCGATGGCGTGGCCGACACCTGGAACCAGCCGCTGCGCGGCAACTGGAACCAGCTGCGCAAGCTCAAACAGCGGCATCCGCACGTCAAGGTGCTGATCTCGCTGGGCGGCTGGACCTGGTCGCGCGGATTCACCGAAGCCGCCCGACCGGAGAATCGCGAGGCCTTCGTGGCCTCCTGCATCGACGCCTACATCCGCGGCAATCTGCCGGTTGTGGACGGCGCAGGCGGACCGGGCGCCGCCGCCGGTGTGTTCGACGGCATCGACATCGACTGGGAGTATCCGAATGCCTGCGGGCTGGCCTGCGGCAGCGCCGAGGACCGCACCAACTACACCGCTCTGCTGGCGGAGTTCCGGCGCCAGCTCGACGCGGTGCGGCCCGGGCTTGAGCTCACCGTCGCGGTGGGCGCCGGCATCGACAAGATCCGGGCCACCGACCCGGGTGAGTACCACCCGCACGTCGACTCCATCCTGGTGATGACCTACGACTTCCATGGCGCCTGGGACCCGCGCACCAACCACCACTCGGCCACCTTCGGCAGCGCCTCCGATCCCAGCACCGGCGATGTTCGGCTCTACAACAGCCACGATGCGCTGCAGGCCTTCCGCAGCCGTGGCGTTCCGGCCAGCAAGCTGGCGCTCGGCATCGGCTTCTACGGCCGCGGCTGGACCGGCGTGCCGGCCGGCGGCCGCAACGGCCTCTACCAGAGCGGCACCGGCGCGGCTCCGGGCACCTACGAGGCCGGCATCGAGGACTACCGGGTGCTCAGGAACCTCGCGTGGCCGAGCTTCCGCGACAGCGAGGCGGGCGCGCACTGGATCTACAACGGCAGCACCTTCTGGAGCTTCGACGACCCGCAGACGGTGCGCGAGAAGATGGGCTACGCGCGGCAGCAGGGGCTGGGTGGCGTGTTCTTCTGGGAGCTCTCCGGCGACGATGCCCAGGGCAGCCTGTCGGCGGCGATCCAGCAGGGCCTGAGCACGAGCGCGCCGAGCACCCGCACCGAGTGCCCACACGGCCAGCGGGCTGACTGATCCCACGGGGTCGGGCAGGCCCGGTCCATACGCACGACGGATCGGGCCTGCCTCGGGGCACAGCGATCTGCGAGCCTTCGCGCCCGCAACCCGGCGCTCGGGGATCACCGACGCAGGGCTCGACCCCGATCGCAGAGCTCGGACTCGGAGCGGGGATAAAGACTCAGACGCCCTAGCGAGGGCGTCTCAGGGCGTTGGTGTCTCAGCGCGGCATGTGGATTCAAGAGCGCTTGGCGAGCTGGGGCAAGGCTGAAGAACTCAGCGTTGCCGGGCGCCATGGACGGCGCGCCCGCGGATCGAGCGCGCAGGTGCCTGATCCAGCGCAACCGAGGAAGCGAACGCGTCGCCGCGCAGAGACCGAACGCGTCCGGACAGATGCCGGACGCTTGTCCACGAATCCTCTTGCCCCATAGCGCTGCCATGGGCCTGCACATCGACGAAAACTGTCCGCATGCAGTCGGACTTTCGCCTCAAGCACCAACGCCCGTACGGCTCCAAGGCGGAGGGTTCTCACCTGCGCTCAGCCGGCCTCGGCGATCCGCTTCAGATTGGCCAGCCCCGCCTCGAAATCCGGGCCCACCAGGTCATCCATGAACAGGCCGAACCAGCGGTTGATCGGGTTGGCGCCCATGTCGCCCTCGTTGCTCCAGGACAGGCGCACACCGCTGCCGGCCGGATCGATCCGCAGCACGCCTTTCGACTCCATGCCGAAATCCGGGAAGCGCAGCGCATAGTCGACGCGTTCGCCCGGCACCACGGCAGTGAACTCCATCGCGCCATTGCCTTCGGTCGCGCTCTGCCACGACCAGCCAGCGCCCAAGCCGGAGTCCGGCCCCGTGTATTCGATCCGCATGGCAGGATCGCGCATGTTCCACGCCGACCAGCGCTTCCACTCGCGCGGTGAGGCGATCAGCGCATACACCTCGGCGGCCGGCGCCTCGATCTGCACCGCGCGTTCGACCTTGAACGCGGAGGGCAGCGCGAACCCGACAGCCGCCAGCAACAGCACCGTGGTCACCAGTGCCGCGATCAGCTTCAACGCGAGCTTCATTGCGATTCTCCACCGGGAAGTCGGCCGGAGCCTAGCAGCCCGGCGTACCCCGGGCACGCCGCACGCGCGCATCGAAGGGGTTCGCTCCGAACGTTCCGACGGACAGCGCTTCAGCCGCGCGAACTGCTAACGTGGCCGCGGCCAATCGGGAGCCTGTGCAATGTCCAGACTGCTGTTCTGCCTGCTGCTCAGTGTGGTCGCGCCGCTGCAGGCGCAGGACAGTGCCACTCCGCCCGCATCGCCCGTCGAGTCCGCGGTACTGGACCCCGATGCGCTGCTCGGCGCCAGCTCGGGCCCGACAGCCCTCGCGGACGCGATCGAGCCCGAGTCACCGACTCCCGAGGCCGCGGATCCCCTGCCCGATCATATTGACGGTCTGGTGGAAGCCCTGCGCCGCGAGCATCTGCTGCCCGGCGTCACCGTCGCGCTGGTGCGGGCCGACGCACCGACCCTGCTGCGCGGTTATGGCCATGGCGACCTCGCCGCGCGCACGCCGGTCGATCCGCAGCGGACCCTGTTCCGCATCGGCTCGGTGTCGAAGACCTTCATCTGGACCGCGGCCCTGGTGCTGGTCGATCGCGGTCAGCTCGACCTCGATGCCGACGTCAACCTCTACCTCAAGGCCGTCCAGGTCGCCCCGGCCTTCGATGCGCCAGTGACGATGCGCCAGCTGATGTCGCATCGCGCCGGTTTCGAGGACAGCTTCCAGGTCTTTGCGGTCGGCGATGACGACGCACGGCCACTGGCCCAGCTGCTGGCCGAGCACCAGCCCAAGCGCATCTATCCGCCGGGCGCGCGGACGTCGTATTCGAACTGGGGCTCGGCGCTCGCAGCCCAAGTGGTGGCCGATATCGCCGGCGAGGACTACGGCAGCTTTCTGCGCCGCGAGCTGCTGGAGCCGCTCGGGATGCACGACACCGTCTGGGAGGGGCCCACACGGATGGATGCGGCCACGCGTCCACGGCTGGCGCAGGGCTACGCGGAGCGCGACGGCGTGCTGAAGCCCGAACCGGAGCTGCAGCTCGGCGCCTACTGGCCGGCCGGCGGGATGTCGACCACGGCCGCGGACATGGCGCGCTGGATGCGTTTTCATCTGAACGCGGGCGAGCTCGATGGCCGCCGACTGCTGTCAGCGGAAACGCATGCTCTGGTGTTTTCGCGGCCCTACAGCGACCGTGCTGACGCCGCGGATGTCACCCACGGCTTTATCCAGACGCCGTTCCGCGGCCTGCAGCTGACCGGCCACGGCGGCGCCACCGAGAGCTATCTGAGCAATCTGGTGCTGGTGCCCGAGCTGGGCCTCGGCGTCTTCGTCAGCCAGAGCAGCGGCGCCAGCCGCAACCTCGTCCAGCGCCTGCCCGAGCAGATTCTTGAGCGTCTGCAAACCCTGCCCGCCGCGGCGCCGCTGGTCGCCGAGTCGGGCGCGCCCGGCGCGCTCGCCGAGGTCGACGGCGCATATCTGTCCAACCGTCGCGTGTTCAGCAGCTTCGCGACGATCTTCGGCGCCTTCGACGGCGTCAGCCTGCGCGCCATCAACAGCGAAACCCTGGCGCTCGAGGCTGGCCCTCGCAGCGGCGAGTACCGACGCATCGGCGAGGATCTGTTCGAGTCGGCCTTCGGTCAGCGTCTGGCGCTGATCCGCGGCAGCGATGGACGCGTGCTGGCGTTCGCCGACGGCAGCGGCGTGCACAGCTTCGAGCGCGTCGAAGGCTTGAGCGCACCGCTGTGGCTGTTCGTCGCCCTGGGCAGCAGCGTGCTGCTGGCGCTGTCGACCTTGGCCGGCGTGGTCTGGCGGCTCGGACGCAAGCGCTATGGCGGGCCGACCGATGCCCTGGTCGGCGGTGTTTCCGTGCTGGCGGCGCTGTGCGTGCTGGCGCTGGCGGGCGGCTTGATCGCCACAGCGCTGGCCCTGCAGCAGGCGGGTGCCGCGGAGCTGCCGGGCAACTACCCGCTGCCAGCCATGCTGTGGACGCACTGGGCGGCATGGACGCTTGTGGCTGCAGCGCTTGCCATGCTGCTGATGCTCATGCCGGCCTGGACCCGCACGCGCTTCGGGCTGTGGCGCCGGCTGATGTTCACCCTGTTCACCCTCGCCCTGCTGTTCGTGTCGGTGCAGCTGTGGCTGTGGCGGGTGCTCGGGGCAACGGTGGTGTGAGAGCGGCATTGGGGATTGGCAGAGCTGCGGCCTGAACCACGCCGCGAGCCACCCGAATGCCGTCCTCCCCTCTTCTCTTGAGGGAGAGGGGCGGGGGGAGAGGGGTAGGAAGCTTGCAGCCAGGTTCCCCCCTCTCCCCAACCCCTCTCCCTCCGGGGGAGAGGGGCTCAACAGCGGGCTTGCGTACGTCCTACGAATCCCGAATCCCCAATCCCTAATCCCCAATCCCTAATCCCGGCTCTTGCCCACCTCGGCGCGCATCTCGGCAATCACCTTGGCGTAGTCCGGCGCGTTGAAGATCGCCGAGCCGGCGACGAAAGTGTCAGCGCCGGCGGCGGCGATCTCGGCGATGTTGTCGACCTTGACGCCGCCGTCGACCTCCAGCCGGATATCGCGGCCCGAGGCGCGGATGCGCTCGCGCGCCTCGCGGATCTTGGGCAGCACCGAGGGCAGAAAGCTCTGGCCGCCGAAGCCCGGGTTGACCGACATGATCAGGATCAGGTCGATCCGGTCCATCACGTAGTCGAGGTGGTGCAGGGGCGTGGCCGGGTTGAACACCAGGCCGGCCTTGCAGCCGGAGTCGCGGATCAGCTGCAGGCTGCGGTCGACGTGCTCGCTGGCCTCGGGGTGGAAGCTGATCAGGCTGGCGCCCGCTTTGGCGAAGTCCGGAATGATGCGGTCGACCGGCTTCACCATCAGGTGCACGTCGATGGGCGCGGTGATGCCGTGCTTGCGCAACGCCTCGCAGACCAACGGTCCGACGGTGAGGTTGGGCACATAGTGGTTGTCCATCACGTCGAAGTGCACCCAGTCGGCGCCGGCAGCGAGCACATTGCGCACCTCTTCACCGAGGCGGGCGAAGTCGGCGGAGAGGATGGAGGGCGCAATCAGGCAGTGGGACATGGCGGGCTCGACATGGAGTGGAATGGGGTTGGAGCAGACTCGGCTCAGCCCGAGCGCTCGGCGCGGATACGGTCATACGCAGCGTTGATGGCGCGCGCGCGCGCCTCGGCGCGGCGGCGCACGGCCGGCGCTTCGTTGGCGACGCGATCAGGGTGGTGGCGCGACATCGCTCGGCGGTAAGCGCGATCGATTTCGTCCATGCTCGCCTCGGGGTCGACGTCCAGCACTGCGTACGGGTCTTCCCCACGGGCGGGTCGCGGCGAGCGCAGCGCCAACCAGCCGCCGTCGAAGCCCCAGCCGATCAGAAAACCGAGCACGGCGCCGGCCGGATGTCGCAGCAGGATCCAGCCGAAGGCGAAACCCAGCAGCCGGCCGGCGTATCCCATGGGCTAGTTCGCTTCTGCGTTGGCGGCGGCTTCCGCCGCCGCGCGCTGGCCCTGCCGCGGCTGGCTGGCATACCAGCGCGCCAACGCGTCGATGTCAGCGTCCTGCAGCGCACCCACCACCGCCTGCATCGGCGGATGGCGGCGCTCGCCGGTCTTGTACTTCTGCAGGGACAGGCGCAAGTAAGCCTCGTCCTGGCCGGCCAGATGCGGGTTGCCCGGCGCGAGCGCGATGCCATCGACGCCATGGCAGCTGGCGCACATGCCCAACTGGGCCGGGCGCTCGACAGGCGCATCGCCGGCCGGCGCGCCAGGGCTGCAAGCGGAGAGTCCAAGGCCCAGCAGGGGGGCGAGCATCAGGGCGCGAAGATTCATGGGCGCGCATTCTACCGGCAGGCTGTGGGCGCGAGGTCGCGGACGCCAACGCCACCGCCCCAGTGCAGTCACATCAGCAGCGGGTAGATCGCCGCCGAGGCGAATACGAGCAGAACGAACAGCAGGCTCAGGGTGAACACAGCGAGCACAGGGATGCTCAACAGCGCCAGCGCATGCCAGCCGGAGGGCCGCAGATAACCCCAGACGGCCCAGCCCAGCCATGCCAGTGGCAGCAGCAGCAGGAACCCCATCGGCTGCACGCCCAGCAGCGGCAGGCCGAGCAGCAAAGCCAACTGCAGAGGCAAAAGGCTCGCGAGGGCGTACAGCGAAAAGGCCGTGGCCTCGGCCAAGTTGGGGCGGGGCTGCACTGGCGCCCTCATGAAGGACAGTGCGACTGCCGGCAGCCAGCACACCACGAGGGCCAGGTCGAAGCGGGCGAACAGCGCGGACATCGCCGCGGTCAAAGCGTCTGGCGACCTGCCGCCGGCGCTCGCGCGTGTTCCATGCACCAGCCCTGCAAGGAACTGCTCGCCCTGCCCGCTGAAGTGCAATACCAGCGCGCACAGCGCGAGCACGATCAAGGCGAGCCGGAACGGCCGCGTCAATCGCGGATCGCGCGTCTCGACATAGCGCCGCGCAGTCGAGCCTGGCGAACGCAGCACGCACCAGGCGGTATAGGGCAGACCGCGGTCAAGACTGAACAGCTCGTCGGCCATTTCGGCAAGTACGCTCGCCACCGTGAGACGGGGCGGGCGGCTTTCGGGAGCGGGGGCGGGGCTCTGTGTCATCGGTGCAAGGTTAGCGGATGGGGGACAGCCAGACCGCTTCGGGCGCAGCCACTGTCGCGCTGGGAGCCCCGCCCGCGCACCGCTAAACTGTCGCGCTTTCCGCCAGCCCGGGCCTTCGCCGTGACCACCACCCTGCACCAGTCTGATCTTGACCTGCCGCTGCTGCACCGGGGCAAGGTGCGCGACGTCTACGGCCTGCCGAACAACGAACTGCTGATCGTCGCCAGCGATCGCCTCTCGGCTTTCGATGTGGTGCTGCCCGATCCGATTCCCGGCAAGGGCGAGATCCTCTGCCAGATGTCGAACTTCTGGTTCGCGCAGACGGCGGCGCTGCAGCCGAATCATCTGTCGTCGACGCCGCTGGCCAGCGTGCTGCCGGCCGGCACCGACCTTGCGCTGTACGCCAAGCGCAGCGTGGTGGCGAAGAAGCTGAAGGCTCTGCCGGTCGAGGCCATCGCCCGCGGCTATCTGATCGGCTCGGGCTGGAAGGACTACCAGCGCACGGGGGCGGTGTGCGGCATCGCCCTGCCCGCCGGCCTGCGCCAGGCGGAAGTGCTGCCGGAGCCGATCTTCACCCCGTCCACCAAGGCAGCCGTCGGCGACCACGACGAGAACATCGGCTTCGATCGCGTGGTCGAGCTGATCGGCGGCGAGCTGGCCGAGGCCGTGCGCGCGGCGACGCTGAAGATTTACCGCCATGCGGCTGCCTATGCCGCCGAGCGCGGCATCCTGATCGCCGATACCAAGCTCGAGTTCGGGCTCGACGAGAACGGCGCTCTGATCGTGATGGACGAGATGCTGACGCCGGACTCCTCGCGCTTCTGGCCGGCCGACCAGTACCAGGTGGGCATCAGTCCGCCGAGCTACGACAAGCAGTTCGTGCGCGACTACCTGGAGACGCTGGACTGGAACAAGACCGCGCCGGGCCCGAAGGTACCGGCCGCGGTCATCGAGGCGACTCGGGCCAAGTACGCGGAAGCCCTGCTCAAGCTCACGGGCATCGTCGCCTGAGCGCTGCCCTGCCCTGCGCGAGAGGCCCGGGGCGCTTGAAGCAGTCGGATGTGAAGCGCTCGCGCGCTCGGTAGGGGCCTGCTGGCAGGCGACCACAGCCCGCGCCCTGCACCCACCCCGCGTGTCGCGGGCACGCTCGCTCCTAAACGCAGCCGGCCTTCAACGCCACCTGCTCGGTCGCAAGCCGCGACCTACAGCGGAACCCGCAGCCGCCGCATCAGCTTGCCCATCACCCAGGCCGGGCCGATCAGCAGGTAAACGAGATCGGTGAAGAAGCTGGGCTTCTTGCCCTCGTAGCGGTGGCCGATGAACTGGCCGATCCACGCCACCACGAACACCGCGATCGCCAGCCACAGGAGCTGCGTGGCCCCCAGCGCGACGTACAGGCCGTGGGTGATGAAGCCCAGCGCGACCAGCTTGATCGCCATGACCAGGCCCAGCGGTCGCGACAGCCGGTAGTAGTAGATCGCCGCCATGGCCATCGCCATACCCGCCCAGGCGCCCTCGCGTCCCAGCGCCGGCGGCACCGGAATCAGCCAGAGCAGGGCGATCACCGACCACAGGATCAGCGGCACGCAGACCACATGGATGGTCTGGTTGGTGGCATTACGATGGTCGCCTGAGTAGTTCGCAAACCAGCGGTCGACAGGGCGCGGCTCGGCGGCGGGCATGGCTTGGTCGGTGGTGTTCATGGTCATCGAAGACAGCGTTCGAAGCGGGCGGTTACGGTAGGGCCTGGGCGACGACCGGGCAAGGTCGTGCAGTGGTGAGGCCCAGTCGCCGGCGCCAAGGTCGCGCGTTGGACCGGGGCAAGCGTGCAGCTTCGGTGGGTCAAGACCCACCCTATGAAGGTCGCACGCCGTCGGCAGCGCGGCGGGCTGAACGCAAGCCCCTCCCTGTCTTCAAGCCACCGAACGACGCGGCGAGATCGAGGCGCCGGCGAAGATCTGTCTGCCCCGTGTCGCGCGCAACAGAAAGGGCCCCGAAGGGCCCTGTCCGTTTCGTCTCAGTGGCCGCAGTCCGTGCGGGATCAGTCTTCGCCGGACAGCAGGTTCATCAGGTTCAGCAGGTGCGAGAACAACACCACGATGCTGGAGAACAGGCTGACCGTGATCATGATCGGATTGGCGTTGGGCTCGTGGATCAGCCGGCTCACGTCCCACAGGATGAAGCCGCTCATCAGCAGCACGGCCGCACCCGAGATGGCCAGCGACAGCGCCGGAATCTGCAGGAACAGGTTGGCGACGACGGCCACGATCAACACCAGCGCGCCGGCCAACAGGAAGCCGGACATGAAGCTGAAGTTCTTGCGCGAGACCACCGCGTAGCCGGCCAGCGCGGTGAAGATCACCGCAGTGGCGCCGAGCGCGTTCAGCACCACCGACGCACCGCCAGGGATGCTCAGGTAAGCGCCGATCATCGGGCTGAACAGCAGGCCGACGGCGAAGGCCCAGCCGAAGGTGGCGAGGATCTGCGCCTGGCCGTTGCCGATGCGCGAGATCAGGAAGGGCCCGCCGATGAACAGAGCCATGAAGACCAGCCACATGCCAAGGCCGAGCGGAATGCGCAGGGCCAGGCCCGCGCCGGCGCCGACGGCGGCGACGCCGAGCACCAGGCTCAGCAGGATGAAGGTGTTGCGCACCAAGGTGTTGGTCGCGGCGACGGGCAGGGCCGCGGCGATGGGAACTGCAGGACGCTCGTTCATGGCGGTCTCCGTGGGTGGGCTCGGGCGCCGATGGTAGCTGTTGGCGTCGTCAATGCGCTCTGTAGACAGGCTAACGGCGGCGCGGTGCCGTCGAGCGCGCTGTACGGCCAGACCGGACAGCGGGCGGCGCGGGGCGGGCGGCAGGCTCGGCGTCGAGCACCCGCGACTCGCCCGGCTGCAGTCCGGCCAGGGCATGCGGGCCGATCGCGGTGCGGACGAGGCGGAGCATGGGCAGGCCGACCGCTGCCGTCATCCGCCGCAGCTGGCGGTTGCGGCCTTCGCGCAGCACCACCTGCAGCCAGCTTTCCGGCACCGATTTGCGGAAGCGCACCGGCGGATCGCGCGGCCACAGCCAGTCCGGCGGACCTTCCAGGGGCCTCACCTCACAGGGCAGACAGGGACCGTCCTTGAGCAGCGGCCCTGCGGCCAGCGCGCGCAGCCGAGCGTCCGTGGCCTCGCCCTCGACCTGCACCACATAGGTCTTGGGCCATTTGTGCCGCGGCTGGGTGATGCGGGCGATCAGTGGGCCGTCGTCACTGAGCAGCAGCAGGCCCTCGGAGTCGGCATCGAGGCGGCCGGCCGGATACACACCCGGCACCTGGACCCAGTCGGCCAGAGTCTGGCGGCCCTCGCCGTCGGTGAACTGGCAGAGCGCGCCGTAGGGCTTGTTGAAGGCGATCAGCATGGGGGCTTGAAACAACCGCGGCCGCACGAGGCGGCCGCGGTGGCTGTTTCGGACAGCGCGATCTCAGGACTCGGCGCTGGCCTCGCCTTCGGGATCGCCCTCAGCGGGGGCTTCGCCCTCGGCAGCGGGCTGGGCCGGCTGGGCCGCGGGCTTGACGAAGCGCAGGGTCATGCGGTCGGACTCGCCGATCGCGACGAACTTCTCGCGGTCGACGTCACCGCCGCGCAGCACCGGCGGCAACGACCACACGCCATTGGGATGGTCGCGGGTGTCCTTCGGGTTGGCGTTGATCTCCGACTTCTCTTCGAGTTTGAAGCCGGCGGCCTCGGCCAGCGCGATCACCTGCGCCTCGGTCACATAGCCGCTGCGGCCATCGGGCTCGGTGCCTTCGGCGGCGCGGTGCTCGACGATGCCAAGGGTGCCGCCTTCGCGCAGCACGTCATAGAAGCCTTTGAAATAGGCGGGTGCGGCGCCCGAGGGCATCCAGTTGTGGACGTTGCGGAAGGTCAGCACGGTGTCGACCGAGCCGGGCGCACCGAACACCGGGTTGGCGGGATCGAACTGCACCACCTGCGCCTTGCCGTAGACCTCGGCGTTGCCGGCCAGCTTCTCCTGGAAGCTCTTCAGCGCATTGCCGTAGTACTCGGCGGCGCGCTCGTTGGCGGCCTTGGCAGGGTCGACCACCGCGGCGATGTAGCTGCCGCCGTCGCGCAGCAGCGGGGCCAGGATCTCGGTGTACCAGCCGCCGCCCGGAGTGATCTCGAGCACCACCTCGGTCTGCTCGACGCCGAAGAACCCGAGCGTCGGCACCGGGTTGCGGAAGGCGTCACGGGCGACGTTCTCGGGCGAGCGCCAGGTGCCAGCCACGGCCTGCTCGACCGGCGACTTCACCGGCTCGGCGGGGGCCGGCGCAGGTTCGGCGGCCTTCGGGGCTTCCGCGGGGGCGGCGGCGGGCGGGGCCTCGGACTGCGAGCAGGCGGCCAGCGACAGCACGATCAACAGCGGCAGGGTTTTCTTGAGCATGGGAGGACTCCTCGCGGGGTCTGCAGGGTTCAGGCGCCACCGGGATCGGCGGCGCGGTCGGAAGCAGCGCGGCACGCTAGCACAGGCGCGTGAGGATGGAGATAAGGCGACAACCGGATCGTTGGGCAGGACTCAGCTGCTTGCCCTGGGACAGTTCGCCCACAGGGCAGGACGAAGCGCTCGCTCCGTCCTGCCTTGGCCCAAGGCGGCCTCAGTTGCAGACCGACTGGTAGACGCAGGCCACCCACTGCGGCTGGTCGATGAAGGGGTTGCGGTTGCCCTGATAGGTCTGGATCAGCGCATTGCGCAGGCGTTCGGCCTCGTCCGGCGGATCCTGCTGGTGCCACTGGATCAGGGTGGAGAGCCGGCCCATGTAACCGACCGAGGCATTGCCCGAAGTGCCGGCAACGAGGCTGAGGTCGTTGGTCAGGCGCAGATCGGGCTCGGCCGCGCCGGTGCCGCCGTGGCTGCCGCCCTCGTAGCGGAGGTCCATGTAGAACATCGCGCGGGCCACATTGCCCTTCAGCTTCGACCAGACTTCGAACACGCTGCCGTTGGTCCAGTTGGAATTGCCCGGGTACACGCCGCTGCCGCCGCCCTGTCCGGCGTAGGCGCCGGTCGCGTACTCGGTGCAGCCGCTGGGACAGTTGTCGTACGGTTTGTTGCCGCGGGCTGCGTTGTAGGCGATGTCCGAGGCCATCAGCATGTGCAGGTCGGTGTAGGCCGAGTTGGTCGGTCCGTCGTTGGGAAAGCCCAGCGAGTTCGGCCAGGTGTGCTCACGGTTGTAGAAGTCGTTGCCGCCGGCGACCTTGGCGTAGGACGCGTTCTTGTAGACGTCGAGGATGCGGCCGGTGTTGAGCGGATCCTGCTCGGCCCGGTTGAGCACGTCCCAGGTGTCGGTGGTGCTCGCCGTGTAGGGAATGCGCGTGTGGTCGTCGATCAGCACGTGCAGGCTGGCGCGCAGCGCGCTGGCGCTGCCGGCCTGCACGCCGCTGTAGTAGCCGGAGGGCGGTGCGCTCGCAGTGTCGAAGCTCGGCGCGAGGCTCAGCCCGCTGAAGCTGGTGTAGGCGCGGATCGCCACGTGCCAGGTGCCGGCCTGCGGGCTGGCGAAGCTGCAGGTCTCGATGTTGCCGGTCTGGAACGGACGGCAGTCGTAGACCGTGGTGGTCGGCGCGCTGCCGAAGCGCACGTAAAGGTCGGCGTCACCGCTCCCTCCGCTCATCGCGAAGCGCAGGTTGCTGGCGCCGGCCGGCACGCTCAGGGTGAAGGCCAGGCTGCTGCCGGCGGTCGCCGCAAGACTTGTCCGAGTCACGCCATTACTCAGCGCCGCGGCGCTTCCGCCACCAGCCGGCGCCGCCAGAGTCTGGCCGCTGTTGCAGGCGCCGAAGCTGGCGGCGCGCGGCGCCTGCCATGCGAAGTCGCTGGCGCGGCTGCCGCTGCCGGCAAGCTGCAGGGACTGCCCGACCGGCGTGGTCGCGGCCTCGGCCACGGCGATCTGCGTGGCCACGCGACCCGCAGCGGGGCCGTCACTGGCAGTGAACCCGCCCTCATAGCTCAACAGCTGGACGACCGCGCCGCTGGCGTCGACCAGGGCCAGACCATCCGGGCTGCCGTTCTGGATGCCCGGCACATTGACCACCACGGTGCCGTGGCCGCCACACTGGTTGGCGGTGGTGCCCGCAAGGGTGTAGGTCGCGTACTGGCGGCCGTCGCCGCCGTTGTAGAGCACCAGCCTCCAGCCGCTCAGCGAGGTGCCGGCGGGGGCGATGATCTCGACGCGTTCACCGCTGTCGGTGCCGTCGTTGTCGTAGTGGAACTCGTTGATGAAGACATCGGCGCGGGCAGCGCCGGCGGCGATCAGACACAGCGAAGCCAGCGCACTGCAGGCAGGCGCGAGGCGTCCACGCAGGGACAGGGTCATGGGGACTCCGTAAGCCGCGCGCCGCGGCATCCGGCCGCGGGCACGCTGCGGAAACGAGCGGTTCCGCGTGATGCGCGAGCCCTCCCCGGCCGCGCATCCGGCGGTGGCGGCCACCGCGGCCGCCGCTGGCGCACCGAAGCCAGGCTCCGACGCATTCCGCAGAGTCTGTGGCTTTCCTGTGACGCTGTGAAGTCGCTGACCCGGCCCCGGCGACTTCGCTGAGGCTGCGCGTATGCGCCGACAGCGAAGCGTGCCGCTACACGCGGAGCCGCGCGGGATAGGGCGGCACATCGGCCAGCGCGCCCGCGCGGATGTCCTGCTGCAGCGCCAACCACCAGCCGACGGTGAAGATCTCGCCGTGCGCCTCCAGCAGGGCGGCGCGCAGCTCGGGCGAGAGGCCGAGGAACTGCGGGAACTGCTCCGGGAAAACATCGTTCTCGTCAACGTGGTACCAGGCGCCGGCGTGCATTTCCTCGTCATCGTGGCGCGCGGTCGGCAGGGCGCGGAAGCGGCACTCGGTGACAAAGCAGAGTTCGTCGTAGTCGTAGAAGATCGCCCGCCCCGCGCGACTGATGCCGAAGTTCTTGAGCAGCAGATCGCCCGGAAAGATGTTGCTGCGCGCAAGATCCTTGATCGCTTGTCCGTAATCGACGATCGCGGCGATCGCGCGCGCGGGCTCAACCTCACGCAGATACAGATTCAAGGGCCGCAGGCGGCGCTCGATGTAGCAGTGCGAGAACACCAGGTCATCGCCGTCCGCCTGCACCGTCTCGCGGCAGCCTTCGAGCAGTTCATCGAGCAGGGCCGGCGCGAACTGGCGGCGTGCAAAGCGCAGGTGCCGGAACAGCTGCGCATCGACCAGGCGGCCTACACGGTCGTGGTGGAACACCAGCCGGTATTTCTCTTCGACTTCGGCACGGGCCATGGTCTTCGGGTAGGCGAAGCGGTCGCGGATCAGCTTGAACACCACCGGATAGCTGGGCAGGGTGAACACCGCCATCACCATGCCGCGCTCGCCGTCGGCGTGGACGAAAGCTTCATCGGGGTGGCGCGCGAGATGCGCGAACAGATGCCGGTAGCGCTCGGTCTTGCCCTGTTTGGCGCGGCCCAGAACGGTGTAGAGCTCGTCGACCGGCTTGTGCGGCAGCAGGGTGCGCAGGAAGACCACCGCGTCGCCCACGGTTTCCAGATCCGCATGGAAGTAGCTGCGGGTGTAGCCGAACAGCACGGCGACCTGGGCGCGCTCGGTGATCAGCGCGTCAGCGCGCAGGCCGTCGTCGGCATGCATGAGCGCGATCACAATCGGCGCGAAGCGGCTTTCGCCGTAGACGCGGCCGACCAGATAGGCGCGGCGCTCGCGGTAGAACACCGTCTCCATGAGCTCCAGGCCACGTACGGCAGGCGACTCCCAGTCGGCCAGCTGCTGCGTGATGCGCTGTGCCAGCTTGCGCGCGCAGTCCTGCGGATCCGCATAGGGCACAGCGAAGGGATAGTCCGCCAGCACGCGCGCGAACACCGCGGCGAGATCGCCGGCCACCGCGTAGCTGCGACGCGCGACCGGATGGGTGATGCGGTCGGTGGGCGCGATCGACAGCGCCACGAACTCGATCGCCGCATCCACGCCGCGGGTGGCGAAGAAGCGCCGGGTGAGCGTGTTGAAGAAGGTCTTGTACAGCTCCTGATCGAGCAGGCCGTCGATCAGTGCTTCGTAGCGGGCATGGATGCGCGCCCACAGGGCCTTGTCCTGCGACTGCCCTTCCAGTTGGGCGGACAGCCGCGCGCCGGCCGCGGCCACGCAGCGGTCGTAGAGCTCGATGCGCTCGACCGCATCCGAACGCGCGCCCAGCCAGCCGCGCTGCTCGAAGCGCCGCCGTGCACGCTGGGTGATCGCGCGGAAGTGCCCGTTGTAGCCCTCGAAGGCGTCGCGGATCGAAGTCGATGCCAGCTCCACGCGGGCTGCATCCGGGCTGCGCGGCACGAGGCTTTCGGAACAGGGTTCGACCATGGAGGCTCCAGATGACGCTGAGGTCGTGCGGTTCCGATCTTCAATGCGATCGGACCGCGGTGAGGTCATCCGAAGCCTGACACCGCCCGGGGCCTGTCAGGAATGCCCCGACCTTCCATGCGACGAAGCCGGCAATTTTCTTCACGGACCCTGTGAATAATGCAAGCCGTGCCCGCGTTGTTCTGCGAGGCGCTCCGGACCGGCTCTCCGACCTCCCCCACGGCCCCGGTCCCATGCTCTCCCCGAAGCACACAGCCGGATCGCAGGATGCGATTCGGCTGTTTCGTTTCCGGGGTACCGGCACCTGCCACTCGACGGCTCGCCCACCCTCAAGTCCAGGCAGGCGCGGCCGTTATCCATCCCGAGCCGCACAGCGGCCCGCACCGGCCCCGGTGCGGCGGGTCATGGGTTGCCGCCTTGCTCCGCCGCACCGGGGTCACTTTCCGTGCAGGCTCACGCGTGGCGCATCCAGAGGCGCTCGAACTCGGCCCGGAAGTCCGCGATCAGCTGGGCGTGCTCGATCACCATCAGGTTCTCTTCGTTCGAGTTCGTTGCGCTGCGCGTCCAGTTGAAGCTGCCGTTCAACAGCACTCGCCCGTCGAAAACCGCGAACTTGTGGTGCATGTGGAACTCGCTGCGATCCACCCGCACCGCCACGCCCTGTTCGCGCAGCCAGGCCACATCGCTGCCGGCGTCGAAGGCCTTGTCGTTGTCGGTGAGCAGGCGCACGGCGACCCCGCGACGATGGCAGGCCAGCAGCGCCTCGGCCAGCACATCATCCGCGAGGGTGAAGACGCAGACGTCGATCTGCGCGCGCGCGCCGCGGCACAGCGCCAGGATCTTCTGCCGGCAGCTTTCGCCCGGGCTGAAATGCGCGCTGGCCGGCTCGCGTGCGGCCTGCGCTTTGAGGTCCAAGGTTTTCACCACCTGCTCCAGCCACTTCAGCGCCGGCTGCGCCTGCGCCGGATCGACGACCAGCTCGCGGACCAGGGCGAACGCGCGATTGCGCAGGTAGCGGACCGCGTCCGCCGACAGCGACTGGCCCAGCTCGCGCAGCTCGTCGCGCTCGTCGACGCTCAGGCTGAGATCCGCAAGGCTGTCGCGCAGGGTCTGGTCGAGCTGCTTGAAGTCCATGCGCGGGCTCCTGGGGTGGGCCTGCATGATCGTTGGCGCGGCTGTCGACGTCGAGCGCCCGCAGGGCTTGCCGCGGCCACTTCGATTCGCCAGCCTGCTGCGCATCCGCCCCGTCCCTGCGAACCCGCCGATGACGCCGCACCCGATCGACCTCGAATTCCGGCAGGCCTGGCACGCAGTCGGCGCACACGATGCCGCCGACACCTGCCTCGCTGCCCTGCGACGCGCTTGGCGCGAGCCGCAGCGGCACTACCACAGCCTGCAGCATCTGTCGGAATGCCTGGACCTGCTGCGCGCGCACCGCGAACTCGCCGAGCGGCCGCACGAACTCGTGCTGGCACTGTGGTTTCACGATGCCGTCTACGACCCGCGGGCCAAGGACAACGAGCAGCGCAGCGCCGACTGGGCAAGGCAAGCGCTCGGCGAGGCCGGCGCCGATCCCGCAGCGACAGCGCGCATCCACGCCCTGATCCTCGACACCGCGCATGCCGTCGAGCCTGCGCCGGGCGACCCCAGCCTGCTGGTCGACATCGACCTCGCCATCCTCGGCGCAGTCCCCGAGCGCTTCGCCGAGTACGAGCAGCAGGTGCGCGCCGAGTACGCCTGGGTGCCGGGCTTCCTCTTCCGCTACAAGCGCCGGCAGCTGCTGCGCGAATTCGCCAGGCGCGAGCCGCTGTACCGCACGCCGGCCCTGCGCGAGCGACTGCTGGCCCAGGCGCGGATCAACCTGGCGGGCGCCATCGGCTGAAGCGACAGCGCACGCTATCGCCGGAGACTGAAGCCCAGGGCGAAGCCCTCGCGCCGCCAGACCCAGGCCAGCAGCAGATACCAGGCGGTCATCAGCGCACCGATATGCCACTCCAGCAGGTTCTCCATGCGGTCCTTGAGCTCGGGGTCGTCGAAGCCGTTGGCCACGGCCGTGTAGCCCAGACCCAGCGCCAGCATCACCAGCGAGATCGCCAGCCACACCGCGCCGACGGCATCCCATCGACCCAGCCGGCGATGCCAGTGCCGCACCACCACCAGCTGGGCCAGATAGACCGAGGCGAAATAGAGCTGAGCACCGTAGCGCCGCAGGAAGCGATAGACCTCGCCCTCGGTGCCCAGAAAGGTCACGTAGACGGCGAGCGCCAGGCCCGCAAAGGGCGCCAGCAGCCACAGACTGCGCCCGGCGCGCGGATCGCCGGTGCACTGCCGCAGCCAGACGAGCGTCGCCAGCCAGTGCAGAGCCAGCAACAGGGCAGAAGGCAGCATCAGCAGGCGGAACAGGTGATTGCCCAGCCCATGCCGCGCCGCCCGGCTGATCGAGGTGCAGCCTTCGACATAGGGCACGCAGGCCGGCACATGCCCGGCCTCGATCGACAGGGCGTAGGCGAGGTGGGCGGCGGCGACGGGCACCAGGGCCACGGCGAGTGGGAGGGGCCAGAGGGGGAGGGTGGCGGATCGTGCAATCATTTGTGGCCTCGCGGCAGCACCTTGGGCGAGCAGCACAAGCGTGCCACGAAACCCGTAGAGGTCAGCGCGGATGTGCGTCCATCTGGTTCACGGTATCGCATCGCTATGCGCTGCCGGTTCGTTTGGCGGTGTTGAAGCTTTTGACGTCAGCTGGTTGATGGGAAGAGGTAGCATCGCGGCATGATCGAAGAACTTTCGCTTGTCAACGTAGGCCCGGCCCCGGCGATGGGGCTGCGCTTTGCGAAACGGTTGAATCTGCTCACTGGGGACAATGGGCTGGGCAAGAGCTTCCTGCTGGACATCGCCTGGTGGGCGATGACACGCAAGTGGCCTGGCGAGTTGAATCGGAGTCTACCGACTGGCCTGCCGGCCAAGCCCGCAGAAGGAAAGGCCGGGGCAATTTCTTTCTCGGTCACCGGCAAGTCGCGGACAGTCGCCTACGAGAGCAAGTTTGATCGCAAGATCCAGGGGTGGACCGGAGCAGCTGGGCGTCCGGTGAATCCTGGTCTGGTGCTCTACGCCCAGGCGGACGGGGGTTTTGCTGCTTGGGATCCCGCGCGCAACTACTGGCGCAAGAAGGGCAACGTGGACGTACAGGATCGACCGCCCGCCTACGTGTTTTCCACCCAGGAAATCTGGAATGGTCTGAAAGACCCAGATCGCGGCCTACTCTGCAACGGACTGATCGCGGATTGGGCCGGTTGGCAGAAGGAGGGCGGCGACGCCTACAAGCGGTTGTGTGCGGTGCTGGCCGCGTTGTCACCTTCAGATTCGGAGAAGATCGAGCCAGGCAAGTTGACGCGCATCAGTCTGGACGACGCGCGCGATATCCCGACCATTCGTATGCCCTACGGCCAGGATGTACCGGTGCTGCACGCGTCGGCCGGCATCCGCCGCATTCTGGCGCTGGCTTATCTGCTGGTGTGGACGTGGGACGAGAATCGCAAGGCGGCAGCACTGATCGGCGACAAGCCGACCACTCAAGTGACATTTCTGATCGATGAGATCGAGTGCCACCTGCACCCGAAGTGGCAGCGCCGGATCGTTGCAGCACTGCTGGAGGTGATGCAGTCGCTGGCGAAGAAGGCGAGCGTGCAGGTAATTGCCGCTACCCATTCGCCGCTGGTGATGGCCTCGGTGGAACCCATCTTCAACGCCGAACAGGACGCGTGGTTCGACCTGGATTTCGAGGCGGTCGGCAAGCAGCAAGTAGTGCTGCTGCGACAGCGCGAGTTTGTGCGTCGTGGTGAGGCGGGCAACTGGCTGACCAGCGAGGCCTTCGACCTGCGCTCATCGCGCTCCATCGAAGCGGAGCGGGCGATCGAGCGCGCGATCGATGCGATGAAGCAGCCCGACTTCAGTAAGGCGCGAGCGCAGAAAGTGCATCGCGACCTGCTGAACGTGCTGGGCGACACCGACCCCTTCTGGATGCGCTGGCGCTTTGTTGGCGAGAAGAAGGGGTGGCTGGCGTGATTCCCGTTCTGTTGCAGCCCGAGCCAGCAGATTTCGATACCAAGGTTCGCAGGCGGGGCCTGAAATCGCTCACAGGTAAACAGATCGACCCCGCACTGCCCTTGCCGAAAGGTGCGGAGCTAAGCCCCTTCTGGCGCGACTGTCTGGATGACCTTTACCAGGCCTACCAGCAGACCTGCGCCTACCTTGCGGTGCATTTCGAACGCGCTACCGGCGGTACGACGGCCGACCATTTCATCGCCAAGTCAAAACTGCCAGGACAGGCGTACGAGTGGACGAACTTGCGCCTTGCCAGCAGCATCGTCAACGCGCGCAAGTGCAACTTCGAGGATGTTCTCGACCCCTGCACGTTGTCTCAGGGTTGGTTTCGGCTGGAGCTGGTGACCGGGCACATCTACCCGAACCCCAATCTCAATGCCGATGACCTGAAACGCGTAATCCTCACCATCGAGCGCCTGGGCCTGGACAATCAGACCAATCGCGAGCTGCGAGCGCGGCACTACGAGGAGTACTGCATGGACGACTACACGGCGGGTTTTCTGCAGAGGCGCTCACCCTTCGTGTACTGGGAGGCAAAGCGTCAAGGGTTGCTGTAGCGCGTTCTAGGCAGATCTGTGCCGTCTAAAGTGACCAGTAGCGCCGCTTGCCGAACCCTGCGAGGCGCGGATCGAGAAACGCACAAGGCCGCCCGAAGGCGGCCTTGTGCTTTCATCCCATCGCAGCGCCCGCTTACATCGCCTTGATCAGCGCGTCGGCGAATTCCGAGCACTTCACTTCCGTCGCGCCGTCCATCAGACGGGCGAAATCGTAGGTGACGGTCTTGGCGCCGATGGCGGCGTCCATGGCGCTGATGATGGCGTCGGCGGCTTCGGTCCAGCCCATGTAGCGCAGCATCATCTCGCCGGACAGGATCACCGAGCCCGGGTTGACCTTGTCGAGGTTGGCGTACTTCGGCGCGGTGCCGTGGGTGGCCTCGAACACGGCGTGGCCGGTCATGTAGTTGACGTTGCCGCCCGGGGCGATGCCGATGCCGCCGACCTGCGCGGCCAGCGCGTCGGAGAGGTAGTCGCCGTTCAAGTTGAGCGTGGCGATCACATCGAACTCGTTCGGACGGGTCAGCACCTGCTGCAGGGTGATGTCGGCGATGGCGTCCTTGATGATGATCTTGCCGGCGGCGACCGCGGCGGCCTGCTCTTCATTCGCAGCCTTCTCGCCGCTGGCGGCCTTGGTGCGCTCCCACTGGTCCCAGGTGTAGGTCTTGTCGCCGAACTCGCGCTCCGCCAGGGCGTAGCCCCAGTTGCGGAAGGCGCCTTCGGTGAACTTCATGATGTTGCCCTTGTGCACGATCGTCACCGACTTGCGGCCGTTGGCGATGGCGTACTCGATGGCGGCGCGGATCAGGCGCTCGGAGCCGTCCTTCGACACCGGCTTGATGCCGATGCCCGAAGTCTCGGGGAAGCGGATCTTGCCGAAGCTCTTGGGGAAGTGCTCCTTGAGAAGGTTCAGGAACTTCGCGTTCTCGTCCGAGCCCTGCTCGAACTCGATGCCCGCGTAGATGTCCTCGCAATTCTCGCGGAAGATCACCATGTCGACCTGGTCGGGACGCTTGACCGGGCTCGGCACGCCCTTGAACCAGCGCACCGGGCGCAGGCAGACGTAGAGGTCGAGCATCTGCCGCAGCGCCACGTTGAGCGAGCGGATGCCGCCGCCAATCGGCGTGGTCAACGGGCCCTTGATCGAGACGAGATAGTCGCGGCAGGCCTGCACGGTGGATTCCGGCAGCCAGGTGCCGAACTGGTTGTTGGCCTTCTCACCGGCATAGATCTCCAGCCAGTGGATCTTGCGCTGGCCGCCGTAGGCCTTCTCCACCGCCGCATCGAGCACGCGCACCGAGGCGCGCCAGATGTCCGGGCCGGTGCCGTCGCCTTCGATGAAGGGGATGATCGGATTGTTCGGCACCTGCAGCTTGCCGCTGTCGATGGTGATCTTGGCGCCGCCGGCGGGCGGGGTGAGGGTCGGTTCTGCCATGGGGATCCTCCCGGTTGCGGCCACCGTCGCCATGGACGGGGCCTTTGGATGAAGGGGTGCGTGCGGAGTACGGAAGTGCGCGCGACCTGGGCGCCGCGCGGCGCAGCGCGCCATTGTCGCCTGCAGGGGCGTGAGCGTGAAGTGCGACCTTCGGCAGGCGCGCGCGGCCTCAGCCGCGCGGGCGGCGCGCCGTGACCTCGGGGCCCATGCGGGCCAGATCGATGCCATCGACCTCGTAGCGGAGGCTCTGCTTGCCGCCGCGGATGGGCACCTCGATCTCGATCCAGCGCGCGGTCTTCAGCGCCTCGAAGAATCGGCGGTCCTCCTCGATGAACATGGCCGGCACCGGCGCGCCCTCGGGCTGGCTGGCTTCGAAGCGCACCGGGTTGGCGTCATCGATCTTGAGGTTGATGTTGCAGCGGGCGCCGCAGGCGATGCGGCCGCCGGGCAGCAGGATGTAGACGTTCTGGCCCCACTCCGGGTGCCGGCGCAGCACCAGCTGCGGGCGCTCCTCGCGGGGCAGCTTGAGACTGTCGGTTTCATACATGAAGGCGGTGTAGGTGGTGCCCTTGACCTCGCCCACGGCGTGGTACACCCACAGGTTGGCCAGACGCGTGCGCTCACGGTCGGCGGCGGCAAGGGCCTCCACCTCGGCCATCGCCGCCTGCACCTTGGCGGCCGCCTCGGTGCCCGGGTACTTCGAAAGGATGTCCTGCGCATAGGCCCGCGCGAGCTGGCCTCGGCCATCCGTACGCGCCTGCTCGAACAGGGCGATCGCCTCGTTGGCGGCAGCGCTGTTGACGGTGGGTCCGCTGGGCGGCGGCGGCGGCGGCTCGGAGCACGCGGCCAGGGCCAGGCACAGGGCCAGGCCGCCGCTCATTTTCAGTTTCGTGGACATGCGTAGCTCCTTGCGAGAGTCGGTGCGGCGGGGCGAAGAGGCTGCACGGTGGCGTGCAGGATTCAGGCCGTGGCCATGTCGGGATAGAGCTGCTCGGCACGGCGGAACAGCACCCAGCTGGTGGCGATGTACTTGTCGCCGCGCTGGGGCCGGTTGCCGCGGTGGGTGTGGGTGAAGGCGGCGGGTGCGATCAGCAGGCTGCCGGCCTTGGGTTTGACCTTGCGCCCCTGGTACAGGAATTCGGTTTCACCTTCCTCGAAGCCATCGTTGAGATAGACCGTCCAGAGCAGGGTGCGGTGCAGGCTTTCCGCGCCGGGGTCCCGGGGATAGAGCTCGCAGTGCCAGTAGGGATAGCCGCCCTCGCCGGCGCGGTAGCGCTGCAGGTTGATGGCGCCGGGACGGAACACCTGCTGCGCGATCGGCACCAGCTGCGCGGCGTCCATGCGCTCGACGTCGCTGGCATCGAGACGGCGCACCTGACCGCTGTGGGGGTCCTGCACCTGCAGCATCAGCGGCGCGATGAGCGTGTGCGGATAGCGCCTGAGGTAGGCGACAAGGCCATCCAGCATCGCCATGTTCAGCATCTGCTCGGCGTCCTGCCACTCGGGGAAGGCCGAGATGGTGACGTCGCTGCTGTGCTTGAGCTCCGGGTAGACGCCACCGCCCACCGCCCCCGGGGCCAGCTGGCCACAGCGCTCGAAACGCTGGATCAGCGCGTGGCACTGCTCGCGGCTGAGCGCGTTGTCGTAGACCTCGATGAAATCGTTATGGCTGTGGCTCATAGAGCGATCCGATGACGTGAGGGCCCGGTGAGGCTCGATTCTACGCGCTGGCCACGGTCCACGAACGGGCCAAGGGCACGGCGCGCTGGCGTACACTGCGCGCCCCTATGGAACCTCGTCTCGACCTGCGCCAGGTGCGGCGCGCCTTCGGGCGCGCCGCCTCCGACTACGCCGCCATCGCCGTGCTGCAGCGCGAGGTGGAGTCGCGCCTGCTCGAGCAGCTCGTGTTCGCCAAGGCCGAGCCTACCCGCATTCTCGACCTCGGCTGCGGACCCGGCCGCGCCAGCGCCGAGCTGCGTCGGCGCTTTCCGAAGGCCGAGCTGGTGGCGCTTGATCTCGCGCTGCCGATGCTGGTCGAAGCCGGCCGCGGCTGGCGCTGGTACACGCCGAAGTCCAAGCGCTTTCACCGCGTCTGCGCCGATGCACGGAGCCTGCCGTTCGCCGAGCAGAGCTTCGACCTGGTGTTCTCGAACCTCTGCCTGCAGTGGATCGAGGATCTGCCGGCCGTGCTCGACGGACTGCGGGGACTGCTGCGGCCGGGCGGCCTGCTGCTGTTCTCGAGCTTCGGCCCCGACACCCTATACGAGCTGCGCGAGTCCTTCGCCGCCGCCGATCGCGCGCCGCATGTCTCCAGCTTCACGCCGATGCAGGCCGTGGGCGACGCACTGATGAGCGCGGGCTTTCGCGATCCGGTGCTGGACACCGACCGTTTCACCCTGACCTATCCCGACGCCCGCAGCCTGATGCGCGAGCTGCGCGGCATCGGCGCCGGCAATGCCTGGTCCGACCGCCGCCGCAGCCTGACCGGCAAGGCGCGCATGCAGCAGGTATTCGAGGCCTACGAGCAGCACCGCCGTGATGGCGTGCTGCCGGCCACCTACGAAGTGTTCTACGCGCAGTGCTTCGCGCCCGAGCCGGGCCAGCCGCGGCGGCGCGAGGGCGGCGGCGAGATCGCCAGCTTCCCGGTCTCGGGCCTGAAGATCCGCCGCAAGGTGTAATCGCGGCGCGCGCGCTCACACTGTCTGCGCGCCCGGCTCACGCGCGCTTGGCTGTGCCGCGGGCAGACTGCCGCTCATGCTCAACGCCCTCGCCAGTCTGTTCTTCTATGCGCGCTTCCTGCCCAGGTTCTCCCGGCTGGGCTATCTGCGCCGCGCCCGCAGCTTTGAAACGTTCGATTTCGATTTCCGCGGCCAGCGCTGGGTGGTCAGCGGTGCGACCGGCGGGATTGGCCGGGCGATCGCGCTGGGCGCAGCAGCGGCCGGCGCCGATGTGATCGCCCTGGGCCGCGACGGCGCTCGCCTGCAGGCGCTGGAGTCGGAAGGCGCCGGCCGGATCAGCGGCTTCAAGGTCGACCTGTCGAGCGTCGCGGCGACCCGCGCCACCTGCAACGCTCTTGCGTGCGACGGTCGCGTCGACGTGCTGGTCAACAACGTCGGTCTGATGCTGCACGACTTCAGGCGCACGTCCGAAGACGTCGAGGTTGGCTTCGCCACCAACCTGCTCAACCACTTCGTGCTGACCGAAGGTCTCCGCGATGAGGGCGCTCTGGATGCGCGCAGCGCGGTGGTCTCGATGAGCTCAGGCGGACTGTACGGCGCACGCCTTGATCTGTCGGCCCTCGAAGCCCACGCGGCTGCCCAGCACAATGGCCTTGCCGCCTATGCCCAGCACAAGCGCGCCCAGGTCGAGTTGACGCGCTGGTGGAACGGGCTCGGAGAGTCGGCGCCACGCGCCTATGCCATGCACCCGGGCTGGGTCGACACCGAGGGCGTTCGCAGCGCCCTGCCGCAGTTTCGCCGCGTGCTGAGGCGCTGGCTGCGCAGTGCCGAAGAGGGCGCGGACACCGCCCTCTGGCTGGCGGCTAAGCGCCCGCCGCTGACGCCCGAGGGCGGGCTGTGGCTTGACCGGCGCCTCGACACCGAACATGCCTTCGGATTCACCCGCGGCGGCGCATCCGCAGCGGCCCTGGTCGACGCGCTGCGCGTACGGCTCGCCCGTCTGGGCGACTGAGAGCCGATGAAGCAACCATCCGCCTACTGCGGCCGCCTCCAGCCGCCCTCTGCGGCAGTGCACTACGCGAATTCCGCGGCCGTTCGGCTCGCCAAACGCCCCTGAATTCGCGCACCGGGCTATGCCACGAACGCCCGGAGGCGCCCTCGCCTCGGCGTCTGCGCTTTCTCACACGCTCTGAGGCCGCGACCTCCGCGGCTCGGAAGGCGGCCGCGCGTTGCCTCGGTGGGCGCGCGCTCCCACGTCTGCGAAGACGTCGGCGCAGGCTGGAGGACGCCATCAGTTCAGGCGGGCTCGATAAGCGGCTTTCAGGCTGGCGCTGCCCTGCTGGGCGAAGGCGGCGACACTGTCGGCGACGTGCGGATCGGCGAGCAGACGCGCATGACCCAATCCCTCGGAGCTGAGCAGGGGCACTCGCGCGGCGTCCGCAATGCGCGCGCCATCCGCGTGGGGAATGATGCGATCCGCGCGATCGTGTACCACCAGCAGCTCTCCCGCGAAGCGGCTGGCCAGCGCGGCGATGTCGAGCGCCGCCGCAGGCACGCCCGTCAAGCGCTCCATGCGGGCGACGAAGGCGGCTTCGGCGCGCTGCGGCAGGGCCAGACGGCGGCTGGTCCGCTGCAGCACCTCGGCGTAGTGCGCGGGTGCCGAGATCACCACTGCGCGCTCGGTGCGCAGACCGTGGGCCAGCGCGTACAGCACGGCGCCACCGCCCATCGAGTGGCCGATCACCGCCTCCACGCTGCCCAGCTCGGGGCGGCTTTCCAGCAAGGCGTCGGAGAACACGGTCGGCGAGGCGAACTCGCCCGGCGTTCGACCGTGGGCGGGCGCGTCCAGCGCCAGCACCTGCAGACCGCGGGCCACCAGGGCGCGGGCGATCGGCGCGAACTGCGCGGCGCTGCCCTGCCAGCCGTGCAGTGCCAGCACGCGCGGACCGCGATAGCCCCAGCGCAGGCCGGTCAGGCCAAAGCGCAAGGTCACCGGCTCGGCGTCTTCGGGCTGGGGGCGCGGCGGCAGCGGGCGCGGGCGGGTGGCATAGCCGGCGACCAGCTCCGCGGTGAATTCGGGAAACAGTCGGCCGAGGGTGGAGCCGAACGGACGTAGGGCGGCGGGCGACATGGGAGCTCCTTGGACGCGGGTCCAGATCAGTTGCAATGTGCAACCGCGGGAGACGCTAGCGCGATCAGTTGCAGTTTGCAACCCAACTCGCCATGCTTGACCCCATGAGCCCGAATCTCGCCCTTGGCGCCAGCCCCGCCGCCGATCCCCACTCGCCCTGCCCGATCGCCCGCGCGCTGGAGATCGTCGGCGAGCGCTGGTCGCTGCTGATCCTGCGCGAGGCCTTCATGGGCCAGCGCCGCTTCAACGATTTCGAGCGACGCTTGGGCATCGCCCGCAACATCCTCTCGGCGCGGCTCAAGCATCTGGTCGAACGCGGCGTGCTGTCGCGAGAGGCCTCCCGCGACGACGCGCGGCAGATCGAGTACCGGCTGACGCCGATGGGCAAGGCCCTGTTCCCGGTGCTGGTGTCGATGGCCCAGTGGGGCACCCAGTGGGCGCCCTGCGAGGAAACCGCACTGGAACTGCGCAACGCCGACACCGGCGCGCCGCTCGCCGCCCTGCGCGCCTTTGACGCCGACGGCAGCGAGCTGACTCCACGCAACCTGCGTCTGCACTGGCGCGAACCGGGCTGAGGCGGCAGGCCTCGCGCGACGCGCGCAGGCACACTTCACGCGTCTACCGTTCGAGCCCCCACGCGCATGCGCCGCATCGTCCACGTCGACATGGACGCCTTCTACGCCTCGGTCGAGCAGCGCGACGACCCGAGCCTGCGCGGGCGCCCGGTGGTGGTCGCCTGGAAAGGCGCGCGCTCGGTGGTCTGTGCGGCCAGCTACGAGGCCCGCGTGTTCGGCATCCGCTCGGCGATGCCGGCGATCCGCGCCGAGCGCCTGTGCCCCGATGCGGTGTTCGTGCCGCCCGACTTTGCCCGCTACAAGGCGGTCTCGGCCGAGGTGCGGGCGATCTTCGCCAAGCACACCGCGCTGATCGAGCCGCTGTCGCTGGACGAAGCCTACCTCGACGTCAGCGAGGACACCCAAGGCCTGGGCTCGGGCACGGCTGTGGCGAAGGCGATCCGCGCCGAGATCCGCGAGACCACCCAACTGACCGCCAGCGCCGGCGTGGCGCCGAACAAGTTCCTCGCCAAGATCGCCTCCGACTGGCGCAAACCCGACGGCCTGTTCGTGATCCGCCCGGAACAGGCGCTGGACTTTCTGACGCCGCTGGCGGTGGGCAAGTTGCCCGGCGTCGGCAAGGTGATGCAGGCCAAGCTGGCTGAACTCGGCATCACCCGCGTCGGCGAGCTGCGTGCCCTCGGCGTCGAGGCCATGGGCGCGCGCTTCGGCCGCTGGGGTCGGCGCCTGCATGAACTTTCGCTGGGCATCGACGAGCACCCGGTCGAACCCGAGCGCCCGAGTCTGCAGATCTCGGCCGAAGACACCTTCGCGGTGGATCTGGACCTCGACGCGATCGGTGCGGAGCTGGAGCCGCTGGCACGCAAGGTCTGGGCGGCGGCGCAGCGCTCGCAGCGGATCGGCCGGACCGTGGTGCTGAAGCTCAAGACCACCGACTTCCGCATCCTCACCCGCAGCCTGAGCCCGGAGTCACCGCCCGCGTCGTGGCAGGAGCTGCTGGAAATCGCACTCGCGCTGCGCGGCCGTGTCGAGCTGCCGAAACGCACGCGCTATCGGCTGGCGGGCGTCGGGCTGGCGAACCTGGTGGAGACGGAAAGCCTGCCGCGGCAGGGCAGTCTGTTTGCGCGCGGGGAGTGATTCGCCGCACGGGACGCGTGCGGGTACTCACCTCCGCACGCAGCGTGCTCAGCAACAGACCAAAGGCTCGCAGCGCGAGCGCGCGTAGATCGCTGTCTCAGCGACGCGCCAGCAGGTAGACCGCGCCGTCACAGATCGCGAGCCCCCAGTACCAGGTCGGCACCAGCACTTCGTGGCGGACGCGATCCAGCGTGTGCAGCAGGGTCAAGGCGAACATGGTGAGCTCCGTGGGCCGCTTCGAGCAGCCGGGATGGGCTTGGGCGATGCCTGTGACCAGCAGCTTCCGTGCCAGACCATGGAAAGCGGAACCGCTCACACTTCGCCCCTTCTGCGCGCCGACCCATGCACCGGTCACGGCGGAAAACCGTCCGCTGGTCGATGCACGGCTGAACTCCGAAACACTTCCTTACAGTCGCAGGACAAGCGCGTGCGCGCTGCGGCACTAGCTGACGCGGCTTGACAGCCCGCCTCACGCCGCCCACACACTCGCCCGCCACCCACGCACGGACGCCCGCATGGCCGACGCCCCGCAGACCTCGCAGTTCGCCCTGATCGCGCAGCGCCGCTTCCTCCCGTTCTTCCTCACCCAGGCGCTCGGCGCCTTCAACGACAATCTGTTCCGCAACGCGCTGATCGGCCTGGTCATCTATCGCGTCGGCAGCGATCAGGAACAGAGCCTCCTGTACTCGAACATCGCCGCGGCGCTGTTCATCCTGCCCTTCTTTCTGTTCTCGGCCAGCGCAGGCCAGATCGCCGAGAAGTACGAAAAGGCGCGGCTGATCCGGCTGATCAAGTTCGCCGAGATTCTGATCATGGGCGCCGCGGCGGTGGGCTTCGCGCTCGGCTCGGTCGAGTTCCTGCTCGGCGTGCTGTTCCTGATGGGCACGCAGTCGGCCTTCTTCGGCCCGCTCAAGTACTCGCTGATGCCGCAGCACCTGAAGCCCTGGGAGCTGGTCGGCGGCAATGCCTGGGTGGAGGCCGCGACCTTCATGGCGATCCTGCTCGGCTTCCTCGCCGGCGGGCCATTGATGCAGCTCGAAAACGCCGACCTCTGGGTGTCGGTCTGCGTGATCGGGCTCGCCATCGTCGGCTGGGCCGTGAGCCTGGCGATTCCGCCGGCACCGCCGACCGCGCCGGAGCTCAAGTTCAACTGGAACGCGATCAGCGAAATCGGCCACACGCTCGGCACCCTGCGCGGCCGCACCGCGGTGCTGAACTCGGTGCTGGGCATCAGCTGGTTCTGGTTCTACGGCTCGCTGGTGCTGGCCCAGCTGCCGGTCTATGCGCGCGACACGCTCGGTGGCGAGGCGGCAGTAATGTCGGTGCTGCTGGCGGTGTTCGCCTCCGGCATCGGCGTCGGCTCGCTGCTCTGCGAAAAGCTGTCGGGCCACAAGATCGAGATCGGCCTGGTGCCGCTGGGGGCGATCGGACTGTCGGTGTTCGGCATCGATCTCTATTTCGCCCAGCCCACCGACGTCGGCGCGCTGGGGCAGTCGGTCAGCGAGGTCTTCGGTCAGCCCGGGCGCTGGCGCGTGTTGATGGACCTCGCCCTGATCGGCCTGTTCGGCGGCTTCTTCATCGTGCCCCTGTTCGCCCTGATCCAGTCGCGCACACCGCGCGAGGAAGTCTCGCGGGTGATCGCCGCCAACAACATTCTCAATGCGCTCTTCATGGTGCTGGCAGCGGGGCTCGCGATCGGCCTGACCGCGCTGGAGCTGAACATCCCGCAGATCCTGCTGGTCACCGCGGTACTCAATGCGCTGGTGGCCTGGCACATCTTCCGGCTGGTGCCGGAATTCCTGATGCGCTTCCTGGTGTGGCTGCTGATGAGCCTGCTGTACCGCCTGCGTGTGCGAGGCGTCGAACAGGTACCGGACGAAGGCGCCGCGCTGGTGGTCTGCAACCACGTGAGCTTCATGGACGCGCTGCTGATCTCGGCCTCGGTGCGGCGTCCGATCCGCTTCGTCATGTACTACAAGATCTTCAACATCCCGGTGCTGAGCTGGGTGTTCCGCACCGCCAAGGCGATTCCGATCGCCGGCGCCAAGGAAGACCCGGCGCTCATGGAGAAAGCCTTCGCCGAGATCGACGCCGCACTCGCCGCCGGCGAGCTGGTCGGCATCTTCCCCGAAGGCCAGATCACCCGCACGGGCGAGATCAACCCGTTCCGCTCCGGCGTCGAACACATCCTCGCCGCGCGACCGGTGCCGGTGGTGCCGATGGCCCTGCGCGGCATGTGGGGCAGCCTGTTCAGCCGCCGCGACTCGGCCCTGCGGCGCATGCGCCTGCCGCGTCGTTTCCGCGCCCACATCGAGCTGGCGATCGCGCCCACCCTGACGCCCGAACAGGCGACGGCTGCAGCGCTGCAGAACCAGGTGCAGGCGCTGCGAGGCGACTGGGCATAGGGTGGGTCTTGACCCACCGTGAGCTCCGCGCTCGCCTCGCCGTACCGAGCGCATAGGGTGGGTCTTGACCCACATGAGCTTCGCTACGGCCTCGGTCCTCCAAGCCAATAGGGTGGGTCTTGACCCACCATGAGCTCGAAACTCGCCTCGGTTTCGCTTTGCCGCGCGGAGCGAAGAGCAAGATCAAGAGCTTTCGGTCAGCCCTTCGGGCTGCCCGAGTCACTTTCTCTTGAGTGGCCAAGAGAAAGTAACCAAAGAGAAGGCCACCCCTCGTCCGCGCCCTCTGCGCATCCGTGCGCAGAGGGTACGCGTGCGTCCGTGGGTGTTCGTGGACAGTGCATCCCTGCACTGTCACGAACATCGCCGGCATCCCTGCCGGCGCCCCTGCGGGCTGATCCACGAACTCCCGCCGCTCCCCAGGGGCCCCGTCAACAGCGCGGGCTCCTGCCCGCAAGAGCCGGAGCAAGAGCAACAGCCAGAGCAAAAGCCAGAGCAACAGCGAAAGCCAGTAGCGGGAGCGGGAGCGGGAGCGGGAGCGGGAGTCTGGCCGATGCAGCGGCCATACTGGCTTCGACTTCGAGTTGGCTTCCGCTCTCGCCCTCTCCATTCGTTGCGGCTTCGGTTGCGGCTTCGGCTTCTGCTTCGGCTTCGCTCTTGCGGGCAGGAGCCCGCGCTCTGCCCGGGGCCCCTGGGGAGCGGCGGGTGGCGGTCGATCTGCCCGCAGGGTTGGCCGCAGGGATGCGGCCAAGGTTTTCGACAGGCCAGGGATGGCCTGTCCGAAAACCCCGACCGACTCACGCGTACCCTCTGCGCACGGATGCGCTTAAGGGCGCGGACGAGGGGTGGCCTTTCTTTTGGTTACTTTTCTTTGGCCGCTCAAAGAAAAGTGACTCGGGCAGACCGAAGGGCTGACCGAAAGCTCTTGATTTTGCCCTTCGCTCCACGCGCGGCAAAGCGAAACCGAGGCGAGTTTCGAGCTTATGGTGGGTCAAGACCCACCCTATGGGCTTGGAGGACCGAGGCCGAAGCGAAGCTCATGGGGGGTCAAGACCCACCCTATCGACGGAACCGTGCAGACCCCTGTCCTCCGCCTCTGGACAAAGCGCACCGCGCCCGGCACGGTCGGGCGCTCCTGAACCCTGCTCGAAGGAGCTGCGCATGTTCCGATCCCTGAGCCTGCTCGTTGCAGGCAGCCTCGCGCTCAGCAGCGCGCAGGCCGCCGAGCGCCGCGTGCTGGACCATGAGGACCTGTGGCTGATGCCGCGGGTGTCCGCGCCCGTGCTGAGCCCTGACGGTCGCCACGTGGTGTTCACCCTCACCGAGCCGGCCTACAAGGCCGAGGACCAGGTCAGCGATCTGTGGCTGGTGCCGGCCGACGGCAGCGCCGAGCCCCGTCGTCTGACCGCCACGCGCGCGCCGGAAGCGGGCGTGGCCTGGAGCCGCGACAGCCGCCGCATCGCGTTCTCGACCAAGCGCGAGGCCGATGCGCAGAATCAGATCTACGTGCTCGACGTCGACCGCGCCGGCGAAGCGCAGCGCGTCACCAGCCTCAGCACCGGCGCGCGCACGCCGCAGTTCTCGCCCGATGGCAGCCGCATCCTGTTCGTCAGCAATCTGCACACGGACGCCGCGACCGAGGCCGACAGCAAGCGCATCGCCGAGGAGCAGAAGAACCGCAAGTACAGCGCGCGCGTCTACACCGGCTTCCCGATCCGCAACTGGGA
>JBKCVA010000036.1:0-44211 GCA_046318115.1 Lysobacterales bacterium | reverse complement strand
GCCGAAGAGATGCGCAGCCATGCCACCGATGCGGCGCAGCTGCTGAAGGCCATGGCCAACGAGAAGCGGCTCATGATCCTGTGCATGCTGGCCGGCGGCGAGCAGGCGGTGTCGGACATCAACGCCGGCCTGGATCTCTCGCAGTCGGCGCTGTCGCAGCACCTCGCCGTGCTGCGCGAAGAAGGCCTGGTGCAGACCCGGCGCTCGGCGCAGACGATCTTCTACTCGCTGTCGCCGGGGCCCGTGCAGGAAATCATCGGCGTGCTCCACAGGATCTATTGCGGCGGCTCCGACTGACAGCGCACGCAGCGCCCGTGGCCGCGACGAAACGCTCCGGGCTCAGAGCGAATGAAAGAACCCAGACGCCGTAGCGAGGGCGTCACTAGGCTTTCGTGGCAAAGCGCGGGACGTGAATTCAAGGGAGCTTGGCGAGCTGGTGACCGCGGAATTCGCGTAGCGCGCTGCCGCCACGGGCGCCCAGAGGCGGACGCAGCAGGTGGATGGCTTCTCACAGGCTCTCAGCGGTCAGCGCCGTGCCGGGCACTACGAATCAAGCCTGCAGAGAGTCCGGCACTGCCTTAACGGCGGTCGGCGCGCCGGCGTCGTATTCGCGACAGGGCGACCGGCGTGATCCCAAGCCACAGTGCGATCTGCTTCTGACTCAACTCCGCCTCGATGTCTGGCCGCTGGTACAACAGGTCCTGGTAACGCTGCTCGGCGCTCCGATGAACGAGGTCCGCCTCACGCTGCAGGCGCCGCGCGCTGGCTCGCAGCAGCAGCGTGAGCACGTAGTCCGCGCTCGCGGCATCGCTGCCGCGCAGCCGCTGCAACGCATCGACCTCCACGGTCCGCACCTGACAGGCAGCCAGTGCGGCGAGGCCGGGGCCAGCTTCAATGCAGCAGTCTTCGGCACCCAAGCGCAGGGCTCCCCAGGCCCACTCGCCGGGCCCCACGAAATCGTGCGTGAACTCGCTGCCGTCCGCGCCGAGGGAAAAGCGCCGCAGCGCGCCCGACTGCAGCCACCAGACCCGATCCTGGAGCGCTCCCGGGTGCATCAGCACCTCACCCGGAGCGAGTCGTCGAAGTGGAGCGCCTTCGACGAGCGCGCGCAATCGCTCCGGCAGTTCTGAACCCGGGTTAATGCGCAGACGCTCTGGCGCATCGAAGCTGCCCGCGCCTCCGCTATCCGACTCGCTCGACATGCCTCTCCACCACTTCAATGCGCTCACCCACAGTGTGCTCCTCGCGGCACTGGCCGGGTGGCTGCTCGTCACGCGCGGCTGGACCGAGGAAGCACGACTGCTGCCCTGGCTGCTGTTTGCCTATGCGCTGCTGGGCCTGCTTGAGCGACTGCAACCGCACCGCGACGAGTGGGCTCCAAGAACGGTTGAGCTGAAGCGCGACGCGCAGGTGCTTGGATTGAATCTGCTTGCGGACACGGCGGTTGGCGCTGTACTCACGCTGGCGCTGATGAGCTTGGCGCGGCCCGCGCTGGATGTTCCCCTTGGCATTCAGCTGCTGATCGCGCTGCCGCTGGCCGAGTTCGGCCCCTACTGGCTGCATCGCCTGAGCCACCGCGGCGGCTGGCTGTGGCGGGCGCATGTCCTGCACCATCGCCCGGCCAAGCTCAATGTGGCCAATGCACTGACCTCGCATCCGCTGAATGCCGCCTGGGACAAGCTGGCGCGACTGGCGCCGTTGCTGCTGCTGGGTTTCTCGGCGGAGGTGATGCTCGCGATCAGCGCATTCGCACTCACCCAAGGCTTGTGGGTACACGCCAACATCGCGCTGCCGCGGAGCAGCCGTCTCAGTCTGCTGATCGGCACGCCGGAACTGCATCGACTGCACCACAGCAGCGACCCGGAGCAGGCGGGCAACTACGGCACCGCCCTCCCGCTCTGGGACCACGTCTTTCGCACCTACCGCCGCGGCGACGTGCAGGCCGTTGGCGTCTACGCGCCTGCGGCTTATCCGGAGGCCTTGGACCTCAGCGCGCTGCTCGCCTTGCCATTCAAGAGGCGCGCGCGGCGGGATCGCCACGGAAGTCTCCGCGACTGATCACCTGCCGCCGAACGTCTTCAGTCCGCGCGGCCGACGCCACCACAGCAGCAGGGCAATCGGCAGCAGGATCAGCGGCAGGGGATGCACCAGCTTCAGCCAGTCGCTGCGCTCGTCCAAGACCCTGCCCCCGGCCAGCGGGCGTGACTCGACCACTCGGGAGGGATCGTGGAACTGCGACTCGGCAAAGCGAGCGAGAGGCTCCTCGACGCCCAGCGTGCGGGCCGCCGCGTCACCGATCACGAGCCAGGTGTAGGCCAACGGCGCCTGCAGCCGGACGGCATCGGGGACGATGGGCCCCAGCACCTTCGAGGTGCTGACGCCGCCCCAGAAGGCGAGGTTGATCAGCAGCGAAGCGACCAGAAGCAGGAGGGCAACGACGTGCAGGGGAAAACGCATACTCGCTCCTTGGCCCAGGCGTTGCGGCCGATGCATCGGTCGGATCACGGTCGGGCCAGCACCTCGGTCGAGGACAGCCACGCCGCGCGAGGGTAGCCAAGTACGCCAGGCAATTCCATGCACTGCGCGTCGCCGCTCAAGGCTCGCCGCAGACCGCGACGCACAGGCTCCATGCGCGCCAGCGAGCGCTCCGCCCATCCAGGAACTGTTCAATCAAGCTCGCAGTTGTCAGCACAGCGAAGCGTGATACCCTCACGCCTTCATCACGCCGTGGGGAGACGGAGTGAGCCGAATCACCAAGACCGCCTCGCTGCTGGGGTGGCTTCTGCTTGCAGCCTGCGCCTCCAAACCCGTCGAACCAACGGCGCCCGTCGCTGCCACGCAGTCGGTCAGTGCGGCCGCCTACACGCTGGAGCGCTTCCGCGAAGAGCACAAGCTGCCCGCGGGACTGCAGCGGATCGTCCTCGACAACCCGTACGGCGATATCCAGCTTCGACAGACTTCCGCCAGCGCAGTGGCTTACGAGGGTGTGGAGCAGCGCATCGGGGAGCCGCCACGGATCGCCCGTATCGAATGGTACGAGGAGCACGGCGACAGCGGCGTGCGGGTTCGCTATCCGGGGATCGATCCCGATGCGCCTGCCGATCGCCGCAAGGGACGCGTCGACCTCTACGCTTTCGTGCCTGCGGGCATTCCTGTGTTCCTGCGCAGCGACTTCGGCGAGATCGTCGTGCGTCGTATCGACAACCCTGTGACCGCACGCAGTGGAAGCGGCCGAATCACCGTTGCCGCGCATGGCCGCATGGACATCGAAAGTGCGACCGGCGAGCTGCGGATCTATCCGATGTCAGCGCGTGGTGTCGGCCTCAATCGAATTCGCAGCGCCGGCGGCATCGTTGTCGATGTCCACCTGGTCGCGCCGCTTGAACTGAGCGCCCGCGCAGCTCTGGGCGTGCGGGCCGACTTCGGTCTCGACAGCCTTGCGCAAAGCCCGTCCGGCCCCTGGGAAGCCCGATTGAAGCTGCCGGATGGCGACGGCTCGACGCTCCGCGCATTCGACATTCAAAGCCTTCGCGGCGAGATCCTGCTGCAGTCGATCACGCCGCAGCAGCGCCTGTGACTCTCGGCTTCGCGCAGCGCCCCCACCGACCATTTCCGATCCCGTCGGCGCCCGCCGACACCCACCCACTCCGGCAATCCCGGGAGGACGTTCAATGAAGCTCGCACCACGTGTTCTTGCCGCAGCGATTGCAAGCGGACTCGCGCTCTCCATGGCGGCGCCGGGGTATGCAGCCCAGGGCAAAGGCCCGAGCCAGTCGCAGCCAGCCGACTCTCTGCATGCACCCGCCAGCACCGAGTTCCTTGGCGTGGCGCAGCCGGAAGTGCTGAGTGTGGATGTGCGCAATGATCCCGTCGGCCTGGAATGGCAGCCGGGTGATCCGATCCGCGAGATCCCGCGTCGGCATTGGGACGACCCGGCCGTGCTTGCCGCCCAGCAGCGCGAGCCGGTCAATCCGCCCGAAGCCGACCCGCTGGCAGCCCTGCAGCAAGCCCTGGATGGTCTGCCGGCGCTGCGCGGCGCAGGCTTCGCCACGCCGCTGCAGAATTTTGAAGGCGCACCGGGGACCACACTGCCGCCCGATCCGACCGGCGACATCGGCACCACCCAGTACGTGCAGGCCGTCAATGCCGCCGGCGGCTCACGCGTCCGCGTCTACAACAAGACGACCGGGGAGCTGCAGGCCAACTTCATCCTGGCAACGACCCTCACGGGCACCTCCCCCTGCAACAGCGGCCTCGGCGATCCCATCGTGCTCTTCGACGCCATCGCCCGCCGTTGGGTAGTGACCGAGTTCTCGCCGCAGGCCGGACGCGCACTGTGCGTCTATGTGAGCGCCAACGACGACGCTGCCAACACCGCGGCAAACAACTGGTACCGCTACACCTTCGTGATGCCAGAGTTTCCCGACTATCCGAAGTACGGCGTGTGGACCGACGCCTACTACGCCACCGCCAACGAGGGCGGCACCGCGGGCGCGCGCCCGATCTACGCGTTCGAGCGCGCGGCGATGCTACAGGGGCAACCGGCACGCTTCGTGCGCGTGACGGTGCCCAACCTTTCAGGATTCGGCTTCCAGCTGTCAACGCCTGCGCACCTTGTCGGCGACGCGCCGCCGCCCGCCAACGCGCCTGGGATCATCATGCGTCACCGCGACGACGAGGCCCACAACGCCGGCGCGAACAACCCGAGCAACGACTTCCTGGAGCTCTGGCAGCTCAGCATGGATTGGGCGCCCGCCACCCCCGCGGGCACGCTGACTCCGGTCCACCAGATTCCAGTCGCAGAATTCAACTCGCGCATCAACGGCCTGACAGCCTTCAACGCCTTCCCCCAGCCCAGCGGCCAGCGTCTTGATCCGCTGCGCGAGCCGATCATGAATGTGCTGATGTACCGCAACTTCGGCACCTACGAGTCCATCGTCGGCAACCACACCACCAACACCCTCACCGATCCGCAAATCCGCGGCGCCATCCGCTGGTTCGAGCTGCGGCGCACCGCGGGCACGGCAGCAACCGACTGGCAGCTGCACGACCAGGGCACCTTCGCGCCCACCGACACCGGCGGCAACATCGATCGCTGGATGGGCGGCAGCGGCATCGACAGCGCGGGCAACATCGCCCTGGCCTACAGCGTGGTGCGCCAGGCCGGCACGCCGGCTGGCATTTTCCCTGGCCTGCGCTACACCGGACGCTTGGCTTCGGATCCTCCTGGCGTGATGACCGCTGGCGACAACCTCATCGTCAACGGCGAGCGCTCGCAGGGCAACGAGCGCTGGGGCGACTACCACCAGATGGGCATCGATCCGGTGGATGGCTGCACTTTCTGGTTCACCGGCGAATACATGGGACCCGCCGGCACCACCAACAACACGCGGGTTGCGAGTTTCCGCCACGATGACTGCGGCGAGCCGGGATTCACCCTGAACTCGAGCCTCCGCAGCGAAGCCGTCTGCGCGGCCAGCCCTCCGGTCGCTTTGCCCCCGGCCACGTTGACGATCGGCCAGATTTCCGGATTCACCACGCCGGTTGCTCTCAGCTTCAGTCCGGCACTGCCGACCGGCATCACGGGTGCGATCGGAACCAGCCCGGTAACGCCGCCCGGCACCTCGAGCCTCGCCCTGACGCTGGGCGCGGGCGTCGCCCCGGGCCTCAACACCGTCAGCGTCCAGGGCACCTCGGGCAGCCTGGTCCGCAACCTCGATATCGAACTCAACGTTGCAACGCAGACGCCCGGCGCGCCAGCGCCGCTGGCGCCCGCGAACGGCGCCACCAATGTGCTGCTGCAGCCCACGCTGAGCTGGACCTCGGGCGCCCAAGCGAGCGCGCACACGGTTGAAGTCGCGACGGACACGGCTTTTGCCAACATCGTGTTCACCGGCAACGTCAGCAGCGGCAGCAGTATCGCGGTGACGACCGCACTCGCTCCGAACACGCAGCACTACTGGCGGGTGCGGCCCTCCAATGTGTGCGGCACGGGCACCGCTTCGCCGGTGTCCAGTTTCCGCACGCAGCCAGCACCGGGCGAGTGCGCTGAAGGCTCCATCGCGAGCACCGTTTTCACGGAGAACTTCACCGCAGGCGCGGGCGGCTTCACCGTCGGCGGCACCGGCGCACAGACCTGGGCGCTGTCGACCACCCGCCCCAGCCCCGCGTCCGGCGGCAACGCCATGCGCGCGAACGGCATTGCGACGGTCTCCGATCAGCAGCTGACCTCGCCCGCCATCAGCCTGCCGACGGGCCAGCAGCCGCTGACCCTGCGCTACCAGAACTGGCGCAATCTCGAAAACAACGCCGCCTCTGGCTGTTACGACGCCGGCGTGCTGGAGATCTCCGTGGACGGCGGCGCCTTCACCCAGCTCGCGGGTGCGGCATTGCTCAACGATCCTTACCGCGGCCCCATCAGCAGCAGCTTCGGCAACCCGCTGGGCGGCCGCAGCGGCTGGTGCGAGCCCGACCCGGGCCGTGCGTACGCCAACACGCTGGTGGACTTGAGCTCCTACGCGGGCAGCAGCGTCCGCCTGCGCTGGCGCGTGGGCACTGACGATTCAGCCAGTCGCGAGGGCTGGTACGTCGACGATATCGCCGTGCAGTCCTGCGTCGCCGGGGACCCTGTCGATCTCGCAGCCACGATGACAGCGCCCGCCAGCGCCGTCGTCGGTAGCACTGCCAGCCTGAGCGTGGCCGTGGCGAACCTGAGCACGGCGTCGGCCAACGCGGTCTCCGTGGCCCTGGCGATGGATCCTGCCTTCACGATCCAAAGCGCCACTGGCACCGGCTGGACCTGCAGCATCGGCGCGCCCCAGCAGGCCACCTGCACCAGGAGCTCGCTCGCAGGCGCGGCCACGTCGCCCATCATCGCGATCGAAGCCAGCGTGAGTGCTGCGGCGATTCCGGGCGACAAGACCGTCAGCGCGACGGTGTCGGCGGGCAATCCGGATCCTGCGGGCGCCAACAACACCGGCAGCGCGACGGTGACGGTGCTTGCTCCCCAGGTGTTCAGGAACGGCTTCGAGGCGACCGCCCCGAACCCGTAAACCCATCCAGTGGCAGCCGTCGCGGGCCCGGCGCGCACCAGCGCTCCGGGCCCGCCTTGTTTTTTGGAAGCGGCGGACAGCGCAGATGACGAATGTCACCTGCACCAGCTGACAGCCTCCACTGCTGCACCCCAGGGAGAGTCGGGAACATGCGCCCTACGGCAGCCGCCGCCTCTGGAGATCCCGCATGCTCTCGCCATCCATCGCCCACCTGCGCTCCGCGCGAAAGACCTACGGCCCGGTCACTGCCCTCGACGGCGTTGATCTGGAACTGCGCCGCGGCGAGCTGCTCGCACTGCTCGGCAGCAACGGCGCCGGCAAGAGCACCGCGCTCGGGCTGCTGACCGGTCGCCTGGCCGCGGATGGCGGCGAGGTTAGTCTGTTCGGTGCCGACCCGCGCGAGGCCGCGGCCCGCAGACGCATCGGCGTGATGCTGCAGGAAGCCCGCCTGCCCGAGACCTTGCGCGTGCGCGAACTGGTCCACCTGTTCGCCAGCTACTACCCGATGCCGCGCGCGGTGAACGAAACCCTGAGCCTGGCCGGCCTGAGCGACCTCGCCGAGCGCCGCTATGCCGCGCTGTCCGGTGGCCAGCAGCGCCGCGTGCAGTTCGCGCTGGCAATCTGCGGCGCGCCCGAACTGGTGTTCGTGGATGAGCCCACCACCGGCTTGGATGTCGAAGCCCGCCGCGGCTTCTGGCAGGTGATCCACAGCCTGCGCGAGGCCGGCACCTCGATCGTGCTGACCACCCACTACCTCGAAGAGGCCGACGCACTCGCCGAGCGCGTGGTGCTGATCGAGCGCGGGCGCGTGCTGGCCGAGGGCACACCCGCGAGCCTCAAGGCCCGCGCCCGCGGCGCACGCATCCGCTGCGTGACGCGCCTGTCCGCCGCCGAGCTCGCCGCCCTGCCGGAAGTGCAGTCGGTGGAGCCCGAAGGCAGCCGCGTGTCGATCCTCTGCAGCGACAGCGATGCCCTGCTGCGCCGCCTGCTGAATCTCGATCCGACGCTGTCGGGCATCGAGATCCGCCCGCTGAACCTCGAAGACGCTTTCCTCGCCCTGACCGGAGACGCCGCATGAACGCAACGAGCCTGCATTCGACCCTGCCGATGTCGGGCGCGCAAACGCTGCGCCTGTACGCGCTGGAGGCCTGGTACGAGCTGCTGCGCATGGCGCGCACACCCGCCTTCGTGATTCCCACCCTCGCCTTTCCGGTGGCCTTCTACCTGATGTTCGCGGTGCTGATCCCGGGCCAGTGGGGCAGCTTCCAGAAGGCGACCTATCTGTTCGCGACCTACGGCGTGTTCGGCGTGATCGGCCCGGCCCTGTTCGGCTTCGGCGTCGGCATGGCGATGGAGCGCGAGAGCGGGCTGCTGGAGCTGAAGCGGGTGTCGCCGATGCCCATCGCCGCCTACTTCGCCGCCAAGATCGCGATGAGCCTGATCGCCGCGCTCTGCGTGGTGCTGCTGCTCAGCGCCGCGGCAATGGGGCTCGGCGACGTGCGGATGGCCTTTGCCGACTGGACTCTGCTGCTCTGCGCCCTGCTTCTGGGCGCCCTGCCCTTCTGCGCGCTGGGCCTGTGGATCGGCAGCCTGGTCAAGGGCCAGGCCGCGGTCGGCATCGTCAACCTGATCTACCTGCCGATGTCGGTGCTGTCGGGCCTGTGGATGCCGCTGTTCGCTTTCCCGGAATTCATCCAGAAGCTCGCGGTGGTCTGGCCGGCCTGGCATCTTGCCCAGTTGGCGCTGGGCATCAGCGGCCAGATCGAAGGCGTCAACGTGCTGTTGCACTGCGCGGTGCTGATCGGCTTCACCGTGTTCTTCCTTGCGCTGGCCGCGCTGCGGCTGCGGGGGCGCTGAAGTCATGGCGCGCCCCTCCACTCCCGCCCTGATCGCCGCGCTCAGCGGCGTTGCGCTGGTTGCACTGATCGCGCTGAGCGACGGGCCGAAAGCCCCGGCGAAAGCGCCCGCCCACGCGGCCGGCCCTGAGGCCTTCCTGATCCGCGGCGCGCGCGTGTTCGACGGCGAGAAGCTCTGGCCTCGTGCGGACGTCGCTGTGCGCGACGGCCGCATCGAGGCCATCGCCGAGTCGCTGTCCGCCGATGGGCTCACCGTGATCGAAGCCGAAGGTCAGACCCTGCTGCCGGGCTTCATCGACGCCCACGTCCACGCCTACGGCGAGGCCCGCCGCGAGGCCCTGCGCTTTGGCACCACCACCGTGCTCGACATGTTCGGCGATCCGTCGCTGCTGCGGGACGCGCGCACCGAGCGGGAGTCGCTGGAGACGACCGACCGCGCCGACCTGTGGGGCGCGGGCCTGTTGGCCACCGCGCAGGGCGGCCACGGCACCCAGTTCGGTGTCGCCGTGCCGACCGTGGATGCGCCAGAGGCAGCGCAGGCCTGGGTTGCCGCGCGGCGCGCCGAGGGCTCGGACTTCATCAAGCTCGTGCGGGAGGATCTGTCGGCCTATCGCGAGAAGGAGCGCATGCCCACCCTCGACGCCGCGCGCTCGCAGGCAGTGATCAACGCCGCGCAGGCGCAGGGCCTGCTTGCGCTGGCGCATGTATCCACGGTGGAAAACGCGATCGAGGTGCTGGAACAGGGTGCGGACGGGTTGGTGCATGTGCCGCAGGACGCGGGCAACGATGCGCGCTTTGTCGAAGCGGCCCGCGCACGCGGCGCCTTCGTCACCCCGACGCTCTCGGTCATCGCTGCATTTTCGGGCGTGGACAACGACCTCGCAGAGCATCCGCGCCTCGCCGAACGCCTCGCCGCCAGCCAGCGCGAGCAACTGCGCGGGCGCCCCAGCTTCGGGCCGCTGGCGACCACGCTGATCGAGCGCGCGAAAGCCCGCGTCGCCGCCCTGCATGCCGCCGGCGTGCCGGTGCTCGCCGGTACCGATGCGCCCAATCCGGGCACCGCATTCGGCATCTCGATGCACGGCGAGCTGGCTCTGCTGGTCGAGGCCGGCTTGAGCCCGCTTGAGGCCCTGCGCGCGGCGACCTCGGTGCCGGCGGAGCAGTTCAGTCTTGCTGACCGCGGCCGCATCACGCCGGGCCTGCGCGCCGATCTGGTGCTGGTGGAGGGTGACCCGAGCGCGGACATCCTCGCCACCCGCGAGCTCGTCAGCGTGTGGAAGAACGGCCGCCAGGTCGATCCACGCCCACCGGCCGAGTCCGAGGCCAAGCTCGCGCCCGGCACGCTCGCCGATTTCGATGCCGACACCCTGCCGCCGAGCTGGATGGCGGCCTCGGACCAGATGCGCGGGGGCCGCTCGACGGCGCGCGTCGCGCGCATCGAGGGCGGTGCTGTCGACAGCGCAGGTGCGCTGGGCGTCGAAGTCGAGCTTGCCGAACAGGGCGTGGATGGCCAGCCGGCCTGGGCCGGCGTGTTCTTCAGCCCGGGGGTCGCGCCGATGACGCCGATCGATGCGCGCGCGGTATCCAGTCTGCGCCTGCACGTGCGCAGCGCCGCGCCCCTGCAGCTGCTGCTGTTCTCCGGCGAAAGCGCGCCCGCGGTGGTGCCGATCGCCGCGAGCGCGGAATGGCGGAGCGTGGAGATCGACCTCGAGAATCTCGCCGGCCTCGACCGCAGCCGCCTGCGCGGCATCAGCCTCAGCGCCACCGGCAGCGGCGCGCAGCGCTTCGAAATCGACGAGGTCGAGGTCCACTAGGCAGGCGCTCGACAAACGCCACCCAAGCCGTATGCGCAGGGTGGGGAATCGCAACCCACCCTGTGCGCGACTCGCCCGGCTCCCCTAGGCTAAGCCCATGAAACCCGCCCTCGCCGGACCACCGCCACAGCACAGCCTCAACGAACACGAGCCGCAGCGCTGGTGGGGCCTGCTGTACCTGGTGTTCGTGTTCCTGCCGATGTTCTTCATGCCACAGCGCCTGATCACGCTGCTGCTGCCCTCGCTGGCGGCCTGCGCGATCTTCCTTCCGCTGTGGCTGCGCTTCACCGATCCCACCGCGGCCGCCCGCACGCGCGACCTCTGCATCTACGGCAGCGCCGCGCTGGGCTATGCACTGATGACGGTGAACCCGGGCGGCAACACCTTCGTGATCTACGCGATGACGATGGCGGCGACGGTATGGGCGCCGCGCCGGGCGGTACTGTCCGCCCTGCTGTTCTGGGCGCTGATGACGGCGCAGTTCTTCGTGCAGATGCCCGACTGGCGCTATGCGCTGGGCGTGGGCATCGCCATGGCGATGATCGGCGGCATGGCCTGCGCCGGCATCCTGTCCAGCCGTGCCCGCGAACGCCACCAGGCCGTGCTGAAGCTGAGCCAGGACGAGGTGCGCCGCCTCGCTGCCCTGGCCGAGCGCGAGCGCATCGGCCGCGACCTGCACGATGCGCTGGGCCACACCCTGTCGCTGGTGGTGCTGAAGACTCAGCTGGCCCGGCGCCTGCTCGCGCGCGATCCGAACGCCGCCGAACAGCAGCTGGCCGAGCTTGAGGACGCCGCGCGCGGTGCGCTCGACCAGGTGCGCGAAGCGGTCAGCGGCATCCGCGCCGGCGGCCTGCAGGCGGAGATCGCCGCCGCCCGGCTGGCCCTGCTCAGCGCCGAAGTGCGGCTGGACGCGCAGCTGCCGGCGCTCGAGCTGCCGCCCCCGCTCGACCAGGCCTTTGCCCTGGCCCTGCGCGAGGCTGTGACCAATGTGATACGCCATGCGCGCGCCAGCCGCGTCGAGATCGAGCTGCGCCGCGAAGGCGAAGGTGCGAATGCGGTGTGGCAGCTGCAGATCAGCGACGACGGGGTCGGCGGTGCGCGCCAGCGCGAGGGTCATCGCGGCCTGCCGGGCTTCGCCGAACGCCTGCAGGCGCTGGGCGGCCGCTTCGAACTGGACAGTCCTCCCGGAGTCGGTACGCGCCTGCTGTTGAGCGCGCCCGCCACACTGCCGCAGACCGCGGCCAACGCAGGTTGAGAGGACTCACGCGATGATTCGACTGGTCCTCGCCGAAGACCAGGCCCTGGTGCGCGGCGCCCTCGCCGCCCTGCTCGGGCTGGAACACGACCTGGAGGTCGTTGCCGCCTGCGCGGACGGCGACAGCGCGCTTGCTGAAGCGCAGCGGCTGGCGCCCGACCTGCTGGTGACCGACATCGAGATGCCCGGCCGCACCGGGCTCGAGCTGGCGGAAGCGGTTCGCGCGCTGAATCTTCCGACCCGCGTGGTGATCGTCACCACCTTCGCCCGCGCCGGCTACCTGCGCCGTGCGCTGGACGCCGGCGTGCGGGGCTACCTGCTGAAGGATGCGCCTGCCGAGAAGTTGGCAGACGCCTTGCGCCAGGTCCACCGGGGCGGCCGCGCCATCGACCCGCAGTTGGCGATGGCCGCCTGGGACGACGTGGACCCTCTGAACGAACGCGAGCGTCAGGTGCTGCGCCTGGCCGGCGAAGGCGCAAAGAGCGCCGACATCGCCGCGCGGCTCAACCTGAGCCAAGGCACGGTGCGCAATTACCTCAGCGAAGCCATCGGCAAACTCGGCGCCGAAAACCGCATCGAGGCCTACCGTGTGGCGCGACAGCGGGGGTGGCTGTGAGGCTGGGATTGGGGATTCGGGATTCGGGATTCGACAGAGCACGATCTCGCGATGCTCGCGCTGACCCGGAAGCTCGCTCTTTGCGAATCCCCAATCCCCAATCCCGGCTCTTCAAAACATCCCCACCTGCAGCTTCGCGGCCTCGGTCATCATCGACTGGTTCCAGGGCGGGTCGAAGACGAGCTCCACATCGGCCTCGATCACGGTTGGCACCAACTCGACCTTGGCGCGCACGTCCTCGACCAACACCTCGCCCATGCCGCAGCCGGGTGCGGTGAGGGTCATGCGGATGCTGGCGCGGCGGCTGCCCTCGTCGCTGGTTTCGATCTCGCAGTGGTAGACCAGGCCCAGGTCGACAATGTTGACCGGGATCTCCGGGTCGAAGCAGGTGCGCAGCTGGGTCCAGACGGCCTTCTCGACGTCCTCGTCGGTGGCGTTGTCGGGCAGCTGCGGCGGCGGCACGACCTCCTTGCCGATGGCGTCGGCATCAATGCCGGCGACGCGGAACAGATTGCCATCGACGAACACGGTGAAGCTGCCGCCCAGGCCCTGGGTGATGTAGCCGGCGGTTCCGGCAGGCAGGGTGACGCGATCGCCCTGCGGCACCATGACGACCTCGCAGTCGCGGGAAAACTGGATCGGCTCGGAGCTGCGGCTGTAGGCCATGGGACGAATGTCAGGGTCTGGCGCGTGGACGGCCGCGTATTCTACCCGGCTCCACTGCTCCGCCCTGCCCTGATTCCGTGAACATGGCTGCTCCCTCTGCGCCTTCCGCGCACATCGGCCTCGGCACCTGGCTTCTCGCCGCGATCAGCGGCAGCGTGGCGGTGCTGGGTCTCGCCGCAGTCTGGGCCGGGGTCTCGCTGCACTTCGGCGGCCCCAGCCTCTGGATGTCGCTGGTGGTGACGCTGGATGCCGCCCTGTTGCTGCGACTGGCCGGCCTGCCGGCGGGGCGGACGCGGCTCGTGGTGGTGGGCACGGTCAGCCTGCTCACGGTGCTGGCCGCGGCGCTGCTGATCAGTGCCAGCCAGATCGGCATGCAGATGGGAATGCCAGCCCAGCATGCGCTGCCGGCGCTCAGCCCCGGCCTGGTGCTGCTCTACCTCAGCACCCAAGTCGGCTGGGTGGACGCGCTGTGGCTGCTGCCTGCCGCCTGGCTGGGGTGGCGTTTCGGCCGCTGAGCCTGCGCACAGGCCCCCGCTCAGCCTGCAAGGAAATCGCGCACGCGCCCGGCGTCGAAGGGCCAGTCCAACTCGGCGCCGGTGTCTTCGCGCCGCAGCACCGGCACGCGCAGGCCATAGCGCTGCTCCAGCTCGATGTCGGCATCGATCCAGCGCGGCTCGAAGTCACCAGCCCGCGCCTGCACCAGCACGATCACGGCCTGGTCGCAGAGGTGGCATTCGTCGCGCTGGAACAGGGTCAGCAGGGACATGGTGGATCCGTACGGCATCGTCGGGCGGAGCGGCGAACGTACACTAGCGAGCTCCCCGCACACATCAGACACCACCCCCATGGCCGTCAGCGTTTTCGACCTGTTCAAGATCGGCATCGGTCCCTCGTCCTCGCATACGGTGGGGCCGATGCGCGCAGGGGCGCGCTTCGTCGAGCGCTGGCTCAAGGAATCCGGCGAGCTTGCTCGGGTGGCGCGCATGCGGGTCGAGCTGTACGGCTCGCTGGCCTTGACCGGCCGCGGCCACGGAACCGACAAGGCAGTGCTGCTGGGGCTCGAAGGCGAGCTGCCCAATCGCATCGACCCCGACACCATCCCGGCCACGCTGGAGCGCATCCGCAGCGCACAGCGCCTGCGCCTCGGCGGCACGCAGGAGATCGACTTCGTCGAGAAGCGCGACCTGGTGTTCAACAAACGCCAGAAGCTGCCGTACCACACCAACGGCATGCGCTTCAGCGCCTTTGCGGCCGACGACAGCCTGATCGCGACCCGCGACTACTACTCGGTCGGCGGCGGCTTCGTGGTCAACCAGGATGAGGCCGCCGAGGACCGCATCGTCGCCGATACCACCGCCCTGCCCTATCCCTTCCACAGCGGCGAAGAGCTGCTGAAGCTCTGCGAGCAGCACGGCCTCAGCATCGCCCAGCTGATGTTCGCCAACGAGCGCGCCTGGCGCAGCGAGGAAGACATCCGCGCCGGTCTGCGCGAGATCTGGCAGGCCATGCAGGCCTGCGTCGCGCGCGGCATCCGTGAGGACGGCATCCTGCCCGGCGGGCTCAAGATCGGCCGCCGCGCGCCGGCCATGGCTGCCGACCTGCGCAACCGGCCGGAAGCCGCGCTACGCGATCCGCTGACCGTGCTCGACTGGGTCAATTTGTATGCGCTGGCGGTCAACGAGGAAAATGCCGCCGGCGGACGCGTGGTGACCGCGCCGACCAATGGCGCGGCCGGCATCGTCCCGGCGGTGCTGCACTACTACGAACGCTTCGCGCCCAAGGCCGACGAGCAGGGGATCTTCGACTTCCTGCTCACCGCCGGAGCGGTGGGCATTCTGTACAAGGAGAACGCTTCGATCTCCGGCGCCGAGGTCGGTTGCCAAGGCGAGGTCGGGGTGGCCTGCTCGATGGCTGCGGCCGGCCTGACCGCTGCCTTGGGCGGAACCGTGCATCAGGTCGAGAACGCCGCCGAGATCGGCATGGAGCACAACCTCGGGCTGACCTGCGACCCGATCGCGGGTCTCGTGCAGATCCCCTGCATCGAGCGCAACGCGATGGGCGCAGTGAAGGCGATCAACGCCTCGCGCATGGCCCTGCGTTCGGACGGCACCCACTACGTCTCTCTGGACAAGGTCATCAAGACCATGCGCGACACCGGCCGCGACATGCAGGACAAGTACAAGGAGACCTCGCGCGGCGGGCTCGCGGTGAACGTGGTCGAATGCTGACGGCGAGTGCGGTGATCGCGACACCACCGTCCAGCCGCCAGGCTCTTGGCCATCACCCCAGCTCTGTAGCCCCGCATGAGTGACGCATCCACGCCACCGCCGACCGCGCTGGCCCAGCTGATCGCGCTGGACGAAGCCGAACGCAAGCACATCGCCCACGTCCTGCACAGCGAGGTCGGCCAGAGCCTCACTGCCGCCCTGCTCAGCCTGCAGTTCTTCGCCGAGGGCGGTCTACCCGCGGATGAGGTCGAAGGCGTAGCGGACAGCGTGCGCGACGCCCTGCAGCAGGTGCGCGCGCTGTCGCTGCAGTTGCGGCCACCGCTGCTGGATGAGATCGGACTTGAAGCCGCGCTGCGCTCCACGCTGGAGCAGATCGCACAGCGTCGCGGCTTCGATTTCGCGATCCAGACCCTCGGCGCCGACACGTCTGCGCCGACGTGGCTTGCCATCAGCCTGTTCCGCTGGGTGCAGGCGCTTGCCGAGACCACACCCGAGGGCGAATCCCTGCGGATCGCTCTTCGACATGATGCCGCCGAGACGGTTCTGCAGATCGCACTGCAGGGGCCGCTGCCGCAGTGCTGGCGCGAGGACAGCGAAGCGCGCGCGCGGGCGCTGGGGGCAAGCGTGTCAGCGGACAGCGGTGGCCTGGCCATCCACTTCAGCACCTGAATCGTCTGCCCCGAGCGGGCGCGCGTGCAGTCCTCACGCTGGGCGAAGTGGCGAATCCAAGGCCGGCAGCGCTGACCCTCGACCTTGCGGAGCCAGTTGAGAACACAAACGACAGCGGGCCCGCGCTTTCGCGCGGGCACGCTGTTTCAGCACGTGTCGCCGCGCTCAGGACGGCGACGCGACCAGGCTCAGATGGCGTCCTTGAACGCCTTGCCGGCCTTGAACACCGGCACCTTGCTCGCCTTCAGCTTGATGGTCTCGCCGGTACGCGGGTTGCGGGCCTCACGGGCCGCGCGCTTGCGCACGGAGAAGGTGCCGAAGCCCACCAGGGTCACGGTGTCGCCCTTCTTGAGCGCCTTGGTGACGGTCGTGGTGAACGCGTCGACCACGGCCGCGGCCTGGGTCTTGGTCAGTTCGGCGTGGTCGGCGATGGCAGCGACAAGCTCAGCCTTGTTCATCGGAAACTTCCTTGCATAGAGGGGCATGGCGCCCAACAGGGGAGAATGGGAAGGCCTTACGCCCTCCGCGTTGCGAAGGCTGCTTCGGTTGCGCCCACAAGTCAACGGTTTTTCGCCGGGAAGCCGCCTGTATTAAGGGTTTGCGGGTGCAGCATGGGGGTACCGCCGTGGTCTGAGCGGTCCATCAATGCCGATGCTTGCCCGCGAACGTCGCTACGCCCCCGGCGAATCAAACGTTTAGCGGACCGGCAGCGGCTAGCATGGGCTCCGCTACCGCACTCTGCCGCCATGCCTATCAGCTTCGTCACTGCCATCGACCTTCTCGGCACCTTCGCATTCGCCATCAGCGGCGCCACTGCCGGCGTGCGCAAGGGTCTCGACCTGTTCGGCGTGCTCGTGCTGGCCTTCGCCGCGGCCACCGCCGGCGGCATCGTGCGCGATGCCTTGCTCGGTGCGACGCCGCCGGTCGCGCTGGTCGATCCGCGCTATTTCGCGGTGTCGGCTGCGGCGGCGCTGATCACCTTCTACCGCTTCGAGCTGATTGAACGCCTGCGCAACCCGGTGCAGCTGAGCGACGCGGTCGGGCTCGGGCTGTTCGCCGTGCTCGGCACCGGCAAAGCGCTGGCGCACGGGGTAGGCCCGCTTGGAGCGGTCATGCTGGGGGTGCTCAGTGGCGTCGGCGGCGGCATCGCGCGCGATGTGCTGGTCGTGCAGATTCCGGGCGTTCTGCAGCGCGAGCTTTACGCGGTCGCAGCGCTGCTGGGCGCATTGATCGTGGTGGCCGGCGATGCGCTGGAACTTCCAGCAGCCCCCGTCGCGGCGGCTGGCGCGCTCGCCTGCTTCACCCTGCGCTTTTTCGCCATGCGACGCGGCTGGCAGCTACCGGTGGCCATGCCGAGGCGTTGAAAGCTGGTCACCAGGACATGACCGCGCAAGGGTGTGCGGAGGCGGATCGGGATGCATTGATGCGCCTCGCTCAAGGTGTTTCGCGGCTGACCGCGGCTTCGGCAGGTGCGGAGTGGGATCGGTGCGGGAGTCGAGAGATGCACAGCCCTCGTCGCCCCCGCTGATCCACGGACCGCATCCCAGCCAAGTGCGCAGGCACGCGAGGGAGTTCGAGGGCTTTCTGCGCTTGGTTTCCGCAACACTGCCCGAGACGGATGCCCCCATGGCCCTTCACCCCAACGGCTCGCCCCGCGGCAGTATTCGCCGTCGCCCACTGCTTGCGTTGCTGCTTCTGCCCTGCGGTCTCGCCCATGCGCAATGCGTGCCCTTCCCGGTGCCCGCCGGCGGGGAAACCACCTGCAGCGGCAACCTCTCCATCGTCGACGTCAGAGCCAGTCCAGGCGTTGGCGTCACGCTGGCGCAGGGCGCCAACATCGGCCAGGTTCAACTGTCGACCGGACAGGTCAATATCTCCGCAGGCGCTGTGGTGCGCGACGTCCTCGCGACCCGTCCCGAGGGTTTGTCGGGGGTGCCGATCACGGTCTTCAATTGGGGCACGGCCACGGGAGTCGTAGGCGCGTTCGGACCTTTGGGTTCCGACGAGATGCGCCGCATGCAGGTCTTCAACTACAGCCAGATCACGGGAAAGACCTCGGTGCGCCTGCTCAACTTCGCGGGCGCCCGGGTGGAGTGGGCGGAGGGTGAGTTCCTGAACGCCGGGACCCTCGGCCGTGCGGAGGTCTACTCCGCGGCGCCTGACTTCACCGTCACCAACGACAGCGGCGGGGTGATCGAGCAGTACCTGTTCACCCGGCCCAACTTCGCGTTTTTGGACGCCAACGCTTATCAGGTCACCAACAGCGGGGTGATCAACGGTGGCGCCGGACTGGTGGCGAGCGCCGCGCAATCGGCACGAGAACTGGTGCGGGTCGCCCAGGCTGCCTCGGACGTGGACTTGAACAACACCTCGACCGGGATCATCCGCGGTCCGGTTGCACTGAGTCATGGGCGTCTGGCGCGCTCTTCCGGGCGCAACGCGGGCCTCATTCAAGGCGGTGTCGTACTGCATGCAAGCGTCATCGCCACGCCGTTTGGATTCATGGGCGCCGAGCCCCTGTTCCAGAACCTGTCCGGCGGACGCATCGGCGATGCGGTCATCGTCAACGCCGGCCGCTTCGAGCAGGCCTCGACCGCGAGCTTTTTGCCGGGTACGAGCCTGCATCTTTCCGGGGTATTCATCGTCGAGGAACAGCGCACCGCGACCGGAACCATCGCGATCGCAGGATCGCATTCCGTGAACTGTGTCAGCGCCGATCCACGGCCACAGGAGGGCGACCTGCCCCACCTCGGCATGCTCGAACTTGGCGCGGGCGCCACGCTGACGCTGACCATGCCCGCGGCATGCGGATACGCGGGCCGCATCAGTGGCCCGGGCACGCTGCGCAAGACGGGCGCAGCGTCCTACACCTACACCGGTACTGCCACGCACGCTTCTACCGTGGTGCAGCAGGGGACCTGGGTCGCGAACGGCACCCAAGGCGCGGTCACGGTGGAGTGCTCCGGTCGGGTCAGCGGCATCGGACGGATCGGCGATGCGCTCGTCCGTGGCGGTGGGCGACTGGCGCCCGGCGGCTCGCCGGGAACGCTTCAGAGCGCTTCCCTGACGCTGCAGGCACCTGCAAGCATCGAGTTCGAACTGGGAGCCACTGCGAACGATGCCGTCGAGGTCAACGGCGCAGTGGCACTGGGCGGTGCGGGCCTTCAGCTCGCGCTGTTGAGCGGCTACACCCATCAGCCCGGGCGCGCCATGCCGCTGATCATCAACGATGGCAGCGACCCGGTCGCGGGCGGCTTCGCCAACTTGCCCGAAGGAGGAGAGCTGAGCATCGGCGGGCTTTCCTTCCGCATCCGCTACGCGGCCATCAGCGGAAACGATGTGGCGCTTTTCGCGCTCGATCCCTCGACCACCGTCAGTCTGTCTCTGGTCGGCGGCGCACCCAATGAAGGTGAGGCAGTGACATTGACGGCAACGGTTACGGGCACGGCCCCCAGCGGAACGGTCCGCTTCACTGACGGTGGTGTCGACATCGCGGGCTGCAGCGAGCGTCCTCTCTCGAACAACGGCGGCTCCGCCTCCGCAAGCTGCGTGACCAGCGCACTGCCCGCCGGCACACGCAGTCTTCGGGCGCATTACATCGGCGACAACGCCAACGCGGCGCGCGACTCCTTGCCGATCGCAGTGGTTGTGAACGCGAGTCCCAGCCTGACCGCTGCTGCAGCAGTGGACATGCTGGAGGACACGGTGGGCGGGCCCCTGGAAATCGGAGTCGGCGACGCCGAGTCCGGAGCCGCTTCGGTGCGACTCGCTGCGCGCTCCGCGGATCAAGCCTTGATCAGCGATGCCGCCCTGAAGGCAGGCCTGGGCGGCGCAGACGCCAGCCGGCTGCTGGTTCTCGTTCCGAACGCCGATGCGCACGGCAGTACGAATCTTGAACTGCTGGCAACTGACCCTGCTGGCGCACGCCGAAGCGCGACGGTCACGCTGAACGTTCTCGCAGTCAACGATCCGCCCGACTTCGCATTGGGCGGCAATCCCTCGCATCCCAGCGGAACGAACGGCATCAGGCAACGACCGGGCTTCCTGACGCAGCTCACTCCGGGGCCTCTGGAGGCCGAGCAGAGCGTCGCGCTGACGGTTATCGAGCTGCTGGACCCGGCCAACGTGGTGTCGGATGTCTCCCTGAGTCCGGACGGCACGCTGCATTACCGTCTAAACGGCAATGCCGGCGCCGCCCGATTGGAGGCACTCGCGATCGACACGGGCGGAACCGCGAACGGCGGTCGTGATCGCACAGCGCGCGCTTTCCGCATCGTCGTGGGCGACGGCTCGGACCTGCAGGTCAATATCGAACGCCTCCAACCGGATCCGGACGCGAACAGGCGCACTTACCGCGTCCTCGTGCGCAACAATGGTCCGGTGGATCTGGCCGCTGTAACGCTGCGCGCCGTTGCGACGTCGGGGCTGTTGGAACTGGACTGGACCTGCACGGGCAGTTGCCCGGCGCAGGGTGGGTCGGGGTCACCGACACTCATGAGCGGCCTCGCAGCCGGCGCTCAGGCGGAGATCCTTCTGCGCGGCCGGGTCGACCTCACGTCGGCCTTCGTCCAGATCGAGGCGAGTGCAACGGCCGCTCCAGGTTCGGTCGTTCTCAATCCCGAGGACGACCGCGCAATCTTCAGCGAGGCCGCGGGCGAAGCCGGCGTGCTTCGCGACGGCTTTGAACCCCGCTGAGTGGACCGGCAACAACATTCTGGCAGTCCAAGTGAACGATTGGGCGTTCGCTTGGACTCCGCTCGCGCGCGACACATCGAACGTCGAACGACGGTAGTCGCCGGGCATTCAAGGGAAAGCGATCAAGTGGGTCCGGCGTCTGCGGTAAGCCGCACGAGTTCGGGCCACGGCCGACGGTGCGTCGCGATTGGACGAGGCACACGGAGACAACTCGGGCTTTGCGCTCGACCCGCTGGATCGAAGGGCGGGGAGCGTACGTGGATGGTGGGCCCACCAGGATTCGAACCTGGAACCAAGGGATTATGAGTCCCCTGCTCTGACCGTTGAGCTATAGGCCCGCTGTCCGCGTCTACCGTGTCGGCTTCACGTTTGACCACTTCGCGAAGCCATTCCGACCTGAGTATCGCGCTGTACCACGCCGTGCTCCACGACGACCTCGACTTGCCTGTCGCGAGCACGCCCCTCTGGATGCAGAGCACCCCCTGACGAGGCTGCACGAATACGCACACCGTTCCGAGCCGTGAGCTGGAACTGAGCTCCGCAGGGGTACGATTCGCCGGCTCCAAGGGTTCTGAGGCCGGAGCGGCTGAGCCGAAATCAAGGTCGCCCTCGGCGGCGCTGCCGACCCTCTTCGCGTGGCTGCTGAATTCTGCCGTAGACGGACACGGCTGGATACGTCTCGTCGCCAGAGGGCGGACGTCAAGGCTTTCCAACCCTGAGCAGAAAAACAAAAGGCCCGCTTGCGCGGGCCTTCCGGGTTTGGCAGGGAGACTAGGATTCGAACCTAGATTGACGGAGTCAGAGTCCGCTGTCCTACCGTTAGACGATCTCCCTAGAACCTGCTTGCCTACATGGCAACCGCACTCTGACGCGGAGGCCGGCAAGTATAGAGCGCTGTTAGCGCTTCGAGAACTGGGTGGCGCGACGAGCCTTGTGCAGACCCACCTTCTTGCGCTCGACTTCGCGAGCGTCGCGGGTCATGAATCCGGCGCGGCGCAGTTGGGCCTTGAGGCTGTCGTCGTACTCGACCAGAGCGCGGGCGATGCCAAGACGGATCGCACCGGCCTGACCGGTGGTGCCACCGCCCGCGACCGTCACCTTGATGTCGAACTTGTCGGACATCTCGGTCAGCACCAGCGGCTGACGGACGATCATCCGGGCGGTTTCGCGACCGAAGAACTGGTCGAGCGGCTTGTCGTTGACGGTGATAGCGCCGCTACCGTTGCGCAGGAATACGCGAGCGGTGGAGGACTTGCGGCGGCCGGTGCCGTAGTTCTGGTTGAGAGCCATGGGGTGCCTGTCCTGTCTCAGATGTCCAGCGCCTGCGGCTGCTGGGCGGTATGCGGGTGCTCAGCACCCTTGTAAACCTTGAGCTTGCGAAACATCGCACGGCCCAGCGGGTTCTTCGGCAGCATGCCCTTCACGCCGATCTCGATCGCGCGTTCCGGGTGGCGATCCAGGGCTTGGCCCAGGGTCTCGGACTTCAGGTTGCCGATGTAGCCGGTGAACCGGTGATACATCTTGTCCTGCAGCTTGTTGCCGGTGACCGTGATCTTCTCGGCGTTGATGACGACGATGTAATCGCCGGTATCGACGTGCGGAGTGAACACGGGCTTGTGCTTGCCGCGCAGGCGAAGCGCGATTTCCGAGCAGAGACGGCCCAGCGTCTTGCCGCTGGCGTCGACCAGATACCAGTCGCGCTTGACGGTCTCCGGCTTGGCGCTGAAGGTCTTCATGACAGCTCCCAAAGGGAAAGCGAGGACGAAAGACCGCGAAGCATAGCGGCCTTGATCGAGGGGCGCAAGCCTGCGCGCCTCGGAGTGATCTGCCTGGGGCGTTGCCCGGCGAAGCCGCGTATTCTGGCGACAAATGAGCGAAAGCGCCAGCCCCCCCGCTGAACACAGCCTGCAGCGATTGCTGTCGCTGGCCGACGCCTGCGTGCTCTGCGGTCTCTGCCTGCCGCATTGCCCCACCTACAGTCTGGATGCCCGCGAGTCGGAGTCGCCGCGCGGACGCGTGCTGTTGGCACAGGCCCTCGCCCGCGATCCCGGCCGCCTCGATTCCAGCAGCATCGAAGCGCTGGAGCACTGCCTGGGCTGCGGTCGCTGCGAGCAGGTCTGCCCGGCCAAGGTGCGCTTCGGTGAGCTGATTCGCCTGGCGCGGCGTCATCTGCCGCAGCGACCGCGCCCACTAGGGGTTCGGGCAGCGCTGTGGGCCAGTCGCCATCCGGAGGCAGCGGCCTCCCTGCTGCGCGCAGCGCGCCCCCTTCGTGGACTGTTGCCGCGCCGCAGCCGGCGAGCCCTTGCCGCATGCGCGGAGACGGGCCCTGTACGCGATCTGTCTCGGCATCGTCACTTCAACCCCCCTTGCAAAGCCGGCTCTGCCGCTCCGCAGGCACGGCGCATCGGCCTGCTGCTCGGCTGCGTCGGGCGCGCGCTCGAAGCGTCGGCTTTGGGCGCTGCCGCGCGACTGTTGCACGCCTGCGGCCACGAAGTGCTGGTGCCCACAGATCAAGCCTGCTGTGGCGCGCTCGACCAGCATGCGGGCGCTGGCGCACACGCCGACGCCTTGCGGGTGCAGAGCCGTCGCGCGTGGGCGAGGCTCGCGCCGGATATCCTGGTCGGCATCACCAGCGGCTGCCAAGCCGCGCATGCGGCTTCGCTTTCCATGCTTGCGCCGGTCACGGATATCGCCAGCCTGCTGCTTGCCGATGTCGGCTTCGCTGCATTGGGTCTGCGGCGAATCGAGCATCGCGTGGCCCTCCACCTGCCCTGCAGCCAGCGGGCGGAGACAGGGTCGGTGCGGGCCACCCGTGAACTGCTGGCACGCATTCCCGGGCTGGAAGTGGTGGAGCTGGCGGACACCGGCTGCTGCGGTGCGGGCGGCGCGTACATGCTGCAGTTTGCCGAACGCGCCGAGCGCCTGCGCCGCCCCCTGCTGGACGCCGTCATCGCATCGGGCGCCACTACACTGCTGTCCGCCAACCTGGGCTGTCGCCTTCATCTTGGCGGCGCTGCTGTACTCGCCGGGGTCGAACTCCGGCATCCGCTGGAATTGCTGGCCGAGGCCCTGCCCTGAACATGCTGCGCAAACTCTCTCCGCTGGATCGACTGATCGCCGATCTCGACCACGCCCTGCTGACCGCCACGGCACGGCAGACGCCCGCGGGCCGCCCCAATCCGGCCGCCGAGGCCAACACCGTCGAACTCGATGACCGGCAGCGAGCCCACGTCGCCGGACTGATGCGCATCAACCATGCAGGTGAGGTCTGCGCCCAAGCGCTTTATCTGGGCCAGGCGCGGGTCGCCCGCGACGAGACGACCCGCGAGCACCTGCTGCAGGCCGCCCAAGAGGAAGCCGACCACCTCGCCTGGTGCGGACAGCGCCTCGCCGAACTGCGCGACCGCCCCAGCCTGCTGAATCCGCTCTGGTACGCCGGCAGCTACGCGATCGGGATGGCAGCCGGACTGGCGGGCGACGGCTACAACCTCGGCTTCGTGGTTGAGACTGAGCGGCAGGTTGAAGCGCACCTCGAAGACCATCTGCGCCAGCTGCCCGAGGGCGACGAGCGAAGCCGGCGCATCCTGCAGCGCATGGCCGAAGAGGAAGCCGAGCACGCCGAGCAGGCAAACGCCGCCGGCGCTCGGCCACTGCCGGCCCCGATCCCATCGCTGATGTGGGCGATCAGCCAAGTCATGAAGGTCAGCGCCTATCGGATCTAGGAGCCCGTCGGACTTTGGATCGCCGGGCGGCAAATCCGTCAGCGCAATCCACTATCCGCCGATTCTTGGCCCATGGCGCTGCTATGGGCCTGCAAATCCTTGAAAACCTGTCCACAGGCTGCCGGATTTTCGCCTCGACCACCCAAGCCCGACAGGGTCCAAGGGCAGCATTGCTCAAGGCCAGGAGGGACTTGATCAGTGTTGCCTTGACCCCTTTGCGAAGCGGGCCCAGATCCGGACTCTACGACCGCCGCAGGACGCGTCCTTATGTGGCCCTTGGTCACGCTGGAACCCGCGCTTGCCCGCTTGAAAAAATGCGCAGCCCTCGCGCGCCGGGCGCTCCGATCAAGCGAAGCGCTCCCAGCCGCTCGATGCCGCTGGGACGGATCGCGACTGCCGCCGATCGCCGCGCCCACCGGCCGAGCTTCACCTTGCCTACACTCGCCACCTTCAGGCGTAGGGCGGGGAAGGCAGCATGAAGATCGTTCTGGCTGTGCTGTTCGGCCTCTTCGCGATTGCCAGCGAGTCGCTGGTGTCGGTCCTTCTGGCTGCACTGGCGGGCTGGTTGCTGGGCACCCAGCAGGAGCTCGCGCAGCGACTGCGCCAGCTGGAGGCGCATCGGGCCACGCACACCTCAGGAACCGCAGCCGCAGCCGCAGGAGCGCCCAACGGCAACACGAATCCGGCGGAGCGCCCTGCATCTCCAGCCCGCCTCTCTGCAAGGACAGCTCTGCCGAGCGAAGCCGACGAAGCCGCCCACACCACCGCACCGGCGTCCCTGTCGATCGCTGCCGCGGCGTCGGGAAGCGTCTCGGTGAACCGTGAAGCCGCAGTTCCCGAGAGCGCCAAAGGAACCGCCGCACCCGCGGAAACGCGCGTCTCGCCACCTCCCCTGCCAGCTGCCTCCCGGCGAACGCAGCCTGAGAACACGGCATCGCCCGAGCTGGCTGCACGCGGCGCTGCGTCGACGCCCCCCGGATCGACGAAACCCCTCCTGGAGACCCTGCTCGACTGGCTGTTTGGCGGCAACCTGCCCGTCAAGCTGGGCGTGCTGGTGTTGTTCGCCGGCGTCGCCGCCGCCCTGCGCTACGCGGCGCAGCAAGGCATGTTCGAGCTGCCGATCGGCTGGCGCTTCATCGGCATCGGCGCGGCCGCGATCGGCGCGCTGCTGTTCGCACTGGGTCAACGTGGCTCACGTCCCGCGTTTTCCCTGTCGCTGCAGGGCGGCGCGATTGGGGTGCTGCTGCTCTGCGTATTCGCGGCCTTCCGGCTGTACGCCTTGCTGGCGCCCGGTGTTGCGCTCGCCATGGTTGTCCTGCTGGTCGCCCTGGCCGCACTTCTGGCGGTCTGGCAGAACGCCGCCGCGCTGGCCGTACTGGGCTTTCTCGGCGGCTATCTCGCGCCAGTGCTGATCAGCACCGGCAGTGGCAACCAGATGGCCCTGTTCAGCTACTACGCCGCGCTCAATGCGGCGGTGTTCGGCGTGGCCTGGTGGCGTCATTGGCACGCGCTGAACCTGATGGGCTTCCTGTTCACCTTCGGCGTCGGCAGCCTGTGGGGACTGCGCTCCTACACCTCGGCGGACTACGCGAGCAGCCAGTTCTTCCTCTTGCTGTTCTGGGCGTTCTATCTGGGCATCGCGGTGCTCGGCGCAGTTCGTCGAGGCTTGGCCGCCAGCCATGGCGTGCAGGCCTCGCTGAGCTTCGCCCTGCCGCTGTGGGCCTTCAGCCTGCAGGCAGGCCTTCTGGAAGGGGATCGCAGCGCTCTGTCGCTGTCGGCGGTACTGGCTGCAGCGGTCTATGCGGCGCTGGCGGCGCTGCTGATGCGTGGCTCGCGGGCGCGACTGCAGGGCGAAGCATTCGCCTGGGTCGCGGCAGGCTTCGTCACCGTCGCGGTGCCACTCGCTTTCTCGGCTCAGCAGACGGCCGCTGTGTGGGCGCTGCAAGGCGTCGGAGCGATGTGGCTGGGGCTTCGCCAGCAGCGTCCGATGAGCCGGGTGTTCGGCTGGCTGCTGCAGTTCGCTGCCGGGTGCGCACTGCTGATGCATGCTGTCGAAGCCCTCAACGACGGCCGATTAGAGGACAGCGATTACCGCATCGGCTTTCGCTTCAGCCTGTCCCTGCTGGCTGCAGCGGGACTTCTCGCCAGCCGGTTGCATGAGCGCTTCGAGCGCCCCCGCGTCGAGATCTGGCTCGCCTTCCTGTTGGGTACGGGCTGGTTGGGTCTGCTGTGGCTGCATCTCGGCTGGAGCCCGCCCTTCGGTCTGGAGCCTTTTGAAACCCTGCTCGGCATGGCCGTGCTGATCGCCTTGGGCGCAAGCCTGCTGCGAGCCGTCCTCGGCTGGGCGCGGCTGGGCTGGCTGTCGGTGATTCCGCTCGCGGCGCTGCCATTGCTGGGGCTTTGCGTGCTTGTCGAGCACGCGGAGCCTGCGCTGGAGGGCGGCGGCCTCGCCCTCTGGGCGCTGAGCTTCGTCGCCTCGGGAATCACTCTGAAGGCTCTTCGCGAGCCCCCGATGCGGCTCACTGGCGCGGCGCATCTCGCGGTACTCGCCACGCTCTCGCTGGTGCTAGGCAGCGACTTCTCCCAGCGCGCCGAGCGCGCCCATCTGGGCGGGGCGTGGACCTGGACGCTGGCCGTGCTGCCGCTTGCTGCACTCGCTTGGGTGCTGTGGCGGCAACCCCGACGTTTCGCCTGGCCGCTGGCGGACCGCTTCGCGCGCTACGCCGGCGCCTGGCATGGCGCAGCCGTGCTTGCTCTCGGGGCGGCTTGGTTCGGAGCCCTGTACTCCCATGGCGATGCAGCGCCGATGCCCTATCTGCCACTGCTGAATCCCATGGAGTTGCTGCAGTGGGGCTTGCTGCTTCTGGCATGGCAGTCTTTGCCGAAACAGGCCCGCAGCGATCTGCTGCCCCTGCGCGCGGGTCTCGCCGGCGCGGCCCTGCTGCTGCTCACACAGGCTGCGTTGCGCTGCCTCCATCACCACGCCGGACTGCCCTGGTCGCCGGCGCTGTTCGACAGCGCCCTGACCCAAGGCGTACTGAGCGTGCTGTGGGCGCTGGCCGGCGTAATCGCCTGGGTGGCCGGCTCGCGTCGGGGCAACTGGTATGTGTGGCTGGGCGGCGCGGCGCTGATGGGGGTCGTGCTGGTGAAGCTGGTGCTGGTCGATCGCGCTTACCTCGGCAACCTCGCCGGCATCGGAGCGGTGCTGACGGTCGGCCTGCTGCTGGTCGGCGTCGGCTATCTCGCGCCATCGCCGCCGCGCCGCGCCGAGACGGCCAAACACTGATCGCAGACCTCAGAATGGCGAAGGGCGCGCCCTTGCGGAACGCGCCCTTCGCTTGCTTCGCAGGGGCAATGCCTCAGTCGAGGTTGCGACCGTGGAACAGCTCTTCGATCTCGCGCTTCAGCTGCGCCTCGATGCGCAGGCGCTCCTTGAACGAGAGGTTCTTGGCCTTTTCCTCGAACAGATAGGTGTCGAGGTCGAAATCCTTCACATGCATCTTGGTGTGGAAGATGTTCTCCTGGTACACATTCACATCGAACATCTCGTAGCGGTTCTTGATGCCCTTGGCGAGGTAGTCCTGGATCGAGTTGATCCGATGATCGATGTAGTGCTTGGTGCCCTTCACGTCGCGAGTGAAGCCGCGAACGCGGTAGTCCATGATCACGATGTCGGATTCGAGGCTCTCGATCAGGTAGTTGAGCGCCTTGAGCGGCGAAATCACGCCGCAGGTGGCCACATCGATGTCCGCGCGGAACGTCGCAATACCGTTGTGCGGATGCGTTTCCGGGTAGGTGTGGACAGTGATGTGGCTCTTGTCGAGGTGAGCGACCACGCTGGCGTCGACCTCCTCATGTTCGCGCACGGCACCAGACAGCACGTTGCCGGCCGCCTTCTTGTCGATCACCGGTTCCTCGGAGATGAGGATGGTCACCGACGCGCCCTGCGGGTCGTAGTCCTGGCGCGCCACGTTCAGCACGTTGGCTCCGATGATTTCGGCCACCTCGGTGAGGATCTGAGTCAGACGATCGGCGTTGTAGGCCTCGTCGATGTACTCGATGTAGCGGCGGCGCTGTTCTTCGCTGACCGCGTAGCAGACGTCGTAGATGTTGAACGACAGCGCCTTGGTGAGGTTGTTGAAGCCTTGAAGCTTCAGGCGCGGCAGTGGCTTGACCACGTTTCGGATCCCCTGTGCGGGCGGATGGAGGACTGGCGGGCCGCACACGCGGTCGCCAGGCGTCTGGTTCCAGTGGCCTGGGACCAGCGGAGTAGTATGGACCAAAGAAATGAATCACAGAACCTTTAGGGCGGGCCGCCCCACGGGCCCGCAGCGCGCCCAAGTCGCCGCGGGACCCACCGCGACTGCGCTGCCAGTCTCAGCAAAAGCGTGACAGCGAAGGACAAAGCGGGTGGAATTGGCGCACTATTGCGTTGAAGCAGCGTCCAGCGGACGCTAATCTTTGAACTCCATCGCACTTCAGGTCGGATATGGTCCCCTCCAGCTTCTCGCTGCAGACCGCGCTCAAGCGCCAGCTGACGCCCCCCTCGCTGGCTCCCGAGCCCATCCATATCGAGCGCTTTCTCGCCCACTGCCATCGCCGCCGTTACCCGGCGCGCGCGGATGTGTTCCGCCCCGGTGATCCGGCGGGAACCATGTACTACGTGGTGCAGGGCTCGCTGAGCGTCATGACGGAAGAGGAAGACGGTCGCGAGCTGGTTCTGAGCTACCTGAACCCCGGGGACTTCGTGGGCGAGACCGGCATCTACGTGGCCGCCCCCCAGCGCGAGGTCCTGCTGCGCACCCGCACCGCCTGCGAGCTTGCCGAGATCGGGTATGAGCGCCTGCATGCCCTTTTCGCCGGGCCGCTGGCCGAGGAATGCCCCCGTCTGCTGTATGCGATCGGCGCACAGCTCACCAAGCGCCTCATGCATACCAGCCGCAAGGCCAGCCGCCTCGCCTTCATGGACGTCACCAGCCGCATCTCCAGCACCCTTCTGGACCTGTGCGAAGAACCCGACGCGATGAGCCACCCGCAGGGCACCCAGATCCGGGTCTCGCGGCAGGAGCTGGCGCGCATTGTCGGGTGCTCGCGTGAAATGGCCGGTCGCGTGCTGAAGCAGTTGGAAGAGCAGGGCGTGCTGCACGCCCGCGGCAAGACCGTAGTGGTCTATCGCCAGGATCGCTGAGCCGGCACGGAACCTGCATAGTTGCGCCCCATCCGTCATCGCTTGTGAAGGCGCCGCAAGGCTGATCCACTGGCACGGCCCGCCCTCTCCTGCCCGACCGGTTCCCCATGGCGAAGTCGCCGCTGCAGCCTGTCCGACGCACCGATATCAAGATCGGCAGCCCCCTGCCCTACCCCGTCTATGACTCGATGGGGCGGCTGTTGCTGCGGGCCGGCGAAGTCATAGAGACCGAGCGTCAGCTCAGCACGTTGCATGAAATGGGCCTGTACTTGGCCGAACGCGACCTGGGGCGCAGCGCGCGAGGCGGTCAACCGCCCGAGCTGCAGGCGGCGGACAGCTCGACAGAACCCGCAGAGGACGAGGGCCCGCGCGAAACCCGCAAGCTGTCTGAACTGAAGCTCGCACCGGGCAAGACGCTGTACATCGACTTTCTGAGCACCACCAACCGTCCACGCGTAGCGCTGCGTCTGGTCGGGCTGCATGAGGGCGGCGGGGTGCTCATCAGCGCGGTGAATGCGGATGGCGGCGTCGTGCCCTTCCGCGACAACGAGCTGCTGTTCGTGCGCGTACTCACCGCGAGTGGGGTGGCGACCTTCCAAGCCAAAGTGCTGAAGGTGCATTTCACGCCCTTCCCCTACGTGGTCACGTCCTATCCGGAGGGTGTGGTCTTCCACGTCATGCGCGCCCATGAGCGGGTCGACACCCAGATCATCTGCAGCGTGGTGAATCTGAGCCGTCCGGTGATGGGTGAGCCGCGCCCCCACGGCGCGGTGATGAAGAACCTGAGCGCCAGCGGCTGCCAGATCGAAGCCCAGCCGGAAATCGCTGACAGCGGCGACCGCCTGCGCCTGGGCTTCAAGCTCCAGGCGGCGGGGGATGAGCATGTCTTGAGCGTGCTGTCGGAAGTGCGCGGCATCAAGAGCTTCGGTGAATCGGACCGGCGCCGCTTCGGTCTGCAGTTCGTCGAACTCGGCAGTTCTGAGCGTCTGGTGGTCGAGCACTTCATCTTCCACGCCCTGGTCGACGTCTGATCCGGGCGGCGCCTGCGCCCATCGGCCGACTGTTCGGGTGCAGAGCACCTGCGTGCTAAGTTCGGCGGTCACCCCCGCTGGCCCCCATCCATGCCCGCATACGCCCTCCCGCCCGTCCGCAACGTGGCTGTCGCGCTCAGTCTTGCGCTGTATGGACTGTTGGCGAGCGCCCCGACGGTGGCCCAGCCCCACCCGCTGCAGGACTGCCGCGAGCAGCGCCGCGAAGAACCGGCTGCAGCGCTGGCGAGCTGTGAGTCGGCCGCACGCGCGCTGGCCTCGACCGGTCAAGCCGAGCTTGCCTTCGAAGCCTGGATGCACGCCTCGGAGCTCGCGTCCCAGCTGGGCGACTCCACCCGCGCGGAAGCGGCACTGAAGTCCGCAGTGGTGCTGCTGCCGCGCGTCGCCGACCCGCTGGCCGCGCACCGCCTCGCGCGTCGGCGCGGACTGAACGCATACCGCGAGGGCCGGCCCGGCGAGGCGCTGGGTGATTTCCTCGAAGCACTGGCCGCAGCTCGCGCCGCCGACGACGTTCGTGCACGCGCGATCAGCGAGAACGATCTCGGCGTCGTCTACCGGCACCTCGGCAACTATGAATCGGCGCTGGTCGCCTTCGAGGCCAGCCTCGCGCTGCGCGAGGGCAACGACGAATCTCCGCTCGGCGCCCTGCTCGCCAACATCGGCAGCCTCTACCTGGAGCTCGGCGATTTGGGGCGCGCCGAGGACTACCTCACCCGCGCACTCAAGGACCACACCGCGAACGGCCGGATCCTGCCCACCGAGCGCACCCGCGAGGAGCTCGCGAGGCTGGCGCTGCGGCGCGGCCGCTGGGACGAGGCGCGCGGTCTGCTCGACCTGGTCTGGCAGGCCTATGCGGAATCACCGCGCGATCAACTGCGCGCGGCCCTGGTGCGAGCGCAGCTCGAGTTCGATGCGGGCGCCCGCGCCGACGCTCTCGACTGGTTGACGCGCGCCCGCACGGCAGCCCCGGACGAAGCTGCCGGACGCCTCGACATTGCTGTGCTGGATGCACGGCTGGCGGGTGAAGCCGCGCGCGGCGAGCGCTATGCGACCCTGCAGGTGTTGCTGACCGGGGGCGAAGGCCAGCCACCGGCGCAGCGGCTGCAGGCCCTCGAAGCGCTGGCGCAACTCGCCGAAGCCCTGGGCCGGCCGGAACAGGCGCTCCAGCACCAGCGACAGCTGCATGCGGAGGCGCAGGCACTGGCCGAAGCCCGTCACGGCGAGCGCTTCGACAGCCTGCGTGTGCGCTTCGACCTGGAGCGACTGGAATCCGAGGCCGAACGCCGCGAGTCCGAATTGGCCAGGCGCCGGCTGGAGACACTGAGCGTCGCCGCTGTCGGCCTGCTGGGGCTGGCGCTACTCGCGCTGTACTCGCAGCGTCGCAGCTACCGGCAACGGCTCGACGCCGAACGCGAGCGGCGTGCCCTGGAGCTGCGCATCGCCGAGGCTCGACGCGCGTCCGAGGACCTGCGCTGCGATCTGCGCTCGATGGCCTGGCTGCTGGACCGCCAACAGTCGGCCTGCCTGGTGTTTGATGCCTCCGGCCGAATCCGCGCCTCCACCGCCCAGGCCGCGCAGGCGTTGGGGCGCACCGTCGAGGCTCTTCAGGGGCTGAAGCTGGGGGAGGCGTTGGACGCCGAGACCGCGGCGTGGGCGCAGTCCTTGATGGAGAGTGCAAGCCTGGCCGGCGAGAGCGAAGCCGAGGCCGACCTTGGCGAGCACGCCAGTCCGGTACTGCCGGAACTCCGCCTGCGCTGCCAGCGCCTGAACATGGAAGAAGAGCTGGGCGTGCTGCGGATCGAAAGTGCAACGGCGTCGCCGACTCGGGACACCGCTGCGGGCTCCGCACCGCCCGCAGCGGTCGAACCGGGGGAAGGCGTCGACGATCCGATGGCCTTCAGACGCTTGCTGGTGCGCACGATGCGCACCGCGCTCGAAGCTTGGGAGCGGGTCAGCCGCAAGGGCCGGGTCGAGCTGGCCGAGGCCAGCGGCATCTGGCGCATCACCATCGACGACGGCCGACTGCGAGTGCGGGCGATGGACCGCTATCTCAGCCTCGACAGCCTGCCGGACCGTCCGCGCTGGCGCGAAGTGCTGCGGACGGCCTATTTCCTGCTGGGCGAGGTCAACATCGAAGCGGGGCATCGCGCCCAGCTGGAAGCCCTGGTCGAGGAGCTGCTGCAGCACACGCGGCAACGAGAATGAGCGCGCGCAGGTCGTTTTTGACGGCGGCAGAGGATTTCGCCGCCGTCCCAAACGCATTCCTCCGCGGCGCACTCACGGCGGCAACGAGCACCAAGCCCCCTTCACGGCCTGCTCAGTCGCGATGCTTGGGCGAAGGCAGCGGCCTGGGAGGCCGCTCGCAGCGCACGCAGAGTCCGCGCAGGCCGTGCTCGGCGCGGTACAGGCGGTGATGGTCCGCGTGCAGATAGGTCTCGGGCCACTGCACCACCGCGATCACGCTGCCGAAGTGGCCCATGGCCCGGTAGCCGTGGGCGCTGCAGAGCGCCAGAGCGCGTTCGCTGGAGGTCTCGTAGTCGTCATCAAACTGGCCGCAGTCCTTGGCCAGGCCCTTGCCACCGGCGCTGCAGGTGGCATCGCGCTCGCGGTCGGCCACCAGGGTTTCAGCATAGACCTCGAAGCTGCCGACCGGCACCGGGCGGCCCTCCGCACACCAGTCTTCCGAGGGCAGCTCGCTGTGCGCACGCGCGGCGCTGGCCGTCATCAGGGCGATCGTGCAGGCGACGAGCAGGGACAGTTTCATGGGCGTACTCCAGTGGCGTCGAACAGAAGCGCAGGCTAGCGCCGGGACACTGCCGACGCGAAGGAAAAAGCCGGGAACAAGCCGGGAACACGAGTTGCCGAACTTTATCGATCAGGGACTTGCGGATCGGCGCCACGCGGCTGCAGGCCAACGCGGCGCCCGCTGCATCGCTCCGAACGCAGCTCCACATCACGCATTGGCTTGACCGCCATCGGCGGAAAGCACGTCTTGCAGCGGAGGGCCACACTCCGGCCCAGGTGCCGGCCGTTGCCGCTCAGCAGCTCGGCGGACGCGCAAAGCAGGCACCCGACCTGGCCGGCCCCGGGCACATCAAAGCTCGGATCGCTCCAGCCAGCATGAACCTGGCAGCTCTGGTACGCCGCCAAGCTGGCCGCCCAGAAATGGTCGGTGATGCCGTTGGCCGCGGCGATACTGGTCATTGCGGCGCAATAGAAGCTGTCGTTGGCGACCTCGACGATGTGGCCGCGGTAGCACCCGGGCACCGCGTGGGCATGGGCCGCGGCGCCGAGCGCCAGGACGAAAACGATGGAACGCAGGATGTTCGACGCCTCGTGAAGGGCAGAACCCGCCGCGACTTCGACGGGGTGTGACCATGCTCGACGGCCTGCGCTGGCAGGGCGAGGAAGAAGCCATGGCGTTGACTGGGGCGTCGCGGGCAGAACGCTGGGAGATCGCGCCTGCTGCCGCGCGAGGGTAAAGCGCGCGGCAGCGGCTCAGGGCGAAGCCGCGGCCCAGTCGACCCAGCGCAGCGCCGTCTGCGCGCAGGCGACCCGCGCCACAAAGGCGGGCCGCCGCGCGACGGCAACATTGACGATCACCGCTTCGGCGCAGGCGCGGATCAGGGCGGCATCGGTGGCGCTGTCGGTGTAGCAGCGCAGGTAGCGGCGTCCATAGCCGGCGGCCTCCAGCGCATCGAGCTTGCGGCGGCCCTGCAGGTGATGGCGCAGATCCAGCCCCCAGCGGGTCGGCACCACGGTGGAGCCCAGCACCGGCGGGCAGCCGCCGGGCAGATCGGCGAGCAGGTCCTCGACCAGCGGCGGGTATTCACCGGTGGCGATCACCACGCGATGGCCCGCCGCGCGCTCTGCAGCGAGTGCCGTCAGGGCCTCGGGGAACAGACGGTCGCGCATGGCCTCGCCGCAGTGACGCAGGAACTCCGCGGGCGAAACGCTGGATCGACCGAAAGTGGCGATCAGGAAGCAGGCGCGCACGCCGTGCTGCACCCAAGGCCGGCGCAGGAACAGCGGCGCCCACAGCGGCAGCAGCAGAACCAGGAGAGCAAGCCGCGCGGGCGAACCCCGCAGCAGCCCGCGCAGCCACTGGTAGCCGAGATCGCCACGGAACAGGGTGCCGTCGAAGTCGAACACCACCACCGGGACGTCTTGAGCGAAGCCCTGGCCCGCCGCGAGCGTCGGCTCAGCCAAACAGCTTCTCGAGCTCGGCGCCGGGATCTTCAGCGCGCATGAAGGTCTCGCCCACCAGGAAGGCATGCACCCCCTCGGCGCGCAGCATCATCACGTCGTCTTCCGTGCGGATACCGCTTTCGGTGACCAGCAGGCGATCCTTGGGCACGGCGGGAATCAGGTCGAGCGTGGTGTCCAGCGACACTGCGAAGGTGTGCAGATTGCGGTTGTTGATGCCGATCAGCGGCGTCGGCAACTTCAGCGCGCGCTCCAACTCCTCGCCGTCGTGCACCTCCACCAGAACGTCGAGGCCGACCTTGTTGCCGAGCTGGCAGAGCTCTCGCAGCTGGGCGTCGTCGAGAGCGGCGACGATCAGCAGGATGCAATCCGCCCCCAGGGCCCGCGATTCGAATACCTGGTAAGGATCGACCATGAAATCCTTGCGCAGCACCGGCAGCGCGCAGGCCGCGCGGGCTTCGCGCAGGTAGTCGTCGGAGCCGTGGAAAAAATCCACGTCGGTCAGCACCGACAACGCCGCGGCACCGCCGCGCTCGTAGCTGCGCGCAATATCGGCCGGCGAGAAATCGGCGCGGATCACACCCTTGCTGGGGCTGGCCTTCTTGACCTCGGCGATGACCGCGGCGTCACCGTCCTTGATGCGCTTGACCAGGGAGGCGTGGAAGCCGCGCGCGGGATTCGCCGACTTGGTGGCCTTCTCGAGTTCCGCCAGCGGCGTGGCCTCTGCGCGCTCGGCCACTTCGACGCGCTTACGGTCAAGGATGCGGTGCAGGATGTCGCCCATGGGTCGGGGTGCTCAGGCGTGCGTGTTCGGTTGTTCTGACGCCGCTGCAAAACGCAGGCCGCGGCAAGGCGGCGCAAGGGTGCCCGCTTGCGCGACAGGAATCCAGCCTTGCGCGCGCGCCGCAGTCATGTTTGGCCTCAGTCAGCAGCAAGACGCTGCGTTGCGGCGATAAAGTCCTGCATGCGCTGCTTCGCGGCACCCGAAGCGATCACCGCACGCGCAAGCGCGATACCGTCGGCGATGCTGGACGCCACGTCCGCTGCGTACAAGGCGGCCCCCGCGTTGAGGCAAACGATGTCCTGCGCCACGCCGCCATGACCTTCAAGCGCCTCGATCACGCGCGCCTTCGATTCCGTCGAGTCAGCCACCTGCAGGTTGCGAGAGGAGGCCATCTGCAGGCCGAAATCCTCGGGCTCGATCTCGTACTCGCGCACCACGCCATCGCGCAGCTCGCCGACCAGGGTGGCCGCGCCCAGCGAGATTTCGTCCATGCCGTCGCGGCCGTACACCACCAGCGCGTGCTTGGCGCCCAAGCGCTGCAGCACGCGCACCTGGATTCCGACAAGATCGGGATGGAACACGCCCATCAGAATGTTCGGCGCGCCGGCCGGATTGGTCAGCGGCCCGAGGATGTTGAAGATCGTGCGCACGCCCATCTCGCGACGCACGGGGGCGATGTTCTTCATCGCCGGGTGGTGGATCGGCGCAAACATGAAGCCGATGCCGATCTCTTCGATGCAGCGCGCCACCTGCGCCGGCTGCAGGTCGATGCGCGCACCCAAGGCCTCCAGCACATCGGCACTGCCCGACTTGGACGACACGCTGCGGTTGCCGTGCTTGGCCACGCGGCCACCCGCCGCAGCCACCACGAACATGCTCGCCGTGCTGATGTTGAAGCTGTGCGCGCCGTCGCCGCCGGTGCCGACGATGTCGACGAAGTTCGGGTACTCGGGCACCTCGACCTTGGCCGAAAGCTCGCGCATCACCACGGCGGCACCGGTGATCTCGCCGATGGTTTCCTTCTTGACCCGCAGGCCGGTGAGGATGGCCGCAGCCATCACCGGCGAGACCTCGCCGCGCATGATCTGCCGCATCAGGTCGATCATCTCGTCGTGGAAGATCTCGCGATGCTCGATGGTGCGCTGAAGCGCAGCCTGCGGCGTGATGCTGAGGGTGCGTGCTGCCTGCATGCTCGATGCCTCTGGTCTGCGCCTTAGGCGGCGCGCGCGGCCGGCCGGCCCAGGAAATTGGCCAGCAGGGCGTGACCATGCTGGGTAAGGATGGACTCGGGGTGGAACTGCACGCCTTCGATCGGCAGCTCGCGGTGGCGCAGGCCCATGATTTCTTCCATCGAGCCATCGGCGTTTTCGGTCCAAGCGGTGACTTCGAGGCAGTCCGGCAGGCTGCCCTGCTCCACCACCAGAGAGTGGTAGCGCGTCGCCTCGAAGGGCGAAGGCAGGCCTGCGAACACGCCTTTGCCGCGGTGATGCACCGGCGAGGTCTTGCCGTGCATGATCCGGCTCGCACGAATCACCCGGCCACCGAAGGCCTGGCCAATGCCCTGATGGCCAAGACACACACCAAGAATGGGAATGCGCGCGCCCAGACGCTCGATCACCTCGAGCGAGACGCCGGCCTCGTTAGGCGTGCACGGCCCCGGCGAGATCACGATGCGCGCAGGCTGCAGTGCGGCAATGGCGTCGACATCGAGCTGGTCGTTGCGGATCACGTGGACCTGCTCGCCAAGCTCGCCGAAGTACTGCACGAGGTTGTAGGTAAAGCTGTCGTAGTTGTCGATCATCAGCAGCATGGGCTGCTCCGTGCATGCGGGGTGGCGAAGGGCGATTCGCGAAGCGCTCGCCCACGCGGGGCGCACAGGATAGCGGCAGTGCGCGCGGGCGCTTGCGACGCTTTCTCCCGCGCCACGCCGGCGCCGCTCGCCCTGTGGAACGCGTTGCCGGCTCAGCGCGCGAACACCGCCTCGATGCGGGCGATATCGGCTTCGTGCAGGCGCGAGTGCAGTTCGAGCGCGCCGAGGTTGTCGGCAAGCTGGGCCGGCTTCGAGGCGCCAAGAATCACGCTCGACACCTGCGGATTGGCCAGACACCAGGCGATCGCCAGCTGCGCCGGCGTGACCTGGTACTCCGCGGCCAACGCGACAAAGTCACGCAGCTGGCGCGGGCGGCGCTCGGGGTCTTCATCGAGCTTGCGCGACAGCCACTCGTAGCCGGGCGCGGTGAAGCGGCTGTCGGCGGGCACGCCGTCCAGGTACTTGCCGGTGAGCATTCCCGAGGCCAGCGGCGACCACACCGTGGTGCCCATGCCGAGTTCGCTGCACAGCGGCGCGTACTCCAGCTCGACGCGCTCGCGGTGCAGCAGGTTGTACTGCGGCTGTTCGACACTCGGCGCATGCAGGTGCTGGGCGCGGGCGATGCGATGGGCCTCGCGGATCAGCTCGGCCGGCCATTCCGAGGTGCCCCAGTAAAGCACCTTGCCCTGGCGGATCAGCGCATCCATCGCCCGCACGGTCTCCTCGACCGGGGTTTCGGGATCGGGGCGATGGCAGAAGTACAGATCGAGGTAGTCGACATGCAGGCGCTTCAGCGCGGCGTGGCAGGCCTCGATCACGTGCTTGCGCGACAGGCCCATTTGCGTGGGCCGCGGGTTGTCGACGCTGCCCCACAGCACCTTGCTCGACACGCACCAGGCATCGCGCGGCAGGCGCAGGTCGGCGATCACATCGCCCATCAGGCGCTCGGCCTCGCCCTTGGCATAGACCTCGGCGTTGTCGAAGAAGTTGACGCCCGCGTCGTAGGCCTGCGCGATCAGGTTGCGCGCCTCGCTGCGGCCGACGCGCCCACCGAAAGTGACCCAGGCGCCGAAGGACAGCGCGGAGAGCTTGAGGCCAGTCGAGCCCATACGGCGGTAGAGCATGCGGAGATCCTGCGAGCGAAGCGGGCGCACAGGATAGCGGGCGGGGGTGAAGGCGGCGGGTAAGTCCCTGCGCGCAGGTCGCGGAGGACGTGATGCCGGCGCCACAGGCGAGACGCATCGAGCACGCCACACCGGACACCACGCAGCATCATCGAGTCACGCACGCCCCATGTGAACGGGCGTTGGACCTCGCAGCGCGAGGCAAGCCTTCGACGGCGGCAGTCAGCGCGGGCCAAACGTTCAGCAGCGGTGGGTCAAGACCCACCCTATGCAACGCTTCGCTCTTCGCGAATCCCCAATCCCCAATCCCCAATCCCCAATCCCCAATCCCCAATCCCGAAAAAGAAAGGGCGACCCCGCAGGATCGCCCTTTCGCTGCACTGTGCAGCGGGTTCAATGCGTTCGATGGCTCTCGAACATGCGCGTGAGCTTCTGCTTGGCCTGCAGCTTCTCGCGCTTCATCACGCGCAGCGTGTTGGCGTCGACCGGCAGCACGCCGAGTTCCGCATCGAGCACTTTTTTGTCCAGCTGTCGATGACGGTGGTAAAGCTGGCGGAACTCCGGGTTGGCCTGCATCAGGGTTTCGACTTCGGGCTGCTGACCTTCGAACATCGCGAATCCTCCGGGGTGGTGGATCCGTCGAAACAACCGCCGCGGACCCCGCCAGCAGCAGGGCCGGGTGGATTGCGACGGATCAAGAAAGGGTGTGGGTGCGAACCTCCCGCAGCCCGGCGCGCGCCTGCGCGCCGCCTGACGTGTAGAACTGCGAACCGGGCGCTGCTGCCTGTGGCATGCGTGGACGCTCCGGTGCGGAACCGCCGCACCCGGGGTCGACCCTACTCCGCCCGCTCCCCCCCTTCAAGGCCGGACAGGCGCAAATCCAGCCTCTGCCCGGCTCCGGCAGGTCAGAACGTTCCCGACCCGCTCGTCACGGGAACTTCGGCAGGTTCCGTGACTCAAGGCCAGCTTGGCTCGGCCGCCAGAAACGCCGCGACCGGCGGGCAGTGTGGATCACGGCAGCGACTGCCAGCGGATGCACCGCGCTTATCCGCAATGCACCCACGAACAACACCCGGGCCCAGACAGAGCCCTCTGCCAGTCGTAGAGATGGGGTGGGATGAGGACCGGTCGGAGCTCTGCAATGCGCCACCGAGCCACGCCTGGGCCACGCTTTGAGCCCCTCTCCCACCGGGAGAGGCGTTGGGCTGAGGGCAGGGCGGAGCGCGGTCTGAATGTCCGCGAGCCCCGCTCGGACGGCCCGCCCGGCAACGCACATGCGCCCGACCAACGCAGGCGTCACGCCCGACTATGCGGCGTCCGGGCAGGGCGTCCGGGCAGAAGGCTCCCTCAGGGCTTCTCGACCACCACTTCCACGCGGCGATTGCGGGCGCGACCTTCCGCGGTGCCGTTGTCGGCGACCGGACGGTCCTTGCCCAAGCCCACCGCGCGCAGGCGGCTGCCGTCGACGCCCTTCTGGATCAGCGCATCGCGCACCGCCTCGGCGCGGCGCTGCGACAGCACCTGATTGAGATTGGCGCTGCCCTGGCTGTCGGTGTGGCCTTCGATCAGCACCCTGGCGCCCGGGTTTGCATTGATCAGGTCAATGACCTTCTGCAAGTTGTCGCGAGCCTCGGCGCGCAGGGCGCTCTGGCCGCTGGCAAAGGCCTCGCCGGAGATCGTCATCACCTGTCCGCGCGCTTCGCTGCGGGCGGTCATGCCCTGCAACTGCATACGTAGGCTGTCGGCCGCGGCCGCGGCCAATTCCGCTTCGCGACGCGAGAGCTGGGCCTCCAGCGCCTGCGCCTCGGCCAGGCGACGCGCCTGCTCGGCCTGGGCGGCGCTGATCTCGCTGTCCAGACGCGCGGCCTGGGCCTCTTCCAGCGCGCGCTCGGTTTCTTCAGCGCGGGTCAGATTCTGCAGGCGCAGACGCTCGACCTCGCGGCGCAACTGCTCGGCATCGCGGCGGCTGGCCTCCAGCAGGATGGCGTCGCGTTCACGCTCCAACTGGGTCAGCTGGTCGGCCAGCATCTCAGTCTCGGCGACCGCGCGGGCGATCTCGATACGTCGCGCCGCCGCGTACTCGGCCTGCGGGCGGTTGCGGCGCGAGGCTTCGGCCACGGCCTGCACGGCGACGCGGGCCAGCTCCATCTCCAGACGCGCGCGCCCCACCAGGCTGGGTTCGGCCTCCAGTTCGGCCATCTCGCCCTGCAGGCGCTGCAGTTCGAGCTCCGGGTCGGGGCGCTCGGCCTTGAGCGGCGAGGCCAGCAGGAGGCCGATCAGAACCAGGGCGAGGCGGCTCATCGCGCGCCCCCATCAAGCAACTCGCGGCGCAGGCGAGCGTTGTCCTCGCTGCGCGCCCGCACTTCCGCGCGCAGCCGGTTGTTGCCGGCGCGGGCCTCGGCCAGTCGCGCCTCCAACTCGGCGCGCTGGGCCACGCCCTGTGCGTCGCGGCGCTTCCGCCTGGCTTCGAGATCCCGCGCCTCGGCCAGCAGGCTCTGCGCCAGCTCCAGCTCGTTGCGCGCGTGCACGTCCGCCTCGGCGCGCAGAGCGTCGCCAAGCGCCCGCTCGGCGCGCAGCACCTCCGGCAGCGGTTCTTTGCGGGATTGCGCATGGAGCGGAGGCACGAGGCTTGCACCGAGAACCAGCGCAAGGAAACAGAAACGTTGACCTGTCATATCATCCGGCGTTCAGATGGGGCGCCCTGGGGCGCACCCGGGTTGACCTTCGCCTTGAGCGGCGATCCCAGCATGACGCGGCGGCCGAAACGCCTAGACTCAACCCGCTTCGAGCGGCCGCACGCACACCCACACACAAGGGGAGCAGCTTCATGGATATCGGCTACTTTCTCAAGCTGATGACCGAGAAAAACGCGTCCGACATGTTTTTGACCACGGGCGCCCCGGTCAACATCAAGGTCGAAGGCAAGCTGTATCCGCTGGGCAATACCGGCCTGCCGGCCGGCATGGTCAAGAAGATCGCCTACTCGCTGATGGACGAAGGCCAGGTGCCCGCCTTCGAGCGCGACCTCGAACTCAACATGGCGATCGCCGTGAAGGATGCCGGCCGCTTCCGCATCAACGTGTTCAAGCAGCGTGGCGAAGTCGGCATGGTGATTCGCGCGATCAAGAGCGAGATCCCCACCGTCGACCAGCTGCGCCTGCCGCCGGTGCTGAAGGACCTGGTGATGGAAGCCCGCGGCCTGATCCTTGTGGTTGGCTCGACCGGCTCGGGCAAGTCGACCAGCCTCGCAGCCATGATCGACCACCGCAACAGCAGCAGCTCGGGCCATATCCTCACCATCGAAGACCCGATCGAGTTCCTGCACCGGCACAAGAAATCCATCGTCAATCAGCGCGAAGTCGGCCTCGACACCCACGCCTTCGCCAACGCGCTGAAGAACGCCATGCGTGAAGCGCCGGACGTGATCCTGATCGGCGAAATCCTCGACGCCACGACCATGGAATCGGCGATCGCCTTTGCCGAAACCGGCCACCTGTGCCTCGCGACTCTGCACTCCAACAATGCCGACCAGACCCTGGAGCGCATCCTCAACTTCTTCCCGGAATCGGCACACAAGAACGTGCTGATGAACCTGGCGCTGAACCTCAAGGCCGTGATCAGCCAGCGTCTGGTCACCGGCGTCGACGGCAAGCGCCTGCCGGCGGTGGAGATCCTCATCAACACCCCGCTGATCCGCGACATGATCCGCCGCGGCCAGGTGCATGAGGTCAAGGAAGCGATGGAGCGCTCCCTGCAGGAAGGCATGCAGACCTTCGACCAAGCCCTGTACCGCCTGTACAAGGAAGGCAAGATCGAATTGGAAGAAGCCCTGCGCAAAGCCGATTCGCGCGACGGCTTGTCGCTCAAGATCCGCCTGTCCGAAGGCGGCGCCGACGAGCACGACCCCTACGCCGACACTTTCCAGGGCCCACCCGCCAGCCGCCCCGTCAGCGATGGTGGTTTGAATTTCAGTTGAGGTCGCAGCGCGGCGACGCTAACGCGGCCTGAGTCCTTCTCAGCTGCCGCTCATCCGTGGCGCGCCTGCGCGATGTGCCGGTGGCCACCGGCCCGCCTCGGAGGTCTCGCGAGGCAACAGAATGTGGGGGTACGGGGTGGACTTCCCTCAAGCGCGCGGCGACGCGCGGGAGACAGCTTCAAGCCCTGCCTCGCGCCAGGTCGACGGGCCTTCGCAGCCTCAGTTCCTCCCACCGCACGAGTGCCGCCCTGAGCCCGTCCCCCTTGCGAAATGCGGAGGAGAGTGACTATCGGCTGCCGGTGACAGCAGACACTCCCCGGAGCCCGAGCGAATCGGTTGCAGGTTGGGTAGAGAGAGGGGGCGAACACCCCTCAAACGTTCCAGCCCCCAGAGCCGAGCCCGTCGCGGCTCACCGCTTACCCCCGATCCAGCGGACTCCGCACCACCAACCCACCGCGATTCAACACGTGGGTGTAGATCTGCGTGGTGCTGACGTCGCTGTGCCCCAGCAGCTCCTGCACCGTGCGGATGTCGTAGCCGTCCTCGATCAGGTGGGTCGCGAAGCTGTGGCGGAAGGTGTGGCAGGTCGCGTGTTTCTGTACGCCGGCACGAATCACGGCCGCGCGCACGGCCTTTTGCACCCCGGACTCGTGCAGATGATGCCGGCCCACATGCCCGCTGCGCGGGTCCTGTGAACGCTGGCTTGCGGGAAACACGAACTGCCAGCGCCACTCGGCGGAGGCCTTTGGACTCTTGCGGGCAAGCGCGTTGGGCAGAAGCACCAAGCCCTGGCCCAGCCCGCGCTCACGATCGTGCAGCTGGCGCACCGCTGCCAGATGCAGCTGCAGCGGCTCGAGCATGGGCTGCGCCAGCATGGTGCGCCTGTCCTTGCCGCCCTTGCCCTGGCGCACCGTCAGCTCCAGACGCGAGAAGTCCAGATCGAGCACGCGCAGCCGCAGCGCTTCGAGCAGGCGCAGGCCGCTGCCGTAGAGCAGCCCACACACCAGCCAACTCACGCCCTGCAGCTGCTCGAGCACCCGCCGCACTTCATCGCGGCTCATCACCACCGGCACCCGCTCGGGCCGTTTGGCGCGGCGGATGTCCTCCATCCAGGGCAGCTCGACGCCCAGCACCTCGCGGTAGAGGAACAAGAGCGCCGCCAAGGCCTGGTTCTGGGTTGAAGCTGCCACTTGATGCTTGGCGGCAAGCAGGCTCAGAAACGCCTCGACCTCAGGGGCGCCCATTTCGCGCGGGTGACGCATGCCGTTGCTGCGAATGAAACGCACGATCCAACCGCAGTACGCCTCTTCGGTCCGCAGGGCCATGCCAAGGCGACGCATGCGATTCCGAACCTGATCCATCAACCGCGGCGCCGCACTTGCCTGCGCATCCTGCCGATGCGACGATCCCATCGCCCTGCCCCCAGCCCCATCAAAGGCCGCCAGATTAGGCCGACGTGATAGGCGGAACAGTCGGCATAAGACTCTGATTGACGTAGGAA
>JBKCVA010000035.1:0-13935 GCA_046318115.1 Lysobacterales bacterium | reverse complement strand
GGACGCCTGCCGCGCCATCAACGAGATGGTGTTTGCGTTGCTCTTCATCGTGGCCGTGGGACTGGGCCCGTTCGCCGGTGTCATGGCTTTGTTCGTCCACACCACGGGCACCCTGGCCAAGCTCTTTTCCGAGGCTGTGGAGGCGATCGACCCGCGCCCTGTCGAAGGCATTCGGGCCACTGGGGCCCACCCGCTGGTGGAGGTCATCTACGGGGTCATCCCTCAGGTCCTGCCACTATGGCTCTCATTCACGCTTTACCGCTTCGAATCCAACGTGCGCTCGGCTTCCGTGGTGGGCATGGTGGGCGCGGGGGGCATCGGCGTGGTGCTGTTCGAAGTCATCCGTGGCTTCCAGTACGCCCAGACCTGCGCCGTGCTCATCATCCTGGTGGTGAGCGTCAGCTTGATTGATTTGCTGTCCGCCCGATTGCGCCGGCGCTTCATTTGAGCTTGCCCCGCATCGCCACGGCAAGCATTCACCCTCCCCATCCCAGACCTTGCACAAGGGGGGTCATTAACCACTGCCACGCTCCCAGCCCCAACAGTAAGGGGTAAGCCAGCGCAATGGCCGCCAGCGCCAGCGACCACAGCACGGCCAGGCCGTCGCGGTGCTTCCAGGCCAGGCCCAGCAGGGTGAGCGCTGCGGCAGGGAGCACGTTGCCCAGGGGGATGGGCAGGAAGATCTCGATACCCATCGTCGCCACCAGCGCCGCCCCTCCCGCCGCCGGCCAGGAGCGGGCCGGCAGCAGCGTCAAGGCCTGCAGTCGTGGCCGACACCAGCGGCCCGACCAATGTTCCAGTCGTTCCAGCCAGCGCAGCAGTTGGGCTTGACGCGGTGCGTCCAGAGCCACCGAACGGGCCAGATTGGGTTTGCCGATCACCCCGGCGCTGCCGCTGCGCCAGATCAGGAGCGCCACGCCCATCAACGCCAGGCCCATCACGTTGCCGATGCCGGGCACGGGCAGCACACAGGGCACGGACAGCAGGATGAGCAGCGAGCCGATCGAGTGCTGCGCCTCGGTCTTGGTACTGGCGTCGGCCAGGATGTCTCGCTCGTGTGGGGCGGCTTCTCCCAGGGGCTGAGCGTCGTCGGACTTCACCTTGGCTGCGCGCGCGTTCTTCAGTACACCTCGGGCACGATCATCTGCGCCGACACCGGATGGCGGATGTAGTCGGGGTGGCGCACGCGCTCGGGCAGTTCCACCGTGGGCTTGGGCACTTCCTCGTAGGGCATCAGGGACAGCAGGTGCGCGATGCAGTTCAGGCGCGCTCGCTTCTTGTCCACCGCCTGCACCACCCACCAGGGTGCTTCCGCAATGTGGGTGCGCTCCAGCATCGCTTCCTTGGCACGGGTGTAGTCCTCCCAGCGCCGGCGGCTCTCCAGGTCCATGGGGCTGAGCTTCCACTGCTTCAGAGGGTCGTGAATGCGGCCCAGGAAGCGCAGGTGCTGCTCTTCGTCAGTGATGGAGAACCAGTACTTGATGACCAGGATGCCGCTGCGCACCAGCATGCGCTCGAACTCCGGCACGGACCGGAAGAACTCTTCCACGTCGTCCTCGCTGCAGAAGCCCATCACCCGCTCCACACCGGCACGGTTGTACCAACTGCGGTCGAACAGCACCATCTCGCCGGCCGCGGGCAGATGGGACACGTAGCGCTGGAAATACCACTGCGTCCGCTCCCGGCTGCTGGGCGCGGGCAAGGCCACCACCCGGGCGATACGCGGGTTCAGCCGCTGGGTGATGCGCTTGATAACGCCGCCCTTGCCGGCGGCGTCCCGGCCCTCGAACACGATGACCACCTTCTGGCCAGTGTGTGCCACCCAGTCCTGCAACTTCACCAGTTCGCCCTGCAGCCGGAAGAGTTCGCGGAAGTAGGTCTGCCGTGCAAGCCGATGAGCCTCGCCATCACCCTCCAGCTGTCCCGCCAGTGCATCCACATTGCGGTCTTCCAGCTCCAACTCAAGCTCTTCGTCGTACCCGTCGATGAGGTCGGCCTCCAGACGCTTGAGAAGCTCATCGTCTACAGGCAAGGACGGAAGTGAACTGGTGCTCATGATGTCAAGTTCCTGGTCAAGGCGTTGAGCCGAGCATGGGGCGCCACCATGACCAAGGTTTGACAAAGGCGACAACTTCTCTGCGGAAATCCCTTCCCTGTTGCACGAAACGTGTCTGACACATTGGGCCGTCAGACTCCATCTCGGGGTGCACAGACCGTCTCGCACAGGAGGTTCATATGGAAGAAGCGTTGCGCAAGGGAGAAGAGGCACGTCTTCGGGACCCGCGTGAGGCACCGTTCGGCTTCCTTGCGCAGGGTGACTTTGTGCAGGAAGGCGCTGAGGTCTTCATGTGGTTCGAGTCCTTGAACGATCTGGTGACGCATCTCCAGGACGTCGAGCCGGTGCTGCTGACCAGCCTTGTCGAGGGTTTCGATGCAGAGGCCTACCGGGATCAGATCCGCATTCCCCTGGACCAGGCCCTGTGGCGAGGCTTGGATGACGACACTCGGCTGGCGTTCAACGAGGCCGCTGACGGGTTGATGGTGATCGACTGGTGGGGAAGATTCACCGAACTTCAATCGGGTCAGTCGGCAACTTCCCGAGAGCTGCTTTCCTGGTTCAGGGCGCCAGGTGCATCCACACCGGACTCCGTGGCGCCCTTGGCGCCGGAGGAACTGGAAGCGTTTGTGGGGTTTGTCAGGTCGTGGTGAGGAAGGCCATGCGACGGGCGATCGGGCATGGAGTTCAAGACGGCACATGCCCGTCGCCCTGCCAGCAGCTTGATGGCGACCGTGTAGAAATGACAGGCGCCCCCTTCTTCCAACTGCATCACTTGCGGGACTGACAGGCAGGCCCGGCGCGCCAGGGTCGTGCGGTCGATTCCCTTTTGCTCTCGCGTACGCCGCAGGCAATCGCCGTCTGCGGGCTCCCATGTCTGCGCTGCCATTGCTCGGTCCCCACCTGGGTGTCCTGCTCAATTCCTCCCGGTGCCTGATGGCCTGTTGATTTCAGGCTCTGTAAGCCTGAGGTTAGGGAGCATTCATGAAGCCATCGTGACGTTTCAAGCGAAACCAAGAGTCATGGCGTCAAGAACCTTTCACAGATCACGCCTACTCTGCAAGGTCAGTCTTCCACCGAAGACGCAGGAGATTCCATTGACCACAGCTACCCCGACCGGTGCCCCTGCCCTGCCGCCCTGCATCATCATGGTCTACGACGGCAACGCGCTGGGTCAGCAGCAGCTCTTGAATGCTGAGGTCCTGGGCCGCTGGCCAGATGCCATATTCCTGCTGGTCGCCGTGATGCAGGAGCCAGCGTCTTCGGCGGAGCAACCTGCAGCAGCTTCGGCCTTTCCGGAGGTAGAGGCGGCTGAACGAGCTCACCTGCGCTTCATCCTCGAACGTGGTGCCGATCACCTGCGATCTCGCGGACTGCGCGCCGACGCCGTTGCCATCGAGGGATCTTGCGTTGACGAGATCATCAGAATGGCAAAAACGGAGGCGGCCAGCCTGCTGGTCATCGCCCACCGACCCGAGGCGCCTTTTTCACACCAGTGGTGGCAAGCGCACGTGGTGCGACGGCTGGTGGAGAGGGCACCGTGTGGGGTGCTGCTGTTGGCAGCGCATCGGGCTGCCGCTATCTGACCCTGATGCTTCGAGTTTCCACGCATGCGCCCCAAGCAGAAGTGCTGTGGGATAACTTCTTGCTCGGGAAGTCAGCCCTTTGAACGCTCCCTGTTCACCCACCACACCAGCGACAACATCACCGGCACCTCCACCAGCACGCCCACCACCGTGGCCAGGGCGGCGCCGGAGTGCAGGCCGAACAGTGAGATGGCCACGGCCACGGCCAGTTCGAAGAAGTTGCTGGTGCCGATCAGGCAGGCCGGCCCGGCAATGTTGTGCGGCAGCTTCAGCCAACGCGCGCCAAGCCAGCTGATGGCGAACACGCCGTAGCTCTGCAGCACCAGCGGCACGGCGATCAGCACGATGATGAAAGGCTGTGCCACCAGGGTGGGGGCTTGCAGGCCGAACAGCAGCACCACGGTGGCGATGAGCCCCGCTACGGCCGCGGGCTTGAGTCGGGCGGTGAAGGCGCTGACCGCCTGCTCAGACCGCCGCTCCAGCATGGTCCGCGTGGCCATGCCGGCCAGCAGCGGCAGCACCACGTAGAGCACGGTGGCCAGCAACAGGGTCGTCCAGGGCACCGTGAGTTCGGTCACCCCCAGCAGGAACGCGGCAATCGGCGCGAAGGCCACCACCATGATGAGGTCGTTGACCGACACCTGCACGAGCGTGTAGTTCGGGTCGCCCCGAACCAGTTGGCTCCAGACGAAAACCATGGCGGTGCAGGGGGCCACCCCCAGCAGGATCATCCCGGCGATGTACTGCTGCGCATCCGCCGGCGACACCCATCCTGCAAAGACGAACTGGAAGAAGAGCACCCCGAGTCCCGCCATGGTGAATGGCTTGATGAGCCAGTTCACCACCAGGGTCAGCGCCAGACCTCGAGGGCGCCGGCCGACCGCGCGCACGGCGCCCCAGTCGATCTGAACCATCATCGGGTAGATCATGATCCAGATGAACACGGCCACCACCAGGTTGACGTGCGCCACTTCGAGCGCCGCCACGGCTTGGAACAGGCCGGGGACGGTGAGCCCGAGCGCGACCCCAGCGCCGATGCCCAGGGCCACCCACAGGCTGAGGAAGCGTTCGAACAGGCCCATGTGGCGCCCTTGGTTGCCGATGTTCAGCGCGTGCCGATGTCACGCATCTGCTGCTGCAGTGACAAGCTGTCCAGCGCCTCCATGGGCAAGGCCAGCATCAGTTCGATCCGCCGCTTGAGCACCGAGGCGGTGTCCCAGAACACCTTGGCCGTTTCTTCCTCTGTGCCCTGGAAGGCCGCAGGGTCGGCCACGCCCCAGTGCGCCGTCATGGGCTGTCCCGGCCACACCGGGCAGGCTTCTCCGGCGGCCTTGTCGCACACGGTCAGCACGAAGTCGAGTGTCGGCGCGCCTGCCTGGGCGAACTCGGCCCAATCCTTGCTTCGGTAGCCCTCGGTGGGCAGGCGCATCTCCTGCAGGGTGCGCAGAGCCATGGGGTGCACCCGATCGGCGGGATGGCTGCCTGCGGAGTGGGCCACAAAGCGCCCGCGGCCGAGATTGCGCAGGATGCCCTCGGCCATGATGGAGCGGGCGGAGTTGTGGGAGCACACGAACAGGACGTGACGGATGCGTTCGGTCATGGATGCCTCGTTTCAGCAGCAGGTGGAAGGGGAGAGCGTGACCAGCCCGCAGGGTTGGCCGCCGCAGCAGTGGTCGGTCAGGTAGGCGATGAGTTCGTTCATCTGTGCGATGAGCGGGCGGTACACCAGATGCCGGCCCTGGCGCTCGGCCTGCACCAGGCCGGCGTCTGCCAGGCCCTTGAGGTGAAACGACAAGGTGGAGGAAGGCACGCCCAGGGTGGCGGCCAGCACGCCCGGCGTCATCCCCTCGGGGTCCGCACCCACCAGGGCGCGGAACACGCGCAGACGGGCGGGCTGGGCCAGGGCGGCCAGCGCAGCCACCGCCTGGGCCTCGGACAAGGAGCCGGGCACCAGCACTGTGGCGGTGTCGAGAATGGAGGCGCTCATGAACGCGGGCCCTCCAAAGGCAAACGGGTGGGCAGCGCCAGCGTCACTGCCCAGCAGGCCAGCAGCATGAGCCCGGAACCCAGCAGCGACCACGACAGCCCGCCCCACTGGTACAGCAGCCCTGACATCAGCGTGCCGAAGAAGCGGCCCAAGGCGTTGGCCGCGTAGTAGAACCCCACGTCTTCGGCCGCCTTCTCCGAGCCGGCATAAGCCAGGATCAGGTACGAGTGCACCGAGGAGTTGATGGCAAAGGCCGCGCCAAACACCGCCAGACCGGCCACCACCACCCAGGTCAGCTGAGGCACCTGTGCCCACACCAGGCCGGCCAGCACCAGCGGCACGGCGGCCAGCAGGGCCGACCAGGCGCGGGCCGCAGGCACTTCGCGTGTGAGGCCGTCTTCGCTGCGCCGCACGATGGCCGGTGCCGCGGCCTGCACGACACCGTAGCCGATGGTCCACAGCGCGAGGAACGCACCCACCATCGTGAAGTTCCAGCCCGAGGCGTAGAGGAACACGGGTACGCCCACCACGAACCACACATCGCGCGCGCCGAACAGGGCCACCCGCGCGGCGGCCAGCAAGTTGATGGCCCGGCTCTTGGCGAAGAGTTCACGGGCTGACTTGGACGCCTTGCTCTTGCCCATCAGCGGTGGCACGAAGCCCACCACGCCCACGAACACCAGCGACAGCAGCGCGGCCATGGCCCACAGGGCGTTGGTGAATCCCAGGGCCTGCAGCAGCACTCCTCCCAGGAAGAAGCCGATGCCCTTCATGGCGTTCTTGCTGCCGGTGAAGAAAGCCACCCACTTGAAGAGCTGGCCCGTGGCCTGGCTGGCCGTGAGCTTGATGGCCGACTTGCTGGCCGTCTTGGTCAGGTCCTTCGCCACGCCGCACAGGCCCTGCGCACCCACCACCCAGGCCACCGAAGCCGCCACCGTCCAGTCCGGTGACAAGGCCGACAGCATCAGAAAGCCCAGGATCTGCGTGCCCAGCCCCACGGCCAGCATGCGGGCGATGCCGTAGCGCGTGGCCAGCCAGCCGCCCACCAGGTTGGCCACCACCCCAGCGGCCTCGTACAGCAGGAACAGGAAGGCCAGCGTGAAGGGGGAGTAGCCGAGCCGGTAGAAGTGCAGCAGCACCAGCATGCGCAGCGCGCCATCCGTGAGCGTGAAGCCCCAGTAGGCGGCGGTGACGATGGCGTAGTCACGTGCTCCTCGACTGGCGGGCCCGCTGCTGCTGGCCTGAGCTGACATTACACCCCCTGCTGCTGCAGATGGCAGGCCAGGTCCACCATGCGGCAGGCGTAGCCCATCTCGTTGTCGTACCAGGCGTAGACCTTGAGCAGCGTGCCGTCAGTGACCATCGTGGACGGCGCGTCGACGATCGCGCTGCGCGTGTCGCGCGCGTAGTCGGCGCTGACGAGCGGGCGCGTCTCGTAGCCGAGGATGCCGGCGAGCGGGCCGCGCGCGGCCTGCTCGAACAGCGCGTTGACCTCCTCGGCGCTGGTCTCGCGCTTCATCTCGAAGACGCAGTCGGTCAGCGAGGCGTTGAGCACCGGCGCGCGCACCGCATGACCGTTCAGCTTGCCGCGCAGCTCCGGGTAGATCAGCGCGATCGCGGTGGCGCTGCCGGTAGTGGTGGGGGCGAGACTGGTCATCGCGCTGCGGGCGCGGCGCAGGTCCTTGTGCGGTGCATCCACGACGACGTTGGTGTTGGTCGGATCGTGGATGGTGGTGATCTGACCGTGGCGGATGCCGATCGCCTCGTGCACGACCTTGACCACCGGCGCGAGGCAGTTCGTCGTGCAGGATGCGGCGGTGACGATGCGGTGGCGGGCGGGATCGTACAGGCCGTCGTTGACGCCCACGACGACGTTGAGCACGTCGCCGACCTTGACCGGTGCGGCGACGATCACGCGCTTCGCGCCGCGATCGAGGTGACCCTGCAGCGTCTCGGGGGTCAGGAACCTGCCGGTGCACTCCAGCACCAGGTCCACGCCCAGATCGCCCCAGGGGATCGCGTCGGTGCTCCCCTGCGCGGTGTAGCGCAGCCGGTGCAGACCGACGCGGATGGCGTCCTCGCCCTCGGCGGCGATGTCGGTGCGCCAGCGGCCCTGCACCGAGTCGAAGGCGAGCAGGTGCGCGATCGCCGCCGCCCCGCCCTTGATCTCGTTGACGTGGACGACCTCCAGGCGGTTGCCCGCCCGCGGGTCGTCTGCGCCGCGCTCGGCCGCTCCGAAGGCGGCGCGCAGGGCCAGGCGGCCGATCCGACCCATTCCGTTGATGCCGACGCGCATGGTGACTTGGTGCCGGGGCGCGGCGGGGACCGCAGCGCCCTTTTAGAGTTCCAGGAATATGGAAGAATAGCGATGCTTCGTGACAATACGATGACGATAGTGCGGGCAAAGGCCCGCGCGCCGGACCGCGCCGGACCGCGCGTACCCGGGGCGTGAGCCCTAGGCGGACACCGCGGCGAGCCGCCAGAGCGAGGTGGTCTCGCGCGAGCGCGCCGCGTGCAGCGGATCGGTCGCATCGAAGGCCCGCTTGTGCGCGGGCCTGACGTCGATGCGGTCGAGCACCTTCAGGCCCGCGGCCTCGATCGCCGCGAGCAGTTCGGCGCGGGTGCGCAGGCCGAGGTGCTCGGCGAGGTCGGACAGGATCAGCCAGCCCTCGCCGCCGGGCGCGAGGTGCGCGGCGAGCCCGGACAGGAAGCCCTCGAGCATGCGGCCGTCGGCGTCGTAGACGCCGTGCTCGAGCGGCGAGCTCGGACGCGCGGGCACCCACGGCGGGTTGCAGACGACGAGCTCGGCACGGCCCTCGGGGAACAGGTCGGCCTGCACGACCGCCACGCGCTCGCCGAGGCCCAGGCGCTCGACGTTCTCGCGGGCGCAGGCGAGCGCCCGCGGATCCATGTCGGTCGCGACGATCCTCGCGAGCCCGCGCTTCGCGAGCACGGCCGCCAGCACGCCGGTGCCGGTGCCGACGTCGAAGGCGGTGCCGAGCGCGGCGGCCGCACGCGGCAGCGGCACCTTCGCCACCAGCTCGACGTACTCGGCGCGGGTCGGCGCGAACACGCCGTAGTGCGGATGGATGCGCGCGCCGATCGCCGGCACCTCGATGCCGTTGGCGCGCCATTCGTGCGCGCCGTTCACGCCGAGCAGCTCGCGCATCGACACCACCGACGGGCCGTCGGCCGGCCCCCAGGCCTCGGTGCAGGCGCGTTTCAGGTCGGGCGCGCGCCGCAGCGGGATCGCGTGGCCGTCCTCGAGCGGGATCAGCAGCATGCCGAGCGTGCGGGCGCGCTGCGAGCGGGCCTGGCGCTGCAGGTTGAAGAGCTCGACCGGCGACTTCGCGGGAGCTTCGACGGCCTGCGCGGACGGGCCGTCCTTGCCGCCCTTCGCGGCCTTTCCGGCCTTCACCGCGCGCCGCGGCCTGCGGTCGGCACGGGTGGCCAGCGCGGTCAGCATCTGGCGGGCGTTCTGGAAGTCGCCGCGCCACAGCAGCGCCACGCCCTGGCAGGCCAGGCCGTAGGCCGCGTCCGCGGACATCGTGTCGTCGGCGATCGCCACGCTCTTCGGGGGCGGCGCGCCACGCTCGGAGCGCCAGCGCGCCGCATGCTCGATGCCCTCCTCGCTCCAGCGGATCACGGGGAGATCGGTCGCGGCCGCAGCCGGGGTGTCGCTCGTCACTCAGAACCTCTCGTCTCGGCGCAGGTAGCGCCATTGGCCCACCGGCAGCGCACCGAGCGGCACGCCGCCGCTGCGTACGCGCTTCAGGCCGGTCACCGCGAGGCCGACGGCCTCGCACATGCGGCGGATCTGCCGCTTGCGGCCTTCGCGCAGCACGAAGCGCAGTTGGTCGTCGTTCAGCCACGAGACCTCGGCGGGCCGCAGCGTCACGCCGTCGAGCTCGAGCCCGTGGCGCAGCAGCGCCATGCCGCGCTCGGGCAGCCGGCCCTCGACCCGCACCAGGTACTCCTTCTCGACCTCGGAGTCGCTGCCGATCAGGTGCTTGGCGATGCGCCCGTCCTGCGTGAACACCAGCAGCCCGGTCGAGTCGATGTCGAGGCGCCCGGCGGGCGCCAGGCCCCGCAGGTGCGTCGGGTCGAAGCGGGTCGGCGACGGATCCTCGGCCCAGCGGTTCTCGGGGCGCAGCAGCACCGCGGCCGGCCGGTAGCCGTCCTCGGCCTGCCCGGACACGAAGCCGATCGGCTTGTTCAGCAGGATCGTCACCCGCTCGGCCTGCTGGCGCGCGGCCGCGCGCTCGACCTCGATGCGCGCCTGCGGCGAGACGCGCGTGCCGAGCTCGCTGACGACGCGCCCGTCGACCTTCACCCACCCCCTGGCGATCCAGTCGTCGGCCTCGCGGCGCGAGCACAGGCCGAGCTCGCCCATCCGCTTGGACAGGCGCGGATGGTCGGGATGGGCGTGGTTCGAGGCGCGGTCGGCGACCGGCTGCGGAGACCTGGGGGGCTTGGGCGGGAGGCGGGACATGACGTGCGGCCGGCACAGGGATCGGCGGTGAGCCGGCATGATAGCGGGCGAGAGGCCGGGTGTTCAGCCCGCCATCACCTCGACCGACTCCGCCGCGAGCGCCCGGCGCAGCGCCTGCACGAAGGGCACCGCGGTCGGCTTGTCGCCGTGGATGCACACGGTGTCGGCGCGCAACGCCACCACCGAGCCGTCGACCGCGGTGAGGCGGCCCTCGCGGACCATGCGCAGCACCTGCGCGACCGACTCGGCCTCGTCGGTGATCAGCGCGTCGGGACGGGTGCGCGGGGCGAGCGTGCCGTCGGGCATGTAGCGCCGGTCGGCGAACACCTCGCTGCGCACCTCGACGCCCGCGTCGCGCGCGACCGCCTCCATCGGGCTGCCCGACAGCACGTACATCTTCAGGCCGCCGCCCAGCGCCTTGACCGCGCGAACCAGCCCGCGCGAGAGCGCCACGTCCTTCGCGGCCATGTTGTAGAGCGCGCCGTGGGCCTTGAGGTGGTGCAGGCGCCCGCCCGCCGCCTCGACGAAGGCGCGCACCGCGCCCGCCTGGTACAGCGTCATGCCGTAGACCTCGTCCTCGGTCACCTGCATCGTGCGGCGCCCGAAGCCCTGCAGGTCGGGCAGGCTCGGATGCGCGCCGATAGCGACGCCGTGGCGGAGCGCGAGCGCGACCGTCGCGGCGATGGTCGACGGGTCGCCGGCGTGGAAGCCGCAGGCGACGTTGGCCGAGGTGACGCAGGGCATCAGGGCGGCGTCGTCGCCCATGTGCCAGGCGCCGAAGCTCTCGCCCATGTCGGCGTTCAGGTCGATGGATGTCCGGGGTGTGCTCATGGCGTCGGGAAGCCTCAGTCTTCGGGATAGGCGCAGGCCTGGCGCACGCCGGCCAGCCGCAGTTCGAGTTCGCGCGCCCTGCGGCGCGCCAGCGCGTCGGCCTCGTCCAGGCCGACCCGCCGGAACCGGACCCGGCAGCCTGCGCCTGCCTGGGCGAGCAGATGCTCGGCGGCGCTGGCCACCTCGAGGATGCGAGGATAGCCGCCGGTGGTCTGGTGCTCGGCCAGCAGGATCACCGGCTCGCCGGCCGGCGGCAGCTGCACCGTGCCGACGCTCACCGGCTCGCTGGCGAGCTGCGGCAGGCCGCGGGTGTCGAGGGCCGGGCCATGCAGGCGCAGGCCCTGCCGGTTGCTCTGCGCGCCGACGGTCCAGTCCTGCTCGAACAGCGCGTCGCGGGCCGCCTCGGACAGCAGCCCGTGGTGCCGACCGGCCAGCACCGGCAGTTCGATCACCGGCCACTCGGGCGGCAGGTCCTCGGTGACCTGCCAGCGGGGCGCGGTGCGCCGCCACGGCGGCGTCGCCTCGGGGTCGTCCGGCAGGCCGAGCACCGCCGCCGCGCGGCGGTGGGACAGCTCGGCGGCCCGAGGGTGCAGCGGCAGCCGACGACCGGCCTCGAGGCGCGCCGGTCCGATGCCGGAGGCCAGGTGCGCGCTGCGGCTCGCCATCACCGCCGGCAGGGCCAGCCCGCCGGCCATGGCGATCCAGCTGCGCCAGCCCGCCGATGGCGCCTGCCAGCGCAGCACGCTGCCGGCGGGGACGAACACTGGCCGGCCGGTCGGGACGGCGAGCGCTCCGCCGGCCTCGCCCGGCAGCCGCGAGACCGCGTGGCGGGCGCCGACGGTCACGAGCCAGAGGTCGCAATGCAAGCGCAGCGTGGGGCCGGGGCCGGTGATCTCCAGGCCCGCTTCGTCCGGCGCGTTGCCGACGAGCGCGTTGGCGAGCGTCATCGCCGATCGGTCCATCGCCCCGCCACGCGACAGCGCGATGCGCGCCTGGCCCGGGCGGCCGAGGTCCTGCACGCTGTCGAGCAGGCCGGCCTTCACGACCTCGATCACGGCGTCCTGCTCGCTCATCGCGCGGCCCACAGGCGCTCGAAGCTCGCCGCGTCGATCGGCTCGAAACGCAGCGTGTCACCCTCGTTCAACAGCGCCGGCGGCGTGCGCGCCGGATCGAACAGCCGCAGCGGGCAGCGCCCGATCAGGCTCCAGCCGCCCGGCGTGGGGCTCGGGTAGACCGCCGTCTGCAGGCCGGCGATCGCAATGCCGCCCTCGGGTACCCGCGGCCGCGGCGAGGCGCGGCGATCGAGCTTGAGCCGCGGATCCAGACCGCCGAGATAGGCGAATCCTGGCATGAAGCCGACGACCTCCGCGGTGAACGTGCAGCCGCTGTGGATCGCTACGACCTCGGCGGTGGTCAGGCCGGTGGCGGCTGCGACCTCATCCAGGTCGGGGGCCATCGACGGGTCGTAGCAGGCCGGCAGCACCACCTGCCCGCCCGCGGGCGCCTGCCAGCCGAGGGCCTCGGACGCGGTCGCGCGCAGCCAGTCGAGCGCGGCCTCGCGCTGGTGGGCACGCGGAATCGCCGTGTCGTCGACGGCGATGCGCACGGCGAGCGTGCGCACGCCGGCGACGGCCTCGGCGCAGAACGGCTGCGCAACGGTGCGCAGGCGTGCGGCGAGAGCGCGCGCCGCGACGTTGGCCTGCGGATGCGGCCCCCAATCGACCATCACCCAGGCATCGCCGCAGGGCTCGACGCGGATCGGCGCGGCGGGCTCGGGCTCGGGCGGAGGCGGCCTCGCGGCGGACGGGGGCGGACGGGTCATCGGAGGCGCAGGGTACGGATGCGGCGTCGGACGCGCCGGAGGCCGCGGCAGCCCCGAGTATCGCGCGGGATGCTCCTGGGTCGTTCCGGGTTCCGCGATGCGTTGCCGACCGGGCGGCCGCTGCGGCCCTGGATCCGGTCCGCGATGCGGGGTCAGGCCGGCGCGACGAACCGCGCCACGATCGATGCGTGCCGCTGCGGCCAGGCGAGCAGCCCGCTGTCGTCGTCGTCGAGCACGCTGCGCAGGAAGGCGCCCGTCAGTTCCCGGGTCGCCGTCTTGACCTGCGCGTTGAGCTCCACCCCGCCGGTGCCGGGGCGGTCGGTGAACATGCTGTGCGAGCCCCCCGCGAACACCGCCAGCGTCTTGCGCGGCCCGCCGATCGCGTCGAACACCGCTAGGCGGTCCTCGGCGCCGCTGTAGTAGCCCGGGATGCGGATGACGTCCTCGGTCGCGGTGACGTGCAGGCTCGGGATGCGGATCGGCTCGAGGATGCGCCGCGGCGAGGCCTCGCCGTAGAACGGCGGGGCCGAGATCACGATCGCGGCCCGCAGGCGCGGCTCCCGCAGGTCGATCGAGTGACCCCCGCGCTCGATGCGCGCCCCGGCCGCCAGCAGCGTGGTGTTCGCGCCATACGAGTGGCCGGCTGCGACGATGCGCCGCGCGTCGATGCGCGCGCCGAGGGCATCAGCCAGCAGCGTGTCGAGGGCGAAGCGCAGGTCGTGCACACGGGCGATCGCCTCGGAGGCCTGGGCGGCACCCTGCAATCGGCCCACCAGCGCGAACGGGCTGCCATCGCCCCAGAGGCTGCGGTCGCTGCCGACGTGCTGCAGGTGCAGGCTGGCGCAGCCCTGCGCCGCCCAGTGTGCTCCAAGGTAGCTGTAGCCGCTGCGCGAGCCGCCGATGCCGTGGGAGAACACCACCAGCGGCAGGCGCGTGCCGGACTCGGCCACGCGCGGCAGGTAGAGCCGGACCGGCACCGCCCGGTCGCGCGCGGCATCGTGCCAGTCGAGATCGAAGGTCTCGACGGCCTCCTGGGCCGAGGTCGGCCTCAGGCCGGCGGACAGGCCGAGCGCCGCCGCGCCGACGGAGGCGACGGCGACGCGCAGCAGGCGACGGCGGTTTGAATTCATGGCGGTGCGGCTGAGTCGGGCGCTCCAGCAT
>JBKCVA010000034.1:0-64802 GCA_046318115.1 Lysobacterales bacterium | reverse complement strand
CGCACCGCGCGCCTGCGCCAGCAGCGCCCATCGAGCGCTACAGCAGCGCCTGGTGGCGCGAGCGCCTGCCGCACTGGTGGACGCTGGTGCGTGCGGACCGCCCGATCGGCTGGCTGCTGCTGCTGTGGCCGACCCTGTGGGGCCTGTGGCTGGCGGCCGAAGGCTTTCCGCCGCTGGGTACGCTGGCCATCTTTGTTGCCGGAGTCTGGCTGACGCGCTCGGCCGGCTGCGTGATCAACGACTACCACGACCGTTGGCTGGACGGTTCGGTGGCGCGCACCCGCGAGCGGCCGATCGTCAGCGGCGCGGTGCCCCCGCGCGAGGCGCTGGCGGTGTTCGCGGTGCTGATGGCGGTGGCCTTCGTGCTCGTGCTGTTCACCAATGCGCTGACCATCGGGCTGGCGTGCATCGCTGCGGTACTGGCCGCGACCTACCCGCTGCTGAAGCGCTACACCTTCTTTCCGCAGGTCTATCTGGGCATCGCCTTCGGCTGGTCGATCCCGATGGGCTTTGCCGCCGTGACCGGCGAAGTGCCGCCGCTGGCCTGGCTGCTGTTCCTGGCCAATGTGCTGTGGAGCACCGCCTATGACACCTGGTACGCCATGGTCGACCGCGAGGACGATCGCCGCGTGGGCGCGAAGTCGACCGCGATTCTGCTCGGCGACGCGGACCTGATCGGCATCGGCGTGCTGCAGGCGAGCTTCCTGCTCACCCTGATGCTGGTTGGCCAGCGCGCCGAGCTGGGGCTGTACTGGAATCTCGGTCTGGCTGTCGCCGCAGCGCTGATTGTCTGGCAGTTCTGGCAGGCCCGCAGCCGCGCGCGCGAGGCCTGCTTCAAGGCCTTTCTGCAGAACAACTGGGTCGGCCTGGTGGTGTTCGCCGGCGCGGTCATCGATCTGGGGCTCGGCAAGTCCTAGCGTGGCCGCTTGGCGGGGCGACCGAGGCGAGGGTCCAGCGCCGGTGGGTCAAGACCCACTCTATGCGGTCACGGGCGCCTCAATCGGTGGTGCGAACCCAACCCGAGGGGATAGGGGATGCATAGGGTGGGTCTTGACCCACCGTGGCGGTGATTCTTGCCCCGGTCATCCCGCGTCGCATCGTCCTCGACGCCTTCGTGGACGTCTGATTGCCGCAGCAACCCGAGAACCCCCCGGTTCGGCTGCGCGGCTGGCCCTCGGCTTTGAAGCCCGGTTCGGCAACGGCCCGGGGCCGTGCGTGTGTTGGACCGAGGCGAGCGTCCAGCGCCGGTGGGTCAAGACTCACCCGATGGGTTCGCACGCTCTTCCATCGCGGGGCACGGCCCACCCCTGGTGCCGTTGCGCACGCGGACGTTCGCGACGGTCAGCGCCTGCCGCCCAAGGGCGCCCGCGCCACCGCCAGCACCCGCACTTCGATCGCCCCCGCACGGCGACACGCGCGAGTGGCTTCGAGCATCGAGCTGCCGGTGGTGATCACGTCGTCGATCAGCAGCACGCGCTGTCCGCGCATCGCGGCACTCGCGACGAAGGCGGCGCGCAGGTTGCGCCGGCGCGCGCGGGCGTCGAGGCCAGTCTGCGGTGCGGTGGCGCGCACCCGCTGCAGCCAGTCCTGCCGCAGCGGCAGATCGAAGGCGCGCGCCAGCGGCCGCGCCAGCTCCAGTGCCTGGTTGTAGCCGCGTTCGGCCAGCCGCGCTCGATGCAGGGGCAGCGGCACCAGGGCGTCGACGCCTGCGGTCAGCGCAGGCAGTCGCGGGTCTTCGAGCAGCAGATCCGCCAGCACGCGGCCGGCCGCCAGATCGCGGGCGAACTTGAAGCGCGGCAGCCAGCGGTCGAGCGGATCGTCATACACGAAGGGCGCCAGCGCCGCGCTCGCCGGCGGCGGGCGCTTGAGGCAGCGCCCGCAGGCCGGCGCCGGCTGCGCGATCGGCAGCGCGCAGCGCGGGCAGGCGCAGGGGTTGTGCGGCAGTGAATCACGGCAGTCGGCGCACAGGTCGCGGCTGTCTGCGCCCGGCGCTCCACAGTGCAGGCAGCGCGGCGGCAGCAGCAGCCGGGTCAAGGCCTGCAGCGGGCGGCGCCAGCTCCATACGCCGGCGTTCACTGCAGAGCACCCGCAAGCGCCGAGTTGACAGGCACAGCAGGGGTTTCCAGACTTCCGCCTCTTTGTCCGCGCTGTCCGCGGGGAGTTTCACGCATGGCTTCCGCCCTCCGTCACGACTGGACCCGCGAAGAAGCGGTCGCGCTGTTCGCGCTGCCCTTCCACGAGCTTCTGTTCCGCGCTGCAAGCGTCCACCGCGCGCATTTCAACCCGGACGAGGTGCAGATCTCCACCCTCTTGAGCGTCAAGACCGGCGGCTGTCCCGAGGACTGCAGCTACTGCCCGCAGGCCGCGCGCTACGCCACCGGCCTGAACGCGCACAAGCTGATGGAGCTCGACGCGGTGCTGGAGAAGGCGAAAGCCGCGAAAGCTGCTGGCGCCACCCGCTTCTGCATGGGCGCGGCCTGGCGCTCGCCGAAGGACCGCGATGTCGAGAAGGTCGCCGCCATGATCGAAGGCGTCAATGCGCTGGGCCTTGAGACCTGCGCCACGCTCGGCATGCTGACGCCCGAACAGGCCGAGCGCCTGAAGACCGCGGGGCTCGCCTACTACAACCACAACCTCGACACCGCGCCGGAGTTCTACGACAGCGTGATCCGCACCCGCGAGTACCAGGATCGCCTGGACACGCTTGAGCAGGTGCGCCGGGTCGGCATGAAGACCTGCTGCGGCGGCATCGTCGGCATGGGCGAGACCCGCGAGCACCGCGCCGGCCTGCTGCAGACCCTGGCCAACATGGCCGAACATCCGGACTCGGTGCCGATCAACCGTCTGGTGCAAGTGCCCGGCACGCCGCTGCACGGCACCGAGGAGATCGACCCGCTGGAGTTCGTGCGCACGATCGCGGTGGCCCGCATCCTGATGCCGGCTTCGATGGTGCGCCTCTCGGCCGGCCGCGAGGACATGAGCGACGAGCTGCAGGCGCTGTGCTTCATGGCCGGCGCCAACTCGATCTTCTACGGCGAGAAGCTGCTCACCACCGGCAATCCGGACACGCAGAAGGACCAGGCCCTGTTCGCACGTCTGGGCTTGAGGCCGATGCCCGCGCCCGCCCAGGGCGAGCACGTGCATGTCGATCTGAACGCCGTCGACTCGGCGGCCTGATCGCCATGGCCCGGCCGTCGCTACTCACCGCGCTGGCCGAGGCCCGCGGCGTGCGCGCCGCCCAGAAGCGCTCGCGCAGCCGGCGCACGATCGAGCGCGCCGAGGGTACGCGGGTCTGGATCGACGGCCGCGAGCTGATCAACTTCTGCAGCAACGATTATCTGGGCTTGGCCCGCAGCCTCGACGCCACCGCCGCACTGCAGGAATCGGCTGCCTGGCACGGCGTTGGCAGCACGGCTTCGCACCTGGTCTGCGGCCACCACGCCGAGCACGCCGCGCTGGAGGCCGAGCTGGCGGCCTTCGTCGGCTATCCGAAGGCCCTGCTGTTCGGCTCGGGCTATCTTGCCAACCTCGCCGTGCTGCAGACCCTGCTGGGTCGCGACGACCTCTGCGTGCAGGACCGGCTCAACCATGCCTGCCTGCTGGATGGGGCCAAGCTCGCCGGCTGTGAACTGAAGCGTTACCCGCACGCTGATGCCGAAGCCGCCCTGCGCCAGCTGCGCTCGCGCCCCGAAGCGGCCGCCCTGCTGGCGACCGACGGCGTGTTCAGCATGGACGGCGATCTCGCCCCGCTGAAGGATCTGGCGCTTGTCGCCCGCGCTGAGAACGCCCTGCTGTTCGTGGACGATGCCCACGGGCTCGGCGTGGTCGGCCCCGGCGGGCGCGGTTCGGTGGCCGCTGCCGGGCTCGGCGTGAAGCAGGTGCCTCTGCTGATGCTGACCCTCGGCAAAGCGCTCGGCGGCTACGGTGCCGCGGTCTGTGGGCCGGCCGAAGTGATCGATGCCCTCGCCGAAAGCGCGCGGCCCTACCTCTACACCACGGCCATGCCGCCCGCGGTCGCCGCGGCCACCCGCGCCAACCTTCGTACCCTGCAGAGCGAACCCTGGCGACGCTTCCATCTGGCCGGCCTGATCGCGCGCTTCAGCCGCGGCGCACGCCGTCTGCGTCTGCCGATGATCGAATCGGGCACGCCCATCCAGCCGCTCCTGCTCGGCGACGAAGCGCGGGCGCTGTATGCCGCGCGTGAGCTGGAGTCGCGCGGCCTGCTGGTCAGCGCGATCCGCCCGCCGACCGTGCCGGAAGGCAGCGCGCGCCTTCGCATCACCCTGTCAGCGGCTCACAGCGAAGCGGATGTGGATCGACTGCTGGCCGCGCTGGCCGAGCTGGGGCTGGAGAAGCGGGCAGCGGGCAGTGGGGACTCCGGATTGGCTGGCGCGCGCGGCGAGCGTGTGCCCGAGGCAGCGCCGGAAGCCTGAGGTTCGCCCATGTGGCACAGCGGGCTATCTGAATGCTGCAGGTCCGCGCCCTGAACGGCCCCTCATCCGGCGCTGCGCGCCACCGTCTCCCGCGGGGAGAAGGGCAGCAGGCGTCGACCTTCTCGGCGATGGCGCGGGCCATAGACTCTCAAGCCCGAATCCCGAATCCCGAATCCCGGCTCTCCATGCACATCGAACTACAGGGCCACGGCCCACCGCTTGTCCTCATCCACGGCTGGGCCATGCACAGCGGCGTGTTCGCACCCCTGATCGAGCGCCTTTCCGAACACCACGAACTGCATCTCGTCGACCTGCCAGGTCACGGATTCAGCACCGAGCGTGACGACCTCGATCTTGCCAATGCCGCCGCGCGCATTGCCCAGGTTGTGCCGCCCGCGCCCTGGCTGGGCTGGTCCCTGGGCGGGCAGATCGCGCTGCAGGCGGCGATCGAGCAGCCGGGCCGCGTGCAGGGCCTGATCGCCATCGCCAGCTCGCCGTGCTTCGTGCGTGGGCCGGACTGGCCGCAGGCGGTCTCGCCCGAGATCTTCGAGCAGTTCGCTGACGAGCTGGGGCGCGACTACCGCGGCACGCTGGAGCGTTTTCTGAGTCTGGAGGCGATCGGCAGCGAACACGGTCGCGAGGTGCTGAAGATCCTGCGCGCCTGCGTGTTCGAGCGCAGCGAGCCGGCGCAGGCCGCGTTGCTGCAGGGCCTGGCCATGCTCGGCCACGTCGACCTGCGCGAAGAGCTGCGCACGCTCGACGTGCCCAGCCTGTGGATCGCCGGCCGCCGCGATCGCCTGGTCCCGCCCGCCGCCATGCGTGCCGCCGCCGAGCTGCAGCCCGGCGCGCGCTATCTGTGCATCGAGGGCGCGGGGCATGCGCCCTTCATCAGCCACACAGAGGACTGCCTGCGGGCGATTCTCGAGTTTGTGGACGGGTTGGGCTGAAGAGCGGGGATTCGGGATTTGGGATTCGGGATTCGCAGAAGCCGCGGACGATTCCACGCGCGTGGATCCCGGAGCCTCGCTGACTCTCTTGTAGGAGCCTGCTTGCAGGCGACGCGGGTCTTTGCTCCTGTGGCAGGCTTCGGGTCGCGAGCAAGCTCGCTCCTACAAACAGCCGGCGAGCCCCGTGCCGCGAAGCGCGCTACTCCTCCGCCCCCGCCGGCCCGCGCTCCGCATACGTTGGCGGCTTGCGCCACTGCGTGGCCTGTTCAAACGCATACGCATAGCCGATCAGCTTGGCCTCGCTGAACTTGGCGCCGAACAGGGTCAGACCCACCGGCAGGCCGTGCACTTGGCCCATCGGCACGCTGATGCTGGGATAGCCCGAAATCGCCGCCATGCCCGAGCTGCCGCCGCTGGGGCTGTCACCGTTGACCCAGTCGACGCGCCAGGCCGGCCCGGTGCTGGGGCCGATCAGCGCATCGAGATCGTGCTTGGCCATCGCCGCATCGATGCCCTCCGGCCCTGCGAGTCGACGCGCGTCGTCGCGGGCGCGCAGGTATGCCGGCGCCTGCATGCCGCCGCTGGCTGCGGCCTGCTCCATCCACTGCTGGCCGAACCAGCGTAGCACCGCGTCGGCACGCGCGCTGTTGAAGGCGATGACCTCGTCGATGGTCTTCACCGGCACGCCGCTGCGGGTGGCGAGGTAGGCGTTCAGCTCGTCGCGGAACTCATGCACCAGCACGGTCAGCTCGTTGCCCGAAGCCTCGGCGCGGGTCGGCAGGCTCACGTTGTCGACGATCTCCGCACCGGCCGCGCGCAGGGCCTCGATGGCCGCCTCGAAGCGCGCGTCGACGCCGCGGTGGAACCCAGCCAGCTCGCGCACCACGCCGATGCGCGCGCCTTTCAGCGCGCCCGCATCCAGCGCCGCGAGGTAGTCGACTTCAGGCGCGCCGCTGTCCACTGTCGATGCATCACGCGGATCGCTGCCCGCGATGGCCTGCAGCAGCAGGGCCGCATCGCGCACGCTGCGCGCCATCGGCCCGGCGGTGTCCTGGCTGCTGCTGATCGGCACGATGCCGGCGCGGCTGACGAGGCCGATGCTGGGCTTGATGCCGACGAGGCCGTTGACCGAACTCGGGCAGAGAATGCTGCCGTCGGTCTCGGTGCCGATCGTCGCTGCAGCCAGACTGGCTGCCGCCGCCGCGCCGCTGCCCGAGGACGAGCCGCAGGGCGAGCGCTCCAGCGCATACGGATTCTTCGTCTGGCCACCGCGGCTGCTCCAGCCGCTGCTGCTGCGGCGACCGCGGAAGTTGGCCCACTCGCTGAGGTTGGTCTTGCCGAGGATCACCGCGCCGGCCTGGCGCAGGCGCGCAGCGACGGTGGCGTCCTGCGCGGCGGGCTCGCCCACCAGGGCGATCGAGCCGGCCGAGGTCTGCATGGCGTCGCCGGTGTCGATGTTGTCCTTCAGCAGGATCGGTATCCCGTGCAGAGGCCCGCGCAGCGTGCCCGCAGCGCGTTCGGCGTCGAGTGCTTCGGCGATCTTCAGCGCGTCCGGGTTCAGTTCGATGACGGCGTTGATCCGCGGCCCCGCACGGTCGATGCCCTCGATGCGCTCAAGGTAGGCGCGCACCAGGTCCTGTGAACTGACCGTGCCGGCGGCCTGCGCGGCGGCGAGCTGGTCGATGCTGGCTTCCTCGACCTCGAACGCCTGCAGGCCCGGCGAGGCAAGACCCAGCAGCAGGGGAATCAGTGCAATCAAGGGGCGCATGCGGACACTCCGGAACTCAGAACTCGCGCATGCTGCGCCTGACAACACAGCGCTGACAGTGACGAACGCTGGGGTGGGCAACGCAGGCCTTGCACACGATGAAGACACTGCGCAGTCGGCTCGGGCGGCAGGCTCTGTGGGTCAGAGACCCGGGCAGCGTTGTTGGACACTCCGTGCCTCGCCCGTGGAGGCATCGCTCTCGTGATCGGCAAGGGATCCCAACCCGCCCAGCAGTCCGCAGGGCAGGGGCATCGCGCTGGCAATCCTTCTCCCCACAGGAGAAGGTGGCGCGCAGCGCCGGACGAGGGGCCGGTCGGAGCGGGTCGGCACAGCGTCTTCAAGACCGCTCCGAGTCGCTCGCTGCCCAGCCGGCCACCGCCAGCGCGCTAGCCGTCGCTACGCTGGCTTATGCAAGGTCATCGCCAGTCGCGACGAGCCAACAAGCGCACCCACGCGGGGCGCGCGCGGGAAAGCTCATGATTCCTACGGCCAAGGTCTGGCCCAATCCTTCACCGACATCGTGCTCCAACGAATCCCGAATCCCCATTCCCGAATCCCGGCCCTCCAATGAAAACCCTTGCCCGCGTCCTCCTTCTAATCACACTCGCCGCCCTGTTAGCCTGGGCCTGGCGCAGCGGGCTGATCGCCGAGCTCGACTTCGCGACGCTGAAGAACAGACAGGCTGAGCTATCGGCCTGGGTCGATGGCAATTGGCTGCTGGCCTTCGCCGCCTTCTTCGGCGTGTACGTGCTGGTGACGGCCGCCTCGATTCCCGGCGCGGTGGTGCTGACGCTCGCCGCCGGCGCGCTGTTCGGGCTCGGCTGGGGCGTGCTGCTGGTGTCCTTCGCCAGCACGCTCGGCGCCTCGCTGGCTTTTCTGTCGGCGCGCTTTCTGTTTCGTGAGGCGATTGAAAAGCGCTTTGGCGAGCGTCTGCGCGGCATCGATGAGGGCGTGCGCCGCGAGGGCGGGTTCTATCTGTTCACCCTGCGCGTGGTGCCGCTGTTCCCGTTCTTCGTGGTCAACCTGGTCAGCGGCCTGACTTCGCTCAAGCTGTGGACCTACTACTGGGTCAGCCAGCTCGGCATGCTGCCCGCCACCGTGGTCTACGTGTACGCCGGCACCCAGCTCGCCAGCATCGAGTCGCCGTCTGACATCGCCTCACCCGGCCTGCTGCTGGCCTTCGTCGCGATCGGTCTGCTGCCGCTGCTGCTCAAGGCCGCACTCGGTTGGCTGAAGGCGCGCCGCGTCTACGCCGGGTTCAAGCGCCCGCGGAGCTTCGACTACAACCTGGTCGCGATCGGCGCGGGTTCGGCGGGGCTGGTGACCACGTACATCGGCGCTGCGGTGAAGGCCAAGGTCGCGCTGATCGAGAAGCACCGCATGGGCGGCGACTGCCTGAACACCGGCTGCGTGCCCAGCAAGGCGCTGATCCGCAGCGCGCGCCTGCTGGCCGAGGCGCGCGACAGCGAGCAGCTGGGCATCCGCCGCCTGCGCGCCGAGTTCGACTTCGCCGAAGTGATGGAGCGCGTGCAGCGGGTGATCCAGAAGATCGAGCCGCACGACTCGGTGGAGCGCTACACCGGCCTGGGCGTCGAGGTGATCGAGGGCGAGGCCAAGCTGGTCAGCCCCTGGGAGGTCGAAGTCGGCGGCCGCCGCATCAGCGCGCGCTCGATTGTGATCGCCACTGGCGCGCGGCCGACGGTGCCTTCGATTCCCGGCCTGAACGATCTCGACTTTCTCACCAGCGACACGCTGTGGGGCCTGCGCGAACTGCCGCAACGCCTGCTGGTGCTGGGTGGTGGCCCGATCGGCTGCGAGCTGGCGCAGTGCTTCGCCCGCTTCGGCGCGCAGGTGCGCATGGTCGAGATGGCTGAACGTCTGCTGCCGCGCGAGGACGCCGAAGCCGGCGCCGAGCTGGCCGATTGGCTTCAGCGCGAGGGCGTCGAACTCGCGCTCGCCACGCGCGCGCTGCGCTTCGAGCGCCTGCCCGATGGCCGCGGCCGTCTGCATGCGCAGGGCCCGCAGGGCGAGCAGAGCTTCGACTTCGACCGCGTGCTGCTGGCGCTGGGGCGCACGCCGAACACGCAGGGCTTCGGGCTGCAGGAGCTGGGCGTCGAACTGGGCCCGCGCGGCCATGTTGCAGTGGACGCGCTGATGCGCACCAACTTCCCGAACATCCTCGTGGCCGGTGATGTTGCCGGGCCCTACCAGTTCACCCACGTCGCCGCGCACCAGGCCTGGTACGCGGCGGTCAACGGCCTGCTGGCGCCGTTCTGGAGCTACACCGTGGACTACCGGGTGATCCCCTGGGTCACCTTCACCGATCCGGAAGTCGCGCGCGTCGGCCTGAGCGAAGACGAAGCCCGCGAGCGCGGCATCGAAGTCGAGGTCACCCGCTACGGCATCGACGATCTTGATCGTGCGATCGCCGACGGCAACGACCACGGCTTCGTCAAGGTGCTGACCGCACCGGGCAAGGATCGCATCCTCGGCGCGCTGATCGTCGGCGCGCATGCGGGTGAGCTGCTGCCGGAGTTCGTGCTGGCGATGAAGCACGGGATCGGTCTGAACAAACTGCTCGGCACCATCCACGTCTACCCGACCATGAGCGAGGCGAACAAATACGCGGCCGGCGTCTGGAAGCGCGCCAATGCCCCGCAGGCCGCCTTGCGCTGGGCCGAGCGCTTCTTCGCCTGGCGAAGATCATAGGGTGGGTCTTGACCCACCGGAGCACGACCCTCGCCCCGGTCCCCCCGTTCCCCTGGACGGCCTGACGCGGCCCAAGCTTCGACGCCGCGCTACGCAACTTTCGCGACGGTGGCGAGGCAATGGGTGGGCCGAGAGTTGAGGTCATGGTGGGTCAAGACCCACCCTATGGGTCTCGCGTGCATAGGGTGGGTCTTGACCCACCGGAGCTCGATGCTTGCCCCGGTCCCGTGCTTCTCTCGATGGGCCTTCAACGTGGCAAGGCCAGCTGCCGTTCCAGAGGGGGTGTTGCCGCGACGGCCCTGGAACGGACAAGCCGCGTATCGAGGCAGTGGTTCGCCACGGATCGCTGCGCGCGCAGGATCGGCTTCGATGCCTGCGTAGCGCGAATCGCTGCAGACGACCGCGCGTTTCGTCGATCGCAGCGCTGTCAGTGGCGTGAAGAACCGGCGCGTTGCACATGCAAAAGCGATCGGGCAGACCTCCGATTCCGCCACCGACCGTCAGGCGCGTGCCAGTCTTGAGCCTCATCGTGCAGTCTTTGAAGGCCGCACCCGCGCCCGAACCTGGAGACTGCATGCCAACCCTGCTCGCTCGCTGGATCTCGATTCTCTGGCATCCCGTGCTATCCATCGCGGTGTCCGCGCTGTGGGCGACGCTGCTTGCCGGCGGCGTTGCACGGGGCCACAGCGTGCTTCTCTGGGTGGGGGGCGTGCTGGCCATCGTGCTCGGATTCCTGGTCTGGCAGACGCGGCGCGGCGGCTGGAGCCACGTGGACGCAAGCCAGCCGAAGGAACGACGCAGTCTCAACCGTTTCCTGCTGATCGGCCTCGGTATCGCCGCCGCGGCGACGGCGCAGTCGGGCGCCGCCGAGTTGGCTTCTGTTCTGGGCGTCGTCACCGCCAGCATGGCAGTGGTGATGCTGAGCGCGCGCTGGCTCAAGATCTCCCAGCACTGCCTGTTCGCCGTGTTGCCCATGGCGTGGTTGTGGCCATCAGCGCTCGCCTCGGCGGTGTTCGCGGTGATGGCGCTGCTGGTTGCCGTCTCACGCCTGCGCCTGCGCAGGCACACCGCGGCGGAAGTGGTCTGCGGGCTTCTGCTGGGCGCCGTGGCGGCGCTCGGTCTCGCACTGATCTCGCCCACCCCGACCGCCTTCAAGCCCAGTTGGGTGAGCTGTGGCGCAGCCGAGGCGCGTGATGACGGTTGGCGCGTTGCGCCGCTGCCGGCCGCTGTCGAACAGCGCCTCTGCGAGGCCTTGGATGCGCAGGTCGAGGGCGGCGCCAACCTGCATGCCTTTCTCGTCGAGCAAGGCGGCAGGATCCGCTTCGAAGCCTATGCGCGCGGGGTCGATCGTTCTGTCGGCGCTCTGCTGCCTGAGCTGCGCCGGTTTGGACCCGACAGTCCGCATGATCTGCGTTCGATCAGCAAGTCGGTGCTGGGTCTGTTGGTGGTGCTGGCCGAGGCTGATGGGACCCTGGATTCGATGCAGCGACCCGTGCTCGACTTCTTTCCCGAGTATGCGGATCTGCGCGCCGGGCCGCTGCAGGCGCTACGGCTCGAGCATCTTCTCGACATGAGCGCCGGACTGGCCTGGAACGAATCCGGAAGCTATGCCTCGCTGTCGAACAGTGAGACGCGCATGCGTCTTGCGGATGATCCTTTGCGCTACGTGCTCACGCGTGAGCTGCGGTTCGAGCCGGGCAGGCAGTTCGCCCACAGCGGTGGCAACACGGCGGTGCTGGCCGAGGTTCTTGAGCGGGTCAGTGGGCGCCCGCTGGCTGACTACGCGCAGACCGCGCTGTTCACCCCGCTGGGTATCGACAGCGCGGAATGGGTCCGCGACCGACGCGGTAAGGCGTTGGCCTACTCGGGCCTGCGGCTCTCCGCTCGCGATCTCGCGCGTGTCGGCCGTCTTCTGCTCGCGGGCGGACGCTGGCAGGAGCGAACGCTGCTTCCGGCAGCTGCGACAGCAACGCTGTTGACGCCTCGGATCGACACGGGAGATGGGCTGCGCTATGGCCGCCAGTGGTGGCACGCCGCGGCGGGTGTCGAGCCCGCCTGGATCGCCGCCTTTGGCAACGGCGGACAAAGGCTGTATCTGTTGCCGAGCCTGGACATGAGCATCGTCATCCTCGCGGGCGACTACAACCGTCCGGGCCAGGCTCAGGCGGGTCGCGCCCTGCTGAACGCGGTGATCGAGGAGGCAGGCTTGGCGGTCGAGACCCATTGAGCGCGTGTGAAAAAGCCATCCCCCTGCTGGCATGGGCGCGCATGCCGAACACCCGGGGCTTCGGGCTGCAGAAGTGGGGCGTCGAACTCGGCCCGTGCAGCCATGTCGGGGTGGATGCGGGGTTGCGCACCCACTTCCCGAACACCCTTGTGGGTGGCGACGTCGCCGGCCCCTGCCAGTTCATCCACAGTGCTGTGCGCCAGGCTTGGTCCTGGCGATGAAGCACGGCATCGGCTTGAACAAACTGCTCGGCACCCTCCACGTCTACCCGACCATGAGCGAGGCCAACAAGTACGCGGCCGGCGTGTGGAAGCGCGCCAATGCCCCGCAGGGGGCGCTGCGCTGGACCGAGCGCTTCTTCGCCTGGCGGCGGTAAGGGTGGCCGCCGCCCACGCCCCAGCGTGGCGCTGGCGCGCAGCGCCCGACAGGCGCCCTTGCGATCGGATTGCCGCACTGGTCGAATCAGCGCCGGGCGCATCGCCCGCGTTGGCAGGAGCCCGGCGTGGAAGTCGATATCACTGAACTGTTGCGCCAGCACCGTGCCGGCGACCGCTCCGCCTTCGACCGCCTGCTGCCGCATGTCTACCCGCAGCTGCAGAAGATCGCTCGCCAGCAGCTGCGGCGCTTTGCCGACACCGCCCTTCTGCAGGCCACCGAGCTGGTGCAGGAGACCTACCTGCAGCTGGTCGACGAGTGCGATGTGGACTGGCAGGACCGCGGCCATTTCTTCGCCATCTGCGCGCGCGCCATGCGCCGCATTCTGGTCGATCTCGCGCGTCGTCGCAGCGCGCAGAAGCGCGGTGGCGACGGTGTCCATGTCGAGCTGGAGGAGAACAGTGCGTCCATCGAAGCCTTGAGCGAGCAGGTGCTGGCCCTCGACCAGGCGCTGCAGCGGCTGCACGAGGCCAACCCGCGCCTGGTCGCGCTGATCGAATGCCGCTGCTTCGCCGGCTTGGGAGAGGCCGAGGCGGCCGAAGCGCTGGGGCTTTCGCTGCGCACCGTGCAGCGCGACTGGCTGCGCGCGCGGGTCTGGCTGCAGGCGGCCCTCACGTGATTCAGGCGCCGGGACCGGCGACCCCCGATGGCAGCGTCTCCGGGGCCGCGGCGCCGTCGGGCGCTGGGCTCCAAGCCTCGGGCGAGAGCCGCCGCGCTTCGGCTCCCGCCGGTGCGGACCTCGCCGCTCTCGATGTCGAGGCTCTGCGGCAGCTCGATGCCGCACTGGAGCGGCTGCTGGAACTCGAGGCCGCGGCGCGCGTCGACGCCCTGGCTGCGCAGCCGGCGGCCCTGCAGCCGGCGCTGCGCCAGCTGCTGGCGGCCGCCGAGCAGCTGCAGCCGGAGCGCACGGCGGCGCCGCTGCAGCTGCTGCATGCGCTGGCGCAGGCGCCCGAAGCGCTGGATCTGCAGGCGCAGGCGACAGCTGACACGGCCGTCCAGCAGGCGGGCGAGTGGCGGCTGCTGGCCGAGCTGGGCCGCGGCGGGATGGGCAGCGTGCATCTGGGCGAGCGGCGCAGCCATGGTTTCGTGCTGCAGGCGGCGGTCAAGCGCCTGCACGCGGGCATCGATTCGCGCGAGTTCCTGCGGCGTTTCGAGCGCGAGCGGCGCATTCTTGCCGAGCTTTCGCACCCCGGCATCGCCCGGCTGATCGACGGCGGCGAAGACGCCGAAGGCCGGCCCTATCTGGTGATGGAGCGGGTTGAGGGCGAACCCATCGACCGCTACTGCGACAGCGCCCGGCTCGATCTGGGCGCCCGCGTCGCGCTCTGCCTGCAGGTGCTGGATGCGCTTGCCCATGCGCACCGCAGCGGCGTGCTGCATCGGGACATCAAGCCCTCGAACCTGCTGGTCGATGCGTCCGGGCGGCCGCATCTGCTGGATTTCGGCATCGCCAAATCCCTGCAGGGCGCGGCCGACGAGCAGGCCACCGCCACCGCGCTGCGCCTGCTGACGCCGCAATACGCCAGCCCCGAACAGCTGCTGGGCCAGCCGATGGGCGTGGCCGCCGACCTGTACCAGATGGGCCTGTTGCTCTACCTGCTGCTCAGCGGCTGCCAGGCGCAGCAGCCCACCGACCCCAGCCCGGCGGCACTGCAGCGTGCGGTGTGCGAGCAGCTGCCGCTGCCGCCGAGCCAGCACTTCGCCGAGGGCGAAGATCTGCAGCGCCGCGCCGAGGCCCGCGGCGCTTCGCCGAAGGCGCTGCGGCGAAGGCTGCGTGGTGACCTCGACCGCATCGTGCTGATGTGCCTGCGCAAGGAGCCGCAGGCGCGCTACGCCGATGCCGACAGCCTGGCCGAGGATCTGCGGCGCTGGCAGCGAGGGCTGCCGGTGCGTGCGCGAAGCCCGAGCTTCGCCTATCGGCTGCGGCGCCTGGTGGCGCGGCATCCGCTGGAGTCCGCGGTGCTCGGGCTGCTGGCCGCGGTGCTGGTGCTGTTCGCTCTGCAGCAGCGCGAGCAGGCGCTGGCGCTGGCGGCCGAGCGCGACCACGCGGCGGCGCAGGCGCTGCGCGCCGAGCGGGTCAAGGCGATGCTGCTGCAGCTGCTCGCCCAGGCCGACCCCGAGCGCAGCGGAGTCGCCGACCTCAGCGTGCGCGAAGTGCTTGCACGCGGACTGGAGCCGCTCGAAGCCGAGCTGGCGGCGGACCCGCCGCTGGGCTTCGATCTGCGCCTGACCGTCGCCGACGCCCAGCTCGGTTTGGGCCTGCCCGACGAGGCCTGGCAGCAGCTGGAGTCGGCGGCGTCCCTGCTCGCGGAAGCCCTGCGCACGCCCGTGCAGCAGCAGCGCTGGCAGCTGCTGGCCGGGCGCACGCAGGCCGAGCTCGGCGCGACCGACGAAGCCCGTCGCTGGCTGCGCGCGGCAGCGCGCCTGCCGCAAGCGGCCAGCGCCGAACAGCGTGAGCTGCAGTGGGAGGCGCGCAAGGCACTGGGCTGGGCCGAGCTGTGGACCGGCGAGATCGAAGCCGCTGACACCCAGTTCAGTGCGCTGCTGGCGGAAGTCGAAGCGTCGACGCCGCCGGGCCTGCCGCTTGCCAGTGCGCTGAACAGTCTCGGCGCTGCGCGCCGCGCGGCGGGGCGCCTGGACGAGGCCACCGAGCTGCTACAGCGCTCGCAGGCGCTGTTCGCGCGCCTGCTGCCGGCGGGGCATCCCGAACTGCTGCACGTCAGCAACAACCTGGCGGTGCTGCACCGCAGCCGCGGCGACGAGGCCGCCGCCGAGGCCCTCTACCGTCGGGTGCTCGACGACAGCCGGCAAGGCCGCGGCCGCCTGCATCCGGGCACGGCGACGGTGATGAACAACCTGGCGCGCCTGCTGAAATCGCAGGGGCGGCTGGACGAGTCGCTGGCCCTGCTGCGCGAGGCCTTGGACATCCGCAGGCAGCGCCTGGGCGATCGCCACGTACTGGTGGCCATGACCCACAGCGACATCGGTTGGGTGCTGCACGACCAGGGCGCACTGGACGCCGCCGAGCAGCAGTACCGCAGCGCGCTCGACCTCTATCCGCCCGGACACGCCTGGCGCTCCGCCACCGTGTTCAACCTGGGGCGCGTCCACGAAGCGCGCGGCGCGCTCGAGCCGGCCGAGCGCCACTACCGCGAGGCGCTGGAGGCGCAGCGGCACCAATACGGGCCGCTGCACGAGCGCGTCGGCATCGACCACCTGCACCTCGGCATCGTGCTGCGCAAACGTGGCCGCCTGAGCGAGGCTGACGGGCAGCTGGATCAGGCGGAGAAGGTGTTCGCGGCCGCCCTGCCAGAGAGCCATGACCGCTTTGCCCAGCTGTGGCTGGCGCAGGCGGATCTGGCTGAGGCGCAGGGCGATCGTGCCGCTGCGCGCGCCCTGCTGCAGCGGGCGCTGGATCTGCGCGAGCGCACCCTGGGTGCCGACGATGCGCGCACGCAGGCGGTGCGTGAGCGCTTTCGCTGAGCCACCGTGCGTGCCGGGCCTGGAGCTCTTCGCGGCGCCTTGCCTCAGCGGCAGTCGCCGCGCACCTGCAGCTGCACACGTCGCCGGTTGTTGGCCTCGTTCGACTCATTGACGGCGTCGTCGACGTCCAGCGCCAGCTCGATCCAGGCGCTGCCTTCGGCCAGCGTCAGCATCGCCTCGAACGCTTTGCTGGCACCCGCGGCCAGCGCGGCCTGCTGCAGCGTATGCACGGGCGCACCCAGGGAATCGAGCGAAGCCCCCTGGCGCAGCACGTGGTGGGTCGCAGCGCTGGGCAGCAGACCGCCATTGATCACGCTGAAGCGCAGTGGCACTCGGCACTGGCCCGAGACATCGCGCGTTGCCCGCAGCCGCAGCACATCACCCCACTCGGCGGTTCGGCTGCCAAGCCGGAGCTGCGGCAAGGGCAGCAGATCGGCGCGCAGCGCTGATGTCTGCGTCTCGGAGAGCAGCGCAGGGACCTGGCGCTGAATGTGCAGTTCGCCCTGCCCAGGGCCCTCGGGATCGGTGCGATTCGAGTACTCGACGACGTCCTCGGGCGGCGGCAGGCGGTCGGCTTCGGTGGCGACCCGCGTCGTCGGTGCTGGCGTGGCCTGCGCGCTGCGGGCGTTCTCGGCGGGCACCCCCTCGCCCGAAAGCAGCCCGAGCAATGCGATGGCGATGAACGGTGACATGAAGACCTCCTTTGATGCGGGCCGCGGATACGCACCCCGCGCACTGGCCCGGAGCGCGCGCAAGGCCATCCGGCAAGTCGAAGTCTGCCGCTGAAAACCGCCGTCTGCATGCGCTGCGCGGACGGTGGCGGGTTTTGCCCGCGCTCTGCGACTAGGCCGTGGCGAGCCGGGAAGCCTCCCGCGCCGCCATCCATTGACAGAAACCGAGGAGCCCACCATGAACACCCATTCCAGCTTTGGCCAGAACACCGAGATCAACGCCGAACTGCAGGCCGAATTGCAGGCGCCCGTGGTCGAAGCGTTCGGCCCTGAACAGCTCGACCCGCGTGAGCGCGCGCAATCCGACCGCATCGCCCGCCAGGCCGGCGCGCTCTGCCTCAAGGCCCTGCTGCACCGTGTCGATCCGCAGCGGCATCCGGTCAGCGCCGACCCGGCCAGCTTCGAAGCGCGCGCCGCCGCCTGCGCCGCAGCGCTGCCCGCACTCGCGGTCGCGCGACTGGCGCCGGGCCTGAAAGCGCTGTCGCGCCGCCCCACCCAGTTGCGCCGACTGCTGGGTGAGCAGGGGCCGAGCCTGGCAGATCTGCGTCCGGCCGGCCTCGATGCGAGGATGGAACTGCGTCCCGGTCTGCCGGCGCTGCCGAACCTGCCCGCGCCTTCGCGACTGGCCCGCGCCACGCCGCGCTCAGCGACCCAGTTCACCCGTTGCCACCTGCTGCTGCGGGCGATCCACTGCGTGCGCGAAACCCAGCCGGCGGGCTGGGACGAGATCATCTTCGGTGGAATCCGTATCGGCGCCAGCGGCAATGTGGCAGTGATGCGCAGCTTCGATGCCGGCGACTTCCGCAGCGGCCACTACGCCAGCTACGGCGAGCTGTTCCTCGGCCAGTACAGTCTGCGCAGCACGCCCGGCTATCCGAAGTCGCTGTACGCGATCTTCCAGCTGGTCGAGTCCGACAGCAACGATGCCGAGGTGGCCAAGGCCCTGACCGACGCCTTGAGCGGACTGGTGGGCGCAGTGGTCGGCTTCTTCGCCACCGCGGCCGCTGGCGCTGCCGCAGCCTCGGCGGTCACCCTGATCGGCAATCTGATCGGTGCGCTCATCGACGAGGACGCGCTGCGCCCCTATGGCATCCGCCTGACCTTGAACAGCCAGAACCAGTTCGGTGGTGCGATCGGGCCCAAGCAGCACACCGGCAACATCACCGGCCACGGCGGCATCTACCGGATCGGCTACCGCTGGGTGCTGGGGGCCTGAGCGAAAGGCGCTGCGGCCGCCACCGGCTCAACCGCTCAGCGGCCGCAGCGTTCGCGTGGCAGCGTCGACGACCAATGCCTGTCGGATTCGCCGCGCAGCGAGGCGGGCGGGATCGGCATAACCCTGCTCGCGGCAGGCCTCCGGCGGCAGGCAGATCAGCTGCACATGGAGCGCATCCGGCCGCGCCTCGATGAGGGTGACGCCATGCAGGCGGGTGCGCACGTGTTTCACGCGCGGGTCGCCGTGGACGATCAGCCGGTCGAGCGCATCGACCATGCGCCGACCGACCTCGGCGGTGTTCGGATCGCGCTCGACCTCGCTGGCAAGGATGTCGGCCAGCGTGGTCGAGGACACCGCAGGCGTGGTGATCTCGACGCTGCGCGCGCTGTGTTGGGTGGCGAAGGCGGCATGGATATCTCCAGACAGCAGCAGCGCACCGCCGGCCGCATCCATTGCTTCAAGCAGGCGGCTGCGCGCTCGCGGGAAACCGTCCCAGTGGTCGACATTGAGCAGGAAGCGGCGCGCCAGCAGCGGCGGCGCGCCGAGTTCGGGCAGCGACAGGTCGAGCTCGATCGCGGTGAACGAGATTGAGCTGGCGACCGTCTTCCAGACCGCATCGCTGGCCTGCAGACGCTGCAGCAGCCAGTCGCGCTGCGCCGATGACAGCGGTGAATCCGCGCCACCGCGCAGCGCGGCCAGGGCCTGCCAGGGCGCCTGCAGCACAAAGTAACGGGAACCTACGCTGCTGAACAATCCGGTCTTGCCGAGGCTGGCCCAGCACAGGCCGCGGCCTACGGCTGCCTCGGCCGGCGGGATTTCAGCGCGCATCGCCTCCGGCGCACTCGCGTTCCAGCGCTGCAGCAGGGCGGCAAGCACCGGCAGGGCGATACGGCCGCGCGCGCAGCGCTGCGCGTAGGCCATCGCCGACTCGTTCGACAGGCCTTCGCGAAGCGCAGCGGCGCTGAGCAGGCCGACCAGGGTGGGCTTCAGCGCGGCGTGCTCTGCACTGTCCAGGTCGAGGAAGGGCAGCAGGCTGTCGTCCAGCGTCGTCGGGTCGATGCCGACGCCGGGCAGGGCCTCGTCCAGCTCGGCCTCGGTGTACAGCAGCTCGCCGGGGAAGGCGTCTTCCGGCACCAGGTGATCCGGCCGCTCGCTGCGAGTGTCGATCAGGCTGAGGTCCAGCACCTTGCCGAAGCGCAGCCCGCGCCAGATTCGCGTGGCGGGAAACAGGGCCTCGCGCGCGGGCGTTGCGCCCTGCGCGTCGAGCATGCCCTCGGGGTCGGCAGGCAGGTACTCGAACCAGGCCTGCTCGGCGTTGCGACGACGCTCGCGGTCGCGCTCGTCGACGCGACCGTCGCGATGGGTGGCGACATCCTGCCAGCTGTCGTCCGCGAACTCGTGGTCGTCCCAGATCGCGACCAGCGGCGCCCGCTCCAGAAGCTGCTGCAGCACGCGGTCGGTGCGCACCGTGCGATGCAGCTGGCGGTAGTTGTCGAGCGAATGGGCGGCATAGTACGGCCGCTCCGCGCTGCCGAGCTTGAGCGCGCCGTCGAGGTCATCGAACACGATGCGGCGCTCGCCGCTCTCGCTCTGGAACTGCGGGTCGCCGGCGGTCTCGTAGATGAAGTCGCCGACGTGCAGCACGAAGTCGAGCTCTTCCTCCAGCAGGGGCTGCAGACTGTTGTACCAGCGGCCGCCGTAGTCCTGGCAGCTCAGCAGGGCGAAGCGCAGCGGTGCCTCGCTGTCGTCGGCCGGTGCGGTCCGCGTGCGACCGATCGGCGAGCTGCGCCAGCCCTCGGGCGTGTTGACCACGAAGCGGTAGTGGTAGCGCGTGCCGGGCTGGAGGTCGGTGAGCCGCAGGCGCACGCAGCCATCGTGTTCGGCCCCGGCAGTCATCGCCAGCGCGCGTGCCTGCACGAAGTCCTCGGTCTCCGAGACCTGCAGCCACAAAGGCGCTTCGCTCTGGTCCGGGGCGAGCTGCAGGCGCGTCCACAGCAGCACGGCCTGCGGACGCGGATCCCCTGATGCCACCGACTGCGGAAAGCGATCGCGATCCACGCGGAGCTCACCCGTTGGCGGCGTGCGCTGGCTGCGGCAGCCGGGCAGGGCGAGCATCAGGCTCGACAGGCTGGCGCTGATCAGGAAGTCGCGGCGATTCATGCGCAGCATGCGGCGTCACCGGTGTGGCGAAGGCCGCGCAGTAGACGCGAGTTCGATGACCCTACGGTGACGCGAAGCGGTCATGCGGATGCAACCTCGGCTGCGCAGTCTTGCGGGCCTTCCAGTCCCCGGACGTACTCCGCATGTCGCATGCCCGCACTCCGCTCGCGCTGTCCATTGCCTTCGCTCTGCTTGTGCTCCCGGCGCAGGCCGTGCGTGGCGATGCCAGCGCCGCCGCCACCGAACTCGATCGCATCGTGGTCACCGCGCAGAAGCGCGAGCAGCAGGTGCAGGAAGTGCCGATCGCGATCACTGCGCTGTCGGGCGAGTTTCTGGACCGGCTCAACATCAGCGGTTTCGCCGACATCAACGGCTATGTGCCGGGGCTGCAGACCCAGGTGCAAAGCCCGAACAACCCCGGCTTCGTGATCCGCGGCATCACCTCGGACAGCGGCGACTCGCAGATCGAACCACGGGTGTCGGTGTTCCAGGATGGCGTGTCGATCAGCCGCTCGCGCGGTGCGGTGGTCGAGTTCTTCGATCTGGAGCGCATCGAGGTGCTGCGGGGCCCGCAGGGCACGCTGTTCGGTCGCGGCGCGCAGATCGGCGCGGTGCACCTGATCCAGAACAAGGCCCGCAAGGAGAGCTCTGCGCACGTGCGCTTCGGCCTGGGTAACCTCGATGCGATGTCGCTCGAAGGTCACGCCAACACGCCGATCAGCGACACGCTGTCCGCGCGTGTGGCGGTGTTCCACGAGCAGCGCGACGGCTTCATCGAAAACCTCTCTGGCGGCGATCTCAACGGCCGCGACACCAGCGCCCTGCGACTCAGCTTTGGCCTCGACCTCGGCGAGCGTTCGCGCATGGACCTGATCTTCAATCACCAGACCGACAGCCCGCCCGGCACGGCCTTCCGCAGCAACGTGATCCCGACCCGCGAGGGCAGCACCGAGCTGTTCCGCAGCGCCGCGGATCTCAATCGCGGTGAAGCGCTGGGCCTGGACCGCCACGTCAACGGCGTGACCCTGCTGGGAGACTTCGCGCTCACCGACAGCTACAGCCTGAGCAGCATCACCGGCTGGCGCGACTTCGATTCGCGCGAGGAGTTCGATGCCGACGGCTCGCAGATCAATGTGCTGGAGTTCGCTGAAGACGCCGAGGGGCGCCAGTTCAGCCAGGAACTGCGCTTCAACTACGACGCCGGCGGCCGCTTCCGCGGTTTCGGTGGCCTGTCCTGGTTCGACGAACGCGGCAGCCAGCGCGTGCCCTTCGCGACGGACGAGCGCAGCTTCTACGCTCTGCTGTCGCCGGTCCTGAACCGCGCGACCGGTGGACAGCTGCCGGTGGTGCCGCTGCTGAATCCGGACGGCACGCCGAACACCCGCAACGTGCCGCCCGGCCTTCCGGGGCTGGCGCCGGGCCTGCCGGCCTTCATCGCGCTGAAGCCGCTGCATCGCGAGGAGTACGCCAACTTCGGCGCGGTCGAAGCCCTGGAGTTCTTCGCCGACGGTACCTGGCGGTTCAGCGATGCGCTTGAGCTCACCCTGGGCCTGCGTGGCACCCGCGAGAAGGTCGACAACGGCTATGAGGCGCTGTACTTCGGCCAGCCCAGCGCGCTCGGCCAGCTGCTGCCGAGCCCGGCCGCGCCGGCCTTTCCGAACGTGCTGTTCCGCCCCACGCAAGGGGTGATCCGCGGCAGCGAGGAGTACGACTCGATGGTCGGTCGCGCGGTGTTGGCCTGGCGGGTCAGCGACACCTTGAACACCTATGCGAGCGTGGCGCGCGGGCGCCGGCCCGACGTGCTCCAGGTCAACGGCGGCGGCGTGCAGGAAGTGCCCGCCGAAATCGTGCTGAGCTACGAAGTCGGCGCCAAGGGTGAACTGGCCGAGGGCCGCTTTCTTTACGACATCGCGGTCTTCCACTACGACTACAGCGACTTCCAGGCGCAGGTGCAGAACCCGAATGCGCCGCCCTTCTTCATCACCACCAATGCCGGCAATGCGTCCGCGCAGGGTTTGGAGCTGAGCTTCAGCCAGCGCATCAGCGACAGTTTCGGCGGCTTCCTCAACATCGGCTGGATCGATGCCAGCTTCGACAACACCGACGACGCCGGCCGGCCGCAGGCCCTGGCCGGCAACCGCTTTCGCCTCACGCCCGAGTACACCGCGGCGCTGGGCCTCGACTGGCGCGTGGATCTCGCCGACGGCGCTTCGGTCTATGTGCGGCCGAGCTACAGCTGGCGCTCGCAGGTGTTCTTCGAGGACGCCAACCAGCCGGGCATCGAGCAGGGCGCGTACGGGCTGTTCAACCTCAGCGCCGGCTGGCGCTTCAATCCGCATCTCGAACTGCAGGTCTACGGCCAGAACCTGGCCGACGAGGAATACCTGATCGACGCCGGCAACACCGGCGCGCTGTTCGGCATTCCGAGTTTCGTGCCCGGCACACCGCGCACCTATGGCCTGCGCGTCCGTCTCGACTGGTAAGGAGTTCCCATGCAAGGCCTGCACAGGGGCGGCGCCCGCATGAAACGCATCGCAGTTCTTCTGCTCTTCGTGGTTGCAGGCCCGGTGCTGGCCCAGCCGCTGCGCATCCATGGCTCCAACACCGTTGGCGAACGCCTCATGCCCGCACTGGTCGAGGCCTGGCTGGGTGAGCAGGGCCACGGCGCGCTGCGGCGCGAGCCGCAGGCGCTGGATGAGATGACGATCCACACCGGCGACGGACTCCGCGTGCAGCTGCATGCGCACGGCAGCTCGACGGGGTTCGTTGACCTGGAAGCGCGGCGCGCCGATCTGGCGATGTCCTCGCGGCCGATCACCGAGGCCGAACGTGCGCGCCTGGGCGCGGTGCGCGAAGTGGTGATCGCGCTCGACGGTCTCGCCATCATCGTGCATCCGGCCAATCCGCTGCGGCAGATGGAGCTGCGCGACGTGCGCCGGGTGTTCGCCGGTGAGCTCAGCGACTGGTCGCAGCTTGGCCGCAGTGGCGGTCGCATCGCCCTGCATGCGCGTGATGACCGCTCCGGCACCTACGACACCTTCCGCAGCCTGGTGCTGGGCAGTGCGCCGCTGTCGCCGCGGGCCCTGCGCTACGAGAGCACCGATGCTCTGGCGGCCGCGGTGGCGCGGGATCCGAACGCGATCGGATTCGTCGGCCTGGCCGGCGTGCAGGGCGTGCGTGCGCTGGCCGTGGCCGATGGCGCTCTGGCGCGCGAGCCTTCCGCACGCGAGGTGGCGGTGGAGGACTACGCCCTGGCGCGCCGCCTGTTTCTGTACGCGCCGGCGGGTGAGGACGCGCGCCTCGAGTCACTGCTGGCCTTCGTACTCTCGGATGCCGGCCAGCGGATCGTCGAGCAGACCGGGTTCGTCTCGCAGCGCGTGCAGGCGTTCGCGCCGGAGTTGTCGGCCGAAGTGCCACCGACGTATCGACAGCTGGTGCAGGGGGCCCGTCGTCTCTCGCTCAACCTGCGCTTCGACGAAGGCAGCATCGGCCCCGACAGCAAGGCACTGGCTGATCTTGAGCGGCTCGCCGAGTTCATGCGGCAGCCCTCGCAGCAGGGGCGCGAGTTGCTGCTGATCGGCTTCGCCGATGCTGGCGAGGTCACACCGCTGCAGGCCGAAGCGCTCAGCAATGATCGCGCCGACCAGGTGGCGGATCGGATGGAGGCCCTGGGCCTGCGCCCGCGTACGGTGCGCGGGCTTGGCGGGCAGCTGCTGCTGTCATCGGATGACAGCCTGCGCGGCCGCGCCCGCAATCGGCGGGTGGAGGTGTGGTTGCGCTAGCCGGCTGTTGAAAAGCAGCCTGCTCGCCCGGCCAGGCAGGGCCTGCACGACGAAGCAAGCGCGCAAGCGATGGCTTCGTCGTGAGGCGGTACGGACCTGTGCCGGAGCGCCGACCTGAAAAACTCCCCGGGAGGGAATTTTTCAGCAAGCCGCCGGGAGCCTCCTCGCCTGTTTTCGCGGGCGCTTGCAGCGCAGCTTGGCCGGCGTCAAGGCGAGGACTGCGGACAGCGCTCGCCCTCCTTCGGGCCTGACGGGGCGGCGCGCACTTCGATACAGCCCGCGGAGAGCAGGGCGTCGGCGCTGGCGCTGTCGCTCGGGCAGGGCGCGAGGCCGGTGGCGAACAGGCCAACCACGCGGTCGCGGCCGCCATGCTTGGCGAGGTAGAGCGCATGGTCGGCGAGGTCGATCACCTGCTGCCAGTCCAGCCAATCCGGACGAGCGGGATCGAGCGGCAGGCAGGCCAGCCCGATCGAGCTGGTGCACTGGCCTTCCTTGCCGCCGCCCAAGGGGAAGCGCGCCTCGCGGATGGCGATGCGCAGGGCTTCGGCGCGCGCCAGCGCGTGCGCCTCGTCGCGCACGCCGAAACGCATCAGGAACTCCTCGCCGCCCCAGCGCACCGCGAGATCGTCGCTGCGGCAGTGCCGGCGCAGCAGGTCGGCAAAGGCCACCAGCAGGGCATCGCCGCCGCTGTGTCCGTAGCGGTCGTTGACCTGCTTGAAGTGGTCGATGTCGAGCATCAGCACGACCTGGCGGCCGGAGTCATTGCGGCGACGCTCATCGGCGCTCGCTTCCAGCCGCCGGCTGGCGTCCCGGCGGTTGCCGAGTCCGGTCAGCGGATCGGTGAGGCTGGCGCGCTCGATTTCGGCGTTGGCCGCGCGCAGGGCGGCGTTGGCGGCCTCCAGCTCGGCGGTGCGCTGCCGCACCGTGGCTTCCAACTCCTGCACCTGCAGCTCGATGCGACGACGCATCTCGAAGGTTTCGACGGCGCGCTCGACGGTCAGCAGCAGCTGGTCGCGGTCATAGGGCTTGACCACGAATTTGTGGATGCCGGCGCTGTTGATGGCCTCGACCACGGCGCCGACATCGACGAAGCCGGTGACGATGATGCGGATCGCCTGCGGCAGGCGCCGGGCGAGCTGGCTGCACAGCTCGACGCCGCTCATGCCGGGCATGCGCTGGTCGCTGAGGATCACGCTGGGCAGATGCTCGGGCGGCAGGCTGTCGAGCAGGGCCAGCGCGGTGGCGCCACCGCCGGCCTCGAGCACGCGGTAACGAGGGAGCAGCAGCGCGCGCAGCACGCTGAGATTGCCGGGCTCGTCGTCCACCACGAGCACGCAGTGGCTGGGCGCGATGGACTGCTCCTCGGGCGGCAGACGTTCCCTTTTGAACACGCTCACGCGGTGCTCCCCTGGCTGCGCGGCATGGCAGCGCGCGCTGGTCCGGATCATGCGGCAGCCTGCGCTTTCCGCCAAGCGCGCCAGCCACGGCGATGTCGGCTAGCATCGCTGGCGCCGCCTTCGAGGGTACGACGTGCCGCCCACGCTTCTCCCCATCCAAGCGCTTGCCCGGTTCTGCGCCTGCCTCCTGTGGCTGTTGCCGTCGCTGGCCTTGGCGGCGTTGGATCCGGTCGACCTGCGCTTCCGCAGGCTCGACCAGGAGTCCGGATTGTCGCAGGACAGCGTGCTGGCGATGGCCCAGGACGCGCAGGGCTTTGTCTGGCTCGGCACCCAGGACGGCCTCAACCGGTTCGACGGCTTCGAGTTCCGCGTGTATCGGCCCGACGCCTCGCGGCCGGGCAGTCTGTCGAACAACTGGGTCAGCGCCCTCGCTGTGGACCCCGATGGCGCCCTCTGGATCGGGACCCAGGCGGGCCTCAACCGTCTGCGCCCCGACAGCGAGCGATTCGAGGTGTTCCGGCACCGCCCGGACGATCCGCGCAGCCTGGCCGGCGACAGCGTGCTGGCCCTGCATGTCGACAGCCGCGGCCGGCTGTGGGTGGGCACCGATGCAGGCCTGTCCCTGCGCGAGGAGGGCGGCGGCTTCCTCCACTATCGCCTGCCGGGTGACGGTGCCGACCAGCGCGTGCGCGCCCTGCGGATGGTCGGCGATGTGCTTTGGCTGGGTACCGTCGACGGCCTGTGGCGCTTCAACCCGGACACGGGTGAGTTCGCGCGGGCGCCTTCCGGGCCGGCCGAGGGCCGACCCGTCCATGCGCTGGCGGTGGACGCCCGGGGGCGGCTTTGGGTCGGCGGTGAGCAGCTGCCGCTGTCGCTGCTCGATCCGGCGACGTCCCGCTGGCAGGCTGCTCCGCAGGCGCGCAGCGAAGTGCGCAGCCTGCAGGTCGATCGCAGCGGGGTGGTCTGGGCCGGCGACGAAACGGGCCTGCAGGCCTATCGCGAGGAGGCGGGCGGCACGCTTCAGGTCATGCGCTACGAGCACCAGCGCCATCAGCGCTACAGCCTGGGCCGGGGGTGTGTGATGTCGCTGCTCGAGGATCGTGCGGGCACCCTGTGGATCGGCACCTGGGAGGGCGGGGCCAGCCGTCTCAGCGCCTACAACAACCGCTTCCGCAGCTACGACCCGGATGCCAGTTCGACCCACGCCCTGCGCGCGCCCGGCATCGCCGCGCTCGTGGCCGATGGAGACGCGCTGTGGTTGGGCGGTGCCGAGGCCCTTTACCGCTTCCGCCCCGGGGAGGAGCCGCTCAGCGAGGTCGCGCCTGCGCCGGGCGGTTTCGTCTACTCGATGGACCTGCAGCCCGAGGGGCTGTGGCTGGCCAGCCGCGATGGCCTGCACGTGCTGGACCGCGGAGGGCGCCTGCAGCCCGCACCCTTGCCGCCCGCGCTGCAGGGCGTGCGCTCGCGCCGCTTTCTGGTGGATGGCGATCGCGTGTGGGTCGCGGCGGACACCCGCGGCCTGTTCGTGGTGCATCGCCCACGCGGCGAGGTGTTGGCCGAACACCCGCTGCCGGCCATTGTCACCTTCATCGAAGCGCTCGATGAGGACACGGTGGTGCTTGGCGCACACGATGGTCTGTACTGGTTCGACCGGCGCAGCGGCGCGCTGCGCCACCAGCATCCCGTGATGACCCCGCCAGGTCCGGGCCAGCTGCCGGCTGGCCCGGCGGCCCTGCTGCAGGCCAGCAACGGCCGCCTCTGGCTGGCGACGTATGGCGGTGGCCTGATCGAGCTGTTGCGTGGCGCCGAGCGTGATCCCGCGCGGGTCGAGTTGCGCCCGGCTCTGGCGGGCACCGCGCTGGCGGCAGGTAGCCTGAACGCCCTGCTGGAAGACGATCAGGGACGGCTTTGGATCAGCATCAACGGTGCGATCGCACAGTTCGATCCGGCCCGCGGTGAGTTGCGCCGCTACGACGCCGCCGACGGCGTGCTGGGGCGCTACTGGATCGGTGCGCGTGCGCGTCTGTCGGAGGGTGTGCTGGCCTTCGCCGGGCCCGATGGCCTGACGCTGTTCGATCCGGACGATGTGGGGCGTGCTCCGCCACCGCCCGTACCGGTGCTGACGGCGCTGGAGCTCGACAATCGCCGCATCGAGCCGCACGGGACCTCCGCCGTGCTGGCGAGGCCCCTGCATCGCCTGGACACGCTGGCGCTGCCGCCGGCGCAGGCGCGGACCCTGAGCCTGCACTTTGCCGCGCCCGAGTACGTCGCGCCGGAGCATCTGCAGTTCGCCTACCGTCTGGACGGCTTCGACGACGACTGGATCGAGGCGCCGCGCGGTCGGCGGATCGCCACCTACACCAACCTGCCCCACGGCGACTATGTCTTCCGTGTGCGGGTGCGCAACGCCGAAGGTGTCGAGGCTGCTGCCGAAGCGCGGCTGGGTGTGCAGGTGCAGCCGTTCTGGTGGGACACGCTGGGTGCGCGCCTCCTGTTCGTGCTGCTCGCCGTGGGTCTTGCCGCGGCACTCGTGGGACTGCGCCTTCGCCAGCTCGAGTCCCAGCGCCTGCGGCTGCAGCGCGAGGTCGATGCGCGCACGGCCGATCTCACCGCGGCGCTCGGCAAGTTGGCCCTGACCGAGCGTCTGGCCGCCGCCGGCCAGCTTACGGCTGGACTGGCGCACGAGCTGAACAATCCCGCCAACTACGTGCAGCTGGCCAGCCGCAATGCCGATGATGCGCTGGCCGAGTTCCACCGGTTCCTGCTTGTGTTGGGTGGCGAAGACCTGGAGCCCGAGGTGGCTGCTGCGATCGCGCGTCGGGTGGAGGCGCTGGCCGCCCAACTCGCCACCGTGGCCGAGGGCAGTCACCGCATCAACCACATCGTGCAGGCGCTGCGCGTGTTCTCGCGCCTCGATGAGTCAGAGCGCAAGTTCGCGCCCGCCGATGAGCCATTGCGGGCGGCGCTTCAACTCGTGGAGGTACGCTTGCGGGGCGGCGGCATCGCGCTGGAGAGCGACATTCCACCGCTGCCGCCGCTGCAATGCCAGCCGGCACGCCTGTCCCAGGCCTTCCTCTCCATTCTCGAGAACGCCGCGCTGGCGATCGAGGCGCAGCGCGAACGTGCGCCTGCCGGCTGGCAGGGGCGGCTGACGGTGCGCGCCCGCGCGCTTCAGGAGCGCTTCGAGTTCGAGATCTGCGACAACGGCTGCGGCATCGAGCCCGAGGTGTTGCCGCACATCTTCGAGCCCTTCTTCACGACCCGTCCGGTGGGGGAGGGCAGCGGCCTTGGGCTGTCGGTGGCCTGGGGCATTGCCGCCGAGCACGGCGGCCGCCTGCGGGTCGACTCCCGGCCCGGCGAAGGCGCCTGCTTCGTGCTGGAGCTGCCGCGTTGAACGGGGCTCGCACGCCCTGGCTGCTGCCCGCCGAGCAGGCTGCGCTGCTGGCCCACGAGCTCGGCAACCCGCTCGGCATCGCGCGCCTGTGCACCCAGGACGTGGAAGCCGAACTGAAGGCCTTCCATGCCCAGTTGCTGGAATTGGCGGGGGAGGACCTCGACCCGGCGGTGCACGCGCATTTCGCGCAGCGCTTCAACAGTTTTGCCGAGCGCATCGACACCCTCGTCGCCGCGCAGCAGCGCATGGCCGGCCTGGTCGAGGAGCTGCGCGCGCAGGGCCAGGGCGCGGCGGCAGCCAGCCAGACCTTCGATCTCGGTGAGCGTCTGCGCGCGGCCCTGCGCTTGGCCTCGGCGCGCAGCGGACGCGCCATCGAACTGGGCGATGAGTCCGGACAGGGCGCGGAGCCCGCGCAACCCTGGCACGGCCCGCTCGCGGTGCTGGACCGCGTGCTGCTGAACCTCGCCATCAATGCCGTACAGGCGATCGAGCGTCGCGCCGAGCAGGAGGTCTGCGATTTCCGCGGGCGTCTGCGCGGGCGCTGCCAACGCCAGGGCGGACACCTGGTGGTCGAGATCGACGACAACGGCATCGGGATCGCACCGCAGGAAATCGACCGCGTGTTCGAGCGCGGCTTCAGCCGGCGCCGCGATTCCGGCGGCAGCGGACTGGGCCTGAGTTACGCCCGTGAGGCCATCCGCGCCCTCGGTGGTGACATCGGCGTGGCCTCGCTGCCGGGACAGGGCACGCGATTCCGACTGTGGCTGCCGGCGGACGGTGGCCAAGCCGCGAGTGTGCCGACCGCTCAAGGCGGCACGGATCAGGTCCATCCTGACCTTGATCCGTGATCGCGGGTACTGCACGGGTCCGGACTCGCGTGCGCTGGATCAAGCGCCTGCGCGCCCCACCCGCGGTCGCGCCCTCCATGGCTTGCGACAACGCCCGATTCTTCAGCGTTGCCTCAATCCTCGCGGCTCGGTGCCAGCGGCCGCTGGCCACGCTGCACCAGATGCGCACGCATCATCATCAGCGCCGATACCGGTGCGGTGATGAACAGGAACAGGGTGATCAGCAGTTCGCGCAGGCTGAAGGCCTCGCTCCAGACCAGGTGGAACAGCATCGAGGCGATCAGGATGCCGCCAACGCCCAGCGTGGTCGCCTTGGTCGGCCCGTGCAGCCGCTTCTCGAAGCTGCCGAGCTTGAACAGCCCGTAGCTGCCGACGATCGCGAAGAACCCGCCCGTCAACAGCAGCGCGGCCATCAGATACTCAAGAACGCTGTCGATGTTCATTCGATGATGTCCCTGCGCATGGCATAGCGCGACAGCGCCAGCGTGCCGACGAAACCGAGCATGGCGATCACCAGCACGGCTTCGAAGTAGACGTCCGAGCGCAGCTGCATGCCGAGCAGAATCAGCAGTGCGATGGTGTTGATGTACATCGTGTCGATGGCGAGGATCCGGTCCTCGATCGACGGCCCGCGAAGAAGGCGCCAGCCCGAGAGGCACAGGGCCACGAGCAGCATGCCCATGACGATGCCGATGACGGTGTCGATCATTCGAAGATCTCCTTCAGCGGGGCCTCGTAGCGCTGCTTGATCTGGGCGATGGTGCCGGCCTCGTCGTCGAGGCTGAAGCAGTGCACCAGCAGGTAGCGGTTGTCCGCGCTGACCTCGGCGCTCAGCGTGCCCGGGGTCATGGTGATGATGCCGGCGAGCGTGGCGATGGCGTGCGGGTTGCGCACCTCCAGCGGCAGCCACAGGAAGCCCGGGTGGATGTTCGCCTCGCGCCCCAGGATCAGCTTGGCCACCTGGATGTTGGAGACCACGATGTCCCAGAGCACCACCAGGAACAGGCGCAGCGCCACCCACGGGCGGTGGATACCGGCCGGCCCATGACGCAGACGCTGGGCGATCTGCGGCAGCAGCACGGCCTGCAGGGTCGCCAGCAGCAGGTGGCCGGGTTCGATGCTGCCGACCAGCAGCAGCCACACCACGAACACGCACAGGCTCAGCAGCGGTGCGGGAAACAGCGTCTTCATCACGGGGCCTCCCCGGCAGCAGGCGCCAGCGGTGTGGCGGAGCGCAGGCGCGGCGAGGCGGACTCGACCGCGCGCCGGTAGTCCTGGGTGGAATGCACCTGCTGCGCGGTCTCGCGGCTGTAGCGCAGCAGCGGATTGGCGAACAGGCTCATGCCGATGCCGAGCGCGACCAGCGCACCGACGGCGATCAGCTCGACCCGTGCCGGTCGCAGCGCGCCCGCCTCTGCCTCCGAGTCTTCGTCGTCGCGCACGCCGCCGCTCTTCCAGAACAGCTGGCTGCCGGCACGCGCCATGGCGATCAGGCAGAGCAGGCTGCAGATCAGGATCAGCGGCCACAGCCAGGCCGCCTTGGCGTTCTCCATTGATGCCAGCAGGGTGAACTTGCCGACGAAGCCCGACAGCGGCGGCAGGCCGACCAGGCTCACTGCGATCAGCAGGTAGAGCGCGCCGAACAGGCCGCGGTGCGGCACCGGCACGAGCGCCTTCAAGCTGTCGCCGGCGCTGCCGCGGCGACGGCGGATCAGATCGGCGAGCAGGAACAGTGCAGCCGCGCCGAAGGTGCTGTGCACGAGGTAATACAGACCCGGCCCGGTGCTGGCCGAAGCGTCAAGACCCAGCACGATGAACAGCGTCGCCGCGGAGACCACCACCAGGTAGGCCGCGAGCCCGCGCAGGCTGCTGGCGGCGAGCGCGCCAAAGCTCGCGAGCACCAGTGCGATCGCGCCTGCCGGCAGCAGCCAGTCCGACGCCCAGCCTGCGAGCGCACCGGCGTCTTCGCCGAACAGCAGGGTGTAGACGCGCAGGATCGCGTAGATGCCGAGCTTGGTCATGATCGCGAACAGCGCCGCCACCGGCGCCGGCGAGCGCGCGTAGGTCTGCGGCAGCCACAGGTACATCGGCAAGAGCGCCGCCTTGGCGCCGAACACCACCAGCAGGATGCCGCCGGCGGCGAGGATGAGGCCGCGGTTCTCGACCGGCGCGCGGCCGATGGCCTCGCCCATCTCGTGCATGTTGAGCACGCCGAGCAGGCCGTAGAACAGGCCGAGCGCGACCAGGAACAGGGTCGAGGCGGTGACGTTGAACACCACGTACTGGAAGCCCACCCGGATGCGCGGGCCGCGCCCGCCCGAGAGCAGCAGGCCGTAGCTGGCGATCAGCAGCACCTCGAAGAACACGAACAGGTTGAACAGGTCGGCGGTCAGGAAGGCGCCGTTCAAGCCGGCCAGCTGGAACTGGAACAGGGCATGGAAGTGCAGGGCGCGACTGTCCCAGCCCGAGCTGGCGTAGAGCAGGGCGGCGCTGCCCAGCACGGCGGTGGTCGCAACCATCAGCGCCGACAGGCGGTCGAGTGCCAGGCTGATGCCGATCTGCGCCGGCCAGTCGCCGAGCAGGTAGACGCTGACCTCGCCCGTGCTCGCGCTCTGCAGCAGCAGCCAGGCTACACCGAGCTGCAGCAGCATGGCGACGGCGGCCAGTGCGCGTTGCGCAGTCAGGCCAGCGCGCTCGATCAACAGCAGCAGGGCGCCGGCCAGCAGCGGCAGCACGATCGGCAGGATGGGCAGGTGGTTCATGCCTCACCTCCGTCGCGCTCAGCCGCGCCGGGCTCGCGGCCATCAACGTGGTCGCTGCCGCTGTCGCCACGGTTGCGGATCGCCGCCACCGCCATCACCGCGGTCATCGCGAAGCTGATGACGATCGCGGTCAGCACCAGCGCCTGCGGCAGCGGGTCGGTGTGGTTGGCGAGCGTCGGCGCCAGGCCCTCGCGCAGGATGGGCGGTGCGCCGACCTTGAGCCGGCCCATCGCGAAGATCAGCAGGTTGACCGCGTACGAGAACAGGGTGAGGCCAAGCAGCACATCGAAGGTGCGTGCACGCAGCAGCAGGTAGATCGCTGCTGCAGCAAGCACGCCGACGGCGCTGGCCAGCGCGAACTCCATCATGCGCCTTCTCCTTCCATGTGGATGGCGGGGTGGGCGGGCTGCTGCGCGCGCGGGCGGCGCACATGGCCCAGGCTGGCGAGGATCAACAGCGCGCCGCCACAGACCGCGAGCAGCACGCCGGTGTCGAAGGCCATGGCCGAGGACAGCGCGAACGTGCCGACGACGGGCAGCTCGACATAGCCGTAGGCGCTGGTCAGGAAGGGGTAGCCGAAGACCCAGGCGGCGACGCCGGTGGCGGTGCCGATCAGCACGCCCCAGCCGATGGTCATCGCGTAGTCGAAGCCGATGCGCTGCTCGACGTAGCGGCTGCCCGACAGGATGTACTGCAGCACCATCGGGGAGACCAGCACGAGACCGGCGATGAAGCCGCCGCCCGGCTCGTTGTGGCCGCGCAGGAAGAGATAGACCGCTGCCGCCACCGCCAGCGGCAGCAGCAGGCGCGCCAAGGTGTTCGGAATCGACAGACGCTCGGGCGCGCCGCGCTGCAGTTCATCCGGGGTGATCCAGGCGCGCCGCAGCAGGGCGTGCACCACCAGGCCGGCGATACCGAACACCGTGAGTTCGCCCAGGGTATCGAAGCCGCGGATGTCCACCAGGATCACGTTGACCACGTTGGTGCCGCCGCCTTCGGGCAACGAGCGCGCGAGAATCTCGCCGGCCACGGTGTCGAACGGACGGGTGATGATCGCGTACACCAGAGCCGTGACGCCCGCACCGCAGGCCACCGCGATGCCAAGGTCGCGCCAGCGCCGCAGGGCGCTGCGCTCGCCGGCGCCCTCGGAAGGCAGATAGTTCAGCGCCAGCAGCAGCAGGATCACGCTGACCGTCTCCACCAGCAGCTGGGTCAGCGCGAGGTCCGGCGCCGACAGCATGACGAAGCTCAGCGACACCAGCAGGCCAGTGCCGCCCATCACGATGAGCGCGGCCAGACGCTGCCGGTGCAGCACTGGCACCGCGACGGTGGCGGCGATCAACAGCGCCCACAGCACCCAGCCGAACAGCGGCATCGGCTGGCCCGCGCCGAAGCCGCCGATGCTGTGGCCCACCAGGAAGGGCGCAGCGGCCAGCACCAGTGCCGACAGCAGCATCAGCAGCAGATAGCGCTGCAGGCTGCCGTCTTCGAGCCGCTGGGTCACGCGCCGCGCCAGGCTGACCAGGCCGTTGATCTTGGCGTGGAAGACCGTGAAACCCAGCGAGCGCCGCACGTCGCGATGCAGGGCCACGAAGCGCCGCAGCCCGAAATACAGGGCGATACCGCCGCCCACCGCGATGGCGCTCATCAGCAGCGGCAGGTTGAAGCCGTGCCACACCGCGAGGTAGAAGTCGGGCACGTTGCCATGGGTCGCGCCGCGCACGGCCGTCTCCAGCACCGGGCCGATCACCCAGGCTGGCGCGATGCCCACCGCGAGGCAGAGCAGGACGAGTATCTCGACCGGCACACGCATCAGGCGCGGCGGCTCATGCGGTGTCTTGTTGAGCACTTCGGTGCTGCCGGTGAAGAAGCAGTCGTGCACGAAGCGCAGGCTGTAGGCCATGCTGAAAATGCCGGCCAGCACCGCGGCGATCGCCAGCACCCAGCCCATCGCGCCGTGGCCGTCCACCTGCAGGGTCTCGGCGAAGAACATCTCCTTCGACAGGAACCCATTGAGGAAGGGAATGCCGGCCATCGCCAGCGCCGCGATGATCGCCAGCGTGCTGGTGATCGGCATGGTCTTCAGCAGGCCGTGCAGCTTGCGGATGTCGCGGGTGCCGGTCTCGTGGTCGATGATGCCGGCGGCCATGAACAGTGAGGCCTTGAACACCGCGTGGTTGAGGATGTGGAACACGCCGGCGACAACCGCCAGTTCGGTGGGCAGGCCGAACAGCAGGGTGATCAGGCCCAGGTGCGACACCGTCGAATAGGCCAGCAGGCCTTTCAGATCGTGCTGGAAGATAGCCAGATAGGCGCCGGTCAGCAGGGTCGCTGCGCCGAAGCCGCTGACCGTGTAGAACCACAGGTCGGTGCCGGCCAGCGCCGGATGCATGCGCGCCAGCAGGAACACGCCGGCCTTCACCATGGTGGCCGAGTGCAGGTAGGCCGAGACCGGCGTGGGGGCCGCCCTCGCGTGCGGCAGCCAGAAATGGAAGGGAAACTGCGCCGACTTGGTCACCACGCCGCCCAGCACCAGCAGGGTGGCCACCGGGTAGAGCGCATGCGCGCGGATCGCATCACCTGCATCCAGCACGGCGTCCAGCTCGTAGCTGCCGACGATATGGCCGATCACCAGCACGCCCGCCAGCAGGGCGAGACCACCGGTGCCGGTGATGGCGAGCGCCATGCGCGCGCCTTTGCGCGCGTCGTCGCGATGGCTCCAGAAGCCGATCAGCAGGAAGGAGCTGATCGAGGTGAGCTCCCAGAAGGTGGCGAGCAGCAGCAGGTTGCCGGCGATTACCATGCCGAGCATCGCGCCCATGAACAGCATCAGGTAGGCAAAGAAGCGCGGCGCGCTGTCCTTGGGCGACAGGTAGTAGTGCGCGTAGACCACGATCAGGAGGCCGATGCCGAGCACCAGCCCGGCAAACATCCAGGCCAGGCCATCGATGCGCAGCGAGAGGTTCAGGCCGGCTTCGGCGATCCACGGCGTGAAGCTGCGGACGACCTCACCCTCCATCACCTGCGGGGTGATCGAAGCGAGGATGGCGAGGCCAGTGAGCGGCGCCAGCGCCGCGATCGCGGCGGCCACGCTGCGCGGCGCCCGGTGGGCAAGCGCGATCAGCAGGGCGCACACGAAAGGCGCAGCGAGCAGGATCTCGAGCATGGTGCGATTCCGTTGCGGGGGAGGCGTGCGCGCAACCCGATCACGCGGTGGATTCACCGCTCAACCGCAAGGGTGAAGGCCGCGCGCAGCCCCGCTAGTCTAGCCCATGGATGTGAAGACTCCGCGGGTTTTTCCCGTTGATTCCGCAACTTGCGCTGGCAGCGCACGTATAAGCACGTAGAGCCGGGATTGGGGATTGGGGATTGGGGATTCGCCGAAGCTTGGGCGCTGGCGACGCGCTTCAGTACCGTTCTCGCCTACTGGTCTTCTGCACTGCCGGCTTGACGCTCCGCTGCAGGTTCCCAGTCCGCCGCACCCCTCCAATCTCGAATCCCGAATCCCCAATCCCCAATCCCCGCTCTTCAGAGCACCATCCAGCACACCAGGGTGATGACCACCGCGCCGATCACGTTGAGCGCGATGCCGTGGCGGAGCATGGCCTGGGCAGGCACCAGGCCGGTGCCGAACACGATCGCATTGGGCGCGGTGCCGACCGGCAGCATGAAGCTGCAGCTTGCGGCCAGCACGGCGGGGGCCATCAGCACGGCCGGGTCGAGACCCATGCCGACCGCGGCGGCGGCAAGAATGGGCATCATCAGCACGGCGGTGGCGGTGTTGCTGGTGATCTCCGAGAGCATGCTGACGCTGATCGCGATCAGCGCGATCTTCAGCGGCAGCGGCAGATCGAGCGCGCCGCTCAGCACACTGGCTGCCGCGTCCGAGAGGCCCGAGCCCTGAAAGGCTGTGGCGATGGCGATGCCGCCCCCGAACAGGATCATCACGCCCCAGGGAATGCCCTCCGCGCTTTTCCAGTCGAGCAGCTGACCGCCTTTACCGTCCGGCATCAGGGCCATGGCAATCACGCCGAGCAGGGCCACGCTGGCGTCGTTGGCGTTCGGCAGATCCCACCATTCGCGCCAACCGCCGAAGGGCTCGGTACGGGTCACCCAGGCCAGCGCCACCAGACCGAAGACCAGCAGCACCCGCTTCTCCGCCGCGGTCCAAGCGCCCAGTTCCGGTAGAGCGGCACTGGGTGAGCCTTGCAGACCGCGCGCCAGCCACAGGGCTGCCAGCGGCAGCATCAGCAGCACGGTGGGAAGGCCGAAAGCCATCCAGTCCGAGAAGCCCAGACTCTCACCAGTGGTCTGGCTGTAGACCTGCATGAACACCAGATTCGGCGGCGAGCCCAGCGGCGTGCCGAGCCCGCCGATGCTGGCGCCGTAGCAGATCGACAGCAGCAGCGGTGCGGCCAGGCGTCGATCGGGATAGGTCTGCAGAATCGCCAGCGCCACCGGTACGAGCATCAGCGTGGTCGCGGTGTTCGACAGCCACATGCTGCACAGGCCAGCGGCGGCAGCGAAACCAAATACCAGCGCACGGCCGCCCCCGCCTCCGAAAGCGCGGACCATGCCGACCGCCAGCCGTCGATGGGCGCCAGCCTGCTCCAGGGCTTTTGAAAGCATGGCGCCGCCGACCAGCAGCAGGATCAGTTCATTGCCATACGCTTCCGCCACCTGACGCGGGCTCAGCACGCCGGCCAGCGGAAACAGGGCCAGCGGAAGCAGGGCGGTGATCGCGTGGGGCGCCGCCTCCAGCACCCACCAGGCCGCGCACCAGGCAGTGACCGCCAGAGTGAAGCTCGCTGTCTCCGACAGGCCGATGCCGGGTCCCATCCACCAGGCGAGCGCGGCCAACGCGGGGCCGCTGAGTAAACGGACGAGGGAGGCCTGCATGTCGACCACGGCGAAGAAAACGTCGGCGCGCACTGTAGCGGCTTCGGTGCGCGCGCGTGCCATGCTTGGCCTCATGCAGAGGCAGAACCTTCCACGGCGATGGCTGGTTTTCGGCGGCACGGGTGCGGTCGGACGCTTTCTGCTGCCTGCGCTCAGCGAGGCCGGGGTCGCCGTACTCGCGCTGACGCGAGGTGTGCAGCACACCGAACTTGCGGGCCTGCGCTGGCTCGGCGGCTCACTCGAGCGTTCGCAGGGACTGGACGCGATGTTTTCGGCGGACGAGCGCTTCGATGTGCTCTGTTCGCTCGGCCCGCTGGATGCGTTCGCGGCCTGGCTTGAGCGGCATCCGCCTCGCGCAGGCGTGCGCGTGCTCGCGCTGTCGTCCTTGAGCGCCGAGTGGAAGCAGCAGTCGCCGAATCCCGCGGAACGTGCCCTCGCGGCCTCACTGCTGGCGAACGAGCAACGCGTTCTCCGCGTGGCGTCAACGCACGCCGCCACGGCCACCCTTCTGCGCTGTGGATTGATCCACGGCGCTGGCATCGATCGCAGCCTGACGCCGCTGCTGCGTTTCGCCCGGCGCTGGCCGCTGCCCTGGCCGCGCGCCGCGCGCGGTCTGCGCCAGCCTGTGCACGCGAGTGATCTGGCGCGAGCGGTGCTCGCGGCCTCCGAGCGACCTGCGTTGGCGCAGCCGGTGCTGTCCTTGCCCGGCCCCGAGGCTGTTACCTTTCGTTGCATGTTGCAGCGCAGCTTGGATGCCGAGGGGCTGCGGGGGCGCGTGATACCGGTTCCCACGCCGGGACTGCGCGGCCTGCTCGGCGTGCTCGCGCGCGGGCACGGACGCGTGGCAGCCGGCGCTGCGACGCTGCGCAGGCTGTATCTCGACCAACTGGGCCCGCAGGACGGATGGGCGCTGCTCGGGATTTCCCCGGACTCACTGCGGCGCGTGGCCGCGCGCGAGCCGCGTGATTCCAGTACCGAAGAGGTCAGGAATTGCCAGTCGTGATGCGGCTTCGCAGAGTTTGCTGCGCTGCCGCATAGCCGCGAGCCGTAGCCATACGCCGCAGCATTGCCTTCCTTAATCGCGGCTGGCTACAGTACCGACGCCTCACCCCCCGATAACCAGAAAGGACACGAACATGCAGGCTCGATTGACCCTGGCATTGGCGCTGTCGGTTTCGCTGCTTGCAGGTTGCAGCGGTTCCTCCAACAGTCCACGCGCGGTGCCGGTAACGCCGGCGACCAACAACAACGGCACGCCGGTCGCAGGCATCATCACCGCTCGTTTCGATCCTGCTGCAGGCGTCGCACCGACGCCGAACAACCTGCTGCTGTCGGGCACCACCGACCTGACGCTGAACATCACCGTGGCGGGCGGTGAGGGCTCGACCAACTTCGGCGACCCGCAGGTCGCGATCAACACCCTCGACGGCTGGAGCACCACGGCGCCCTGGTCGTTCTCGTTCAGCGACGCACCCAATGCCGCCTCGGTGGTGCCGGGCCAGAGCGTGCGCCTGTTCGAAGTGGCCTTGACCGGCCCCGGTGGCGGCGTCACCCGCGTGGTGCGCGAGCTGACTGCGGGCGTCGACTTCGCCACCGCGCCGCAGGCGAGCGACACCACCGGCCGCAGTTGGGCGATCGTCCCCTTGAAGCCGCTGAAGCAGCTGACCTCGTACATGGCGGTGCTGACCACCGGCATCCGCGACAGTCGGGGCAACGACACCACGCCCTCGCAGACTTATTTCCTCACCAGGCGCACCACCCCGCTGTGCGCTGCGGGCGCCAGCACCGATCCGCTGCTGCCATCGACGACAGCATGCCAGCTTGAGCCGCTGCGCCAGCTGACCAATTCGCATCTCGCCGCCGCTGCGGCCGCTGGCGTCAACCGCGACTCGGTGGTGCTGAGCTGGGTCGCGACCACGCAAAGCATCACCCCGGTGCTGCAGGCGGTGCGCTCGGTCACCCAGCCGGGCGCGGTCACCGTGGCTCCCTCCGGGCTGAACACCTCGATCGCCGGACTGCCGCCGGTCGCGAACATTTTCGTTGGCACCCTGCGCGTGCCCTACTACCTGTCGGCGCCGAACCAGGCCAATCCGACCGCGCCACTCAACACCTTCTGGCGCGCGGCCCCGGGCGCCTACGTGCCGCCGTTCAACGCGGCCGGCCTGAACCCGACCTCGCGCAACATCACCTTCGCCAACCCGATCCCGGTGGCGACCGGCACCGAGACCATCCCGGTGCTCATGACCGTGCCGAACGCCAACTCGGGCCGCACCAAGCCGGCCGCCGGTTGGCCTGTGGTGATCTTCCAGCACGGCATCACCCGCAACCGCAGCGACGCGCTGGCGATTTCCGCGACGATGGCCGCGCAGGGCTTCGTGGTGGTGGCGATCGATCTGCCGCTGCACGGCCTGCCCTCCAGCAATCCGCTTGCTATTGGCAACACGCCGTTCGGTGCGGTCGCACGCGAGCGCACGTTCAACGTCGACTACATCAACAACACCACCGGCGCTGCGGGCCCCGACGGTGTCGCCGATGACTCCGGCGCGCACATGATCAACCTGAGCTCCCTGCTGACCTCGCGCGACAACCTGCGCCAGGGTGTGGCCGACCTCTTCGTGCTGGCGCGGACGCTGCCGAACATCGACCTCGACGGCAACGGCGCCGGTGACCTGGATGCCTCGCGCGTGGCCTATGTCGGCCAGTCCTTGGGCGCCATCGTCGGCACCTCCTTCCTGGCGCTGGAGCCGACCGTCAACCTCGGCGTGCTGAACGTGCCGGGCGGCGGTATCGCCCGCATGCTGGAAGCCTCGCCCACGTTCGGCCCGCGCATCCGCGCCGGTCTCGCCGCTGCGGCCGGTCTGCAGCCGGGCACGCCGTCCTACGACCAGTTCTTCGGTGCCACCCAGCAGATCATCGATTCGGCCGATCCGGTGAACTATGGCTTCGCTTCGGCGACCGACGCGATCCTCCTGCAGGAAGTTGTCGGCAACGGCAGCAACGTCCTGCCAGACCAGGTCATCCCGAACCGCGTCACCGGTGCGCCGCTGTCCGGCACCGAGCCGCTGATCGCCGCACTGGGCCTGCCCACCATCACGGCCACCACCCAGGCTGCCACCGGCGTCCGCGGTGCCGTGCGCTTCACCGCGGGCGACCACGGTTCGCTGCTGAGCCCGACCGCTTCCGCCGCTGCCACAGTCGAGATGCAGGGCCAGATGGCCAGCCTGATCGTCTCGGCCGGTCAGGCGGTGCAGGTCACCAACACCTCCGTCATCCGCACGCAGTAAGCGACCACCTCAAGGGACATCACCATGACCAAGATCCACACGCATGTCCGAGCGGGCCGTCCGATGCTGCTGCGCGCGCCGATGGCGCTCGCGGTGGGCGCCGCCCTGCTGGCCGGCTCCGCGCACGCGGCCGAGTTCAGCCGCGGCGACTTCACGATGAGCATCGACACCACGCTGACCTACGGCGCCTCGTCGCGCATGGAAGATCGCAACAACGAGCTCGTCGGCAAGATCAACCTCGATCCGACGCTGGGCGCGCGCGTCACCGCGCTGCAGCAGCAGAACCGCTGGGCCGAGGCGCAGGCGCTCGCGGCTTCCGCCCCCGGCCGCTTCTCGGTGAACTCCGACGATGGCAACCTGAAGTACGACAAGGGCGACCTCATCTCCAACGCGCTCGGCATCACCTCCGAAATCAGCATGAACTGGACGAACTGGGGTGCCTTCGTGCGCGCCACCGGGTTCTACGACTTCGAGGCGATGGACCGTGATGACATCTCGGACGCCGCCAAGGACCGCGTCGGCAAGCGCGCCCGCCTTCTGGACGCCTTCGTCTACCGCGACTTCATCATCGCCAACGACATCAGCGGCAATTTCCGCTTCGGTCGCCAGGTGGTGAGCTGGGGTGAGAGCACCTTCATCCAAGGCGGCATCAACGTCGTCAACCCGGTGGACGTGTCCCGCCTGCGCGTGGCGGGTGCCGAGCTGAAGGAAGCCTTCCTGCCGATCAACTCGATCTGGGCCTCCTTCAGCCTGACCGAGAACCTCTCGCTGGAAACGCTGTACCTGCTCGAGTGGGCGGAGACCGAAGTGGAGCCCTCCGGCACCTACTTCGCCAACAACGACTTCGGTCTGGTGGGCGGCGAGTTCGTGATGCTGAACTTCGGCCTCGTCGACGAGCCGGCCAATTTCAACGTCTGCCGCACGACGCCCGCCGCTGACCCGCGCTGCGGCGCGGCCTTCCCGCGCGCGGCCGATCGCGAGGCCCGTGACCTCGGCCAGTTCGGCGTGGCCCTGCGCTACTTCGCTTCCGAGTTGAACGACACCGAGTTCGGCCTGTACTACCTGCGTTACCACAGCCGTCTGCCCTTCGTGTCGGGTACCTCGATCACCAATGCCAGTCCGACCTCGGGTCGCTACTTCATCGAGTACCCCGAGGACATCAACCTCTACGGCCTGAGCTGGAACACCAACCTCGGCACCATCGCCTTCCAGGGCGAGATCAGCTACCGCGACAACGCGCCGCTGCAGATCGACGACGTCGAAGTGCTGTTTGCCGGTCTGTCGCCGCTGAACCCGCTGATCCAGGAGCCCTTCCTCCGCTTCCGCAGCCGCCTCGGCCAGTTCGGCCCCGGGCAGTACCTGAAGGGCTGGGAGCGCCACGAGGTCAGCCAGCTGCAGTTCACCCTGACCAAGGCTTTCGGTCCGGGCAACTTCCTCGGCGCCGATCAGATCGCCACCGTCGGTGAGTTCGGTGCGACCAAGGTGTGGGATCTGCCGGCCCTTGAAGTCCTGCCCTACCAGGGCGATGGCACCGACACCGGCTGCGGCCCTGACTGGATCAGCGGCGGTGGCCGCAATCCGCTCAACAGCTGCGAAGGGTTCGCCACCTCGTTCTCGTGGGGCTACCGACTGGCCGCGCGCGCCGACTACAACAGCGTCGGTGGCAGCACATGGAACGTCTCCCCGCGCATCGCGTTCAACCACGACGTCAATGGCACCACCCCGGGCGCCGGCGGCAACTTCGTGAAGGGTCGCAAGTCCTCTACGGTCGGCGTCGAGGGCAACTACCTGAACAAGTGGGTGCTGGACCTGTCCTACACCTCGTTCTGGGGTGGCGGCGTGTACAACCTCACCAGCGATCGCGACTTCGTCGCGGTCTCCGCCAAGTACCTCTTCTGATCCCCGCCAGGAGGAATCGCACCATGCGCAAGTTCACTACCACCGCCCTGGCGATCGCCGCGCTGACTTTCAGCGCCGGTGCGCTGTCGGCGGTCAGCGCCGATCAGGCGCGCCGACTGGGCAACGAGCTGACCCCTGTTGGCGCCGAGAAAGCCGGCAACGCTGCCGGCACCATCCCGGCCTGGACGGGAGGCATCACCACGCCGCCCGCCGGCTACAAGGTCGGTGACCACCACCCGGATCCGTTCGCTGCAGACCGCCCGCAGTTCAGCATCACACCGGCGAACTACAAAGAGCACGCGGACAAGCTGACCGTCGGTCAGCAGGCCATGTTCGAGCGCTACCCGACGTTCCGGATGGACATCTATCCGACCCGCCGTTCGGCCTCGTTCCCGCAGCGCACCTACGAGTTCAGCATCAAGAACGCCACCACCGCGCAGCTGGTCGCGAACGGCGACGGTGTCGAAAACGCGGCCGAGGGCATCCCCTTCCCGATCCCGCAGAACGGCCAGGAAGTCATCTGGAACCACAAGATGAAGTACAAGGGCGTTTCCAGCGCCCGCTGGGCCAACCAGGCGGCGGTGACCGCCAACGGCCAGTTCAACCTTGTGCGCATTCGCGAAGAGTTCCTCGGCCTGTACTACAAGCCGGGCAACACCATCGCCGACATCAACAACATCCTGCTGTACTTCTACCAGGTGGTGGAAAGCCCTGCGCGTCTCGCCGGCCAGGTTCTGCTGGTCCATGAAACCCTGAACCAGCAGGCCCAGATCCGCCAGGCCTGGGTGTACAACCCCGGCCAGCGTCGCGTGCGTCGCGCCCCCAACGTGGCCTATGACAACCCGGGCACCGCGTCCGACGGCCTGCGCACCAACGACATGACCGACATGTTCAACGGTGCGCTCGACCGCTACGACTGGAAGCTGGTCGGCAAGAAGGAAATGTACGTCCCGTACAACTCCTACAAGGCCCACAGCGACCAGGTGAAGGTCGCCGACCTGATCCGGCCGAACCACCTCAACCCCGATTTCCTGCGCTACGAGCTGCACCGCGTGTGGGTGGTCGAGGCGACCTTGAAGGAAGGCCAGCGCCACATCAATCCGCGTCGCACCTTCTACGTCGATGAAGACAGCTGGCAGATCCTGGTGCTCGACCACTACGACAGCCAGGGCGATATCTGGCGCTATTCCGAAGCCCCCTCGGTCAACTACTACGAGGTGCCGGTGTTCTGGACCACGCTGGAAACGCACCACGATCTCAAGTCGGGTCGCTACATCGTCAGCGGCCTCGACAACGAGGACGACATGGTCGACTTCTCGCACCAGAGCACCCCGGACAGCTACTCGCCGCAGAACCTGCGGGCGCGCGGCGTGCGCTGACGCCGAGTTGCCCAGCTCCGCGGAGCGCAACCACGACCAGCCGCGACCTCACCGTCGCGGCTGGCTTTGTTTTGGGCTTCCGGATAGCGTGCACACTGGGGCACCCGCAATGCGGGAAAGTCGAGATACAGGAAGAGTTTTGCGCCGGGTCCGCAGCGGTCAGGCGATGAATGGGAGGCAATGATGATCTTCAAGCTCGCGGCAACCGCCGCAGGCGTCGCGATGGTGCTCGTCAGCGCCGGCGCGGCTGCCGAAACGGCAGTTCCGGCCCTCACCTCGGAGCTCAGGCCACTCGTGCTGAAGCAGGGTCTCTTTCTCGATTTCGCGGAGGCCGGGAACCGCGCGGTGGCTGTCGGCGAGCGTGGCCACATCGCGGTCTCCGAGTCGCGCAGCGACTGGCGACAGATCGAGGGTGTCCCAACCCGCGCGACACTCACCGGCGTGGCTGCCGTCGGCGATCGTGTCTGGGCTGTAGGCCATGACGGCATCATCCTTTCCAGCGTGGACGGTGGACTGACCTGGGCGATCCAGCGCGAGGACCGCTGGAAGCCACTGCCGGACGACGACTTCGAAGCTGAGTTCGACCCGACCCAAGGCGCACCTCTGCTCGATGTGATCGCGTTGGATGCGAACCACGTCATTGCCGTCGGCGCCTACAGTCTGATGCTGGTCACACGCGATGGTGGCCAGACCTGGAGCCAGGTCGATCCCAACGCACAGCCAGCCGTTGCTGCCGAGCAGAGCGTCGCCGAGGCGGCACCGGCGGCAGGCGAAGGCGAAGAGGCCGATTGGCTGCTCGACGAGGACTCGCTGATGCTCGACGAGGAGGAGGACCCGCACCTCAACGGCATCGCCCGAACACCTGATGGAGCGCTCATGGTGGTTGCGGAGCGCGGCGCCGGTTTTCGTTCGCTCGATGGTGGCGCCAGCTGGCAGCGTCTCAGCCTGCCCTATGAGGGTTCGATGTTCGGCGTGCTCGCGCTGGGCGAACGGCATGTTCTCGCCTTCGGACTGCGTGGCAACGTGCAGGAAAGCACCGACTTCGGAGACACCTGGACCGAACTCGACACCGGCACCGAGCTCAGCCTGCAGGGCGGTGCGGTGCTTGCGGATGGCAGCGTGTTGCTGGTCGGATCGAACGGGATCCTGCTGCATCGCGCCGCCGGCGCCACGGTCTTCACCCAGGACTTCTTCATCAACGAGCGCCAGGAAACCCCGGTGCTGTCCGCCGCTCTGCCGCTCGGCGCCCGCGATGTGGTCGTCGCGGGCGAGAAAGGCCTCGGCCGCACCCAGCTGAAGTGAATCCCATGGCCCACGGATCCGGTTCCAACAACGACACCTTCTTCCATCGCAGCGCGGAACGCCTCGTCTTCGGCGCCCGGCCGGCGATCCTCGTGCTGTTCGCCCTGGTCACGGTGGTGATGCTGTATTTCGCCAGCCAGCTCAGAGTCGATGCGGGCTTCAAGAAGCAGATCCCGCTCGACCATGAGTACATGCAGACCTTCCTCGAGTACGAGCAGAACTTCGGCGGTGCGAACCGCGTCCTGGTGGCCGTCATGGCCAAGGACGGCGACATGTTCGACCAGGAGTTCTTCCAGCTGATGGAGAAGGTGACCGCAGACGTCATCGCCATCGACGAAACCGATGATGCCCGCGTGCGTTCGATCTTCACCCCGAACGTCCGCTTCGTGGAGGTGGTCGAGGACGGTTTTGCCGGCGGCAACGTCATTCCCCCGGAGTTCACGCCCAACCTCGAAGGCTGGAAGGCAACGCCTGAGGACTTCCAAACGGTCCGCAGCAATATCGTCAAGGCCAGCATCGTCGGCCAGCTGGTGTCGCGTGATTTCTCCGGGGCGATGGTTTGGGCCGACCTGATTCCCGAAGACTCCGGCCAGCGTCTTGACTATCAGGCGGTGGCAGCGAAGTTCGAGGACATCCGCCAGAAGTACGAAAACGAGAACTATACGGTTCACATCATCGGCTTCGCGAAGATGGTCGGCGACATCGCCGACGGCGCGCGTTCGGTCATCTACTTCTTCTTCCTGACCATCGCGATGACCTGGCTGCTCCTGTTCATCTACTCGAGCTCGGTCAAGCTTGCTTCGCTTACGGTGTTTGCGGCGCTGATCTCGGTCGTGTGGATGCTCGGTGCGCTGCGTCTGCTCGGCTTCGGCATCGACCCGATGAACATGCTGACGCCGTTTCTGATCTTCGCGATCGCGGTCAGTCATGGTGAGCAGATGATCAACCGCTTCCGCGGCGAGATCTTCTTCGGAGGGCTTGAGGAGGGCAGCGTCGAGGAGCTGCGCGCCCGCGCCAAGTACGCAGTGGGGCCGCTGGAAGCCGCCAAGACCTCGTTCCGCATGCTGCTGGTGCCAGGCACTGTGGCGCTGGTGGCCGGCTGTATCGGATTCGGCGCGATCATGGTGATTCCGATCGACATGGTCCGCGAGCTGGCCATCACCGCGACGATCGGCGTCGCCTTGACCATTCTGACCGACCTCGTTCTGCTGCCGGTGATGCTGAGCTACACCCAGCTGCGAAATCTCGAGAAAAAGCGCGAGTTTCGCCTTCGCCAGCTGACCAAGTTCGACCGCATCTGGGCCTTCCTTGCCAAGGGCAGCCGCCCGATTCCTGCCTTCATTCTTGTGACCGTGGGCGTGGTCGGTTGGTACTTCGCCGAGCGCGAAGGCGACAAGGTCATGATCGGCGATGCCCAGGCCGGCGTCGCCGAGTTGTGGCCGGAGGCGCGCTACAACCAGGACGCCGAGATGATCTCCTCGCGCTTCGCCTTAGGCGTGGACATCCTCAACGTGATCGCCGAGGCTGGGCCGTCGGCCTGCACGACCAGCTATCCCGCGATGGAGCTGCTCGACCGCTTCAGCTGGCACATGCGCAACGTCGAAGGCGTGGAGCAGGTCATCAGCCTGCCGATGGCGGCCAAGATCGTCTACGCCGGCTACAACGAGGGCAATATCCGCTGGCGCACCCTGCCGCGCGATGGCGACTCGCTGCGTCTGTCGACGCAAAGCTTCGAGACCGACACCGGTCTGCTCAACTCCGACTGCAGCGCCATGTCGATCATGATGTTCCTGAGTGATCACAAGGCGACAACTATCGACCGCATCGTTGCTGCGGTGAAAGAGTTCCGCGAGGCCAACAACGCCTACCACCTGGACTTCCGTGCCCGTCACGAGGGCCTCCTCAAGGAGGCGGAAGCGCGCGGCGAAACCTACACCACCGACGAAGTCAATCTGCGGCTGGGCACAGGCAATATCGGTGTCATGGCGGCGATCAATGACACCGTGCGGGCTTCCGAGCACACCATCCTCTACCTGCTCTATGCCGCTGTCTTCGTGATGTGCCTGATCAGTTTCCGCAGTCTGGTCGCTGCGCTGTGCATCCTGTTGCCGCTGGTACTGGTCACCGAGTTGGGCCACACCCTGATGGTGGAGCTGGGTATTGGCATGAAGGTCAACACTCTATGCGTGGTCGCGCTGGGTGTCGGCATCGGCGTGGACTACGGCATCTATATCTACGCGCGCATGGCCGAAGCGCTGAAGCAGGGCCACGACCTCACGCATTCGTACTTCATTGCGCTCAAGACCACCGGTATCGCCATCTTCTACACCGCGCTGACGCTGGCGGCGGGCGTGGGCACCTGGGTGTTTTCAGATCTGAAGTTCCAGGCCGACATGGGTCTGATGCTGACCTTCATGTTCATCATGAACATGGTCGGTGCGGTGGTGTTGATCCCGGCCCTGCTGTTCTGGCTGTCCAAGCTCAGCCCGCGCTTCGCGCGGGCCTGAAGCGGGAGTCTAAGGCCCGGGTCCGCCCTCCAGGAGCGGATCCGGGCTTTTTTTGTGGCACTACCACGTGCGCTGGTGATGCGTTCGGGAAGGGGCTTGCCTCTGAATCCCAGCCTCAAGGGCCGGAGCATTCGCCTTTCCGGCACTAAATCAGTCCCCGCGAAGCGAACGAGTAAGGCTCGCCCTCGCCAACGATGAAGTGATCGAGCACGCGCACGTCGATCAGGGCCAGTGCGTCCTGCAGCCGGCGGGTGATCTGGCGGTCGGCGGCGGAGGGCTCGGCCACACCGCTGGGGTGGTTGTGACCGAAGATCACGGCGGCAGCGTTGTGCGCGAGGCAGCGCCTCACCACCTCGCGCGGGTGTACTTCGGATCCGTCGATGGTGCCGTGAAAAAGCTCTTCGAACGCCAGCATGCGGTGGCGGCTGTCGAGGAACATGCAGGCGAACACCTCCTGCGGCGCGCGCTGCAGGCGCTGGCGGAACAGCAGTCCAGCGCTGCGTTCGTCGCTGACGGCCGGCCCTCGCTGGAGCTGTGCGCTGAGGCAACGCGTGCCGAGCTCGTGCGCGGCCAGCAGCAGCGCGACCCGTGCCGGCCCGAGCCCGCGCTCGCGTAGCATCGATTCCGCCCCCAGCGAAGCAAGCCCTGCCAGGCTGCCGTGGCGGGCGATCAACCCGCGGGCGCAGGCGACGGCGTCTTCGCCCGCCATGCCCGAGCCCAGGAACAGGGCGAGCAGCTCGGCGTCGCCCAGCGCATGCGCACCCCGCTTCAGCAGCTTCTCGCGCGGGCGCTCGGATTCCGGCCAGTGACGAATCGACATACGGGCATGGTCTGGGTGCGAAGTGCGACAGCGTGCCCGCCTTGCCCGGTGTCGACTCCCGGAGAGACCAGCCCTTTCGGGTAATCTATCGGCCGTTTTCGGGGTAGGACTTTTCCTGTGACCGCAGCTTCCTCCGCGCGGCGCATTCTTCTGGGCGTTTCCGGTGGCATCGCCGCCTACAAGTCGGCCGAGCTGGTGCGCCTTCTGCGTGCCGGCGGTGCCGAGGTACAGGTGGTGATGACCGCCAGCGCCCGCCAGTTCATCGGACCGCTGACCCTGCAGGCGCTATCGGGTAGGCCGGTCCGGGACTCCCTCTGGGACGCGGCGGCCGAAGCGGCGATGGGCCACATCGAACTGGCCCGCTGGGCCGACCTTATCCTGCTGGCACCGGCCACGGCCGATCTGCTGGCGCGGCTCGCACAGGGCCGCGCTGACGACCTGCTGACCACGCTCTGCCTCGCCTCCGACCGTCCATTGTGGTTGGCGCCGGCGATGAACCGCCTGATGTGGGCGCATCCCGCTACGCAGGCCAACGTCGAGGCGCTGAGGTCGCGCGGTGCGCGGGTGCTTGGTCCCGGCGTGGGCGAACAGGCCTGCGGCGAGACCGGTGAGGGACGCATGCTCGAACCCGCCGACATCGCCGCCGCCGCGCTCGCGGCCCTGACTCCGCGCGTGGGGGGGCTTGCCGGGCGTCGACTGCTGATCAATGCCGGTCCGACCTTCGAGGACATCGACCCGGTGCGCTTCCTCGGCAATCGCAGCTCCGGGAAGATGGGCTTCGCCCTGGCCGAGGCGGCGGCGGCCTCCGGCGCCCAGGTGACCCTGATCGCCGGCCCCGTGGTGCTGCCGACACCTGCGGGCGTGGAGCGCATCAATGTCCGCTCTGCGGCGCAGATGCGCGAGGCCGTGCTGGAGCGTCTCGACGGCGTCGATGTGTTCATCGCAGCGGCTGCCGTTGCCGACTATCGCCCGCGCGAATGCGCCCCACAGAAGATCAAGAAGTCGGCTGACACCATCAGCATCGACTGCGTGCGCAATCCGGACATCGTCGCCGAGGCCGCCGCGCGTCAGATTCGGCCGCTGGTGGTCGGATTTGCCGCTGAAACCCGCGACGTCGAGACCTATGCCCGCGACAAGCTGGAGCGCAAGGGCCTTGACCTGATCGCGGCGAACGATGTCGCCGCACCGGGCCTCGGCTTCGAGAGCGAGAGCAATGCCCTCACCGTTCTCTGGAAGGACGGGCGCGCGCGCATCGAGACCGCGCCCAAGGCGGAGGTGGCCCGTCTCTTGCTGGAGATCATCGCGGAGCGACTTGGGGGCCGGCGATGAGCACGCCGGTGCCGGTGGCCCTGAGGGTGCTGGATGCACGCCTCGGCACCGAGTTCCCGCTGCCGGAGTACGCGACCGCCGGTTCGGCGGGGCTGGATCTGCGCGCCATGCTGGACGCGCCGCTTGCCCTGCAGCCCGGGGAATCGGTGCTGGTGCCCTCGGGCATTGCGATACATTTGAACGATCCGGGCTTGTGCGCGGTCGTGCTGCCGCGCTCCGGGCTGGGGCACAAGCAGGGACTGGTGCTGGGCAATCTGGTGGGGCTGATCGACGCCGATTACCAGGGAGCACTGATGATCAGTCTGTGGAATCGAAGTGCGCAGGTCTGTCAGATCGCCCCTGGGGATCGCGTGGCGCAGCTGGTGGTGATGCCGGTTCAGCGGGTTGAGCTGCGGCGCGTCGAGGCCTTCGAGGCCAGCGCGCGCGGCGAGGGCGGCTTCGGTCACACCGGAGTCCGTTGAAGACACACAGGAGCCCGGGCGGACCGCCCCGGGTCACAGGGGAAGAACGGGGCGATGGCCAAGCGCAGGAAGAAGCAGAAGGAACCGATGCAGCTGCCGCCCGAGGTGCTGGCGCTGCGGCGACCTGTGTACTTTGGCGTCGCGTTGGTGGCCCTGGTCGGCGGCCTGCTGATCATCTGGCAGGGCGTTCTTGCTTGGCAGAGCGAGCGCGCGGGGCCGCGCCTTGAGGCCCTGCGCGCCAGTCTGGCGGAAACCATCGGCGATGACATCGCCGCTCGCACCCGCCGGATCGAGCGCGCGGTCAACGACCCCTATCTGCGAGCGGATCTCGCCGCAGGCGCGCTCGACTCCGCCAAGGAGCGCGCTGTGCGGGTCTGGAACGATGCGCCCAGCCTGACTGCATACAGCGCCAAGCTGGACGAGGTCTTCGAACAGGACATCGCCGGAATCGGCTTCAGCCGCCTCCAGCTGCTGAACCGTGCGCGTGTCGCCGAGGGCGCCGTGGTCGGGCCGATCGGCCGTGGGACGGACGTGGTGATGGGCATTGCCGCTCCGGCGCGCGAGGAGGGGCGCGTGCTTGGCGTCATCCTGGCCGAGTTCCCGATCGCGGCTTACCTGGAGCAGATCCGTGCGGCCGACCTGCCCGGCGGCTACCTCGACCTGCGGACCGATGCGACCGTGCTGGTGAGCGCCGGAGCCCAGGGCCTGGGCGACGAGGCGAATGCCGTCGCCATCGACGGCAGCGGCCTGCTGATGGGCATCGCCACCCCTCCGGTCGTGACCCTGATTCCCTATGCCCCCCGCATGCAGGTGGGACTGGGCCTGATCACCATCCTGCTCGGCATCCTGCTGGTGTGGCAGCTTCGGCGTGACCCTGGCTTCCACGCCGCGCCGGTGCGCGGGGACGAGCCGACCTTCGCGCAGACTCTCGCCCAGCAGCCCAAATCGGACGCCAAGGCGACTCCGGCGCCGGCCAGCGCCGCCGCCGCGCCCAAGGCACGTGGCAACGTCAACGTGGACCGCTCGATCTTCCGCGCGTACGACATCCGCGGCGTGGTTGGCCAGAGCCTCGACGAAAGCGTGGCCCGCCTGATCGGTCAGGCGGTAGGCAGCCTGATGGCCGAGCAGGGGCTGCGCGAGATCGTGGTCGGGCGCGACGGCCGCCTGTCCGGGCCGAGCCTGTCGGAGGCGCTGATCGAGGGACTGCGCGCTGCGGGTCGCGACGTGATCGACATCGGTATGGCGCCGACCCCTGTGGTCTATTTCGGCGCTTTCCAGCTCAACACCGGCTGCTGCATCGCCCTGACCGGCAGCCACAATCCCCCCGACTACAACGGCTTCAAGATCGTCGTGGGGGGCGAAACCCTGCATGGCGGCGCGATCCAGGACCTGTATGCGCGAATCGCCGAGGGGCGCGTGGAAGAGGGCGGCAACGGCGGCCTGCAGCAGTTCGACATCCTCGACGACTATGTCTCGCGGATCAGTGGCGACGTGCAGTTGGAGCGGCGCCTGCGGGTGGTCGTGGACTGCGGCAATGGAGTCGCTGGCGTGATTGCTCCCGCGGTGCTGGAGGCCATCGGCTGCGAGGTCGAGCCGCTGTACTGCGATGTTGACGGGCACTTCCCCAACCACCACCCGGATCCCTCCGAGCCCGAGAACCTGCGCGATCTCACCACGATGGTGAAGCGCCTCGGGTTCGACCTCGGCATCGCCTTCGACGGAGATGGCGACCGCCTCGGCGTGGTCAGTGCGGAAGGCGAGAACATCTTCCCCGATCGTCTTCTGATGCTGTTCGCCCAGGACGTGCTGAGCCGCAACCCGGGCGCGGCGATCATCTATGACGTCAAGTGCACCGGGCACCTGGCCGGCCATGTGCTGCGCAATGGCGGCAGCCCGATCATGTGGAAGACCGGACACTCGCTGATCAAGGCCAAGATGCGCGAGACCGAGGCCGAGCTGGCCGGTGAGATGAGCGGCCACTTCTTCTTCCGCGAACGCTGGTTCGGCTTCGATGACGGCATCTACTCGGCGGCCCGGCTGCTGGAAATCCTCTCTGCCGATGGCCGCGAGCCAGTCGAGGTGTTTGCCGAGCTGCCCAAGGGCGTCTCCACGCCGGAGCTCAAGATCAAGATGGCGGAGGGCGCCCACTACGTCTTCATGGACAAGTTTGCGCAGCGTGCCAAGTTCGAGGGCGCAAAGTTCGCGACCATCGATGGGATCCGCGCCGATTGGCCGGATGGCTGGGGGCTGGTGCGCTGCTCCAATACCACGCCCTGCCTCGTGCTGCGCTTCGACGCGGACAACGAGCCGGCGCTGGCGCGCATCCAGGACGCCTTCCGCGCCCAGCTTCTGGCCCTCGATCCGAGCCTGCAGCTGCCGTTCTGATCGTCCGGTGCGCTCCGGGCGCGCCTGCCCCATGCACCAGCGCCCACCGAATGCAGACGCCTCCGGCTGACCTCAGACAGCGTCGCAGCCGGTCGACAAGGGCGCCGTCGAGCCGTCTCTGCACGCTTTGAAATCTTGATCGGCTAGCGGCGCAATCTCCGTCCTGGTCCAGGGGCGCCGTGCCACTCCGCCCGCGTGGTCGCAGTCAACGATGTCGATTCGAAGCGGGTGTAAAGACTCAGACGCGCCGTAGCGAGGGCGTCTCTGTGCGTTCGCGGCAAAGCGCGGTACGTGGATTCAAGGGAGTCTGGCGAGCAGGGGATGCTCTGCTGTTGCCCTGTTCACATGCGCCCAGCGCCGCGCTGCAGGTTGGGGCGAGGCGAGAGTTCGCGCCGGGTACCCGGAGAAGACCGGGGCCGGACCTTGAAGGCCCGGCCCCGGCGCGTGCGAGGTGTCCATGCGGCCCGCAGGCCGTGGCCCGCACCATCGCTTACGGTTGCGGCGCGGCCTCGAAGCCGTGTTTGAAGATCTCCGGAGCGACCGCGGGCGCCGCCGGCAGCAGACACCAGCGAACGAGCTGCCCCGTGTCCAGGGATGCGCTGTCGCTGACTCGGAGCGACCACTGGCCAGACAGTTCGGTGCCAGTGAAGGCGGCCAGCGGGTTCGCCGGCGCGTACTCGGCTCCGGTGGTGTAGGCCGGCGTGCTGCCGGTGCAGTTCGTCTGCACGCTGAGCGGGGCACCATCTGCAAGGACGATGTCCAGGTTGTTGCCGCTGCAGGCGGACGAGCCGGGACGGTTCAGCAGCTCCACCGTGGTCGCGCCCTTGCTCAGCCACACACGCAGGTCACCGATGTAGATGTGGTCGATCTTCAGGCCGAGCCTCAGACCGGACAGCGCGCCGGTGCTGGCCACGTTCAGCAGCGAAGTCACGCCGGTGGTGTTGTTGTCCGGGATGCCAAGTGCAGGCTCGCTGCAGATCATGTTGCTGGTGGTGAAGCTGCGCGTGGAGGAGACGCTGCCCGCGCCGCAGCGGTTGCTGGCCGACACGCGCCAGAAGTACTGCGTGCTCGACGCCAGCGCCGTGCCTGGCGTATAGCTCGTGCCCGGCTGGGTCACATCCACCACCGGGGTGTTGAACTGGGGATTGTCGGCGATCTGCACGCGGTAGCCCGTGGCGCCCGGAATCGCATCCCAGCTCAAGTTGGGACGCAGGGACTGGTTCACGGCCGCATCCGCCGGCGCCGCAAGCACGACCGCAACGGGCGGCTCGGCATCCACCTGCACGCTGATCGTGCGGCTCTTGGAGGTGGCCGGAAAGCCGGGGCCGTTTGAAGCCGCCGTGAGATTGAAGCTCAGGACCCCCGCGGGCAGCGTGCCGGTATTGCCGACGGCCAGCACGCTGGTGGCGGCCGGGACGCTCGGGACCAGCGGGTTCACCGAGAAATTGGCGCTCAAGCCCGCGGGCAGACCTGTCTGGGCCAGCGTGACCGGATCGTTGAAGCCCTCGAACGCGGTGGCGCCCACGTTCACGCTCAGCGGTTGACCGGCGCAGATGCCGGCCTGCGCGGCACTCGCCTGCAGGATGAAATCGGGTGCCGTCAGTCCGAGCAGTTTCCCTGTCGCAGTCACGGCGAAGGGCTGGGGCCCCTGGGCCACCTGGATGCCGCGCACGCGGACCGTGTAGCTGCCGGTGACCGGCGTCGGCAGTTCGATGCTGTGCACGTTGTTGCGATCGTCATAGTCGCTGGTGCTGGTGTCGACGACCGGGTTGGGGTTGGTCAAGCCACCGCCCGCCGGCAGCTTCTGCGTCCAGACGTCACCGTTGGGTGCCTGCACCTCCAGGCGCAGCTGGTTCACACCATGGGGATTGGCATTGACCAGCGCCGGAGCGTCGTGCCACGCCAGGGTGACGATCAGGGGGGCACCGGCTTCCACCGAAAGGACGTGGCTGAAGACGCCGTTCGTCTCCAGACCGGCGGCGTTGTCCTCCAGCCACAACGAGCGGGTGTCCTGGTTGAAGTACAGGCTGTTGCCCAGATTGATGCGGCCCCAGCCCTGCGACTGGCTGGGGGCGCCGCCGGTGGTGCCGGTGCCGGTGATTTCCTGCGCACCGTTGACGAGGATCGCCTTGACGAGGGCGGCCGAAGGCGTGGGCAGCGCGTGGTCCGGATTCTCGATCCCGCTCGGATAGAAGCCGCGCTGCAGGTACTCGCGCACCAGGGCTGCGAGGCCGGCCGCGGTCGGGGTCGCCATCGACGTGCCGCTCATCGGCATCGTGCCGCAGGCGCTGACCGAGGCGGAAATGATGCTGCCGCCCTGCGCGGTCATGTCCGGCTTCAGCCGGCGATCCTGAGTGGGTCCGCGCGAGGAGAAGCTCGACATGTTGTTGCCTGCAGTGCCGCGGCTGTTGCTGCCGATCGAGAACACGTTCTTGGCGTTGCCGGGCGAGCCGACATCGGCGCCCGGGCCGCAGCCCGTACTGCCGCCCAGCCCGCCGCTGTTGCCCGCCGCGACCAGCACTGCGAGCTGCGGGTTCTGCCAGACCACTGCATCGGCGTCGCGGGTGAAGCTGTCGTACTCCACCTGGCAGCCCGCGATACAGGCGTTGTTGGCGTTCCGACAGCCGCCGCCCCATGAGTTGCTGTGGATGCGGGCGCCGTTCTGGTAGGCCACCTCGGCGGCGTGGAAGATGGTGCCCCCGAGATTGTTCAGGTACTCGAGGCCGGGGCCCATTTCCTGCGAGACCAGCTTGGCGCCGGGCGCGCTGCCATCGAGGTCGGTGATTCCTCCCGGGCTGGTCCGTGCCGAGCAGTCCACTGCTCCCGTGGCGAGGTTGTTGCCCGCGATGCTCGCCATCACATGCGTGCCATGCCCATCGCCGTCTGCTGGGCCACCGGAAGTGCTGCCGTCCCACTTGTAGTGCGCGCCGATCTTGCGATGCGCGAAGTTGGCGGTGACCGGCGCGCAGTTGGTGCCACTCGCGCAGACCGAGGTGACCGGCTGGCCGAAGCTCGCGTCCGCGAACGAGCAGTGGCTGGCGTGCACGCCCGAGTCGGCCGCGCCGATGATCTGGCCGCAGCCGAACAGCCCGTTCTCGAAGGCCGGCATCGATCCCGCGACGGGCGTCTGCTGTCCGCTCTGATGCAGCCAGCCGGCCTGCGAATTGAGCAGCCGCATGGGCCAACGCAGGCTGATGGAGCCCACCTCGGGTTCGCGCGCCAGAGCCATCACCGCAGTAGCGAGATCGCTGCGCTCGAAGCGCATGACCATGCGCTCGTGGTCGAAGCCCTTTTCTGTCCGCAGATACTCGAGGCCCGTCGCCGCGGGCAGGTTGCTGCGGCTGCGCGTCGCATCCACCCCGGGCTGCAGGGCCACGTTGAGCTGCTCGATGCCGGCCTCGGCGGAGATCGAGGTGCCCTTGCCCCCCTCCAGCGCGAGCGCGAGGTCATTGGCGAGGTTGATGTCCAGCTTCCAGACCGGCAGGAAGGCACCGGTCCAGAGCACGCCCGGCAGGTCCTTGACGCGTCGCTCGAGCGCTGCGTCCATCCGCACCAGGTAGGCGTAGTGCGGGGCGTAGCCGAGGATCTCCAGCCCCAGCGCTTCCAGCGCACGGCGCTGCTCGGCGCGGATCGGCGCATCGAACTTGACGATGCGGAAGGCGGATTCACGGTCCGCGCGCGCCAGCGGCCGCAGGGACTCATGGGCGAGGGTCAACTCGCCGCTGCAGACGTCCAGAGTGGCGGTGTCGAAGGAGACCTCGCAGCGCTTGCCGTCCTCGGCGGCGAAGCTGGTGAGCGGCAGCAGAAGCAGACCCGGAATCAGAAAACGCATACGACGTGTCCCCCGGCCGGGCATGGCCGGCGCTGATGGCATGGTGGTGTGAGTGCGCCTGGCCGCGTCCGCCTCGAGGCGAGCGCGCGGCTGGGCACGTGGACGCCGTGGCAGTACGGATGCCTCGATCGGACGAAGGCCCCGGACTGGCGCGGGCGGGCGCGTTCAGCGCACCGCCGGCCGGGCGTCCCCCATGGAACCCGGCTGCTAGCGGCGAGCATACCAGCGTCGGATTTCACAGGCACTTCACTCCCTGTGAATCGAGCCGTGGGACGTCCAGCGCCTGCGGGGGCTGGGTTTTGACGCTCCGGGGCGCATTCCACCCCCTGTTATCCTGCGACGCCCCTGAAGGACCGTACGCGCCCATGCGCCTGCTCTACACGCTCGCGATGTACCTGCTGACGCCGCTGATTTTCTATCGGCTGCTGGCGCGCGGGCTGCGCATGCCCGGCTACTACGCGCGCTGGCGCGAGCGTTTTGGCCATTTCAAGGCGCCGGGCTTCGAGCGCAGCATCTGGGTGCATGCGGTGTCGGTGGGCGAGGTCAATGCGGCAGCGCCGCTGGTGGAAGCCCTGCGTCGACGCTATGCCGACCTGCCCTTCGTGCTGACCACGGTGACGCCGACGGGCTCGGACCGCGTGCGCCAGCTCTGGGGGGATGACGTTTTCCACGTCTACCTGCCCTACGACCTGCCGGGCTCGGTGCGACGCTTCCTGTCCGCCACCCGACCGCAGCTGGCGGTGGTGATGGAGACCGAGATCTGGCCCAACCTGTTTCTCTCCTGCGAGGCGGCCGATATCCCGGTGGTGGTAGCCAACGCGCGTCTGTCCGACAAGTCGCTGCGCGGCTACGGGCCGGTGCGACCGATCATCCGCGCAGCCATCCGCAGTGCGCGCTTTGTCGCCGCGCAGTCGCAGCAGGACGCGGACCGCTTTCTCAGCCTGGGCGCACGTCCGGAGCGTCTGCGTGTGGTCGGCAACCTGAAATTCGATCTGCAGGTGAAGCCCGAGCTGTTCACCCGCGCTGCGGAAGCGCGAGTGCGCTGGGGCGTGCAGCGGCCCGTGTGGATCGCCGCCAGTACCCACGAAGGCGAGGAGCTCGCCATCATCGAAGCGCATTCGCGCCTTCTGCATCGTTTTCCCGATGCCCTGCTGCTGGTCGCGCCTCGCCATCCCGAGCGCTTCAAACCGATGGTGCAGCTGTGCCGCAGCTACGGGTTCGCCACCCGCACCCGCAGCGAGGACGACGAACCCGATCTGCACAGCCAGTGCTTCGTCATCGATACCCTGGGCGAGCTGGTCAATTTCATCGCCTGCGCCGACGTCGCCTTTGTGGCGGGCTCGCTGGAAGCGATCGGCGGCCACAACGTGCTGGAGCCCGCGGCACTGGGCGTGCCGGTGGTGGTGGGGCCGCACACGTTCAACTTCGAAGAGGTCACCGACCTGCTGCTGGAGCGGGGCGCGGCGCTGCGGGTAGTCGATTCGGAAGATCTCTCGCGCACCCTGCAGACTCTGTTGGCCGACCCGGATCGACGCACGCAGATGGGCGAAGCCTGCAAGCGCACGGTCGGACACGAGCGCGGCGCGGTGGAGCGAACCCTTGAACTGATCGGCCGGGTGCTGCGCGGCGAGACCGAGCCCGGCGCCGACGCCAGCGACAGTCGCCCGGGGCTGCGCGGGCGCTGAGGCATGCTTCGACGTGGCGCGGCGCGCGTCGAAGCGGACACCTGTGAGCCCCCTGAAGCGGGTCGGTCACGCCCACCAGATTCGCAGCACACACGCAGCCTGCAACCGCGGGCGGAGAGAGCCCCCATGCCTGCCTTGAGCCTGACCCCCGACGATACGCAACTGCAGGAGTGGCTGCGCGGCATGCGCCGCATCGCCGTGCTCGGCATCAAGACCGAAGCGGCCGCCGCCCAGCCCGCCCACTACGTGCCCGATGCCCTGCAGCGGGCGGGTCTCGAGATCGTCCCGGTGCCGGTGTACTACCCCGAGGCCACCCGCATCCTTGGCCAGCCCGTGTACCGCCGACTGCAGGATGTGCCCGGGCCCATCGATCTGGTTTGCGTGTTCCGTCGTCCACAGGATCTGGCCGGGCATCTCGACGACCTCCTCGCCGCGCGACCGCGTGGCGTCTGGCTGCAGTCGGGCATCCGCGACGACGCCTTCGCCGCGCGGCTGCGCGCCGCAGGTATCGATGTCGTGCAGGACCGCTGTCTGATGGTCGAGCACCGGCGCTTGATTGCCGCGGGCTAGGGCAACACTGATCAATTCCCTGCTGGCCTTGATCAGAGGTCGCGAGTCCGGCACAGGTCCGGACTCGTTTGGCCGCTACGCGGCGACGCCTTCGCTTCGCTCGGTCACGCTGGATCCGGCACCGCGTGCTCGATCCGCGGGCGCGCCCTCCATGACGCGCGGCAACGCTGGATTCTTCAGCGTTGCCCTGAGCGACTGCGCCGCAGAGGCCGGCGCGGCGCAGGCATGAGGCACGCAACTCGCTACTGCGGGATCATGCGTCGCGTCCCCAACACCGCCCCACGCGCGCGCATCGTGTCGAGCAGGGCGGCGGCCGGCGCGATCAGCGCATCGGCCTCCAGGTCCCAGGCGACGGCCAAGCGTTGCACCACGGCCAGGCCGGTATCCGGCGCGCTGCGGATCTGCTCCAGCAGGGCAAAGCCCAGCGGATCGAGACGTGCGAACTTCACGCTGTGGTCCGCCGCGCGCTGCAGCAGCAGCAGGGTCGGCTCCGCGGGCGGGGTGTCCGGCTGATGCTCGGGACGCAGGCGGTCGACCGGCCACACATAGGCCAGCGGCCAGGCCTGTGGCGACAGCACCGGCACGCCCTGCATCAGGTCGCCCTGCGGATCGAGTGTGGCGAAGTCTTCGCTCGCGTCCGACAGCGCGATGCCGAGTTCCGCCCACTCGTAGTGGGCCAGTTCGGGCAGGAAGGGCGGGTCGCCGCGGCCGGTCTCGGCGCGGGCCGACAGGTAGGCGATGAATTCCTGACCGACTTCGGGAAACAGCGGCGTCTGCGCGCGATGCTCGCGAAGAAAATTGTCGATCAACGTGTTCCAGAGGGCTTCGCCGCGCAGGCGGCGGATCACCGGGAACTGGCTGCTGAGCAGCCCGGCGACGGTGTTGCGGATCAGCTCGCGATAGACCTGCAGCCGGCGCGGTTGGATGCCCGGCGGCGGCGTGTGGTTCTCCGGATCGCGGATCCAGTGCGCCAGCGCCAGCTGCTGTTGGCGCAGGGTCTCAGGCGCAGCGGGCATGGGCCGTCCCGATGCGCTCGCGATGGGCGTGCTGGATCGCGGCGATGCGGTCGACTTCGGCCAGCAGTTCGCCCATCGGCGGGAAGTTGAAATCGCGCTCCAGCAGGGTGGGCTTCAGCCCGCAGTGCGCATAGGCGGCATCCAGCAAGGCCCAGACCGGATCGATCACGGCGGCGCCGTGGGTGTCGATGATGAGGTCCGGCGCTTCGACGTAGTGGCCGGCCACGTGCAGGCTCGCCACGCGCTCGGCCGGCAGCGCACGCAGGAAGGCGAGGGCGTCGTAGCCGTGGTTGATGCTGTTGACGTGGATATTGTTCACGTCCAGCAGCAGATCGCAGTCGGCCTCATTGAGCACGGCACGGAGGAAGTCGATCTCCGCCATGGCCTGGTAGGGCGCCGCGTAGTAGCTGATGTTCTCGATCGCGATGCGTCGCCCCAGCGCGTCCTGCACTTCGCCGATGCGCGCGGCGACATGACGCACCGCTTCCTCGGTGAAGGGCATGGGCAGCAGATCGTAGAGCTGGCCCTCGTCGCTGCAGTAGCTCAGGTGCTCGCTGTACAGCGGGCAGCCCAGCGCATCAAGAAACGCGCGCAGTCGCGCGAGGTAGTTCGTGTCGAAAGGCTCAGGCCCGCCCAACGAGAGGCTCAGGCCGTGGGCGAAGATCGGGAAGCGTTCGCGCAGCGCATCGAGGGCCTCGCGGCGCTTGCCGCCGACACCGATCCAGTTGTCGGGCGCGAGTTCCAGAAAGCCGACGCGGCCCGCCGGCAGAGCCAGCAGCTCGTCAAGGAGGGGGCGGCGCAGTCCGAGGCCGCACAGCGACAGAGCGTTCATTGTGGCGGCATGCTCTCGGCGGATTCGGGGGTGGATCGGCCGCAGCGGTTCCCTGCGGCAGGTGCGCTGCGCACTCCCATCGAAGTGCGCAGCGCGGACAGCGGGTGTCAGCTCAGGGCGAACGACGGCTCAGGCCGCGCCGCCGCACTTGCCCTCGCCGCACTTGCCTTCGCCGCAGCTGCCTTCCTTGTCCTTGTCGGCCTCTTCGCCCTCGGCGGGCTCGCCGCCGCACTTGCCTTCACCGCACTTGCCCTCGCCGCAGGCCCCTTCCTTGTCCTCCTTCGGCTGTTCTTCCTTGTGGTCGTCGATCAGCTGATAGCCCTGCTTCAGGTCCTGTACCTGGAAGGCCTGTGCGACCGGAGCGGCAACCAGGCTGGCGGCGAAGGCGGCGCCGAGCGCAAGACCGAGGTTCTTGGTGGTGCTGTTCATGGGTTCAATCCTCTGTGGCGTGGGCACGGGCCCGGATGGACTCCGCCCGGCGGGCGGCGGTGGAAATGTCGGCCAAGGGTGCCCCCGGCGCGACGAAGGATTCAAGCTTCGATCGACGAGTGCGCGGAACCGACACGATGAAGAGTGGGAGAGGCCGGCGATTGATTGCGCGGCTGCTGTACTCGGTGCACGGACAAACACATTGTCATCGCGGACGGGAGTGCGTCAGGCAGTGGCCATCGCCATCAGCACGCCGCGGTCATGGCAAAGGCTCACCTTGAGCCCGCGCGCCATCGCTGTCGCGGGCGCTGCGGCCACCTGCATATCGGGCACACCGCGATGCCGCGCCGGATCGAAGCGCGCCTGGCAGACGCCGACCACGTCCGTGCCGACGCGATAGCGCAGCATCACCGCGGGCACCGAGGCGATCGAGCAGTGCCGGGCGCCGAACAGCTCAGCGCCGGCGGGCAGCTCGAACGGGACCTCCTGAAGCAGGAAACCAACGCCCGCGAACGCCTCGCGCAGTTCGCCCAGGGACGCAGAGGCCACGTCCAGCGGTTTGTCATACAAGTGGTTGTAGGCGATCTCGTCGGCCAGGGTCTGCAGGTTGCTGGTGTTGCGGAAGGCAGTGAGGCCGAACAGCCCCCAGTAACCGACCGCCCCCGCCGCCGTGACGCCGGCAGCCAGCGCGAGGAACCGGCGGCGCTCCGGTAGGCGCGCCGGTGCCGGGCCCATCACAGCTGCGGATGCGGCAGCGGCATCCAGCCGGGCACGCAGTGCGTCCAGTTGCGCGGAATCGAGCCGCTGCTCCTGGAACTGTTCGCGCAGCGCTTCGCGCAGCGGCTTCTTCGCTGAAGGTTTCATGCCCGCTCTCCCGCCCGCGCGCCCTCGGCGTCGCCGGCAAACTTCTTGCGCAGTCGGTGCATGCGCGCCAGCAGAGTGCCGCGGGGCGCCCCGGTCTGCGCGCTGATCTCATCCACGGTGTAGCCCTCGACCGCCCACAGGAACAGCACCTCGCGTTCGGCGGCGGTGAAGTCGCCCCAGACCCGCTCCAGCCAGGCGCGCTCCAGCTGCACGTCTTCGAGCGCACGCAGGTCGGCGGGGATCACCGCTTCGGCGTCTTCGATCGGGCTCCAGCGCATCTGCGCCGCGCGGCGCTGGTCGGCGAGAAAGGTGTTGCGCACGATGCGCAGGAAGTAGGCCAAGGGATTCTCGACGGCGGAGGTGGCTGCGCTCAGCCACTGGGTCACGGCGGTGTGCACCACGTCGTAGGCCTGTTCGCGCTCGCCGGTCAGGGCGATCGCGTAGCGGTAGGCGCGCTGGAAATCCTCGTCGCCCAGCCGGTTCATGAGCGCCGAGTCCGTGTATGTGGGCGAATGTGCGCAAGGGTCTGCATGGGTGGTGTCTCCCGCGGCGATCCGCGTTCGAAGGCCAAGGATGCGCCAGCGGGTCGCTTGATTGCATCCGCGCCGAAGCGGCGGCTCAACGCGCTCGACGGCGCGGACGGAGGCAATCAAGCGCGACGCCAGCGTCTCTGCGGGCGATTCATTGCCAGCCCTTCGAGGACACTCCACATGACCGTACTCCACACGCTTCCCGGCGCCCTGCATGCACGACTGGATGGCCTGGCACCCTGGCTGGCCCCGCTCGGCCTGCGCCTCATCCTCGCCTACGAGTTCGGCGAGGCAGGGCTGGAAAAGCTGCGCGGCGAAAACTGGTTCGGTGGCGTCCAGTCGAAGTTCCCCTTTCCCTTCAACCACGTCGATCCGGAGCTGAGCTGGTGGCTGGCGACCTGGGCCGAGCTGGGTGCGGCCGCGCTGTTGGTGGCCGGCCTGTTCACCCGCTTCGCCGCCTACAGCCTGCTGGTGCTGACTTTCGTCGCCACCGCCGCCGTGCACTGGCCGGCGGACTGGAGCTCGCTGGCGGAGCTGTGGCAGGGCTATGCGATCCGCAACGCCGGGGCCGGCAACTTCAAGCTGCCCCTGCTGTTCGCGCTGATGCTGCTGCCGCTGGTGCTGGGCGGCGCGGGGCGCTTGAGCCTGGACGCGCTGATCGTGCGCTGGCTGCCGGCAGCGGGCGCGGCCCGCGCGGACCGCGCGGCCTGGGCACTGGCCGGGCTCGGTCTGGGCCTGCCGATCGCCATGCTGTTTCCGATGCTGGGCGTGGGCCTGATGGCGTTGGGCGCAACGCTGGCCGTGCTGGCGGGTGGTGGCTTCTGGCGTGAGCTCAGGCGAGGTTGATGCGCTCGGCGCTGTCGCGCATGCGTATCCGACGCGGGCTCGATCCCCGCTGTCCTCAGTCCTTGCCCACGCTGAGCCGCACCGCGCGCAGACGGGTGGGAGCGGGCGCGCCAGCGACGACAGGTCCGTCCGGTTCGGTCCAGACCAGCACGGCGGTCTGCCCGAGTGCGGCCAGACGCGGCACGCCGATGCCGCGGCCTGCCGGCAGGGCGGCGACATCGATGCGCTGGCGCTCGCCGAGTTCGGCATCGAACAGGCCCATCCGCAGCACGCTTTCGCCGGGCGCGCCCGCGCCGAGCCAGCTCAGCAGCACGCCGCCGTCGAAGGCCTCGACGTCGACGCGGCCGAGCACCGCGGGCCCTTGCTCGACGCGCAAGGGCGTCGCCTCTGCCCCGAGCACGCGCAGCCGCACCGCCATCTCACTTGCATTCGGCATGGTCGACCAGGCCGCGAACACGCGCGCATCGTGCTGGGCCAAGGCCGGCCCGTTGACCGGGCAGGCCTGGATCTTCCAGTTGTCGGCGTGGACCAGGCCGCTCACCTGCCAGCCGCTGCGATCGCGCGTGGCCAGCGCGACATCGCGGATCTCGTGCTCGCTGCGGTCGCGCCAGGCGGCGAGATGGCTGCCGTCTGGGCGACGCAGTAGCGCTGTCCAGCAGCAGGAGCAGGTGCGGGCGTCAAGCTCCACGCCCTCATCGATCGCACCGCGGGCGTCGAGCACAGCGGCTCGCAGGCTCATGTCGCCCTCGTGGGCGCCGTGGCCCTCCTGCAGATCGGTCTCGCTCGGGTGCGAGGCCGCGGCGTGGCGTCCGTCCAGCCAGATCAGGCGCATGCGGTCAGCACCGTCCGGCGCCATCGAGACGAAGCCGTGCTCGCTCAGCGTGCCGTCGTCATGCGGGGTGATCGGCGCCGACCAGGTCGCGCCTTCATCCTGCGAGTGGGCGACGCGGATGCCGTAGTGGTAGGTGCCCGCGCCCTCCTTCTGCAGCCAGAACGCCCACCAGCCGCCGTTGTCGGCGACCGCGATCTGCGGGTGGTCGGCCCAGTTGACGAACCAGCCGCAGCCGCGCGCGACTTCGCGGGCCTCGCCCAGTTCGCCGGCCATCGACAGCGTTGCGACCTGCAGGCGCGCGCAGCCTTGCGGCAGACGCTCCTGCCAGCTCAGCAGGAAGCGCTGCTTCGCACTGTCGGCGACCACATGCGGGGTCAGCGCCGAGGCTTCGATCGGCAGCTCGATCGGCGTCAGCCGGGCGGGCTCGGCGAGGGCAAGCCCCGCGCCGAACAGGCTCAGAAGCTGCGCTGCCAGGTGAGTTCGTACCACCGCGGTTCTCCCAGCATGAATTGGCCGGCGCCGTAGGGGCGCGTGGCGTAGACGCGATCGTCGAGATTGCGCAGGCGCAGGCTGAAGCGGCCCAGCGGCGCATCGTAGCGAAGCAGGGCATCGACCGTGGCATAGCCCGGCAGATACAGCGTGTTGGCGGTGTTCGCCGCGCTTTCGCCGACGCCGCGCAGGCCGAGGCCGACCTCCAGCTTCGGGCTTGCGCTGTAGAAGGCCCACACCGTGCCGATGCGCTCGGGCACCGCGACGGGATCGTTGCCGCGGCGCGAGATGGCAACGCCGCCGACGACCTCGTCGAAGCG
>JBKCVA010000033.1:0-12850 GCA_046318115.1 Lysobacterales bacterium | reverse complement strand
GTTCTCGCTCATGAACACGCGGCGGACGATGCGCAGCACCTCGGGCGTGGTCACGCGCAGGCCGTCGAGCGTCTGCTTGGTGATGCCGGCGGCCTTCATTTCCTCATCGAGCTGCGGGCCAGCGCCGTGCAGCACGATCGGGGTTAGCCCCACCTGCTGCAGGAAGGCCAGCGAACTGACCAGCGCCTCCATTTCGTCGCGCAGGATGGCGCCGCCGACCTTGACCAGGGCGAAGCGCTCGGCATCGACCTGCGAGAAGCGTTTCAGGTACTGCTGGATCTCCTTGGCCGAGGCCATGTTGGAGAGCAGACGGACGATCGTGGGGCGGAGTTCTTTGGCCATGGGGCTGGGATGGGTTCTGCAGAGTGGAGATGGGTGCCGGGCCGAACAGAGCGCGGATGCGCTCGCACGGAGCTGCTTGTCTCCCCTCTCCCATGGAGGGAGAGGGGTCGGGGGAGAGGGGGATAAGGCTTGCCGCGAGAATTGCCCCCTCTCCCCAACCCCTCTCCCTCAAGGGGAGAGGGGCTTGTTCGCTTCGATTTTGGCCATCGCAAGGAGGATTGCTTTCGGATTCAGAAAAAGCCGCGAACAACTCAGCCGAGCGTCGCCGCCCGCCAGCATTCGCAGGAGCACTTAGTCCGCCGCGCTGATCTGCTCCAGTACAAGGTGCCTATCGGCCGCGTGTGCGGAGACAACGAGTTCAAGCAGAACGTGGCGCCCATTGTTCGTAGGAATGCGCTGTTCGACTGACGCGACCAAAGCGGTGTCATTCGGCTTCAAGCGGCTTACGCAAGGAAGGGAGAGTGGTGGCCCGAGGGAAGATGCTCCCAGCTCTGAGAGGATGGCTGATAGGTCATCGCGGATGGCTGTAGCAGGGTCCCGCTCGAAGGCCAGCGCGTAGCCGAACCGCTGGGCCAAGGCAGAGAAATCGCCCGAGCAAAGCAGTTGAGCTGCCTCATGGCAAAATGCCGCCAATGCCTCGGGGGCCCCCTGGCCGTCGGCAATCTTCATGCGCCACCAAACAACCGCAGATAGGTCCTCCCCACCGCCTCCAACTGCTCCAGCGCCACCCACTCATCGGCCGTGTGCGCCTGGGCGATGTCGCCCGGGCCGTACACGATCGCGGTGAGCCCGGCCGCAGAGAACAGCGAGGCTTCGGTCCAGAAATCCACGGCCGGGCCGACCGGCAGGCCAAGCTCGGCCACCAGCGCTTCAGCGCGAGCGAACTTCTCTGCGGTGTCGCCGCCCGAGGGCAGCGAGGGGCCACGGAAGGTCTCCTCGTAGTGGGCCAGCGCATCGGCCACTGCGAAGCCACGAAACGTGTCGTGCAGGCCGTCGATCGAGTGCGAGGGCAGCGGGCGGAAGCCGAAGCGCAGCTCGGCGGCCGGCGCGATCATGTTGGCCTTGATGCCGCCCTCGACGCGGCCGATGTTGAAGCGCAGGCCCTGCAGGCCGCCGAAGGTCTGGTCAGCCTGCGTCTGCACGAAATCCAGCGCGCGCCCGCCGAAGCGGATCGCCTGGTGCAGGGCGCTCTGCTCCATCGCCTGCGCGCCCGAGGCATGGCCCGCCGTGCCCTTGAACTTCATCAGCACCGAGCTGATGCCGCGATGTGCCAGCACCGAGCGCGCCTGGGTCGGCTCAGCGACGATGGCCTCGCGGAAGTCGTGGCCTTGGGCGAGGAAGCCGGCAATGCAGCGGGCGTCGTTGGCTTCTTCGTCGGTGGTGAACAGAAAGGCTGCGTCGCCCTGCGTCTGCTCTGCCGCGGAGATCAGGCAGGCCGCGGCGCCTTTGATATCGCAGGCGCCGAGGCCGATCGCACGGTCCGCAGTGACGCGCAGCACGTGCGGATCGGCGCTCCAGTGCGGCGAGTCCGGCACGGTGTCCATGTGCACGTTGAACACGCGCTTAGGAGTGCCGCGCACCGCCAGCAGGGCGATCGCACCGGCGCCGAAGTCGGTCAGCTGGAAGCGGAAGCCCGGCAGGGCCTGCTGCAGGTAGTCGAACATCGAGCGCCCGATCTCACGCGGTGGATTGCGGGTGTCGAAGGCGACCAGTTTTTCGAGGTGGTGAAGGATGCGGTCGAGCATGGGTTGGGTCTGCCTTGGGCATACGGAGTCATGGTCTGAAGGCTCGGCTCTGCCGGACCCTCTCCCCAACCCCCCGCGCCTTCGCTGCGCTCGGGCTCACCGAGTCATGGACCCCCACCGGAGGTCCATGAGCGACTCGGCTCGCTCCACCGGGAGAGGGGCTCAAGACGGAGCTACTTGTTCACTTCCGCCCACAGCGTGCTGCTCATGCCGAAGAGCTTGATGAAGCCCTCGGCCTCTTCCACGCCCCAATCGGCCGACTGCGCGTAGACCGCGCCCTTGGCGTTGAGGATGTGCGGCGAAGTCACTGCCACCGCATCGACGCGGGCACCGTGGGTTTCGAGCGTGACCTCGCCATTGACCTTGGCCTGCGAGCTGGCGAGGAAGGCCTCGAGGTCGTACTTCAGCGGGTCGTGGTAGAAGCCCTCGTAGACCAGCTCCACCCACTTGCGCGCGACCTCGGGCTTGAAGCGGTTCTGCTGCTTGGTCAGCACGGTTTCTTCCAGCGCGCGGTGCGCGCTGAGCAGGGCGATCAGGCCCGGGGCTTCGAAGATGATCCGGCCCTTCAGGCCGATGGTGGTGTCGCCGGTATACAGGCCGCGGCCGACGCCGTACTTCGCGAACTCGGCATTGAGGCGCGCCAGGAGCGCCGCACCGGCCATGCGCTCGCCGTTGATCGACACCGCCTCGCCGCGCTCGAAGCCGATCCGCAGCTGCAGCGGTGCGGTTGGCCAATCGGCGCGCTTCGCGCACAGCCCGCGCGCGCCCTCGCCCGGGGCCTCCCATTTGTCGATCTCGCCGCCGGACATCGTCACGCCCAGCAGGTTCTCGTTGATGGTGTAGCTCTTCTGCTTGGCGCGCACTTCGAAGCCGCGTGCCTCCAGATACGCCTGCTCGTAGGCGCGGGTCTGGGTGTGCTCCTTCTGGATCTCGCGGATCGGCGCCACGATCACGTAATCGCCCTGCGCCTTTACCGCGAGGTCGAAGCGCACCTGGTCATTGCCCATGCCGGTGCAGCCGTGCGCGATGTGCTTGGTGCCGAGTTCGGCACAGCGCTTCAGCGCGGCATCGACGATCAGATAGCGGTCCGAGACCAGCAGCGGGTACTGACCCTGGTAGGCCTCGCCCGCCCAGACGAAAGGCTTGACGAAACCGTCCCAGATCGCCGGCCCGCCGTCGACGGTGACGTGGCTGGCCGCGCCCAGCTCGACAGCGCGCGCCTCGATGTAGGCGCGCTCCTCGGCATCCACGCCGCCGGTATCAGCGAACACGGTATGCACCTCGTAACCGCGCTCCTTGAGCCAGGGAATGCAGAAGCTGGTGTCGAGGCCGCCGGAGAAGGCAAGCACGATGGGGCGGGGATTGGGGATTGGGGATTGGGGATTGGGCGATGCGGCGTTCGATGACATGGGGGTTACCGGACTAGGGGAGGTCTGAAACAGGAATCGATGCGCAGCGCGTGGACTCGGAAGCGAGGCCCGGGATCGAAGCGCAGAGCGCTCTTCAATCCCCAATCCCCAATCCCTAATCCCGGCGGCTCAGCGCAGCAGAGCCGCCATGACGGCCTTCTGCACATGCAGCCGGTTCTCGGCTTCGTTGATGGCGATGCAGGCGGGGCTGTCCATCACGGCGTCGGTGGCCTTGACGTTGCGGCGTAGGGGCAGGCAGTGGCTGAACACGCCGTTGTCGGTCAGCGCCATCTTGCGTTCGTCGACGATGAAGTGCTTGTGCGCGTCGCGGATGGGCTTCTCTTCATGCCAGCGGCCGAAGTAGGGAATCGCGCCCCAGCTCTTGGCGTAGACCACATGCGCGCCGGCATAGGCCTCATCGGGGTCATGGCTGACGCGGAAGCTGCCCTTGGCCTCTTCGACGTTGTCGGCGGCCCAGCGCATGTAGCGCTCGTCGAGCACGTATTCCGGCGTCGGGCACAGCAGGGTCACGTCCATGCCCAGCCGCGTGGCGATGGTCAGGGCCGAGTTGGCGACCGCTGTGTTCAGCGGCTTCGGGTGGTAGGTCCAGGTCAGCACGTACTTCTTGCCGCGCAGGTCGTCGGTGCCGAAGTGCTCGCGCAGGGCCAGCGCGTGCGCCAGCTCCTGGCAGGGATGGGTGATCGTCTCCATGTTGATCACCGGCACGGTCGAGTACTTGGCGAACGCGCGCAGCACCTTGTCCTCGCGGTCCACCGACCAGTCCTGGAACTTCGGGAACGCGCGCACGCCGATCAGGTCGACGTAGCGGGCCAGCACGCGGGCCACTTCGGCGATGTGCTCCTCGGTGTCGCCGTCCATCACGGTGCCGAGTTCGAACTCGATCGGCCACGCATCCTTGCCGGGCTGCAGCACAACCGCATGACCGCCCATGTGGAAAGCACCCAGCTCGAAGCTAGTGCGGGTGCGCATCGACGGGTTGAAGAACACCAGCGCGATCGAGCGCCCGCGCATCTGCTCGCCGAGCTTGCTGCGCTTGAACGCGGCCGCCTGCTGCAGCAGCGCATCGAGGCCTTCACGGCTCCAGTCCTGGGTGTTCAGGAAGTGACTCATCAGCGGTGCATTCATCCGTTTGTTCTCTTCGTCATGTGGATTCTTCGGGGCCAGAAACGCAAAAGCCCGGCGCACAGGCCGGGCTTTCCGAAACAGCTGCGTAGCACACGCGCGGAATCACCCAGCGATGTGGGATTCCAGTCGGCGCGCGCGCGAGGTCATGCCCGCCGCCATGTAGGCGCTGGTCAGGACATCGGCGTCGGCGGGCTTGGTGAACATGGGGGCGGAGAATGGCACAGGGGGCGGGGGCCAGCAAGCCGGCCCCCATGAGACTTTCGACTGAAGCCGCGCTTATTCGACAGGCGTCACGCTGACGCGGACGCGCAGGTTGTTGCCGGGGTCGTAGGGCAGACGCGCGAAGAAAACCTCATCCTTCAGCCGGTACTCGACGTCGTAACCCGACAGGCGACGCTCCTCGCGGCTCACCTCGACCACGCGGCAGCGGGTTTCGGTGCTCTCGTACTGGCGCTCGGGGCTGTTGTTGCGGTCGACGTTGCGGCCGATCGCGCCACCGGCGATGGCGCCGGCCACCGTGGCGGCGCGACGGCCGTCGCCCCCACCGACCTGATTGCCAACGGCAGCGCCCACGATGGCGCCGATCACGGTGCCGGCAGTGCCGGAGTCGCGCTCGCGGTAGACCACGCGCTCGTCCTCGCACTCTTCACGGGGCTCGGAAAAGCGGATGGTCTCGTAGACCGGCGTCGCGCTGAGCACCGTGGCATAGGTGTAGCGCACGTTCTCGGCGTTCGGGCCGGGCTGGGCCGCGGCGAGCCCGCTGGCCAGCAGGGCGAGGGGCACGAGAGCAAAGCGACGGGGCTGCGGCATTTCGGACTCCTGAACGATGCCGCCCTGGCGCCCCCGACAGCGCGGGGATGATGTGCCAAGGCAGCGCGGCCTGCTCAGAGCGCAGGCCCGGGCGAAATCGATATCGGTCGGCGCCGCCTTCGGTCTTCACTGCCGGGTCGGCGCCAGATCCGCGCGTTCCATCGCGCAGCATTGACCGGATTCAACCAGTCCGGCGCTGAATCCGGGCTGTAGAAATCCGTTAAGACCACTCGGGCCAAGTCCCTCCTGGCCTCGATCCATGGTCGCGAGCCCGGCCCATGTCCGGACTCGTCCGGCCGCGACGCGGCGACGCCTTCGCTTCGTTCGGTCACGCCGGATCAAGCACTTGCATGCTCGATCCGCGGGCACGCCCTGCGTGGCGCGCGGCGAGGCTGGTTTCTTCAGACGGGCCTTGAGCCAGGCGTGCACAGCCGCGCCCGACGGTGTGGGCCACGTCATGCCTGGCGTGTCGGAACGGGCTTAGGACGCCTTCAGACCCGGCACGCCGTGATGCGGAGCCCGGCGGACAAGCGGCTAAACTGCCCGTCCTATGGACATCCGCCTCTACAACAGCCTGAGCCGCGCGCTCGAGCCCTTCCGCCCGCTGGACCCGAACCGGGTGACGTTCTACGTCTGCGGGCCGACCGTCTACAACTTCGTGCACATCGGCAACGCGCGTGGGCCCGTGGTGTTCGGCATCCTGGCCGACCTGCTGCGCCGGCACTTCGGCCAAGTCGTCTACGCCCGCAACATCACCGACGTCGACGACAAGATCAACGCCGCCGCCACAGAGCAGGGCGTGCCGATCTCCACGATCACCGACCGCTTCGCTCAGGCCTACCGTGAGGACATGGCCGCGCTCGGCGTGGCGCCGCCGGACCTCGAGCCCGCCGCCACCGCGCACATCCCGCAGATGATCCGCATGATCGAGGCGCTGATCGCGCAGGGCCACGCCTACGCCGCCGAAGGCCATGCCCTGTTCGCGGTCGACAGCTACGCCAAGTACGGCGAGCTGTCGCGGCGCAGCACCGACGAGATGCTGGCCGGCGCCCGCGTCGAGGTCGCGCCGTACAAGCGTGCGCCCGGCGACTTCGTTCTGTGGAAACCCTCGACGCCCGAGCTACCCGGTTGGGACAGCCCCTGGGGCCGTGGCCGCCCGGGCTGGCACATTGAGTGCTCGGCCATGTGCGAGGCGCATCTGGGCGAGACCATCGACATCCACGCCGGTGGCGTCGACCTGCAGTTCCCCCACCACGAGAACGAGATCGCGCAGAGCGTCTGCGCCCACGGCGGCAAGACCTTCGCCCGCTACTGGCTGCACAACGGCATGCTGACCTTCGACGGCAGCAAGATGTCGAAGTCAGTGGGCAACATCCGCCGCGTGCACGATCTGATCAAGGAGCACCCGCCCGAAGCCCTGCGTCTGGCTCTGATGTCGGCCCACTACCGGCAACCGCTGGACTGGTCGGAGAGTCTGATCGAGCAGAGCGTGCGCACCCTGGATCGCCTCTACGGCACGCTGCGTGACCTTGGCGAGGTGGAGGCCAGCGATGTCACCATCCCCGACGCCGTCGAACAGGCACTGGCCGATGATCTGAACACGCCGCTCGCACTCGCTGCCCTGCAGCAAATCGCAGGCGAAGCGCGCAAGGCTGAAGGTGCAGCGCGTGCCGAGCTGAAATCGCAGCTTCTGGCCGCCGGCCGCGCCCTGGGCCTGCTGCAGCAGGCGCCCGAGGCCTGGTTCGCGCGCGGCGTCAGCGCCGATGACGATGCCCGCATCCAGGCGCTGGTCGAAGAGCGCGTGGCCGCCAAGGCCGCCCGCGACTTCGCCCGCGCCGACGCCATCCGCAAGCAGCTCGCTGACGAGGGCATCGCGCTGGAAGACACGCCGCAGGGCTGCCGCTGGAAGCGGGCCGGATGAGCGCGATCCGATGACTGCGATCACCCGCGACAGCCCCTTTCCGCTCGAACCCAGTGCCGCCGAAGCGCAGGCCGCCATCGCGGAAGAATTCGGGTTCTTCGGCGACTGGTCCGAGCGCTACCAGTACCTGATCGACCTCGGCAAGAAGCTGCCGGCATTTCCCGAGGAATGGAAAACCGAGGCCAACCGCCTCACGGCCTGCCAGTCGATGGTCTGGGTGGTGCCGGAGGGTGATGCCGACAGGCTCGTCTTCCACGCCACCAGCGACTCGACGATCGTTTCCGGCCTGATCTATCTGGCCCTGCGCGTCTACTCCGGCCGCAGCGCCGCCGAGATCGCCGCCACCGAGCCGACCTACGTCGCTGATATCGGGCTGGCGAAACACCTCTCGCCGACCCGCAGCAACGGTCTGGCGGCGCTGCTGGAGGTGATCCGCAAGCGAGCGGAGCAGGCACTTCACGCCGGCTGAAAAGCCTTCCGAGCAAGCACAGAATTGCATGTGCCTACTCGCGAATGCCGCGACCTTGATCGCGCTGTTTCAATGGTCGGCCGGGCGTCACATGAAGAGCGATGCATGAGCAAACCAACGCATGACACCGAGTCTGAAGCGATTCTCGAACTCCGTCGTCTACACCTCTTCCTTCAGGGTTTTGAAGAAGCTGCAGCGTTGGCGGACCTCGCTTCGAGAGTCGAACTCCAAGACAGCGATCCGACGTTTCGCGGAATGTTGGTTGGAATCACGACCTGCTATGCAAGAGCGTTCACCAAGAACTATGGATTCGGCAGTGTCGCGGAAAGCTTCTGCGAGTTTGATGACCCTGCGTTGGCAGAGGCCCACCGAAGTTTGATGAACTTTCGACACAATCGACATGCCCATTTCAAAGCAACGGGCACGCCGCGGGCTCAAGCAGAAAGCCCGCAGCTTGACCCCTTGAACGGCTATCCAGTGAAGGTTTGGAGGAACCAGGAAGGCAACGTTGTGCTGGACTCGGAAGTTTCTGACCTGAGCAAGGAAACGCTCCGAGAAGTCGCACGACTTTCCCGAGTTCAAGCTGACCGGGTCTGCAAGCTGATGCATCCACTCATCGCTCTGCTTTTGGAGCGCTCCAAGAATTTGGACGTTGGCGTCACGTATTGGCTGGGAGAGACGTTCCCGGTTAAGTGAAGTGAGCAGCACCCTCAGCAATGCGCAGCGCAGTGAATCAGCGCCGATGCTTTAGCGCCGGATGCGTTGGCGCGAGCGGCTTCGACAGCTCGGCCTGCAGGCGCGCGATCTCCGTTGCCACCGGCTCGCCGGCATCCGCGCGCAGCTGCAGCTGCTCCAGTGCGACGAGCTGACGCAGCGGGTGCTCGGCGGGCGTGCTCAGTGCGAGAGCGTCCAGAGCTTCGGCGAGCGCGCGCGCCGCGCTGAGGTCACCACGCGCGCGCTTGAGCGCCACGCCCTCGCGCAGCAGCTCGGCGCGCTGGGCGGGCCGGGCCTCTCGTGTTTCGGCATCGAGCGCGTCGTACAGCGCCTGCGCAGCCGCCCACTGCTGGGCCAGCACGTGGACGCGCACCTGCTTGATGCGTGGACGCAGCGCACGCGCCGGCTGGCCGGCTTCGCCATAGGCCTGCGCGGCGGCGTCGAGCGTGGCGAGCGCAGTGGCGTGTTCGCCCGACAGGGCCTGCGCCTGCCCCAGCGCATACAGCGCATTGGCGCGCGCCACCGCGTGCAGGTTCGACATCGCCAGCGCCGCCTCGGCCTGCGCGGCCGCGCCTTCCGCATCGCCACGCAGGGCCTTGAGCCCGGCGAGGTTGGCGCGGTGCGAACCAAGATTGGGATGCTCGGGCGCGAGCCGCGCATGCAGGGCGATGGCGCGGGTGTAGTCAGCGTCGGCCGCGGCCCAGTCGCCGGCGCGCTGCAGGGCGCCGGCGCGAGAGGCGATCAGGGTGGCGTGGTCGGTGCTGTCGGTATTGCCGAGCACTTCGTCGAGCGCCATGACTTCGCCGTAGCGCTGCGCCGCTTCGGCATCGCGGCCCGAGAGATCCAGCAGCGCGGCCAGCGTGTACAGCAGGCTGGCGCGGCGCCAGCGCAGATCGCCCGTGGCGCTCAGTGCATCGAGTTCGGCCAGCGCCTGAGCGCCCAGCGCAAGCTCATCCGCGCGCACCTCGCCGCGGAACAGGGCCAGATTGGCACGCCCCTGCAGGCAGTCAACGCGCGCGAGACGCGCGCTGCCCTGCAGGACATCGGCATCGGCGATGGCAGCGTCGTAGACGACGATCGCCTCGGCCTCGCGGCCCAACATGGCCAGCGCGCTGCCGCGGCGGCAGGCGGCGCGGGCATGCAGTTCGGGATCGAGATCTTTCGGCCGGCTGGCAACCCGCTCCAACAGGGCGAGCGCGCGCGCATGCTCGCCACGGTCCTGCTCGACCGCAGCCAGACGCACCAGCAGCGCCTGGCCGGCAGCGGCATCGCTCTCGACCAGCCGCAGCGCGGCATCGCGCGCACGGTCCAGCCAGGCGTTGGCGGTCAGCGCCTGTTCGGCGCCGGCCTGGGCAAACAGGCCGGCAAAGGTGTCGACCAGACGCTCGCCGCGGTCGGCTTCGGCCAGCGCGGCATCACGCGCCTGCTCCGCCTGCAGGCGCGCGGCATCGGCGCGGCGCGCTTCTTCGCGCGCGGCGAGCACGCCGCCCACCAGCGCCAGCACCAGCGCCAGGCCGAGGGCAGATTCCAGCGGATGCCGCCGCAGCGCCCGAAACAGGCGCTCGACGCGACCCGGCAGGCGCGCGGCGACGCTGTCGCCGGCCAGCCAGCGCTCGATATCCAGCGCCACCGCATCGGCGCTGGCGTAGCGCTGCTGCGGCGCGCGGGCCAGCGCTTTCAGCGTGATCGCATCGAGATCGGCATCGACGCCGTCGACGCGGGCGTGCCGGCTCGGCGGCTCCGCATCGCGCTGGCAGACGCGCTCAACCAGCTCCGCCAGAGCGCGTGCATCGCTGCCGTGCGGCGGCCGCTCGCACAGCGCGAACCACAGCAGCGAGCCCAGCGCATGCACGTCGCTGCGCACGTCCGCGGGCTCGCCGCGCAGCTGTTCGGGTGCGGCGAACTCCGGCGTGAGCGCCGCCTCGCGGGTGATGTCGGGCTCGGCTTCGAGCAGCTCGCCGATGCCGAAGTCGAGCAGGCGCGGGCTGCCGTCGGGCTCGACGCGCACGTTGGCGGGCTTGAGATCACGATGCAGCACGCGCTGGCCGTGGGCGTAGGCCACCGCCCGCGCCAGCGCCAACACCAGCGCCACGCGCTGTCGCAGGGTCGGATTCGCTTCGCTCAGCCACGTATCGAAGGCGCGACCCTCCACCCACTCGGTCACCAGCCAGGGCCGGCCGTCCGCGCTGACGCCGCCGTCCAGCAGTTGGGCGATGCCGGGATGCCGCAGGCGCGCCAGCAGGGCGCGCTCGCGGGCGATGCTGCGCGCCGCCTGCGGGCGGTCCAGGCGCAGGAATTTGATCGCGACCTCACGCTGGAAGGCGCCGTCGGCGCGCTCGCCGCGCCAGACCTCGCCCATGCCGCCGCGCCCGACCGGCGCGATCAATCGCCAGGGCCCGACCCGATCCGGGGCTACCGCCTCTGGCTCGCGCTCCAGCAGACCCGCCGACTGCTCGATCGCGCGCAGCCAGCCGCGCAGAGCGTCGGCCTCGTCGGCAGCGAGATCGACCAGCAGCGACTCGCGCGCGTCGACCGGCAGATCGAGCAGTGCGTCCAGGCGCTCGGACAGCGCGGTCCAGCGCGCGGCATCCACGCCGACGGGGCCGCTGGCGTCCGCCCTCATGCCGGCGCGCCGCCGAGAAAGCCGAACAGCCAGCCGCGCGCCTTCAGCCAGTCGCGGCGGACCGTGACCTCGTTGACCTGCAGCAGCTCGGCGATTTCGCGATCGGTCAGCCCGGCGAAATAGCGCAACTGCACCACTTCGGCGGCCCGTGCGCTGACCTTCTCCAGTGCAGCAAGCGCGGCATCGAGCTCGACCAGATCGAGTGCGGCCTCGGCCGGCAGATCCTCGGCCGCCGACAGCGACAGCGCCAGGGCGCCACCGCCGCGTTTGTCGGCGCGCGCCGCGCGGAAGTGATCGACCAGCACCTGGCGCATGCAGCGCGCGGCGATGCCGAAGAACAGCCGGCGATCGACGTTCTCGGGCAGGCGGGCGCCGGCGAGCTTGAGATAGGCCTCGTTGACCAGCGCCGTGGTCGACAGGGTTTCGCCCGCGCCCATGGACAGGCGCTCACGGCGGGCGATCCTTCGCAAGTCGTTCTGGGCAGCGGCGATGAGCTGATCCAGCGCGCCCGGCTGGGCCGGGTCAAGCCGCGCCAGCAGGCCAGTCAGGCCCGCGCTCAGGCTTTCGCCCAACTCGCGCGACAGCGCGTCGGCCGCGGCCACACTCTCGCTCATGCGCGTCTGCCCCGGCAGCTGTTGGCGCACGCTGCGAAGCAACGGTCTGAAGCGGGCGTTGGGCGCATGGGATCAGACGGCGGCGGTGTCAGGGCCGAAACTATAGGGCCAGACAGCGGGGTGCTGCAGCGGGGTACGCCGCCCCGGCCGACACGGCCGCCCGATGGAGGCCGTCAGGCGCGATCAGAAGCGGGGCCGGCTGGATCGATGGCGTGAGGCCGCGTCCGAGTCTGGGAGAGGCCCTCCGGCGCGGGCGTGCCAGCGAGGCCCATCAGCGTGTCGCGCAGCACGGATTCGCGCGGACGCGGCCTCGCCCTCCCGCTTCAGGCGCGCGCCATCCCGCTCGCCGGCAGCGCCAATCGCGTGGATGGCAGCGCTGGCGATGTCACTCTTCGCAGCGCTCAAGGGCAGCCGCCGGAGCAGCCATCACGCCTGGCGTCGCCCACGCGCGCATTCCGCGGCCGCCACCAGAGGCGGAAGAATCACCCGCTTGGCTTCAGTGCCGCGCATCCAGCAGACGCTCGATCCGATCCATCCGCGCCTTCAGCGCGGCATTCTCTGCCCGCAGAGCGTCGCGTTCGGCCTCAAGCTTCTGGTTGAGGCCCTGGATCGCCGCCAGCGCCACGCCATCCGCGTCGACGGTGGCGATGGACATGCCGTCGCCGGCCAAGCCGAAGGCGGCCTTGAAGTCCTCGGCCATCGGTCCGAGGTGCACGCCCTCTTCGCTGCCGATGTAGCGCCAGGTGCTGATCGGAAGGGCGACAAGGCGCTCAAGCACCGACAGCGGATTGATCGCGGCCAGACCCTCCTTGAAGCTGCGCGAAGACGCGTTGGTCCAGGTGCCGCCGTTGGACAGGAACGCGCTGCCGCCACTGCCGCCGCTGACCGTTAGACGGTTGGCGCCGCTGGCGAGGTCCGGGACAGCGACGTTCAGGGTGCCCGAGGCATCGCTGACGAAGAGATTGACGCTGCGGTTGGTACGCGTGACCAGTCGCAGGTCCATGTCGGCATCGCCACCCACCGGACGCGCCTTCAGCACCACGTCGTCCGGGGCGAA
>JBKCVA010000032.1:0-3492 GCA_046318115.1 Lysobacterales bacterium | reverse complement strand
GTCGCGGCCGTAGGCGCGTTGCTGCTGCAGGTAGAGCCGGGTCGCGGCCAGGTCTTCGTCGCTGATCGCCTCGGAGAGCAGGGCGCGATAGGGGTCTGCACCGATCGCTTGCTGGACGCGGTGCGGGCTCAGCAGCGGATCCTCGCGGAGCCCGCACAGGCCTGCGCAGCTCGACCACGGTGTGCGACAGGGTCGTCCGTCATGCGGGCGCGGACGGGGTTCAGGTCGATGTAGCGGCTGCAGCGCAGAAGACAGTGTTCGCTATCGACCAGGCAGGCCTTGTACCGACCTTCCCAGAGCGTTCCGGTGCGCGCGTGGCGCGCGTTGAACTGCCCGACATAGCGCCGGCCGAGCTGTTGCATCAGGCAACCTGTGGCACCCACTTCGGGCGGCGTTGCCAACAGGTGGACGTGGTTGTCCATCAGTACATAGGCGTGCAGCTTGCAGCCCGTGGCGAGCAGCGCCTCCCGCAACAGCTGGCGATAGCAGGCGCGATCAGTGTCGTCGAGGAAGCAGGGAAGGCGATTGTTTCCACGCTGCACGATGTGCTGCGGAATGCCTGGCAGGTCGATTCGAGGTTGGCGGGCCATGTGCACAGCATCGCTGCAGCGGTGGCCACCCTACGTGGGCACAACGCTGGCGATGCTGTAGGAATTCGGCGCGCGGGGCTGTCGGAAGTGAACCTGACCCCATTTCCGCCGTTTCCGTCCGGACCCCGTTTCCGGACGCACGACGCCAATCAGATTGGCTAAGCTCCAACACCCGATATCGGCTGGACCCTTCAGATGCCAGCGTCAACCTGCAGCCTGAACTCGCGTTGTTCCCCTGCCGCTCCGATATCGGAACCCGAAAAGGCTACGTCCACACCGGGAACGCCCGGCGGCCTGCGCTTGCTTGCTGCGCTGCTGGCAGCGCCGGCCTGCGCGCTTGCGCTTCCCGCTGGCGCCGCCGCGCCGATGGACCCCTTCGCATTGGCCACCCAGGGTGGCTGGACCATGCTGCTGATTCTGCTGGCCTCGGTGCTGATGCTGGCGATCTCGATCGAGCGCCTGCTGCGCCTTGGACGCCAAAAGGTCATGCCCGGCGCGCTGCTGTGGCAGGTGCGCGGCTTGCTGGGGCCGGATCAGCGGAGCGAACTGGAAGCGCGTCTGAAATCGCAACCCAGCACGCTGGCGCGTGTGCTGTCGGCCGCCTTGGCGCGGCCACACCTCAGTCATATTGAACGGCACGCGAGCGCCAGCGCCCTCGCCTCCCGGGAGCTGCGCGAGCATCTCCGACGCATCCAGCCGCTGGCGGTGATCGCTGGCATCTGCCCGATCCTGGGCCTGCTCGGCACCGTCATCGGGATGATCGAATCCTTCCATGCGATCTCCAGCAGCGGCGCGATGGGCGATCCGGCCGTGCTTGCCGGCGGCATTTCCAAGGCCCTGGTCACCACCGCCGCGGGTTTGATGGTGGCCCTGCCTGCGCTGGGTCTCTACCACGGGTTCCGCTATCGCATCCACGCCTATGCCGCCGAGCTGGAGCAGCGCGTCGGCGCCTTCATCGACGAACTGCCGAACGTCGAGGCCGTGCATGCAGATTGACCTCGGCGAGGACGAAGCGCCCGAGCTCAGTCTGGTCGCCCTGATCGACTGCGTATTCTTTCTGCTGCTGTTCTTCATGGTGACCACCACCTTCAAGAAGTCGGAGGAACTGCAGGCGCTGCGCAGCATTCCGCTCAACCTTCCGCAGTCGGAGGTCAGCTTCGATCGATCGGAAGCGATCGAAGCCGAACTCGTGATCGCCATCGATGCCCGAGGCGCGCTGTATCTGGACGGACAGCCGGCCGGGGACGAAGCCTTCCACCGAAGACTGCGCACCTTGGCGCAGCAGCGCCCGGACGCGCACATCCGCATCGACGCCGACCGCGCGGCGAGCTATCCGAGTGTGATCCGCGTGCTCGATCGCTGCGCGCTGGAGGGGCTGCGCAACGTCGCTCTGCGTGTCGACCACGCGCCCTGAGATGCGTCCCGCCGCGCGCTATCCGTGGGAGCAGACGCAGCCCTGGTGGAGACGCCCGGGCTCGGCGCTGAAGATGTCACTGCTCGCGCACGCCGTGCTGTTGGCTGCGCTGTACGTCTTCGGCAGCTACCGGCCCGCGCAGCTGGCGGTGGAGGCCCGCACCGCCCAGTCGCTATCGGACACGCTCAAGCAGGCCGCCGAATTCCGGCTGGAGGCGTTGGAAGATCTGGAACGCGAGCTGGCCAGACAGCCGGTCGCAACCGAGGTCAAGGACCAGGGCGAAGGTGCGGAGCGCCGGCAGGCCGTGCAGCAGGAGTTGCGCGCGGCCATCGAGCAGGCAAAGCGCCTGATCGAAGAATCCGAGGCCGCGCCCGATCGGTCGACAGAACAGACCGCGGACGCACCCTTGGACCGCACAGAGTCGCTGGCCCAACTCGCACAGTCCGCCGACGCTGTCCGCGCGGCGCTATTGAAAGCACGGTCGGACAAAGCGGGCGTCGGCGAGTCTGAAGAAGGCGCGGGTGTCGCCTTGTTCGATTCAGCCGGCGGAGTGCTGCTGCAGTTTGAGCGGGAAATGCGCGTGCAGGCGGACTTGAGTCGCCACCGCGAGCAACCCATGCAGTTCGACGGCGCTCGGCCGCCGCTTGCGCTCGACCATCAACTGCTGCAGCAGGCGAGGGGACTGTCGATCGGCGCCGGCGGCACCTATGCCAACCGCCTGTACCTCGATCGCTGGCATGTCATCGGCCCGTTCGAGCCCGGCATCGGGGCGCCGCTGCAGCGCGCCCATCCACCGGAGTGGGCGGTGGCCCTGGACGGCCAGTACGAGGGCAAGGGCGGTCGGTTGCTGCAGTGGCGCTATCTGCATTCGCGGCTCTACCCGCTGTACCTGCCGGACCCCGAGTACTACGGCGTCTACTACGGCTACACCGAGATCGAGCTCGATCGCGATCGCGAGCTGTGGGTCTGGATCGGCGCAGACGACCACGCGAAGCTGTGGGTCAATGACCGTCTGGTCTGGAACGGGGGCGACAACAACAAGGCGTGGTTCTACGAGGACGTTCGCCACCTCCACCGGGAAGTCGCCGACTGGAACCTGAGCGAGACGAGGGTTCTCTGGCCCTTCCGCAAGGGACGGAACCGTCTGCTGTTCAAACTGCACAACGGCCTGGGCACGATGTTCGTCTCGGTGGTGCTTTCTCCGCCCTGAGAAGAAGAAGAACGGGGTGAGAAGAAGAACGGGGTCAGGTTCACTTACCCGGTCGCGTTCTTTGATCTGGCCGGCCGATGTGCCGGCCGAACGCTGGCGAAGCGCCGGGTCTTGGCTTCGACCATCGCACGAAAGTTGTCGCGGCCGTAGGCGCGTTGCTGCTGCAGGTAGAGCCGGGTCGCGGCCAGGTCTTCGTCGCTGATCGCCTCGGAGAGCAGGGCGCGATAGGGGTCTGCACCGATCGCTTGCTGGACGCGGTGCGGGCTCAGCAGCGGATC
>JBKCVA010000031.1:0-115142 GCA_046318115.1 Lysobacterales bacterium | reverse complement strand
CGGCTGTGATCGACCCAGGGATAACGTGACGTGCTCATGTCTGCTCTCCTGCTGGAAACGGGCGGCACCGCGGCCGCCGACGCAGCAAAAAGTGCGAGCGCCACGCAGGATTTCAAGGGCGGGTGAAGGCGCCGCGTTCAGCCTGATCCGGCTTCAGGGTCGGCGTTCAAGCTCGACGAAGTCGAAGGCCAGCGCGTGGCGAGCGTCCGCCGGGTGGTGACTGCGCACGCGCTCCGTCCAAGCGCTGCGATCGAAGTCCGGGAACCAGGTGTCGGCGCATTCAACCTCGGTCTCGACCTCGGTCAGGTGCAGGCGCTGGGCACTGTGCAGCAGCTGCGCGTAGAGCTCGCCGCCGCCGATCACCATCAGCGCCTCGGCGCCCGCTGCTGCAGCGATGCCCAGCGCGGCTTCGGTACTGTCGACCGCCTGCATACCCTCGAAGGGCACGCGACCGCTGCGGGTGAGTACGAGATTCAGTCGTCCGGGCAGGGCGCGCCCCAGCGACTCCGCTGTCTTGCGTCCCATCAACAGCGGCTTGCCGAGGGTCAGCGCCTTGAACTGCTTGAGGTCATCCGGCAGCGACCACGGCAGCGCATTGCCACGGCCGATCGCCCGTGCGCGGTCCATCGCGACGACCAACTCGATGCGCGGGCTCACACCGCCACCGGCGCCTTGATCGCAGGGTGCGGGTCATAACCTTCGATAGCGATGTCCTGATACCGGAAGGCGAACAGGTCGCGCACGTCGGGGTTCAGTCGTAGCTGCGGCAAGGGGCGCGGGCTTCGCGTGAGCTGCTCGCGCGCCTGCTCGAAGTGGTTCGAGTACAGGTGCGCGTCGCCCAGCGTGTGCACGAAGTCGCCGACTTCGAGGTCGCAGACCTGGGCCACCATATGGGTCAGCAGCGCATAGCTCGCGATGTTGAAGGGCACGCCCAGGAAAATGTCGCCCGAGCGCTGGTAGAGCTGGCAGGACAGCCGCCCCTGAGCCACGTAGAACTGGAACAGGCTGTGGCAGGGCATCAGCGCCATCTGCTCCAGCTCGCCGACGTTCCAGGCCGATACGATCAGCCGGCGCGAGTCCGGGTTGCGGCGGATCTCGTCCAGCACCCAGCGCATCTGGTCGATCGTGCGACCGTCAGCGGCCTGCCAAGCTCGCCACTGCTTGCCGTAGACCGGCCCCAGCTCGCCGTTCGCATCCGCCCACTCGTCCCAGATGCTGACCCTGTTGTCCTTGAGGTAGGCGATATTGGTCTCGCCGCGCAGGAACCACAGCAGCTCGTGGACGATCGAACGCAGGTGCAGCTTCTTGGTGGTGACCAGCGGGAAGCCTTCGCGCAGGTCGAAGCGCATCTGCCAGCCGAACACCGAGCGCGTGCCGGTGCCGGTGCGGTCGGACTTCTCCGCGCCCTGTTCGAGCACATGGCGCAACAGATCAAGGTAGGCCTGCATGCAAGACTCCGAGTGACGCGTCAGACCGAACGGGGCGTGGATGCCCGCAGCGACAGCCCGATCAGCAGCAGCCCGACCAGCACCAGCGGCAGGCTCAGCAGCATGCCCATGGTGAACCAGCCGAAGGCCAGGTAGCCGAGGTGTGCGTCGGGCTCACGCACGAACTCGACGGCGAAGCGGAACAGCCCGTAGCCCAACGCGAAGGCGCCCGACACCGCGTAGCGCTTGCGCGGCTTGGCGGAGAACCACCACAGCAGGCCGAACAGCACGAGACCTTCGAGGAAGGCCTCATACAGCTGCGAGGGGTGGCGAGCGAAGGCATCGAGCGCGCCCTGCGCATGCAGCCGCTGCAGTTCGGCGACCGGCAGGTGCTGATACTCGCGCGGCAGGCCGCTGGGGAAGATCACCGCCCAGGCGACGTCGGTGGTGCGCCCCCAAAGCTCGCCGCCGATGTAGTTGCCGATACGCCCGAACATCAGGCCCAGCGGCACCAGCGGGGCGACGAAATCGAGCGTCTCCCAGATCGAGCGCCCCTGCCCGCGCGACCACCACCACACGGCCGCCATCACACCGAGCAGGCCGCCATGGAAGCTCATGCCGCCCTCCCAAACGCGCAGGATCGACAGCGGATCGGCCAGCACCTGCTGCCAGCCGTAGAACACGATGTAGCCGAGGCGCCCGCCCAGCACCACGCCGAGCATGCCGTAGAACATCAGGTCGCCGAAGGCCTGCTCGCTGACGCCGAAGCGGCCTTGGCGCAGGCGCAGTCGCCCCAGCCACCAGGCGGCGCCAAAGGCCAGCAGATACATGATCCCGTACCAGTGCACGGGCCAGCCGAAGACGCTGATCGCGATCGGGTCGATCTGGTGCAGGTGGAAGTTCGACGCACTCATGCGGTCAGGCCGGCAGCACGCGGCAGACGTAGCCCTTCAGGTAGTCCGTCTCGACGATGGCGGCGTGCACCGGGTGGTCGGCGGACTGCTGTAGCTGGCAGAGCACCTGCACCTGTCGATCGAGGTGGCGCGCGCCGGCCTGGATGGCCTCGAGCAGGGCATCGCGGCCCATGTGGTAGCTGCACGAGGCGCTGACCAGCAGGCCGTCGCGCTCCAGCACCTGCATGGCCATCTCGTTGATGCGGCGATAGGCCAGTGCGCCTTCCTTGAAGTCCTTGCGGCGCTTGACGAAGGCCGGCGGGTCGAGGATGACCACGTCCCACTTACGGCGCTCCGCCCTCGCCTGCTTCAGGTACTCGAAGGCATCGGCGCAGACCGCTTCGACGGTGTCGCCGAAGCCGTTGCGGCGGGCGTTGTCGCGGATCTGCTCGCAGGCCGGGCCCGAGGCATCGACGCAGGTGACCTCACTCGCGCCGAAACCGGCGGCGCGGATGCCCCAGGCGCCGACGTAGCTGAAGACATCCAGCACGCGCAGGCCCGGCACCAGCTTGCGCAGACGATCGCGATTGTCCTGCTGGTCGAAGAACCAGCCGGTCTTCTGGCCGTGCTGCACGTCGACCGCGAACTTGAGCCCGCCCTCGTCGACGATGACCCGCTCCGGCACTTCGCCGAAGGCCACTTCGACATAGGAGGGCAGCCCTTCGATGGCGCGCGCGCCGCCGTCGTTGCGGAACAGCAGGGCGGCCGGGTTCAGCACCTTGCGCACGGCATCCACGATGGCGTCCTTCATACGCTCCATGCCGACGGTGCCGAGCTGGGCGACGACGACGTCGCCGAAGCGGTCGATGACCAGACCCGGCAGGGCATCGGATTCGCCATAGACCAGGCGGTAGTGCGGGGTGTCGAACAGGCGCTCGCGCAGGGCGAGGGCCACGTTCAGTCGATGCACCAGCAGCGAGCGGTCCAGCGCATGGCCGCCGCGGTCGAGCAGGCGCGCGCAGATGAGCGTCGAGGGGTTCACGTAGCCGGTACCCACTGGCTTGCCACCGGCATCCAGCACATGCACCGGGCTGCCGGCCTCCATCGCCGTGAGTGGCGAACGGGTGACGTCGACCTCGTTACTGAACACCCAAAGGTGGCCGGCGCGCAGTCGGCGGTCTTCGCCACGCTTGAGGATCAGGGCGGGGTAATCGGCAGCAGTCATTGCAGAGGTTTCCTTGGTGCCGACCCAAAGGGCGGCGGGGTCAGGGCCAGACGCGCGGCGTCAGCAGCAGCGCCCAGCACAGCAGTACGTTCATCATCAGCACGAAGACCGCAGCCGAGCCCATGTCCTTGGCGCGTCCCGCGAATTCGTTGTGCTCGGGGCCCATGCGATCCACCGCCGACTCGATCGCCGAGTTGAGCAGTTCCGCCGACAGCACGAGCAGCAGGCTGCCGACCAGCACCGCGCGCTCCAGCGGCGTCTGTCCGAGCCACAGGCCCAGCGGACAGAGAATCAAGAACAGATAAACCTCAAGCCGGAACGACGCCTCCAGACGGAAGGCTGCCGCCAAGCCCTGCATCGACCATTTGAAGGCCTTCCACATACCGCCGGGGCCGCGTGGAATCAGCGAGTTGACGCGGTCAGGCATGTGTTGCGAGATCCAGGTCTGCGTCGACCGCGGGTGCGCGGCAGGCCAGATAGTGTAGTCGGCGCGCCCGGCTTGGCGAAGCGCCGACTGGCGCTACCATCCGCCACCGGCCGTCACAGCCTCGGAATGTGCGCGTCCCGCACTCCCAAGTCCGCAACGATCAACACGGAGAACCGCAACGATGTTCGACCCCGAGCGACTATTGAAGCAGATGCTGGGCGGTGCCCTGGGCGGCACCCTGGGCGGCGATCGCGGCCGCAAGAAGCACAGGTCGCACGGCGGGATGGGGGGCGGCCTCAGCGGCGCGCTGGGCGGCCTCAGCACCGGCAACAAGGCCGCGCTGGGTCTCGGTGCGCTCGGCGTGGCGATGGCCGCCTGGGAGCACTACAAGGGCCAGTCCGCGTCTACAGCGCAGCCTGCATCCGCCGCGCAGCCGCTGCCGACGATGAGCCCCCCGCCCCCGCCGCCTCCCGCGCCTGCCGCCATGTTGGCGCCCCAGGCAGCGCCTCAGGCCTTGGTGCCCGAGGCCCTGCTGGTGATCCGCAGCATGATCGCCGCGGCCGCGGCCGATGGCCTGATCGACGGCAACGAGCGCGAGGCCATCCTTGGCCGGGCCCAGGACGCTGGACTCCACGCCGATGACCTCATTGCTCTGCGGCAGGAGCTGGCCCAGCCGCTGTCCATGCCCGAGCTGCTGGCGCAGACGCCGGCGCACCTGGCCGCCGAGGTCTACGCGGCTGCGCTGATCACCATCAGCGTCGACACCGAGGCCGAGCGGCGCTGGATGCAGCGCCTCGCCGAAGGCCTGAAACTCGATGACTCGCAGCGCGCCGAACTTGACGCGCAGTTCGCCTCCGTCTCCCAGTAAAGGACGATCCATGCACGCTTGGTACCTCAGCTACGGCGGCCAGCAGACCGGCCCGCTCGACCACGCCGCCGCCGCCGCGCAGGCGCGGCAGAACCCCAACGGCCACTGCTGGCGCGCCGGCTTCGCCGAGTGGATGCCGATCAGCGCCTGCACCGAACTCACCGGGGGCGGCACGGCGATGGCCACACCGGTAGCACCGCCACCGGTCGGGCAGCGCAGCGCCGACGAGATCGATTACCAAGTCTTCGGCCACGAAATGCAGTTTGTCGAGATCGAGCTTGACCCCGGCGAGAGCGCAATCGCCGAAGCGGGCGCGATGATGTTCAAAGACGCGCACATCCAGATGGAGACAGTGTTCGGCGACGGCAGCCACAGCGGCCAGGGCGGAAGCTTCATGGACAAGCTGCTCGGGGCCGGCAAGCGCGTGATCACCGGCGAAAGCCTGTTCACCACGATGTTCTCCAACGCTGGCAGCGGCAAGGCCAAGGTCGCCTTCGCCTCGCCCTACCCGGGCACGATCATCCCGCTGTCGCTCAAGAACTACGGCGGCCGCCTGATCTGCCAGAAGGACGCCTTCCTCTGCGCCGCACGCGGGGTGAGCGTCGGCATCTTCTTCCAGAAGAAGGTGATGACTGCGCTGTTCGGCGGCGAAGGCTTCATCATGCAGAAGCTCGAGGGCGACGGGCAGATCTTCGTGCACGCCGGCGGCACCGTGGTCGAGCGGGAGCTCAAAGCCGGCGAGCGCCTCGACGTCGACACGGGCTGCGTGGTTGCACTCACCCAGACCGTCGGTTTCGACGTCAAGCCCGTGGGCGGCATCAAGTCGATGCTGTTCGGCGGCGAGGGCGTGTTTCTCGCGACGCTGACCGGCCCCGGCCACGTCTGGCTGCAGTCCCTGCCCTTCTCGCGCATGGCCGGCCGCATGTTCGCCGCGGCCTACCAGCGTGGCGGCAGCAAGGAGGAAGGCTCGGTCCTGGGAGGCCTCGGCGGCATCCTGTCGGGCGATCGCGGCTTCTGAGCACCTTCAGGGACGAACGGCGCCGCAGTGCCCGCGGCGCCGTTCGAGTTGGCGATCGGCAGATCCTCTGGGGAGCATCCGCACGAAAGTGACTCAGTCGGTCTTGGTGGGCTGGTTGCGTCCATCCGGATCGGCCTCGTCGGCGAAGATCGCCACGCCGCGCTCGCCGTCCACGGTGATCCAGCCGCGGTGCATGCCGGCGGTGTTGAAGGGCATGCGGATCGAGCCATTGCCGTCGATGGCGATGACGCCACCATCGCCGCCCAACTTGGGCACTTCCTCCATCAGCACGGCATCGGCGGCGACCGCCAGCGTCTGCCCGCCATAGCGCATGCGCGCGCAGATGTCGTGCGCGACCGACAGGCGGATGAAGAACTCGCCCCAGCCCGTGGCCGAAACCCCGCAGTTGTCATCGGCATAGGTGCCCGCGCCGATGATCGGCGCATCGCCCACGCGACCCCAGCGCTTGTTGACCATGCCGCCGGTCGAGGTCGCCGCGGCGATGCGACCGGCGTGGTCGAACGCCACGGCACCTACCGTGCCGAAATAGGTCGAGGCCGGAATCGCCGCCTGTGACTTCTCGCGTTCAAGCACGGTCTGCAGCTGGTTCCAGCGCTGCTCGGTGCGGAAGTAGGACGGGTCGACCTGCTCGATGCCGCGCTCCCGGGCGAAGCGCTCGGCGCCCTCGCCGATCAGCATCACGTGCGGCGAGGCGTCCATCACCTTGCGCGCCAGGTCGATCGGGTTGCGCACGGTGCGCAGCCCGGCCACGGCTCCGGCGCGCCGCGTGCGGCCGTCCATGATCGAGGCATCCAACTCGTTGTGGCCCTCGTGGGTGAATACCGCGCCCTTGCCAGCGTTGAAGTAGGGCGAGTCCTCGAGCACCTTCACCGAGGCGACCACGGCGTCGAGGCTCGCGCCGCCCTCCGACAGCACGGCGGAACCTGCGTCCAGCGCGCGGTTGAGGTCGGCGCGGATCGCCGCATCGATCTCTGGCGTGATCGCCTCGCGGGTCAGGGTGCCGGCGCCGCCGTGGATGACCAGGGCGAAGCGGGGGTCTCCGGCCTGCACCGCGAAGGGCAAGGCAAGGAGCAAAGCTGCAGCGAGACGCGAGCGTCGGGCAAGCATGGCGTGTGGACTGCGCTGGGAACCGACCCACACCATCGAGACTGCAGGGAACATTGGTCAAGTGCCGATCGCATCGCCCACCGGCCGCGCTTCGTCCAGTCACGCGGTGCCGAACACGAAAAGCGAAAGCCCGGCGCATGGCCGGGCTTTCGGATACCACGTGCTGCGAGGGCAGATCAGTTCTGCACGTTCAGCTCGGTGCGGCGGTTCGTCTCGTTCTTGCACTCCGGCAGGTTCTGGCCGGTCGGCTGCAGCGGACGGCTCTCGCCATAACCGGTCGGGCCCACCAGGCGCGAAGCGCTGATGCCGTTGCTGGTCAGGAAGTCATACACCGCCTTGGCGCGGTTCTGCGACAGGGTCTGGTTGTAGGCGTCCGAACCGCACAGGTCGGTGTGGCCGGCCACTTCCACGCGCAGGTCGCTGTACTGGCGCAGGATGCTCACCACTTCGTTCAGGGTCGCCACCGCGTCAGGACGCAGGGTCGCCTTGTCGAAGTCGAAGTTCACGCCGCGCAGGTCGATCGTCACCGGAACCGGGCAACCGTCCGGACCCACGGTCTGACCAGGCGTGCTGTTCGGGCACTTGTCTTCGCAGTTGTTGACGCCGTCGCCGTCATCATCCAGATCCGCGCAGCTGACCTGCGGGGCCGGAGCCGGAGCCGGCGCCGGAGCCTCGACCGGAGCATCGGCCTTGGCGCCCAGCGGGAAGCTGACACCGAGCGAGAACACGCGGTCAGCGAACCAGTCTTCAGTGCCCACGCTCTCGCTGTCGAAGTCGAAGCGCGCACCGTACTCGGCGCGAACCATGGCGCGGCCAAAGTCACGCTGGATGCCGAGACCCAGATTCATCGCAAAGTTGTTGCCCTTGACTTCGCCGGGGGCGCCGACCGGGCTGCGGAACTCGCGCTCATGGCGCCACAGGCCAGCGCCCAGCGCCAGATAGGGGCCCCAATTGTCGCCAGCCTCACGGAAATGGTAGCGGCCGGTCAGCCCCAGACCGTACTGGCTCCAGTTCAGCGAATTGCCGCGCAGCTGCGGGTTGGTGTAGCCCACCTCGGCGTCCAGCGACCAGTTCGGGGTGAAGAACTTGCCGAAATTGAAGCCGATCTGGGCGTTGTCCTTCAGACCACGCGTATCGTCGAACTCAACGATGCCAGCGGACGCACCGACGTACCAGCGATCATCAAAGTCCTGCGCGTTCGCGGCGCCGACAAAACCGACGCCAGCCAGCAGCGCGCAGCAAAGGAGGTTCTTCTGCATTTGGTGTTCTCCTGGAGATACGGGGGATGCAACAGCGGACGACGCTCGCCCATGCAAGATGCCGAGACTACGCCGGCACAGCGGGCGCAACTCTAAAGCGACAGCATGACGCGGACGTTAACGCATTTGTAACGGGGTTCGCAATTCCGAGGCGCGGGAATCAAGCCATTACGAGCCGCCCGACAAACGCATCCCTGAAAGCGAATGAGGGAATGGGACGCGTCATCGGCGATCAGACATCAATGCGCAGAAGCCGTCTGCGTCGGCATCTGCTCCATCGAAACCGAGGCCAGAGCTTGCCCGACAGCAAGGCCTTGGGCATCGTGGCGATCTTCACGCACGAGCACGCCGTCATGTCAGACACACGTTATCCGACCCTGCTCAGCCCTCTAGACCTGGGGCACATCCGCCTGCGAAACCGTGTGCTGATGGGCTCGATGCACACCGGCCTGGAGGACCGTGCGCGAGATTATCCGCGGCTGGCCGCGTATTTCGCCGCGCGCGCGCGGGGCGGCGTCGGCCTGATCGTCACGGGTGGCATCGCGCCCAACATCGCAGGCTGGGTCAAGCCCTTCGCCGGCAAGCTGTCCTGGCCCTGGGAGGTCCGACGGCACCGCCAGGTGACCTCAGCAGTGCATGCGGAGGGGGCACATATCTGCATGCAGATCCTCCATGCGGGTCGTTACGCCTACCACCCCCTGGCGGTCGCTCCGAGTGCGCTGAAAGCGCCCATCACCCCCTTCAAGCCGCGGGCCCTGAGCGCGCGTGGTGTGGAGGCGCAGATCCGCGACTTCGTGCGCTGTGCGCAGCTCGCGCGCGAGGCGGGCTACGACGGCGTCGAGGTCATGGGCTCCGAAGGCTATCTGATCAACGAATTCCTCGCCCCGCGCACCAATCGGCGCACCGACCGCTACGGCGGCAGCCTGGAAAACCGCATGCGATTCCCGGTGGAGATCGTGCGCCGGACTCGCGAAGTGCTTGGCCGCGACTTCATCATCATCTACCGCCTGTCGATGATTGACCTCGTTGAAGGTGGCAGCAGCTGGGATGAAGTAGTTGCCACGGCGAGAGCGATCGAGTCCGCCGGCGCCACCATCATCAACACTGGCATCGGCTGGCACGAGGCGCGGGTTCCGACCATCGTCACCTCGGTGCCGCGGGCCGCCTTCAGCGGAATCACCGCGCGCCTCCGCGGCGAGGTCAAACTGCCTCTGGTAACGAGCAATCGAATCAATACTCCGGAGTTGGCCGAAACACTGTTGGCCTCCGGCGTCGCCGACATGGTGTCGATGGCGCGCCCGCTGCTCGCCGATCCGGACTGGGTGAACAAGGCTCGCGCCGGCCGTGCCCGCGCGATCAACACCTGCATCGCCTGCAACCAGGCCTGCCTCGATCATGTCTTCGAGAACAAGCCAGCGAGTTGCCTGGTCAATCCGATGGCGTGCCGTGAGACGGAAATCGTGCTGACTACGGCCGCCCAATCCAAGCGCGTGGCGGTGATCGGCGCTGGCCCGGCGGGGCTCGCCGCAGCCTGCGCGGCTGCCGAGCGCGGCCATCGGGTGGTGCTGTTCGAGGCCGCGAGGGAGATTGGCGGACAATTCAACCTCGCCCGGCAGGTGCCCGGCAAGGAGGAGTTCAACGAGACGCTGCGCTACTTCCGCACCCGACTCGAGGAGCTTGGCATCGAACTCCGGCTCGACACGCGGGTGGACGCCAGAGGCCTTCGTGCGGAGGGCTTCGACGCACACATCGTAGCCACCGGGGTGCGGCCGAGGCGGCCGAGCATTCCGGGCGTCGACCATCCCAAAGTCCTCGGCTATGCCGATGTCCTCCTCGGCGCGGAGGTGGGCCGGCGTGTCGCTGTCATCGGCGCCGGTGGCATCGGCTTCGACGTCTGCGAGTACCTCACCACTCCGCACCCCTCGCCCACGGTGGAGCCGGAACGCTGGCTTGATGAGTGGGGCGTCGACCTTGGCTACGCCGAGGGCGGCGGCCTCAAGCCACCGCACGTCGAGCCGTCGCCTCGCGAGGTCTGGATGCTCCAGCGCAGCAGTGGCAAGCCCGGCGCGCGACTCAACAAGACCACGGGCTGGGTGCATCGGGCGGCCCTCAAGAGCAAGGGGGTCAAGGCCATCGCCGAGGTCGAGTACCTGCGGATCGACGACCAGGGGCTGCACTGCCGGATGCAGGGCGAAGAGCGCGTGCTGGACGTCGACAGCATCGTCCTCTGCGCGGGCCAAGAGTCCGTGCGCGATCTGCACGACGACCTGCGTTCTGCGGGCATGCACTCGCTGCTTGTCGGCGGAGCACTGCTCGCCGGGGAGGTCGACGCGAAGCGAGCGATCGAGGAAGGAGTTCGCGCCGCCGCTGCGATCTAGGAGCCCGTCGGACTTTGGATGGCCGAGCTGCAAGTCCGCCTGCGCGGTGCGCTATCCGCCGATTCTTGACCCATAAGGCTGCTATGGGCCTGCGAATCGCGGACGGCCTGTCCTCACGCAGCCGACAATCGCCTCGACTACCAAAGCCCGACAGGCTTCCAGGGCAAGGCCAAAGAATTCAGCGTTGCCGCGCGCCATGGAGAGAGCGCCCGCAGATAGATCACGCAAATGCTGGATCCAGCTTCGGCGAGTCCGGACATGTGCCGGACTCGCGACCACGCATCAAGGCCAGGAGGGACTTGATGCGTGTTGCCCTGAAGACAGGCAAACGCCCGCGCTGTGCTACACGAATGAACAAAACGATCCGGGAACGGTCGTTCAGATTCACCCTCAAGGATTCAGGCTGCATTTAGACTCGGACTGTAGTCTCGGCTCCGAACCGCCCTGAGGTGCCCGGCCCGCGCTGGGGGCGGGAACGCGGCTGCTGATTTGGCACAGCGCCCGTTCACATCCGTAAAGCGGCTGACGCATCGAGGCGCCCTTCCCGCCTGCGTCAGGCGTGACCTTCAACGCCATGTCGGCGTACTTCCCCAAGTTTGCAGGTCGTCGCGTCCAAGACGGAGCGCGGCATGCGATTGCGGGTAAAGGCGACGACGCAACGGAACAGGAGTCCGCATGAAACTGGCCTGGATCCTCTGGTTGGCCAACGTGCTTCCACAGCCCGTCGCCGATCCACTCTGCCTCACCACCACGATCTACCTGGAAGCGCGCAACCAATCTATCCTCGGCCAGCGTGCCGTGGCCGAGGTCGCCCTGCGGCGAGTGGAGGACGGCCGCTGGGGCACGTCCGTGTGTTCGGTGGTCACCGCTCCCCGACAATTCGCCCCCACCCTGGTCCGGGCTGATTTCGAGATCAAGAATCGGAAGGCGTGGGAGCGCGCAGCTGCGATCTCCTTCGATGCACTGCGCGATTGGCGCAAGCCGAGCAGCACGCGCCGCCAGGTTGTGCCTGGCGCCAGTCACTTCCTCGTCAACGATCTGGTGAATCGCCCCAACTGGGCGCAGGGCACTCCTGTCGCGCTGATCGGCGATCACGCTTTCTATAGCGTTACCGAGCTGTAGCTCCCTTATCTGCATTGCGAGAGCGAAGGGCGTCCTTGTGGACGCCCTTCGCGTATTGATTCCACGGCGGACTGTTCAACCAAGGTCCGGACCACGCTTGAGTGCTGAACGCACGGCCTCCAGCGCCGAAGGATCATCCAGCGTGGAGAGATCCCCCGGATCACGACTCTCCACCAGCGCCTGCAGCGAGCGGCGCAGCAACTTGCCCGAGCGCGTCTTCGGTAACGCGTCGACGACATACACGCGTGCGGGTTTGGCGACAGCGCCCAGCTGTTCCACCACCTGGCGCATCATCGCTTCGGCCGCCACTCGACGGTCCGCGCCGTCACCGCTCTTCAGGGTCGCGAAGACCACAGGCACCTGGCCCTTGAGCTCGTCAGCCGCTCCGATCACGGCCGCTTCGGCAACCGCGCTGCAGCCCGACACCGACTCCTCGATCTCACGCGTACCCAGGCGGTGTCCGGCGACATTGATCACGTCATCGGTGCGGCCAAGGATGAAGTAGTAGCCATCCTCGTCGCGGATCGCCCAGTCCAGCGAGCTGTATAGCAATTCCTTGAAGTGGCTGAAGTAGCTGGACAGGAAGCGCGCATCGTCACCCCAGACGGTGCTCAGGCACCCCGGCGGCAGCGGCGGCACGATCGCCAGCACGCCTTTCTCGCCCGCGCCGCAGGGCTCACCGCTCACCTCGTTGATCAATTTCAGGTTGAAGCCCAGGTTGGGCAGGCCGGGCGAACCGAACCTGGTGGGCTTGAGCTCCAGCCCCGGCTGCAGACAGAGAACGGGCCAGCCGGTTTCGGTCTGCCAGTAGTTGTCGATCACCGGGACGCCGAGCGCATCGTTGATCCAGCGTGCGGTGGGCTCATCAAGCGGCTCACCCGCGAGGAACAGCCACTTCAGCGCGGACAGGTCGTGCTTCTTCAACCACGACGGATCCTGTTTCTTCAGCACGCGCACGGCCGTGGGCGAGGAGAACAGCGTGCGCACACCGTACTGCGCGCACAGTTCCCACCAGATACCGGGATCGGGCGCGGTCGGCAGACCCTCGTAGACGATCGTGGTGGCGCCGACGATCAGCGGCCCGTAAACGATGTAGGAATGGCCCACCACCCAGCCAACGTCCGAGGTCGAGAACATCACCTGGCCCGGACCGACGTCGAAGACGGTGCGCATGGACAGGGCCAACGCCACCGCATAGCCCCCGGTGTCACGCTGTACGCCCTTGGGCTTGCCGGTGGTGCCGGAGGTGTAGAGCAGGTAACTGGGCTCACTGCTCTCGCGCCAAACCACCGGAACCTCGGCCCCGGCGAAGGCAGCGGAGGCCTCGGCGTAGTCGACGTCACGGCCCGAGGTGCGCGGCATGCCTGCATCAAGACCTCGGTTCATCACCAGCACCTGCGCCGGCGGATGCTTCGCCTCGGCAAGCGCGGCATCCACCAGCGGCTTGTAGCGGATCACCTTGCCCGAGCGCATGCCGGCGTCGGCGCAGATCAGCAGCTTGGGCTGGGCATCGTCGATACGCAGGGCGAGGTTGTGGGCGGCGAAGCCACCAAACACGACCGAGTGGATCGCGCCGATGCGGGCGCAGGCCAGCATTGCGATCACCGCCTCGCCGGTGTTGGGCATGTAGATCACCACGCGATCGCCCTCGCCCACGCCGAGTGAACGGATCGTCGCCGCGCACTGGCTGACCGCGCGGTGCAGCTGCGCATAGGTCCAGGTCTGGCGCTTGCCCGTCTCGGTCGAGACCGCGATGAGAGCGGGCTGATCGGCGCGCGCCGTCAGATGGCGGTCGATCGCGTTGTGGCAGAGGTTGGTGCGACCGCCGACGAACCAGCGACGGAACGGCGGCTTGGAATCATCGAGGATCTGCTGTGGTGGCGTCTCCCAATCGATGGCTTTTGCAGCCTCCGCCCAGAAGGCCTCGGGCTGTTCGATCGAGTGACGATAGAGGTCGTCGTAGCGCATGGCCGGTGCTCCGCAGGGGATTCACGAAGCCTAGACCTATGCGCATCCTCGCGCCTGTCGACGTTGGTCGGTAAGGGCCGGGATTCGGGAAACGGGATTGGGGATTCGTCAGAGCAGGTCGCGGCAGGGCTGAGCCGGGGGCCTCACAGCGCTGGAAGCGAAAAGGGCGGCCCTTGGGCCGCCCTTTCCTGGGACAACTGCGGTGCAGGCTTCAGCCCAGCAGGTGGGCGACGCCGGCGCGCTCTTCTTCGAGTTCGTTGAGCGTGAAGTTGATGCGCTCCTGCGAGAACTCATCGATGGCCAGGCCCTGCACGATTTCGTACTTGCCGTCCGTGCAGGTGACCGGGTAACCGAACATCACGTCCTTCGGGATGCCGTAGCTGCCGTCCGAGGGAATGCCCATCGTGACCCACTTGCCGTTCGTGCCCAGCACCCAGTCACGGATGTGGTCGATGGCCGCATTGGCCGCCGAAGCCGCCGACGACAGGCCACGGGCTTCGATGATCGCGGCGCCGCGCTTGGCGACCTTGGGAATGAAGGTCTCGCGGTTCCACGCCTCGTCGGCGACCTTGTCCTTCAGCGAGGCGCCGCCCGCGGTGGCGAAGCGGTAATCCGGGTACATGGTCGGGCTGTGGTTGCCCCACACCACCAGCTTCTCGATGTCGGCCACGGCCACGCCGGCCTTGCCGGCCAGCTGCGACAACGCACGGTTGTGGTCAAGGCGGAGCATCGCGGTGAAGTTGTTCGGGTCGAGATCCGGCGCCGACTTCATGGCGATGTAGGCATTGGTGTTGGCCGGGTTGCCGACCACCAGCACCTTCACGTTGCGCGAGGCGACCTTGTTGAGGGCGCGGCCCTGCACGGTGAAGATCTCGGCGTTCTTCAGCAGCAGATCCTTGCGCTCCATCCCCGGGCCGCGCGGCATGGCGCCGACCAGCAGGGCCACGTCAGCGTCCTTGAAGGCCACTTCCGGGTCGTCGGTGCCAACCATCCCCGCCAGCAGCGGGAAAGCGCAGTCCTCGAGCTCCATCATCACGCCCTTGAGCGCCGCCTGGGCCTTCTCCATCGGCAGCTCGAGCATCTGCAGGATCACGGGCTGGTCTTTGCCCAGCATCTCGCCGGAGGCGATGCGGAACAGCAGGGAGTAGCCGATCTGGCCGGCAGCGCCGGTGACTGCAACGCGGACGGGGGTCTTCATGGGAGGGTCCTGTGTTGTCTTCTGGGGTGGGTGGAAGGTCGGGACTTGAAGCACTGCAACCCTTGGGTTTCAGCGCATCTCGTAGCCGATCGCCGCGAGGTGCTGCTGCAGCGCCGGCCGGTTGTAGCCGTGGATGATCTCGTCGCCGATCACGGTCATCGGCACGCCGCGACCGCCCAGGGCCTCGACGGCCTCGCGCCCGGCCGCGGTGTCGAAGTCGAGTTCGGTAAAGCGCACGCCGGCCGCTCGGAACTCGGCCAGCTGCTTCTGGCAGTAGCCGCACCACTCGGCGCTGACCATCACCACACGATTGGGGTCGCCTGCGCCCGGCAGCGCGCTGAGTGCGGCCTCGGCCGACCGCTCGGACCGCCAGAAGCCGATGGCCACCAGCAACGCAAGCAGGACCAGCCAAGTACGCCCGCTCACGCAAGCTCCGCGAAGAAGGCCTGGATCCGCTTCAGGCCCTCGGTGAGCTGCGCATCGGGGCAGGTGTAGGAAATCCGCAGGGCGCGCGGTTCGCCGAAGGCCGAGCCGGGCACGCAGGCCACGCCCTTGGCTTCCAGCAGAGCCGCACAGAAGTCGACATCGTTGGCGATCACGCGCTCACCGTGCCGGCGGCCGAACGCGCAGGCAATGTCCGGGAAAACGTAGAAGGCGCCCTCGGGCTTGGGGCAGATCACGCCCGGAATCTGCGCCAGCGAGGCCAGCACCTGGTCGCGCTTGGCCTCGAACTCGCGCACCTTGATCGCCGGCACGTCCTGCGGGCCCGACAGCGCCGCGATGGCGGCAGCGATCACCACCTCGGGCACGTTGGTGATGTGGTTGGAGTTGAGCGTAGTCAGGGCCTGCGCCACCGACTCTGGCCCGGCCATGAAGCCCACGCGCCAGCCCGGCATGCCGTAGGTCTTGGACAGCGAGTCGACGAAGATCACGCGATCGGCCAGCTCGGGCCGGAAGTGCAGGACGTTGTGGTAGCTCTGACCGCTGAACACCATGCGGTGGTAGATGTCGTCGCAGATCATCCACACGTCCGGATGCCGCGCCACCACATCAGCAATGGCAGCGATCTCGTCGCCGCTGTAGACCATGCCGGTCGGGTTCGAGGGGTTGTTGAACAGGAACACCTTCGGTCCGCGCGCCAGCGCGGCATCCAGTTGCTCCGGTGTCAGCTTGTAGTTCTGGCTGGCCGGACATGGCAGCACCGTGGCGCGCGCACCGACGATCGCGGCGATGTCGGCGTAGGTGGTCCAGTACGGCGAGGGAAACACGATCTCGTCGCCCGGATCGAGCAGGGCTTCGGCGAGGTTGTAGAGAATGTGCTTGGCGCCGATGCCGGTGGCGCAGTGCTTGCGCTGGTAGCCGCTCAGGCCGGCCGACTCGAGGTGCTTCAGGAAGGCATCCAGCAGCGCATCCGGCCCGCGGTTGCTGCCGTACTGGCCGCTGTCGTGCTCCAGCGCCTCGCGCACCGCGGCATACACATGCGGGCCGGGCAGGAAATTGGGAACGCCGATCGAGAAGCTGATGACCTCGCGGCCGGCGGCCTTCATCTGCCGGGTCTTCTCGACAATCTGCATGATCGCGCTGGGCTTGGCGCGCCCCATGCGCTGGGCAAGCTTGGGCATGTGCACCCTCGTTGGTGGGCCAACCCGGCAGCGTGCGCGGCTTCTCGCGAAGCGAGCCAGGCGCGGGCAGAAAACCGCCGAATTCTAGCACGCAGGCGGGTCGCGGCCGTTCCGACGCCATGCGGCGAAAGTCGGGGCCGGCTCGCCCAACTCGGACCGGGAGTGGCTCAAGCGCGCACCGAGAGCGCGGCCTGCGAAGGACCCGCGGACGCGACCTCTCCGTAGGCCTGTCGGGCACGCGCAAGGGCGATGTCGACCCGCGCCTGCGAGGCCATCTGGTTGGCTTGCGCTGCCACGCGGTAATCCTGTGGCGAGGGCTCGGCCGGCGCCAGCGCCGCGGCAACGATGCGCGAGGCCTTGTCCAGTGTTGCTTCGGGATCGCCGCGCACCGGCGAGGTATCGATGCCGACCTCGCCGCCCACCGCATAGCGCCGGCGATCCGGCCCGGTCTGGTAGGTGTAGCTGGGCCCCGAAGTGATCAGCTCGCCACCCGCCGCCACGTGGGCCTGCTCATGCGCCCGCACCTCGCGGTCGCGCGCTGCCAGCTCGGCGATCACCCGCTGGACCGCCGGATCCTGCAGCGGATCACGGGCGTCCTCGCGTCCAGGACCACTGGCAGTGGGCGATACGGCTTGGACCTCAGGTACCGACTCGCGCCCGCGCGCTACGCCGCCGCCGGTCACCGGAAAGGTGCCGGGAGAAGCGGGCACGAAGCGTGCGGAAGAGGTGGGCAACAGCTGCATGGGGCCGGCAGACTCGACGGAGCGGCTCACGGGCGCGGGGCTGCCGGTCGCTGGCGCCAGAGCGACCGGCATCGCCGCAAAGCATCGCGCCGGACCGGCCGATGGGCAAGCGCCCCTGAAACACTTCCCGGCCTGGCAGCGCCCGCACTGCAAGCGCCTGTCGTGCCGATTCAGCAGCGGAAAATGGCTCCACTTGGCGAGACGGGAAGAAGGATCCGGCTTGAAACCCCAAGTCCCGCCCACAGCTGCCCACGAGCACGCCCCCGCCCGATCCATTCGACGATGGCCACGGCCAACCCTCCACGCCCGGAAACAGACCTGTCTTCCCACCCCTGCCTGCGCTGTGGCGCCTGCTGCGCGAGCTACCGGGTCGCCTTCTACTGGGCAGAGACAGCACCGCATACGCCGAACGGGATCCCCGAAGCCTTGACGCAGAGGCTCGATCCCCTGCGGGTGGCGATGGTCGGCACGGACCGCCCTTCGCCGCGCTGCGTTGCGCTGCGCGGCACGGTCGGCGAGAACGCTCACTGCGTTGAGTACGCTCGCCGCCCCTCGCCCTGCCACGAGCTCAAGCCCGCCTGGGAAGACGGCCGGCCCAGCCCGCAGTGCGATCGTGCGCGGCTGCGCCATGGGCTGGCGCCGCTCGCGCCTGAAGACTGGGCGGAGGCCCCGCCGATGAGGCTGCCGGAAGACACTGCGCGCGCCTGAGCGGCTCAGCGACAGGGCTCGAATCGCCGCAGATTCACCTGCCCCTGCAGCCCCGCGAACGCATCCCCCTGTAGCCCGGGCGCTGCGAAGCTGTACTCCAGCACCGCACGATCGCAGGCGGTGAAGCGCAGACGGCCCGTGCCAATCACGCGGGTGTTGCGGGTGGGCTGCGCGTCGAAGCTGCCGCCGAGGGTGCGCATCCACTCCAGCTCGACCACATCGGGCTGGGCCGCGGCGCTGCGACCGATTACGGTGAGCCAGTGCTGGGCGAGCGCGTCATCGGGCTCGCCCGCATCGAAGCCGAACCACGCGCCCCAAAGTGCCCCTGCACCGCCTGCGATGCCCGGGTCGACCTGCATCAACAGGCCCTGATTGGGCCGACCTTCCAGCACCCAGCTGCCGGTCGACGCAGCGCGAAGACCCGACTGTTCAGCCAGCGACGCACCGCCGCAGGCGGCGGGCGCCGGCCCCAGCCGCTGCAGGCGGCGCGCGCCGGTCAGCACTGGTGCGGCGGCCTCATCGGAATCGGGGATCGCGTAGGCGAACTCCAGCGTGTTGCAGTCGATCGCGCGCAGGAACGCCCGGCCTCGCTCTACCGTCTGCGGTCCGCCTCCGTCGAAGCGCCCGCCACCGGTCGAGTACAGGGTGCCGGTGATCGGCATGCCCGACGCGCTGCTGCCTTGGCCCAGCATCGAATACCAGTTCAGGCGCGAGCGCAGCGCGCCACGTGCTGCGGCAGATTCGTCCGCGGCGCGCGCGTAGGTGAACCACGCTCCGAACCAGCGGTTCGTAGCGCTTTCCACATCCAGATACAAGCCCTGGCCGGTGGCCTGCGGGACATACCACTGGCCGCTGTGCACTTCGCCAACGGCCCGCTCGGGCGCGAGGGGCAAGGCATCAAGAGCACGAAACCCGATGACTTCGGCGGAGTCCGCGGAGTAGGCACGAAGCTGCAGGCGATCACCGGCAACGGTGGCGAGTTGCAGCTCATCGAAGAAGTGCGCGCGCAGTTCGCTAACAGGCCCCAAGCGACCGCTCCCGAGGTCGAGTCGACGACTCAGGGCCTGCTCCTGTCCGAGCTCGAACACTGTCACCTGGTTGTCGGTTGCCAGGGTGGAGAACGCCCGATTCGCCAATTCATGGGATGCAGGCGCGGTCTGCAGCCAGGCCCTGCTGGCACCCGAGCCGGCATCAAGCACGCGCAGACTGCTGCGCAAGGACGGCGTCATCCCCGCGTTGAAGACATCCACGTCGACAAGCCATGCATCAGCGCCCTCCGGGTGGAACCAGCGCATGGAACGGTACTCGGCGCCCGACGCGGCAAAGGAGCTGCCAAGCACATCCGCCGGGGAGCGGTTCCAGGCGATGTCTCCGGAGGCGTCGAACGCCAGGAAATCACCGGGCGCACCCCTCGCATCGCGCTCCGCCACCACGACTCCGCCTGTCGGTGAAAGTCCGAGAACCTCGGGACACTGCCACCCACCGGGCAAGAGCTTTCTCCAGACCTCACGGCCATCCACTGCGATCCGAAGCAGGCTCTGCTGCCCTCCGCTGCGTTCCACAAGCGCGCCGCCGGCGCCACCGCGCAAGCGCAGAGTCGGCAGCGCCGAGCCTCGCGGGCAGCTCATCGGCGGAACGGCATCCCGGCTGACCACGCTCGGCAGCTGCTGGCCGGCAGGATCCCTCGCGACGCGCCACTCGCGCAGCCGCCGCGCGCGATCGGGTGCCGATTCTTCCACCTCCGCGAACAGGCTGATGTTGCCGGCACCATCGAACAGCGCCTGAACCGAGCCGATCACGCTGGCCGATTCCGGCCAGGACAGCACGGGCAGTGCAGTGCCATCGGCGCGCGCATGGCAGCGCAGATCGACGCTGGCAGCTTGGCGCCAGAAGACCGCGCAGACTCGCGCGCTCGAAGGCTCCACGACGAGGCCGACGAACGCGACGTGCGGCTCGGAGGCGGATGCCAGCGGCTGGCTCCAGATCAAGCGTTCGCGCATATGCAGGGCAAGTCTCGTCATCGCTCCCTGCGTCCGGACACTCGCGACAGACCCGTCCATCAGGGCGGCACGGGCCACTTCGGATGCGGCGGATCCGAGCGGCCGTATCGCAGGCGACTCCTGAACGCGCATGCGTCCGTCGGCGGAGCGACGCACGAGTTCGATGCTGCCGCCACTCCGCCCAGAAAGCAGAAGATCGCCACCCGCGAGCTGCATGCGCGGGCGCTCCGCGCCCATCGGTAGAACCCACTCGAGCTGAAGGCCGGGCTGCACGCGTGCCGCTCCGTAGCGCAGGCCGTCAACAGTCGACACCTCGGCTGCTGGAAGAACGCTGGAGCGATCCGTCAGCAGCCAGACGTCTGAGCGAAGGCCCTCATCCGCACTGTTGAGAACGCCATGTACGCGAACTGATCCAAGCAGTTCTCGGCGGCGCTCGGCGAGATCCAGCCCGAGCTCCACCAGCAGGTCTGCGCCCGTCGACTGATCGCCGGTCACCACGGCAAGGATGAGCCCATCGCTGAACTGACGAAGAGCCGGCACGCGAGATCCATCGATCGCACCGCGCGCCAGCAGTCGTCCGTCCTGACTGAACCTGGCCAGCTGCAGCTGTCGAGCATCGGTCGGCCCGGTTCTCAGGGCGACGAGCGCCCCGCCGTCGTTCAACGCCCAGACAAAGTTGAGTCCCTCGTTGCGTTCAGCCCCGAGCATCCAGCCTAGATCAACCTCCCAGACGGTCTCCGCGCCGATTCGACGCAGCAGATAGGGCGTTGGACCGAAGCCACCGCGGCGCTGCACCGCGTATGCACCCGGGTGGGCCGGATGGGCGTCAAAACTGTGGGGGTCCAAGACCTCGCCGATAAGCTCGCAGTCCTGGGCAAAGGTGGCCATTCGGTAGCCGGGAACTCCGATGCCGCTGTTGACCAACACATGCACGAGTCCTTGCGCATCCCGTGCAACCGCCCCGCGGAAATAGGCATCATCCAGGTCGTCATCAACGAAGGACAGACTGCCGGGCAGAGGAGACCACTGCACCAGAGGCGTGGAAATCTCGTTCAGCGTCAGCGATGGAAACGCGGAAAGGCGCATCAGCCTTCGACCGTCTTCAAGTGACAGTCGCTCGCACATGCGCCAGGGCCGATCGAGGTAGGGCGGCGTCAGCGCAACGGCGTCCAGTCCTGCCTGCGCGGGCAGCGCGTAAGTCCATCGAACGCTCGGCTGCCGCTGGTACCACGCATGGAAGGCTTGGGTAGGGCCGCGCTGCTCCTCCGAGCGCCCAGTGATGCGGCCCTCAAGGTCATACCGCAACACCTGAGCCTGAGCACGGAGCTCGAAGCCCGCGTCAACCGGGAGGACCGAGTAGTTCGTTGGGGTTTGCAGCGGAGCATCTGCGGAAGCCTGTACAGGGGCGCACGCACACAGGAACACAGCAAGGCTGAGACGGCAGGTACTGACGCGGAACATAGCAATCCCCAGGCTCGGAAAAGTCGATCGCGGAAAACCTGTCGGCTAGGCAGCGCCCCTGGCCCGCAGCTGCACGTGGCCTCGAGGGCGCTGGACAGCACACGAGCCGCAGCCTAAAGCCACACAGCCGCGCCTGCTGTAGCGCGAATGTGGCTGCTTTGTAGCCTTGCGCAGCAATCAGGACGCTGGCGCTGCGCCCTCCGAGGTGCGATCGGCGCTGCGGGCTTGAGGCTCAGCCGAGCCTGTGCAGCCCAGCCCGCAGCAGCCCCGGCCGCAGCTGCTGCGGCCAGTCCGAATCCACCGCCACCTGCGACTTCGACGCCGCGCGTTCAAGCCGCGACAGCGGCAGCTCGGCCACGGCCCAGGTCTCGCCCGGCGCGGCGACGGTGAGCACGCCGTCAGCAGGAAGACCCACATCCATCGGTGCGTAGATCGCGGCCTCGCCGGTGTTGGTGTCGAGCGCGGGGCTCCAGGGCAGTTCGCCGGACGTGACCGCGCGCGCGACGAACAGGCGGTTCTCCAGCGCACGCGCCATGCAGCCGGTGCGCACGCGGGTGGCGCCGGCCGGCGTGTCGGTGCAGCTCGGCACCAGCAGCAGACGCGCGCCGGCTTCGCGCTGGGCGCGCACCGGCAGCGGGAACTCGCTGTCGTAGCACACCGCGATGCCGACGCGGAGCGCGTCCAGCTCGAAGACCTTGAGCGCGTCGCCGGGCTCGATCAGGCCGCTGGCCTTCTCGAAGCCGGTGAGCTGCAGTTTGTCCTGCCAGTGAACCTCACCGGAGGGTGTGAACCAGAAGGCGCGGTTGCGGTAGCGGCCGTTCGGCTGGTGCAGCAGGAAGGTGCCGGCCTGGATGTGCAGGTCGAGCGCGCGCGCGAGTTCCAGATGCAGCGCCTGCCAGGGCTCGAACAGCGGCTGCAGCGCGTCGAGCGACGCGGCGAAATCCTCGCGCACAGCCGCGGGCTGGAACCCCGCCAGCTCCAGCGGCAGGTACTCCGGCAGCACGGCCAGATCGGCGCCCAAGGCCTTGGCCTCGCCCAGCAGTCGGCGCTGCTTGTCGGCCCAGGCCTCGAAGCTCGTGATCGTTTCCAGCGGATAGGCGGCGACAGCGACGCGCATCAGCCGGCCTCCAGCGCGCGCAGCCAGTAGGTCAGCGGCTTCTCGCTTTCCTCGGGCTCTCCGATCTCCCTCCAGCTCAGGCGAAAGCCCATGCCGGGCTGACGCCCGTAGCCGCGCTTGGTCCAGAACGCGTCGTTGTCGCGATGGCCCGCGGGGCGACGCGGATCGTCGGCCGCGCGGTCGACCGCCGCGAAGGCCGTCCACTCGAAGCGCCCCAGCGCGAGCGCATGCGCTTCGCGCGCATCGAAGAAGCGATGCCCAAGGCCCAGCCCGCGATAGGCGGGCAGCAGCACCGACTCGCCGAAGTAGAACACCCGCTGCGGGTCGATACCGCGCGCGATGAAGGGCTGCTTGAACGCAGCGTCCTCGTCGGCCAGGGGCAGGCCGGTGCTGGCGCCGACCACGCGCTCGCCGTCCAGCGCCAGCACCCACAGACTGTCGGCCGACTGCGCATAGGTGGCGAGGTAGCGCTCCTCGTAGCCGACGTCGCCGTCGTAAAGGTAGGGAAACGCGCGGAACACATCGATGCGCAGGCGCGCGACGTCGGCGATGTGGCGCGCGTACTCGGCCGGCCGCAGGCAGCGCAGCTCGACGCCCATCAGGCCTGCACCTGCGCGATCCAGTCCTGCAGGTTGTAGTAGTTGGTGACGCGGGTGATGCAGTCGTTCTCGATCTCGAAGAAGGCGCCGCCGGGCAGCACGTAGCGCTGGCCGCGGGCCGGCGGCAAGCCTTCATCGTCGGCTTTGTACTCGCCGTGCACGACGTACTCCGCGGCCGCGCGTCGGCCATCGGCGGAGGCCATGAGCACGATGTCGGTCAGCTGCTCGGCGTAGCAGCGGTCCATGCGCGCCATGAAGGCGCGGAACGTCTCGCGGCCGGTTTCGCGCGCGCCCTGGTTGAGGTCGTGGACCACGGCCTCGGACAGCAGGGCGAGCAGGGTTTCGCGGTCGCCGCGATTGAAAGCGGCGTAGTAGCGGTCGATCAGGTCGAGGGTGTCGTTCGGAGGCATGGGATTGGGGATTGGGGATTGGGGATTGGGGATTGGGGATTCGGGATTGGGGATTCGGGATTCGGGATTCGGGATTCGGGATTCGGGATTCGGGATTCGGGATTCGGGATTCGGGATTCGGGATTCGGGATTCGGGATTCGGGATTCGAAATAGGGTGGGTCTTGACCCACCGTGGCGGCAACGCTTCGGCGACCATCGGCAACCGAAGCGCTCCCGCACTCCCCAAGGGAAGTGCGGCTCAATCGACGCGCGAGTTTCCCCCGCTCAACCCTGCTTGCGCTCGGCGATCCACGCATCCACACGGCGATTGAGCAGGGTGATGGGCATCGAGCCCGACTGCAGCACCACGTCGTGGAAGCCCTTCAAGTCGAAGCGCTCGCCCAGCGCGGTGCGGGCGCGCTCGCGGGCATCCAGCATCGCGTTCATGCCGACCTTGTAGCTCAAGGCCTGGCCGGGCATCACCAGATAGCGCTCGATCTCGGCGACCACGTCGGTTTCCGGCATGCCGGTCATCTGCAGCATGTAGTCGATGGCCTGCTCGCGGGTCCAGCGCTTGTGGTGCAGGCCGGTGTCGACCACCAGCCGCACCGCACGGAACATCTCGGCCTGCAGGCGACCGAGGTTGTCCAGCGGGTTCTGCTGGAAGCCCATCTCCCAGGCCAGACGCTCGGTGTACAGGGCCCAGCCTTCCGCATAGGCGGTGAAGGGCAGCAGCTTGCGGAAGGTCGGCACACCCTTCAGCTCCTGCTGGATCGCGATCTGGAAGTGGTGCCCCGGAATCGCCTCGTGGTAGGCCAGCGTGCGCATGCCAAAGCGCGCGACCTCCGCCGTATTGCGCAGGTTGATGTAGAAGATGCCCGGCCGCGAGCCATCGAAGGCCGGCGCGTTGTAGTAGGCGCCCGGCGCGGTTTTCTCGCGGAACTCGGGGACGCGCTCGACCTTGACGCCAGCGGCCGGGCGCAGGTTGAAGGCGCTGCCGATGCCCTGGTCGATCTCGTCGATGATCGTCTGGAAGTCGTCGATGATCTGCTGGCGGCCTTCATCGGTGTTCGGATACAGCTGATCCGGCCGCTGCGCGATCTGCTGCACGCGCTCGCCGATGCTGCCCTCGACCAGACCCTCGCCCTGCAGGATCGCGTCCATCTCGGCACCGATCCGCTCGACCTCGTGCACGCCGAGTTCATGCACCTCGTCCGGCGTCATCTCGGTGGTGGTCTGCGAGCGCACGGCCCAGGCGTAGTAGGCCTCGCCGTCCGGCAACGCCCACACGCCGTGATTGTTCTGCACCTTCGGCAGCAGCCCGTCGTAGTAGTCGATCATTCGCCCATACACCGGCTGCACGTGCTCGACGATGGCGGCACTGGCGCGCGCCAGCAGGGCCGCACGATCTTCGCCCGACAGCCCTTCGAGCTTGCCCAGCTTTTCGTCGAAGCTCGTGTACAGGATGTTCTGCTCAGGCGCGGCGTCGCGGAAGCCACGCATCTCGGCCAGCACCTTTTCCACCACGAAGCGCGGCGGCAGGATGCCCAGCGATTCGCGATGGCGCACGCCCTCCAGCACCTGGTCGAGCTTGCGCGGCACCGCCGCAAGTCGCTCGAGGTAGTTCTCGGCATCGCTCGTGGAGGCGATCGAATGCTGGGTGGCGAGAAAGGTCGGCAGGCCGTTCTGCACGCCAAACAGCTGGTTCAGGGGATAGTTGTGGTACGCGAATCGCTCGCCCTCGACCTGCACGGCCAGAAAGGTCTCCAGCAGGTCGTAGGAGTGCTGGCCTTCGGCGTCCAGCGCGCTGCGGTCGTAGCTGCGCAGGGTGGCGAGGTCCTCGCGCACCTTGGCGCGCAGGGCCTCTTCGCCCGCCAGCGAGGCGTCGTCCAAATCGTCGCTATACCAGTCCAGCCAGCCCGGCAGCATGCGCAGCGAGGACAGCAGCTCCGGACTGTTGAAGGCGTACTCGGCGAACACCCGCTCGTAGAACCACTCGATCTTCAGCGGCTTGAACCAGATCGTGTGCGCCAGCAGGCCGCCACCGGCCAGCAGCAGCACCAGAAACCCGCGCAGGCCCCACTTCAGCAGCTTCTTCATGGTCTTTCCCCCGGCGGGCTCCATGCCCGCTCCGGGGCGCACTCTACGGCCGCCGCGGGCTGAATGCCTCCGGGCCGGAAGTCACCGTGAGTCGGGCGCACCCGCATAATGCGGCGATGAACTACAAACACAGCTTCCACGCCGGCAACTTTGCCGATGTGCTCAAACACGCCACCCTGCTGGGCCTGATCGAGGCCTTCCAGCGCAAGGACACCGGCTTCCTGCTGCTCGACACCCACGGCGGTCGCGGTGGCTACCTGCTCGACTCGGGCGAGGCGCAGAAAACCGGCGAGGCCGAGGGCGGCATCCTCAAGCTGATCGATCGCCGGCCGATCGAGCAACAGCCCAAGCGCCGCAGCAGCCCGCCGCCGCTGGTGGCGGCCTATGTCGACGCGGTCGACCGCTTTGATGCCGAGACCTTCGCGCATTCGGGTCATGGCATCGCCCCGCTGCGCGCCTACCCCGGCTCGCCCCTGCTGGCCGCGCGCGTCCTGCGGCCGCAGGATCGACTGGTTGCCTGCGAACTGCAGCCCGGCGAGCAGGCCGCACTCGGCAAGGCGCTGGAACCCTACCTGCGCGCCAAGGCCGAGGCCCGCGACGGCTATGCCGCGGTGCGCGCCCTGCTGCCACCGATCGAGCGCCGTGCCCTGGTGCTGATCGATCCACCCTTCGAGGCGCAGGAAGCCGAGTACGACGCCATCCTCGGCGCCGTGCGCCAGGGCCTGGAGCGCCTGCCGCAGGCGGTGTTCGCGGTGTGGTTCCCGATCAAGCGCCGCGCCGGCGTGGCGCGCTTCCTGCGGCGCGCCGCCGAGCTGCCGGCGAAGTCGGTGCTGCTGGCCGAGCTGCTGGTGCGGCCGGACGACTCGCCGCTGCGCATGAACGGCTGCGGCATGTTGATCGTCAACCCGCCCTATCGCTTCGACCAGGCGCTGTCGCAGGCCTTGCCCTACCTGCGCGAAGCGCTCGGGGAAACACAGGCCAGCTCGCGCCTGGACTGGCTCAAACGTGAGGAAGGCACATGAAGCTGCGCAGCTTGCTGACGCCCTTGGTCGCGCTGGCGCTCACCGCCTGCGTGCCGACGCCGCTGTTCCGCAACGCGCCGACCGAGCCCAGCCCCTCGCCCAGCGCCGTCGCCGCGCAGATCGAGGCGCAGATGGATCGCAGCGTGCTGTGGGGCGGCATGGTCATCGCCCTCAACGAGTACGAGGGCTACGTCGAGATCGAGGTGCTGGGTTTCCCCACTGACGCCCAGGCCCGACCCATCCCGCAGGGTCGGGACGGTGGGCGCTTCATCGCGATCCGTGCGGGCGGCGTGGACCCCAACGAAGTCGTGCCGGGGCGCTTCCTCACCCTGACCGGGCGCATCACGGGCGAGCGCCAGGTGCAGCTTGGCGAGCAACGCTTGACGCTGCCGGAAGTCGACGCACGCGAGATCCATCTGTGGCCGCGCGATTGGAACACCCGCGAGCGGCCGCGGGTCAGCATCGGCATCGGCGTGCGCGGCGGGTTCTAGTCGGAGCGTTCTTGAGGGCGCGTTGGAGTCAGCGCGTTCAAGGCGACACGTTCTAGACAACGCCTTCTAGACAGCGGGTTCTATACGGCGAATCCCAGCCAGCGCCCCATGGCGCCTCCAGGCTCGCGTTTGCGCGCGTTGGCCGAAGAAGGAAGAGCGCCAACAAAAGCCTTTCCCAATGCGGGCGTGTGGCTCCGGTGGGTCAAGACCCACCCTATGCATCCGCTGCCCATAGGGTGGGTCTCGACCCACCGCGTCGAAGCGCGGCCTTCGCTCCGCCGGTTCCTGCGTCGGCGCGGCAATTGCCGAAACCCGTGCGAGCGTATTCCCGAAACCGGTGCGAGCGTGTGGCTCCGGTGGGTCAAGACCCACCCTATGCATCCGCTGCCCATAGGGTGGGTCTCGACCCACCGCATCGAAGCGCTGCCTTCGCTCCGCCGGTGGCTTCATCGGCACGGCAAGTGCCAGAACCGACGCGAGCGTTCGCCGTTGCTGGGTCAAGACCCACCCTATGCCCCCGGTGGCTTGAGACTTGTCAAAACCCGGCGGTTCGCCGAGGCGCAGCATGGGGCCGTATCCCGCACGCCTTCGAAGGAGGCCCCATGATCCGCTACGTATCCGGCGACATTCGCCACAGCCAGGCCGAGGCCATTGCCCACGGCGTCGCCCCGAACGATGCCTTCGACCAGGGCCTCGCGTTCGCCCTGCACGAAGCGGTGCCGGCGATGTACAAGGACTTCCGCCACTACTGCCACACCCAGCACCCGAAATCGGGCGAGCTCTGGACCTGGGGCGGCGTCTACCCCAGCCGCATCGTCGCCCTGTTCACCCAGGAAGCCGCCTACGATCACGGGGCTAAGGCCGGCAAGGCCACGTTGCAGCATGTGAACCACGCGCTGCGCGCACTGGCCAAGGAAGTGAAGAAGGAAGGCTGGGCCAGCCTCGCCCTGCCGCGACTCGCCACCGGCGTCGGCGGCCTCGACTGGGCCGAGGTCAAGCCGCTGATCGAACAGCATCTCGGCGAGCTCGGCATCCCGGTCGTGGTCTACGAGACCTACCGCCCCAACGAGCGCGCGCACGAGGGCCTGCCCGCGCGCGCGGCCTGAGCACCTGCTTTCGATTCAAGGGATAGCGGCCGGGCGCGATAACGCCCGGCCGTTCTCGTTGGCGGCCCCTTGGGCACGCGACGGGACCGCGGGCACGCCTAAACTGCGCGGCTTCGCAGTTCATCCGGTCCCGAACCATGCACCCGCTACGCCGCCTGCTGGGCCACGCCCGCAGCTATCGCCGCACCGCTTCGATCGCCACCGTCTACACGGTGCTCAACAAGGTCTTCGACGTGCTGCCGGAGATCCTGATCGGCATTGCGGTCGACGTGGTGGTGAACCAGCGCGAATCTTTCATCGCGCGCCTGGGCCTGCCAGATCCGATCCACCAGCTGCTCTTGCTCACCGCGCTGACCGTGCTGATCTGGGGCCTCGAATCGCTCACCGAGTACCTGGCCATGGTGCGCTGGCGCAACCTGGCGCAGAGCCTGCAGCACGACCTGCGCATCGAGGCCTATGCGCATCTGCAAGGTCTCACCCCCGGCGCGCTGGCGGATGCGCGCAGCGGCCGCTTGTCGTCGGTGCTGAACGAGGACGTGCACCAGATCGAGCGCTTCATGAACAACGGCGCCCACGACCTGATCCAGGTGTTCTGCTCGACCCTGCTGGTGGGTGCCGTGTTCTTCGTGCTCTCGGCCCCGCTGGCCATCCTCGCTCTGCTGCCGGTGCCGCTGATCCTGTTCGGCGCCTTCTGGTTCATGCGACGCCTGCAGCCGCGCTATGCCGCCGCGCGCGAAGCCGCCGCCGGCATTTCCCAGCGCCTGTCGAACAACCTGCAGGGCATGGCCACCATCCAGGCCTACACCGCCGAGAGCGCCGAGCTGAAGCATCTGGAGGACGCCAGCGCCGCCTACCGCGAACGCAATGCCGAGGCCATCCGCGTGGCTGCGGCGATCACGCCGGTGATCCGCATCGCCATCCTCGCCGGTTTCGTCGCCACTCTGCTCTACGGCGGCGTGCTGACCCTGCGCGGCGAGCTCGGCGTTGGCAGCTATTCGGCACTCGTCTACCTCACCCAGCGCCTGCTGTGGCCGCTGACGCGGCTGGCCGAACTCACCGACCTGTATCAGCGAAGCATGACTTCGGTGCGTCGGGTGTTCGATCTGCTGGCGCTGCCGCAGCCCGCCGATCGCGGCCAGCGTCGACTGGCCGGACGCAGCGACGGCGCCCTGCGCTTTCGCAGCCTGCGCTTTGCCTATGGCGATACGGACGTGCTGCACGGCATCGATCTGGACGTGCCGGCCGGCCACACCGTGGGCCTCGTGGGTGCCACCGGCAGCGGCAAGAGCACCCTGATCAAGCTGCTGCTGCGCTTCGAGACGCCCAGCGCCGGCCGCGTCGAGCTCGACGGTATCGACATCGAGGAGCTCCCGCGCAGCCAGCTGCGCCGGCAGATCGGCCATGTCGCGCAAGAGCCTTTCCTCACCGACGGCACGGTGGCCGAGAACATCGCCTATGGCGACGACGCGCCCGATCCCGCGCGCGTCGAGGCGGCCGCACGGGCGGCCGAGGCGCACGGCTTCATCGCCGCCCTGCCGAAGGGCTACGACACGGAAGTCGGCGAGCGCGGCCACACGCTGTCGGGCGGCCAGCGTCAGCGCATCGCGCTCGCCCGCGCGCTGTATCGCGATCCGCCGCTGCTGGTGCTGGACGAGGCGACGTCTGCGGTCGACAACGAGACCGAGGCCGCAATCCAGCGCTCGCTGGCCAAGGCCGCCGAAGGCCGCAGCGTGCTGGTGGTGGCGCATCGCCTCTCGACCGTGCGCCATGCGCACTGCATCCACGTGCTGGACGCAGGCCGCATCGTCGAATCCGGCACGCATGAGCAATTGATCGCGCGCGATGGCCTGTATGCGGGGCTGTGGCGGCTGCAGACGGGTGAGGCGAGCGACTGAGCACGCCATGTGCGCTCGTGATCGGACTCCGCCCCCATGGATGCGCCGCGCTCTGCCATGAGCATGCGGACGGACGTGGGGTAGGTGCGTCTTCCGTCGCGGGGTCCCGGGCGCTTCGTCACCCCTTATCCCTCAGCGCTCTGGGGCTCCAGAGGCAGATGGGTGTTGAGAAACGCGCGGATTCTCAGCAGGAACTCGCGACGATGCTCTTCCCGGTGCAGGCCGTGCCCGGCACCTTCGACAAACCAGTCCTCGACCTGACCCCCCGCTTTCCTCAAGGCGGAACGCATGCGTCGACTGTGTGCGATCGGTGCGATGGGATCTTCAGCACCGGCAATCAGCAGCACGGGAGCGCGGATGCGCTCGGCAAGATTGACCGGAGACACCTCCGCAAGGGTCGAGATCGGGCCGATCCAATCCTCGCTCCAGGCGCCCAGGCTGGTGCTGACTCTCCGGTCCTCGCGGGCCATACGCGGCAGGTCATAGACACCAAAGGCGCCGACAGCACAGGCAAAGATCTCGGGATCGCGGGCCACGCCCATCAGCGCGGCGTACGCGCCGTAGCTTGCGCCGACGAGACAGACCTCGCCAGGTCGAGCGATCGACTCGGCTTCGGCCCAGGCCGCGGCGTCGGCAAGGTCGTCCTGCATCGCCCGCCCCCAACCGCGCGCACCCGCCGAACGCAGGGCCCTGCCCCGATTGCCCGATCCGCGGAAATTCACCTGCAGTACGGCATAGCCGGAGTGCGCCAGCCACTGCACCAGCGGGTCGAAGTCCGGTCGATCGAAAACGCCAAACGGTCCGCCGTGCGGCACCAGCACCAGCGGAAGTGGAGGTGCATCGGCACCCGCGCGGCGGGTGAGAAAAGCCTCCAGTTCAAGCCCATCGCGAGTGACAAAGCGCCGGGTCTCAGCAGCGCTCATCTCCGTCGGTTCAATCGCAGGCAGCCTGCGGAGCAGGAAATGGGCCCGCCGGGATTCCACATCGAACAGGAACACAGTGCCGGGGTCGCGCTCGCTGCGGACTTCGAACAGCCGCCACCGGGCATCCGCGTCGGCGGGGGCCAGGTAGACGTCATCCCGCGGGAAGCTGCGTGCGAGCGTGGCTTGCAGTTTCGCGTCCGGGTGCGACTCATCGAAGAAGTGAGCGCGACGGCGTGGACCGAGGAAGGCAACTCCAATCACCGCTCCACGCCCATCCCGTAACACTTCACCCGGGTCGTAGTCGGGATCGCCGATGCGCACCGTTCGCGTCCCGTCTTGCGGACTCCACTCGACGACGACATCCGGCCCCCGATCACTCGAGGCCTGCAGGTAGACCACTTCGCCCGCAGGATCAAAGCCGAGCGGAAACTCGTAGCGGCCGCTTTCCGCCTCGTCATTGATGAGCGTCCAGCCGTCATCGCCCGCACGGCGGTGGTACAGCAACGAGTCGATCGAATCGAGGTTGCCGTGGGCGAGACGCGGCTCGCCCGAGGGATCGGCCACGATGTGCGCATGCTGCACGGGGGCCCGGGTGAGGGTCCGACTGCGGCGGGTGTCCAGGCTCAAGCGCTGCACCTCGACGAGCGGACTTGCCGTGGTCCAGCGGCGCACGCCAATCAGTATCTGACCCGGCTGATCCGGTAGGCGATCGATGACGTCAGCGGTTTGCGGCTCCACCGTCAGCACGCGCTCGTCGTCCGGATCGAAGCGGTGGAACACCCTGCGCACGCGCGCGCCTTCGATCTCCACCAGCACGAGTTCGCCCGTCGGGCGCGGAGCGTCGAGTTCACCGAAGCGCTCGGCCGGCTCCAGAAGGACACGCGCGGAGTCCAGCCACTGGAAGCCGGCCACCGCGCTGCCGGCATCACCCGCAAAACGCGCCACCGCCTGCATGTCTTCCCGGCGGACAATCACCAGCGCCTCGCGGTCGGCCAGGTCGTAGACGGCCGCGAGGTGCGCCCCATCCGGGCTTAGGGCAAGCGCGGCGAAGGGCGATCGCTTGACGAAGGGGTCCACCTCCTCGCTGGCGGCAATCACGCTCCGCGGCACAAGGATCAGCATCAGCACAACACAGGCGAATCGAGCACACAGGGAACGATCAGGCATGGCGGAAGGCGAAATCTGGGGACTGGGAGAGGGCTGTACAACTTCGCGAACGCGGGAACGGTCGCAGCGGCGGGACGGCATCAAAACGCTCAGCGGCAAGACTTCGAACGAACGGACAGGGAACGCTGTACGCGAGCCGGAGCGGTACACCTGAGATCGATGCAGCGCGCGCCATCGTACCGCCCAGACCTGCCCGACGTGCTGCATGCCGGCACGAGAGGCCGCAACGCACGCACCGGCGACTGCGGGCGCGAACCTGCCACACGGGACACCCCAACCGGGTACGCGGATCACGGCGGACGTGACGCTGCCGCGGGCCCTCAGCGTGTGTTCGCCAGCTCGTCACGCCGCTCACGCAGGGTGAGCACGATGCGGTGCTGCGCCCCGTAGCGCTCCGAGTACGCTGCGATCAGGGCATCGAACAGGGCCAGCGCCTCGTCGCGACGACCGTTGGCGGCGAAGGCTTCGGCGCGCGCCTCGTCGGCCATCAGGCCGGTGTCCGGGCCATGTGTGCCTTCGGCGGCGATCAGCGCATCGAGCGCGGCGCTGGCGGCCAGCGCCTCATCGCCTCGCCCCAGCCGCGCGAGGCTGGTGACGCGCTCGGCCGCCGCGCTCAGGCATTCCGCGTAGCCGGCGCCGATGCGCTCGCAGGCGCGCGCGCCCTCGTCGAGCGCGGACAGCGCGCGCGCCCATGCGCCGTGCATGTTCAGCGACATGCCGAGCAGGCGCCAGGCACGCGCCTCGTAGGGGTGCCCGTGCACCGCGAAGATGCGCGCGGCCTCGCGCAGCATACGCTCGCCTTCGGGGTCGCCCGCGCTGCGCAGGCGGATATTGCCGGCCTCGGTCAGCGCATCGGCACGCAGCGGATGGTCGCCCTCGAAATGCAGCTCGGCGACGGCCAACATGCGCTCGGCCGCCGCCCGCTCGGCCTCGCGATCGCCCAAGGCCTGGGCAGCGCCGCGCAGCCCGTCGAGCATATAGACCAGGCCGGCGGCATCCGGCCCGCGCGCGGCCTCGGCCAGGCGCACGGCGTCTTCAAGCACGGGACGGGCTTCGGCAGTGCGGCGCTGGTGTCGCAGCAGCATGCCGAGGTTGAAGCGCGCCACCGCGTGGCGGAAATCGCCCGCGGGCAGTGCCGCGGCGTGGAGGGCATCGGCCTCGCGCGCATGCCGCTCGGCCTCGTCCATGCGTTCATCGACGAGATCCAGATTGGCCAGCAAAAACAGGCCCTCGCCCAGCTCGATGGGATAGCGCTCCTTCCGCGGGCGCAGCAGCCGCACGCCCTCTTCGATCACTGCGCGGGCCCGAGCGTACTCGCCCTGCTGGCTGTGCAGAGCGCCGCGGGTGAGCAGCAGCAGGGCCAGCTCGGATGACTCGGGATAACGCTCGCGCGCGATCGCGATGCCGTCATCCAGACGCTGGGCGGCTTCCTCGACCTCGCCGCGCTTGCCGAGGATGTTGCCGAACTCGCGGGTGAGATCGAGCGCGATCAGCGACTCGGGCGCGAAGTCGGTGTCCACGCGTGCCAGCGCCTGCCGGAAGGCCTCGTCGAGATCCACCGCCGAAGCAGCATCGCGAGCAAACGGGTCGGCCGGCGCGAACACGCCGAGCAGGAACTGCACTGCACTCTTCGCGCGCTCGGCCTGGGCGTCCGCCTGCAGGGTCTGCGCCTGCGCGCGTTCGGCCTCGATGCGCGCGCGCTTGGCCTGCCACAGCGCCATGCCTAGGCTGAGCAGCACGGCAAGGCTGGCCGCGGTCGCCACACTGAGCATGCCGCGGTTGCGCTTGGCGAAGCGCGAAAAACGGTACCAGCGGGTCGGCGCCACCGCGCGCAGCGGGCGCGAGTCGAGGTGGCGCTCGATGTCCTCGGCCAACGCCGCCGCCGAGCCGTAGCGCGCCTCCGGCTCTGGCCGCAGGGCCTTGGCGACGATGGCGTCGAGATCGCCGAGCAGACGCTCGGGCGGGTAGGGCAGCTCGGTAGCCGTTCGTGCCAGCCGGCTGGGGCGCTGGGTGTCCTCTTCACCGAGCTGCGCCACCAGGCTGGCGAGGTCGCCACGCGCACGCGAAGTCGGCAGGCCGCCGCTCAGCAGACGACACAGCACGAGGCCCAACGCATAGACGTCAGTGGCGGTTGAGACCGGCTCGCCGCGCAGCTGCTCGGGCGCGGCCCAGGCCGGCGTCAGCGCCGCCAGCGTAGTCTCGCCGGCCTCTTCATCGAGCAGCTTGGCCACACCAAAGTCGAGCAGGTGAGGTTGCCCCTGCGCATCGACCAGCACGTTGCCGGGCTTGAGATCGCGATGCACCACCAGCAGCCGGTGGGCGTGATCGACGGCGGCGCAGATCGCCAGGAACAGGCGCAGGCGTGTGTCGAGATCCGGCCGCTGCTGCTCGCACCAGGCCGACAGCTCGACGCCCTCGACGTGCTCCAGCGCCAACCAGGGCTGGCCCTCGGCATCGACGCCGGCATCGATGAAGCGGGCGATGTTCGGATGCGACAGCCGCGCCAGGATGCGGCGCTCAGCGAGCAGACGCCGCACGAAGGCCGCGCTGGCGACGCGCACGCGCTTGATCGCGACGCGCTGATCGACTGCGCCATCGACGCGCTCGCCCAGCCAGACCTCGCCCATACCGCCGCGACCGAGCAGGCGCAGCACCCGCCAGGGCCCGATCTGCGCGGGCGTGGAAGCGCCTGGGGCATCCGCATCGTGCAGCGGCGAAGGTTCTGACTGATGACGGTCGAGTGCTTCGGCGACGCGCGCAAATCGCAGCAGTCCCTCAACCTCCGGATGCCGACGCAGTTCGGGCGGCAACGACTCGATATCGATGGGTTCGCCTGCCGCGATGCGCTCCGCCAGATCAACCAGCAGGGACTCCGGCCCCTTGGACATACGCACGCCCCCTCCTTGCACCGCGCTGAGCTTACGGCAACACCGATCCAGTCCCTCCCGGCCTTGACCGGTGGTCGCGAGTCCGGCGCGCGTCAGGACTCGCTCAATCAGGATCCAGCACTTGCGTGCTCGATCCGCGGAAGCGCCCTCCATGGTGCGCGGCAACGCTGGGTTCCTCAGCCTCGCCTTGAGGCCTCAATGGGCCTGGCTGCGGGAGGGAATGCGGCAGCATGGCCGATGCGAACGCGGCGACCGGAGTCAGGCGCCTGCGGATTCGGCGGGGAACAGAGGCAGTCGGATCACGAAGCAGGTGCCATGCGGCTGGACGTCCTCGACCCACAGCTCGCCGCCGTGCCGGTCGACCACGATCGCCCGGGTCAACGCCAAGCCCTGGCCGGTCCCCTTGCCCACGGGCTTGGTGGTGAAGAACGGCTCGAACAAACGCGACTTGACCGCCTCCGGGATGCCAGTGCCGTCGTCCTGCACGCGGATCTCGGCGAGATCGCGCCCCTCAATGCGGCGGGTGGCGATGCGGAGGTGCCCGCGTCCGCCGGCCGCGGCGTACTGTTCCTCCATGGCATGCGCGGCATTGGCGATCAGGTTGAGCAGCACCTGACCGAGATCACCGCGCACCACTGGCACCGCAGGCAATTCGCCCAGGTCCAGCTCCAGATCGGCGGTGTATTTGAAGCTGTGGGTGGCGACGGTGACTGCGTTCTGCACCAGGGCATTGAGATCCGCCGGTTCGCGGCTGGCGCCGGGATGGGCGAACTGGCGCATCGCCGAGACGATCCTGCTGACCCGCTCGACGCCCTCCCGCGCGCGGCCAATCGCACGGGGCACGCGCCGCCGCAGGTAGTCCAGGTCGAGGCCGTCGGCGCCGCGCCCCTCAGCGAGGGCAACCAGATCCTGCGAGGCCTGCTCGACGAAGCCGAGGTTGTCGCCGATGAACTGCATGGGCGTATTGATCTCATGCGCGATGCCCGCTGCCATCTGCCCCAGGGACTCGAGCTTCTGCGAGTGACGCAGCTCCACTTCGAGACGCTTGCGATCGCGCAGGTCCTGGCCCACCAGTAGCAGATGGCGCAGACGGCCCTCTTCATCGCGCTCTGCCGAGACCGAGAGCAGCACCGGTAGCGACTCCCCATCCATGCGCAGCAGCTCGACCTCTTCACGGAGGGACGCGCACTGCGAGGCACCGAAGAACGCGGCAAGTCGCGCCTTCGCTTCGGGGAACACCGCAGCAATCCCGCGCCGGTGCAGGTCGGCCCGGTCATAACCCAGGAGCTGCAGCGCTTCACGATTGACCCGGACCAGCCGGAGTTCGATGTCGAGCACCAGCAGGAGGCCGGGAATCGAATCGTAGAGCCCGGCCAACAGGGACAGCACGCGCGAGCGCTCCAGTGCCTGCAGCACATGCTTGCCGACGTAGCCCAACAGGGCTTCATCGGCAGCATTGAAGTGGACGCCGGTCGTATAGGTCTGAACAGCCAGCAGTCCGCGCACCTGGCCTTCGGAAACCATCGGTACACCCAGCCACTCGACGGGCGCGGTGCCTCGCACCTTGAGCGGCGCCTGCCCGCGGAGCTGCTGTTCGATGTCGCGCAGGCTGCCGCGCAGGGCGCGCCCGGAGGTCAGCACATGCCAGCTCAGGCCATGCTCGAGATCGACCAGCGGGCACTGCGCCCCGAGGCCCAGCGCCGCGCGACAATCGTTGACATCGGCGAAGTAGACGAACTCGACCCGCTCGGCAAGCGGATCGTACAGCGCGATGTACAGATTCTCGGCATAGATGAGCCCGGCGATCTCCGCATGCAGCCGGCGCAGCATCTCTTCGCGCGTCAACTCGCGGTTCGACAGCTCGGCGATCGCGTACAGCGTCGCCTGGATGCGCGCGCCTCGCTCGGCTTCACGGGTGCGCTCCATCAGCCGCGCCCGCTGGCCCTTCATCTGGGCGGCGAACAGCGAGCAGTACCCTGCGATGAGACCGTGCGAGCCGATGAAGACCAGTGCGGCCGCCGTGGACGGCAGGGTCGAAACGCATAGCAACATTCCCGCCGCCCAAACGACCCAGCCGATGGTCGGTGGGACGATCAGAAAGACCGCGGGCAGCAGCGCGTAGCTCCAGTAGATTCCGTTTTCGATACCCAGCCGGGCCACCAGAACGGACAGAAACGCGCTGAACACCGTGGTAGCCAGCGTCACCGGCCCCAAGGTCGGGGCGCGACTCGCCCATCTTCGGAAGATCAGCACCACCACCGCGATGGCGAAGTCCAGGGCCGCCATGGACCACTCGCCTCGAGCCAGGCGCCAGAGGGCGAAAACCAAGGCCGCGAGCGCCGCCAAGCCCCAGAGCATGCGCATGAGTTCGCGCTCGTGGTCATCCGCGTCCCCGGCCAAGGACTCGCAGACCTGTCGCTTGAGCTCGGACAGCCGATGCCCGCGCATGCAGTCCCCCGACGCGTACTGTCCCACTGCGAGACGGATAGAGCCCCTTCACCCTGCCCCTCAGGGCATGCAAGGTTTGCGCCGCGGAACGCGACCAGGCTCAGCGCGCGCAGGGGTGCGAGTCGAGGCCCCAGGCGTGCGCTGCTTCGACACCGTCTCTGATGGCCCTCAGCAGAAGCGCAGTGCGGCGTAGCTCTTTTTGCCCTTGCGCAGCAACAGGTAGCGACCGAACAGAAGATCAACGACGGTGGCGCGCTGCTCGATGCCGGTGCTGCGCCGGTTGTTCAGGTAGATGCCGCCACCTTCGAGGTCACGCTTGGCCTGGCCCTTGGACGGGCAGAGCCCGCTCAGCACCAGCAGGTCGATCAGCGCGGCGCCCTCAGCGTCGAGCTGGGCACGTTCGAGCTGGGCGTTAGGAATCTCGGCGATCACGTCCTCGAACACGGCTTCTGGCGTGTCGCCGATCTCGGCGCCGAACAGGATCTGGCTGGCGGCGATCGCCGCGTCCGTGGCTTCGGCGCCGTGGACGAGCGTGGTCACCTCGCGCGCCAGGGCCTTGTGCGCCTCACGGGCGCCAGGGTTGGCGACGTGCGCGGCTTCCAGCGCTTCGATCGCCGCGCGATCAAGGAAGGTGAACTTGCGCAGGTATTCGCTGACCTTGGCGTCTTCGGTATTCACGAAGAACTGGTAGAACCGGTAGGGGCTGGTGCGCGCGGGGTCGAGCCAGACCGCGCCGGATTCGGTCTTGCCGAACTTCGAGCCGTCGGCCTTGGTGATCAGCGGGAAGGTCCAGCCGTAGACCGGCACACCCAGCTTGCGGCGAACGAACTCGGTGCCGGCGGTGATGTTGCCCCACTGGTCCGAACCGCCGATCTGCAGCTCGCAGTCGAGCGCCCTACGCAGGTGGTAGAAGTCATAGGCCTGCAGCAGCTGGTAGCTGAATTCGGTGTAGCTGATGCCGTTCTCGCCGGCCATGCGCGACTTCACCGAGTCCTTGGCCAGCATGGCGCTCAGCGGGAAGTGCTTGCCGACGTCGCGCAGAAAGTCGAGGAAGGACAGCGGCGCGGTCCAGTCGGCGTTGTCGACCAGCACGGCCGGGTTGGCGCCGCTGCCGAAGTCGAGCAGGCGGGCCAGCTGGGCCTTGATGCAGGCGATGTTGTGGGAGAGCTGCTCACGGGTCAGCAGATTGCGTTCCGCCGACTTGCCCGAGGGGTCGCCGATCATGCCGGTGGCGCCGCCGGCGAGCGCGATCGGCCTATGGCCGGCGCGCTGGAAGCGGCGCAGGGTCAGCTGGCCCATCAGGTGGCCGACGTGCAGCGAGTCGCCGGTCGGGTCGAAGCCGCAATACAGGGTGATCGGCCCCTCGGCCAGGCGCTTGCGCAGCGCATCGATGTCGGTGCAGTCGGCCAAGAGGCCGCGCCAGGTGAGGTCGTCGATCAGGTCCATGGGGAGCGCGTGGTCTTGATGAAGTGGGGCGGCCGCAGGCGGCGGGCCGGTCAGAAAGGCCGGACAGGGTGCGCGAGCGCGTCGGCTTTCTCAAGCCTCGGGACGAGGGGCATGCCGAGAGGCCCTGTCCCGACTGCCACGGTCGCCTCCGCGGCCGCTGCCGCGGCGACTTCGCGACTTCGCGACTTCGCGGCATGGGGCGAACGGGCGAACGGGCGAACGGCAAGAATCTTGCAACGCAGCCGGCCGGAACCACCGGGAGGCCGGACCGGATGCATGGCAATCAGGAAATCCTGAGTCTCACCCGAAGCATGGCGGTCTCGACGGTCGAATCACGCCTGGCGGTGCTGCACGAGATCCTGCTCGCACGTCTCGAAAACATCGATCGCATCGCCATTGCGATCTACGACCCCAGCAGCGACCTGCTGAAGACGTTTGCCAGCAGCAATCGCGGTGCCACGCCGCTGCGCGCCTACGAGGCCCGACTCGCGGAGGTGCCCTCGCTTCAGCAGCTCGCGGAGGCACACGCGTCCCGGGTGATCCACGACATTCCAAGCGCGCTGGTTGGCGACAGCGCCCACTCGCGCTGGCTGCGCGAACAGGGTTTCCAGAGCAGCTTCACGCTTCCTGTCTACTTCGGCCAGCAGCTCGCGGGCTTCGTGTTCATGGATTCGAAGCGAAGCGACGCGTTCGGCGCCTCGACCCTCGGCTTCGTGGAGAGCTTCGCCCAGCTGGCTTCGCAGCTGTATCTCTCGCAGCTCGCCTCCTCGCGCGGGCTGATCGGCACGGTGCAGATCGCGAGCCGGATCGCCTCGATCCGCGACGTCGAGACCGGCGCGCACCTGGAGCGGATGGCGAAATACGCCCGCCTGATCGCGCGCGGTCTGGCCGCGCGCGGCAGCCCCTTGAGCGACGAGTTCATCGAGTACGTGCACCTGTTCGCGCCATTGCACGACATCGGCAAGGTCGGCATTCCCGACCGGATTCTGCTCAAGCCCGGCCGCCTCGACAGCGAGGAGTTCCGGATCATGCAGGGCCACGTCCATCTTGGCCTGCGCATGATCGACGAGATGGTCGTCGACATGGGGCTTGATGACTCGATGGCGGCTCGGATCATGCGCAACGTGGTCGGCACTCACCACGAGCGCGGCGACGGTAGCGGCTATCCCTTGGGGCTTCACGCCGACCAGATCCCTCTGGAGGGCCGGATCATTGCTGTCGCCGATGTGTTTGACGCACTGAGCACGGCACGCCCCTACAAGCAGGCCTGGCCATTCGATGAGTGCGTGGCCCATCTGCGCGAACTCGCTGCGCTGGGCCGGCTCGACCCGGAATGCGTGGACGTTCTGCTGGAGCAACCGCAGCAGCTGTTCGCGATCCAGCGGCAGTTTGCCGACCCGGAGACCGGCTTGAGCGGGGATGGCTGAGACGCAGGTATCCTGCGCGCGAGCGGGCCGGTACTCCCGCCAACGGATATCAAGCATGCGCGCGGCACTGTTACTGATTCTGGCTGCACTGTCCTGCAGCGCGACGGCGGCAACCCGGGTCGATGCGCCTGTGCCCACTGTCGTGCTGCCGACCCATCTTGGCCCAGGTGCGGATGCGGACAGCCTCGCCGCGCAGCCCGGCTACCAATGGTTGATCGACTTCGGCAGCGAGCGTCTGGTCGGCGTCTCGGCGGAGTCGCTCACGCACTGGCTGGCTTTCGAAGGCAGCCGGCTGGGCCCGCCCTTGATCGCCCGCAACGAGATCGTGGTCCGCGATCTGGTCTGCACCCAGCACTACCCGGAGCCGGTGGTCGCCGTGGTCGGCGGCTACAGCCTGGTCCGTCGGCCAGCGGCACTCGCCCGGGTCGCCGGTCTGGGCGGCATGGGCGGCATGCCGGTGCCCAAGGACGGCGTCGTCGCCCGGGCAGTCTCCGCCGAGGCCATGGCCAAGGCGCGCGGTGCCACCGACCCCGCCGTGGATGCGCTGGTCGCACGGATCGACACCGAGCGCTGGTTCAACACGGTCTCCGCGCTGTCCGCTTTCAATCGCAACAGTTTCAGTCCGGGGCTGGCGCAGGCGCGCGACTACATCCTGGCGCGTTTCGGCGAGGCCGGGCTGGTGTCCTCCAGCCATGACTTCACCCTGAGCAACACCAGCTGCTCGCCCGCACCGCCGCCGGTGCAGCTGCAGAACCCGATCGGCATCAAGCTCGGCCGCGTGCGACCGGAGCGCTGGATCGTGGTCGGCGCGCACTACGACTCGCGCAACAGCGCGCGCTGCGACGGCAGCGCCAGCCCGCAGCCGGGCGCCAACGACAATGCGTCGGGCTGCGCAGGTGTCATCGAGCTGGCGCGCGCCTTCCAGCAGGTAGCCACCGAGAAGAGCATCGTGTTCGCCTGCTTCGCCGGTGAGGAGCAAGGCCTGGTCGGCGCCTACGCCTGGGTGCAGAGCCTGGCCGACTCGGGGCAGCTCGCCAACGTCGAGCACATGATCAACCTCGACATGATCGCGCACGCCACCAGCGACCTGCTGGATACGCGCATCGAGACCACATCGGCCTTCCAGGCCGAGTTCGCGCGCTATCGCGCGGCGGCGGCGACCTATGCGCCCGAGCTGCGACTGATCGAAGCCGGCACCCAGGCCTACTCCGACCACTGGCCCTTCATCGCCCGCGGCATCCCGGCGATGTTCACCTGGGAGAACGGCGCGGGCATCTATCCGCATTACCACCAGGCTACCGACCTGCCGCAGAACCTGCTGCGCCCTCGCCAGCTGGCCGGGGGCATTCTCAAGATGGATGCGGCCGTGCTTGCGGGCCTCGCGGTGCTCACGGACGCGCCGATGTTCGCTGACGGCTTCGAGGGCGCCGACTGAGGCGCAGCGAGGAGCTGTTGAAAAACAGCCCGCCAGCCCGGCCGGGGATGGCCGGGACGACGAAGCAGGCGCGCAAGCGATGGATGTGTCGCAAGGCGGTACGGACCTGCGCCGGACCGCCGACTTGCCCCCCGGAGGGCAGTTCTTCAGGACACGGCCAAGGGCCCGCGGTTTCCGCTTCCGCAAGGCAAAGGGCCGGCAGATGCCGGCCCTTCCGGGTGACGCGTGCTGGGCTCGATCAGCCCGCTTTCGGCGCCCAGGAAACACACCAGCCCGGGCCGGCCACGCTGTTGTTCGGGAACAGCATGCAGTCGACCCAGTCGCCCTCGGCACCCTGGTGGAACTGGCAGTTGTTGCAGTTGCTGCCTTCCTTGAACTGGGCGTACTTGGTCTTGTCGACCTTGGCCGCGTCCTCGATATAGCCCAGCGCGACAGCCTGCGGGTTGTCGAGGGGCAGCGGCGGCTTGGTGGACGCCGCGACCGCCGGTTGGGTGATCAGCTTGAAGGCGATGGGCGCGCCCACCGCGGCCACGGCGGCGGTGCGGAAGAACTGGCGGCGGCTGGGAAGGCTCGGGGTGTTGGACATGGGTGACTCCTGGCGTTGGCTGGGGATCAGCGCAGCTGGGCGGCAGCCTACGCGGCTCGGCAAGGTGCCGCGTTGACCGGGGTCAAGTCGCGAGCGCATTGCCTTGCCGCGGGGCGCGTCCAGGCGGCGTGGGCGCACCATGCCGATCGGCAGATGCAGGCCGCATGAAGCTCCGCGCGAACGATTCGCAGTTGCCTCGCACGCAGGCCGCGAGGCCTCGCTATCGCCCCGGCGGAGCGGCTCAGTGCGCGTCTTCATGCGCCCCCTCCGCCACAGCCGGCTACACTTCGCGCCCATGAAAACCCTGACCGACACCGCCCGCGCGGCCCTGCCGCAGCGGGCCAACGACATCATCACCGCTGCCGCCGATCTGGCGCGGCTGGGCTGGACGCCAGCGACCAGCAGCAATTTCTCCATGCGCCTCGACGGCGAGCTGATCGCAGTCACCGTCTCCGGCCGCGACAAAGGCCGGCTCACGCCCGCCGACATCATGGTCGTCGACCTCGACGGCCGCGGCGTGGAGACCGAACTGCGCCCGTCCGCCGAGACCGGCCTGCACACGCAGATCTACCGGCGCTTTCCCGAGATCGGCTGCGTGCTGCACACGCATTCGCACACCCAGACCGTGGCCTCGCGGCTGTTCGCCAAGGACGGCCACATCCGCCTGTCCGGCTATGAGCTGCTGAAGGCCTTTCGCGGCAATGCGACGCACGAGCTGGATGTCGACATTCCCGTGCTGCCGAACAGCCAGGACATGGACGCGCTTGCCGCGCAGATTGAACCGCTGCTGGGCCAGCCCAATCTGTACGGCTACCTGATCGACGGCCACGGCGTGTACGCCTGGGGCCGCGACCTGGCGGAAGCCCGCCGCCATCTGGACGCACTGGAATTTCTGCTCGCCTGCGAACTGGATTTGAGGAGACTGAACGCATGAGCCGCATCCGCATCTTCAACGAAGCACAGCCCGAATCGCCGCTGTTCGAAAGCAGCGAGCACGCCGCCATCGCCGAGCAGCTGCGCGCCATCGGCGTGCGTTTCGAGCGCTGGGAAGCCGCCGCTCCGGTCAAGCCTGGCGCCTCGCAGGAAGAAGTCATCGCCGCCTACCGCGCCGACATCGACCGGCTGATGGCCGAGGGCGGCTATCAGACCGTGGACGTGGTCAGCCTGAACCCGGACCACCCTGACCGCGCCGCCCTGCGCCAGAAGTTCCTCAACGAGCACACCCACAGCGAAGACGAGGTGCGCTTTTTCGTCGGCGGCTCGGGCCTGTTCACCCTGCACCCGAGCGACAAGGTGTACGAGGTGCTGTGCGAGGCCGGCGACCTGATCAGCGTGCCGGCCAACACGCGCCACTGGTTCGACATGAGCGAGCAGCCCTACTTCATCGCCATCCGCCTGTTCAACAACCCGGCCGGCTGGGTGGCGAACTTCACCGGCACCGACATCGCCCAGCGCTTCCCGCGCTACGAGCGCGAGGCCGCCTGAGGCCATGACGATCCGCGCCCTGCTCACCGACATCGAAGGCACGACCAGCTCGATCTCCTTCGTCAAGGACGTGCTCTTCCCCTACGCGCGCCGCGCCCTGCCGGCCTTTCTCAAGGCCCGCGGCCAGGACCCCGAGGTCGCGCGCTGGGTCGATGCGGTGGCGATGGAGACCGGCGCTTCCGGCGGCGCCATCGTCACCGTGCTGCAGGGCTGGATCGACGAGGACCGCAAGCACACGGCGCTCAAGGCCCTGCAGGGCATGCTCTGGAAGGCCGGCTACGAGAACCGCGACTTCGCCGCCCACGTCTATGCCGATGCCGTCGCACAGCTGCGCGCCTGGCACGCCGCCGGCCTGCCGCTGTACGTCTATTCCTCGGGCTCGGTCGGCGCGCAGAAGCTGTTCTTCGGCCATAGCGAAGCCGGCGACCTGCTGCCGCTGTTCTCCGGCCACTTCGACACCGAGATCGGCGGCAAGCGCGAGGCCGCCAGCTACACCCGCATCGCCGAAGCGCTGCAGCTCGCGCCGGCTGAAGTTCTGTTCCTGTCGGATGTGGTCGAAGAGCTCGACGCCGCCCGCACGGCCGGCCTGCACACCGTGCTGATCGATCGCGCCGAGGACTACCCGCAGCCGCGCATGGGCGAGGCGGCCAACGGCCACGCCCGTCACGTCGACTTCCGCGGCATCGAGCCCGCCGCCCTCGCATGAGCTTGCGCGCGCGTCTGGCCGGGCTGGGCCAGGGGCTGAAGCTGGGCCTGCTGCTGCGCCCGCGCTCGCGTCCGCTGCCGCCTTCGGGCCGGCTGATCGTCTGGGGCCTGGGCCTGCATCTGCTGGTTGAACTTGCCGCCGGCTGGTACGCCGTGCCCGAGCCGAGGGCGCTGTTCTGGGCGCACCTGGTCGCGGTCTGCGGCAGCGTCGCCCTGCTCGGCCTGCTGGCGGGCGCCGCCGCCAAGCTGCTTCGGCGTCCAGGCGGATGGCAGGTGCTGGCCGGCTACCTGCTGATCGGTCTGCTGCCGCTGCGCATCCTGCTGGCCGCGCTGCCCTTCCAACCGCCCGAAGGCATTGAAGCCTGGCTGGGCTGGCTGCTGGGCGAGGACTCGGCCGCCGCCAGCCAGCGCGACACCGCCCTGCTGCTCCTGCTGGCCTGGCTGTTCGCCTTCGCCCTGGTCTGGCGCCTGCTGCGCTGGCTGGTGCCCGAGCGCCAGCCGCTGCGCCACCTCACCGCCTGCACGATCGTGGCCGTCGGCGGCCTGCTGCCCCTGCAGGGCGCGCTCTACACCGCGTTCTGGTATCCCGATGAAGCGGCACTCGCAGCCGAGTGGGAGGCCGCACAGCCGCAGTTCGACTTCGACCCGGAAGCCCTGATGTTCGAGCAGCCGCGCCGGCTGCGCGAGGCGCTGTCGGCGATCCCCAAGGGCGAGCCGGGTCAGCGCGAGCTGTTCGCCCTGGCCTTCGGTGCGGACGGCGCAGAGAACGTGTTCCGCAACGAAGTGGACTATGCGGCGACGCTGTTTGCCGAGCGCCTCGGCGCGGGTCCGCGGGTGCTGAGCCTGCTGAACAATCCGCAGACCGCGGATTCAGCCCCTCTGGCCAGCCGCACCAACCTCGCGCTGGCGCTGAAGGAACTCGGCCGACGCATGGACGTCGACGAGGACGTGCTGCTTCTGTTCCTGACCAGCCACGGCTACGAGGACCATCGCCTGCACGTGGCCATGGACCCGCTGCCGCTCAATCCGATCGCACCCGAAGACCTGCGCGAAATGCTCGATGACGCCGGCATCCGCTGGCGCATCCTGATCGTCTCGGCCTGCTATTCCGGCGGTTTCCTGCCGGCGCTGGCCGAGGAACACACGCTGGTGATCACCGCCGCGCGCGCCGACCGCACCTCGTTCGGCTGCGGCGTCGATTCCGACTTCACCTACTTCGGCCGCGCCCTGCTGATCGAAGCGCTGAACGAAACCCTGGATTGGGAGCAGGCGTTCGCACTGGCCCAAGCCAAGGTCGCGGAGCGCGAGGCCGAGGAAGACCTGGAACCCTCGGAGCCGCAAATCGCGATGGGCGCGGCCTTGCGCGCCCACCTCGACGCGGCGTCGGCGCAGTAGCAGGGCCATGAGCGGACTGGTCGCCTTCGTGCTGCTGTCGTTGGCGCTGGGCGCCCTGCTGGGCTGGGCTGCGCAGCGCTTCCGCGTCGACGAAGACCCGGTGGTCGAGCGCATCAACGCGCTGCTGCCGCAGACCCAGTGCGGCCAATGCAATTACCCCGGCTGCCGCCCCTATGCCGAGGCCATCGCCCGCGGAGAGGCTGACATCAACCAGTGTCCGCCGGGCGGCGAGGCCGGCGTGCGCGCGCTCGCTGAGCTGCTGGGCCGCGAGCCCAAGCCCCTGTCCGCCGAGCACGGCGTGGAGCAGCCGCCGCGGGTGGCCTTCATCCTCGAAGAGCTGTGCATCGGCTGCGTCAAATGCATCCAGGCCTGCCCGGTCGATGCCATCGTCGGCGCGCCCAAGCGCATGCACACGGTGATCGCCGAGCTGTGCACCGGCTGCGACCTCTGCCTGCCGCCCTGCCCGGTCGACTGCATCGAGATGCGGCCGGTCGAGCCGCCCCGGCCGGATTGGCGAAGCATTCCACTCACGCTGCGCAACTGAGCTGAGGTTCCCCAACGCACCGTCTGGATGTGCTCGCTCTACACCGACTGCGTTCATTGTCTGGACGCCCTGGTGCAGCCGTCCGCGCTGATCGCAGGCCACGGTGACAGCCCCTCGCACCACCGGGTCGACTCCGCCACAGCCACTGCGACAGGCCTACAGTCGCGCCACAGTGCTGGCAGCGATGCTTTGGCATCCTCTCCCGGCAACTTGTGCTGCGCCCTGTCTCGGCATGTCGGCAACCCTGTGCAAGCAGGAGTACGCGTGCCGCTGCTGCCTTTGCTGCTGATTGCTTCCATCGCACTGCCGGAGTGCCTTTCATGACCAGCCTGCCTCGCAGTCTTGCCTGTCTTGCCCTGATCCTTCCTGCGCTCGCCTCGGCCCAGCTGCCGCCCGGCATCAGCGGCGCCTGGTACAACCCCGAACAGAGCGGACACGGCCTGTCGGTGGAGATCCTCGACAACGAGCGCGCCCTCGCCTTCTGGTTCGTCTACGACCCGCAGGGCAATCCGGTGCACCTGTACCTGGACGGCCGCATCGAAGGACGGCGCATCGAGGCCACCGCCTACGCGCCGCGCGGCATGCGCTTCGGCAGCTTCCGTCGCGAGGATCTGGACATGCCCGTCTGGGGCGAGGTTGCGCTGGATTTCAGAAGCTGCGAGCACGGCCTGTTGCAGTGGGACAGCGACCAGCCCGGCTACGGCAGCGGCAGCAGCGAGATCCGCCGGCTGACGCGCATCGCAGGGCTGGACTGCGAGTTCGACGCGAATCCTCCGACTGCCTATGCCCTGACCATCGATCGCGACGTCTATCCCGACGGCCGGGGCTATGCCGCACGCGACGAGCAGGGTCGGCTGTGGGCGCTCGAGACCGTCAGCGCCCTTCACCCGGACGCCATTCCCGTGACCGGTTACGTCGGATTCCCGGGGGCGCTGATCAAGGCTCGGCCGCGCGAGGACTCGACCGTCGAGCTGAGCCGCTACTCGATGGCGCCCTGGCTCAATGCGCCGTCCGCGGTCTCATCGGCCGACTGGCAGATCGGAGCCGACGGCGGCGTGCTGGCTCTGCAGCTCGACAACGGCTCCAGTGAGCGCTGGCAGCTCGCGCCGTCTGCGTCGCCCCTGTCGCAGCCGCTGACTCTCGCGTCCCTGGCCCAGAACTGGCGGGTGGTCACGCGCACGCAGTTCTTCAACCTGCCGGTGGGGCTGCGCATCGGTGCCGACGGCAGCCTTTGCTACGACCTCGGCTCGGACTGCCGCTACCGCGGCACGGTCTCGCTGCACGCGGGCAGCGCCGGCTTCTTCGAGTTCAGTGTGAGCGACACCACGCGCTCTGACATGCCCTTTGTCGGCCGTGGCTGGCTGCAGGGCGAAGGCGACTCGCTGCGCATCGTCCTCGTCGGCGACAACGGTCCGACCGGCTTCGGCCTGGTCGGTCGGCGCTAGGCGGGCGCGGCGCTGAATACGGATGCAGGCCTGCCCGAGCGCAGCCTGCATCCGCTAACGTGGTGCGGCCCGCCACCGCCACCCCGGACCCGTCATGCCCCTGCGCTTCGGCCTTGCCGCCAACCGTCGCCACCACGAAGGCCCGGACGCTTTGCTGTTCCGCTGGCTGCGCCGCTCGGGCCCCAGCCTGCGCGCGCTTGAACTCGGCCTGCATGCGGTCGGCCGCACCTTCGATGTCATCGAGTCGCGGCGCGCGCTGGCCGATCACCCGGGGCTGGTGCGCTACCCGATGGGGCGCGAGGGCGGCCTCATGAAGCTGGTCTCGGGCATCGCAGGCGGCACCGAGATCGCGCCCGCGCTGGACGGCGCGATCTACCTGATGGACCCGGTCGACCCGTCGTCGATCTATCCCGAGGCGCAAGCCTTGAAGCGCCAGTGCGTGACCCACGACAAGCCCTTCGTCTCGACGCTGGCCGGTGCGGTCGAGTGGATCGAAGTCGAGCGCGTGCTGGCGGGCCTCGGCAGCACTGAAGACGCCGATCCGCTGTTCGCCTTCGAGCAGCAGACGGTTGCCCTGATCGCCCATGACTCGCGCAAACAGGCCATGGTGGAGTTCGCCGCTCGCCACTTCGACCTGCTGGCGCGCTTTGCCCGCCGCATCGCCACCGGCACCACCGGCGGGCGCTTGAACGAACTCGCCTGGTCGAAGGGCTGGCCGCGCGAGCGCGACTTCGTTGACCGCTACCAGAGCGGACCGCTGGGCGGGGACGCGCAGATCGCCGAGCTGGTGCTGGCCGACCGCTGCCAGCGCGTGGTGTTCTTCGAAGACCCGCACGTCGCGCGCCAGCATGAAGCCGACATCCAGCTGCTCGAACGCGCGGTGCGCGTGGCCTCTGAGCGCGCGGTCTGTGTCACCTCGCCAGCCGTCGCCGAGCGCTGGTGCGCAGCGGCGGCGCTGCGCGCGCAGCGGCGATAGACCCAGCGCACCTCCGACACGCGCGAGGCGAGCAGCTTGTCGAAAAGCTCCTTTCCGGGGAGCTTTTCAGGTCGGCGGTCCGGCGCAGGTCCGTACCGCCTCACGACACATCCATCGCTGACGCGCTTGCTTCGTCGTCCCGGCCATCCCTGGCCGCGCTCGCAAGCTGTTTTTCTGCAGCCTGCGGGCTCTCGCGACTCGCGCTCGTGCATCGCCCCCCCGCTTCAGGCGCGCGGCCTGCCTTGTCCGCGGGGCGCAAACGCCACGCCCGCATCGGCGACAGAACCCGGTGCGTGCGCCCGTACGCCCCCAACACGCCGTCGCGCGGACTCGCCGACGACGCGCCTGCGGCCGGCGTCTCGAAATCGCGCTGATACGGTTTTCGCGGAGCCTCCGTTCTCGATTTCGTCAGGGCACTGCATCAGTGACTGGCGCAATCCAAACCATGAGAACTCACGAGGACATCGTCATGCAGAACATCGAAAACGCTCCCAACGCTTCCCTGGACATCGTGCTGGGCGACAGCGCCGTCGAGAACCAGATCAGCGCCGAAGGCGTGACCGCCAACGCGTCGGGCTGCCTGGGCACCGCCGGCTGCGCCGGCACCTTCGGTTCGGCCACCGGCACGGCCGGCACGCTGGGCTCGCTCGGCACCTACGGTTCGGCCACCGCGACCGAAGAGAACTGATCGATCGGGCTGGACCTGCGCGCAGGCCACGCGCAGGTCCTCCCCGGCGACCGGCCAGGAGATCCGCCATGCAAGTTCCATTGATCCACGTGCAGGAAGTGAGCCTCGCCTACGGCGAGAAGCTCGCCCTCGACAAGGTCAGCCTGACCTGCAGACCGGGTGAACTGGTCGGCCTGCTGGGCCCCAACGGTGCCGGCAAGACCACGCTGCTCGAAATGCTCGAGGGCGTGAACATTCCGCAGTCGGGGCGCGTCAGCGTCTGCGGCAGCGATCCCCGCCGCTTCAGTGTCGCCCACAAGCGCGAAGTCGGCTTCATCTTCCAGCGCTCCGCCCTGCCAAGTCACGTCCGGGTCGGGCAGCTGGTGACCCTGGTACGCAGCAGCCTCGAAGCCGCGGACGACGCCGAGACCCTGCTGGACGCGCTGGGGCTGAACGCCCTGACCGGGCAGACCATCGGCGACCTGTCGGTTGGCCAGCAGCAGCGCCTCTCGGCCTTCGTCGCGCTCTACGGCCGCCGATCCACCCTGGTGATGGACGAGCCGACCGCCGCGCTCGACATCCGCTCGAAGCGCGCGATCTGGGATTGCGTAAAGCGCAAGAAAGAACGCGAGGGCACCGGTGGCCTGATCGCCACGCACGACATGACCGAAGCCATGGAGCTGTGCGACCGCGTCTATTTCATCGATCGCGGGCAGATCCGCGGCAGCGCCGACCGCGACGAGCTGATGGGCCGCGGCAGCGAGCTGACCTTCCTGTCGCTGCGCGCCCCTGCGAGCTTCTATGCGAACTGGGCCAGCCTCGCCGAGATCACGCCGCTGGGCGAACCCGATGCCGGACGCCGGGAGTTCCGCGTCCACAAGACCCTGCTGCCGCGCGTGCTCGAAGAGATTTTCGAAGCCGAGCGCGCCGCCGGATTCAACGCCGAAGTGATGCTCGGCGCGCGCTCACTGGAGGCTCTTTATGTCGACAACATCGCCTCGGTCAATTGACATGTCCGACCAGCCTTCCGACCTGCGGGCGGTGAAGCTGTTCAGCGGCATGTCGGTGACCTATTTCCGCCGCAACGTCATTTCGCTGGTGATGACGCTGGCCATCCCGGTGGTCTTCCTGCTGCTGTACTCCTACGCCTACTACCTGAGCGCACCTGCCACCCGCGTGGGTGTGGTCTTCGACACCACCGTGCCCCTGCTCGCCAGCGAGCTGAAGCTGGATGAAGAGGCCTTCAACCTGCGCCACGGCGTGGAGGATGCCGGCGCCGAAGTGCGTCGCGAGAAAGCGCGCATCGGCGTCAGCAGACTGGATGCCGACACCCTGCAGATCGCGGCCTACCGGATGGACCGTCCGCTGGTGGCAGTGCTGACCCAGCGCATCACCGCGCTGCAGCCGGAGCTCAAGGTGAAGCCGCTGTGGGTGGACGCTGAGACCAGCCCGCTGTTCTTCCTGCCGGCCATCATCATCATGAGCCTGCTGAATCTGGGCCTTTTCACGACCGGCGCCAAGGTTCTGCAGGAGCGGTCGGCCAGCACGCTGCGGCTGTACCGGATGCTGCCGCTGCCGTTCTGGACCTACTTCGCCGCCGAATTCCTCACCAAGCTGCTGTTGGCCTTGGGAATCACCCTGGTCTTTCTGCTCTGCGCGGTCGCTCTGCTCGACACCGGTCTGGGACTCGAGCGCTGGCTGCTGACGCTTGCTGCATCGATCCCGGTGGCTGCGGCCTTCGTCTCCTTCGGCCTCGCGATCGCCTGCGTGCTGCCGAACTACTCCTCGGGCGTGCACGTCTTCACCGTGGTCAACCTGGTGATCGTGTTCTTCGGCGACCTGTTCTTTCCGGCCAGCAAATTCCCACTGACCGAGGCCATCGCCCGCGTGATGCCCACCAGCTACAGCGTCGATCTGTTCAAGGGGCTGATCCTCAACACCGAGTTCCGCATCGATCCCTGGGTGTCGGTGGGCTTCCTGCTGATCTTCTCCGCGGTGATGTTCCTCATCGCCATCACCTCCTTCAAGTACACCGCCAAGGAGTAAGTCGTGCGCATCGAACTCTCTGACCTCGAACTGGCTGACGACGACGCCGCCGCGTCGCAGGACTCCACGGGCATCGCCTACCGGCTCAGCGTCACGGCTGGCCTGCGCCACACCCCACTGCTGCGGCTGGCCCACCGCCTGCGCGCCGCCGCCCGTCGCGAGGCCTGTGAGGTGCTCGACCATCGCTTCGAGTGGTGCAACGGCGCACCCGTGCTGGTGATGGACCTGCAGCTGCCGGACACGCTGCTGTCCACCCGCAATCGCCTGTACGGCTGCGCCGAACAGCTGCTGGACGAAGCCATGTTCAGCCTGCCCTGGGATGCGGTGCCGCTGATCTCGGAGGGTGCAGCCAGCGGCAAACGTCGGAGCAACGGCCTCGTGGTGCGCATGGAATCTCTGCTGCAGCCGCAGGCAGTGGCCCTGAGCGGGCTCGCCCTAGATGCCTTGGAGCGCGCGCTCGACACCAAGCAACTGGCGCTGGCGCTGTGCACACGGGTGCTGGCGGTCGAGCCGCAGGGCGAGTCCCTCGATGCCCTGCTCGAGGACCGCTTCAGCGCGCCCGAACTCGAGCTGCTGCGGCGCCGCGCGGTCAGCCTCGGGCGGCCCGAAGACCTGCCCGAGTCGAGCGCGATGTTCGCGCACTGGGGCGAGCTTGCCGCGCTCGACTTCCTCGCCGCAGCCCTCAACCGGCTCGGCTTCACCGGGCGCGAGTCGGCCTATCTGCTGCTGCTGGCGGATCACGCCGCCCGCGCCTCGCACAAGGAGATTGCGGCATGAGCGTGCATGCGCTTTCGCAGGGCTTCCTCGGCACCATCGGCCGAACCGAACCCGTGCATCTGAACAGTTTCCTCGACCGCGCCTTCCATGTGGTGCAGTGCCGGACCTCCAACCTCGCGCGACTGTTCCCCTACGTTCGCGACTGGTCGGGTCGCGAAAGCTGGAACTTCGGGCTGTATGGCGCGGCTTCAGAACCCGAGCCGGCGCTCGCTGACCTCAAGGCGATCGCGGAAGCCGCCGAGCGCTACAGCAGCGCCGTGCTCGACGACGGCGAGTATCTGATCGCCAGCGCCGACGAGCTCGGCAGCAGCGCCTTCGACTGGCGGGCGCTGCCCAGGCTGTCGGCCGAGGAACTGGCGGCACCGGGTCAGATGCTGCACAACTTCGAACCGGCCGAGGCGATCCGCTGGGTGCAGTCGGTGCGTCTTTCGGATCAGGCCATCCGCCTGATTCCAAGCGTGGTCACCCATCTGTATCCGCGCGCCTGGAGCAGCGAGCGCTTCTGGAACCCGATCTCGACCGGCGTCGCCGTGCACGTCGACCGCACCCGCGCCGCCGTGTCGGGACTGCTGGAAGTGATCGAGCGCGATGCGCTGTCGCTCAATTGGCTGACCTGCCGGCCGCTGCCGCGCATCCATCTGGATGCCCTGGCCCTGGACGCGCTCTCTCCCGCGGTGGCCGAAGTGCTGTCGGCCGGCGATATCGCCCTCTACCGTGGCACCACCGACCTCGGGGTGCCGGTGGTCTACGCCCGCCGCCACCGCCCGCGGCATCCGCGCGTGGTCAATGTCGTCGGCTGTGCGGCGGACTTCCGCTACGCCCGCGCCGTCGACAAGGCGGTCAGCGAGATGGTGATGATCGGCGCGGCGCTGGAGATGACCAACCATCGTCCACCGGAGGCACTGAGCGAATTCCAGAGCCTGCTGGACGGCGCCGTGCACATGATGCACCCCGCCCGCGCACCGGCATTCGCTTTCCTCGATCGCGGCGGCGACATCGACGCGCAGGCGCTGTTCGATCTCGACGCCACCGCACCGGAGACGCCGGAAGCAGGTTTCGCCTACCTGCACGCCCTGCTCGGCGCGCATGGCAAAGACGCCTACCTCGCCGAGCTGACGCCAGACGAGCTGCGCGACTGCGAGCTGGTGTCGGTGCGCGCCTTCATTCCCGGTCTGATGCCGATGAGCTTCATGCACCGCTCGCGCTTCCTGGGCGCCCGCCGCCTCGCCGAATTCGCCCGCTGGCTCGGGCTTCGCGGCGCGCAGGCGGACTGGCTCAACCCCGCCCCTCAACCCTTCGCCTGAGGTCGACATGTCCGCCGTACTTTCTCCCGTCCTGCATGGCCCTGCGATCAGCGCACGCGGTCGCTTCGGCGAAGCCGTGGCGGCCCTGCTGCAGGGTCGTATCGAAGGCCATGGCCCCGAGCTGGCGCTGCACCTGAGCGCGGCCCCCGACCTGCACCTGCTCGAGGAGCTGCAGACGCGCCACAGCCGCGTCATCGGCGCCTTCCTGTTCGAACGCTACGCGGTGATCACGCCGCTGCTCGAAGACGCCAGCGCCTGCGCCCGCTGCTTCCGGCGGCGCTTCGTCAGCGCGCCGCCGCCGCCGTACAGCGTCGAATTCTGCGAATCGGTGATCGCCAACAGCGAGCGTGATCCGCAGTTCGAGTACGCGGGCTTCCTGCCGAGCACCGCACGCCTGGTCGCCGAACTGGTGCTGAAGTCGCTCGAGGTGCCGCAGGCCGGCGCCACCGTCATCGACCAGTTCGGTGCGCAACACCAGGGCGCCCCTCTGCTCGCCGTGCACGGCTGCCGCTGCCGCCGCGTCAGCGGCCGCAGCCACGCCGGTCCCGAGCGCTTCACCTGCCACCTGCTGGGAGACCTGCCATGGCCTTCGCACTGACCGGCGACCCCGAGATCGACGCCGCCGTTCCCGCCTATCCCCGGGTCCTGCCCGAGATCCGCTGGCATCAGCTCGACGCCGACAAGATGGCCGCCTTCGGCGGGCTGTACGGCTCGATCTTTCCAGTGCAGTACGCCGGCAAGCCGCTGCGCAGCCTGCTCACCGAGATCAACGGGCGCACGCCGATCGAAGCATTCGGCCACTGCCCGGGCAGCATCTACTACCTGCGCAATCTGTTCCGCGCGGGGCTGCTGGAGAACGCTGCGCGTGCCGATACGCCAGCCATTGGAAGCGAACCGGCAGCCGTCGAGAGCTTCCTGGCGCGCAGCCTCGACCAGACCCGGCTGCACGGCGACCGCGACACCGCGGTACGCGCCTACCGGCAGCCGCTGCGCTTGCTGCGCAGCCATCCGCTGCTGGAGGGCGCGATCCGCGACGGCGGCGGCCGCGTCGAAGTGAGCGATGCCGATCTTTCGGGCGATGACTTCGCCTTTCTGCCGCTCACGGTCAGCGATCCGCTGCCGGATGTCGAAGCGCTGCTTGCCGGAGGCGGCAAGCTGATTCCGGTGCTGCTGGGCGGCGACGCAGTGTCGATCGGCCCCTTCCTGATGCGAAGAGGCCTGGCTTTGCGGGACGTGATCGCCAGCTTCGGCAGCAGCGCGGGCACGCCGGAGCCTCTGCTGCTGTCGGCCCTGGTGCACCAGATGCAGCTGCTGGCCGCGCGGGCTGCGGCGCCGGCCTTCACCCAGAGCCTGCTCCGTTTCGCCCTTCGTGGAGGTCGCCTGCAGGTGGAGCGCGTTGCCGCAATCAGCGCTTCGCAGCGGGTGGCAGAGGACGCCCTGCGGGACTGGGCGGAGCAAGCAGCACTCGTCGCCGTACCGTCAAAGGCACTGGTAGGCAGCAAGCCTCACGAGGTCCACTACCAGGCCTCCAATCTCGCGGCCAGCCTTGAAACCGTGCAGCCGGCGCTGCCGTCGCAGCGGCTGTCGGAGCTGCTGCCGGAGATGTTCGCCGAGCGCCTGCAGGCGGCGATGCAGCAAGTGTTCGGGGTGCGCCACGAGGGTGAGCGTGTCGTCCGCAACTGCCCGAGCGGCGGCAACCTCGGCTCGCCCGAGCAGCTGGTCTCGATCCGCGACGCTGCGCGCAGCCTGCTGCTCCGCTTCATTCCCGAGTGCGGCGACTTCGAACTCGTGGCGGCAGGTCAGGGGCTGGCCGACGCGCCGCTCGAGGTCCATCTCGTCTGCCTTGGCAACCACGAGCGCACGAGCCGCAAATACGGATTCTTCGGTCGCAAGCTGGTGTGGCTGGACGGCGGAGTGGCCTTGGCCTACTGGCGACAGGCAGCGCACGCCCAAGGCCTCAGCGGAGAAGCTGCCGAGCTCCCTGCGCTGCTGGCCCCCCTGGTTGAACGTCGGCGCCACTACTACGAGCTGAGCTGGTGCCAGCGCATCGCGCCGAACGAGGCACGGGATCCGCAGGCCATCGACACGCTGCAAACGCGAGTACGTTCGCGCTGGGCAGTGCGCCACTACCTGCCCGACGCGCTACCCGCAGCCGGTGCGCAGCAGCTGATTGACGCCGCGCAGCCGCCTGATGTCGATCCCTCGCTGCAGCTGCTGCTGGTGCAGCGCGACGGTGCCCACCTGCGGCGTTGGCTGCGCAGCCCGCAAGCGACCGAATGGAAGCTGCTCGACGCGCCGCGCGAAGACCGGCTGCCCGACCAGGGCCTGTACTACTCGCAGCACACACTTGACCAGGCCGGACAACGAATCTTCGTCCTCGGCCCCGGCCCGGGCGAACGTGTGGCGGAGCCGCTCGCCGACTATCACCGGCGCGTGCGCTCGGCGGGCGAGTGGATGGGCGCTCTGTGGCTGTCGCTGTCTGACCACGGCTTGGGCGGTTGTCCCTGCGGCGCGATCAGCGAGCGCGAGTTGGCCGCCGGCCTCCCTGATGACTCCCTGTCGAAGCACGTGCTGTTCGGCTTCGCGTTCGGAACTGCCCAGCCGAGCGCCAAGCTTCCCGAGACCAGCGCGGACGAGGCGAAGCCGTCATGAAGCCGCTGCTGACGCTCGCCCTGCTCGGCTGCGCGGCGCTCGCCGCGATCGCCGGCAGCGCCCAGGCCTCGCTCTGGCTGCTGTGCGCTGCCCTGGCGGCATTGCCGCCGCTGGTGCTGATGCATGAGATCGCGCACTGGGCGGTCGGGCGTTGGCACGGCCTGCAGGGGCGGCTTGAGTGGACCGCCAGCGGACGCCTGAAGCCTCGCTATCAGGCGAGCGCACAGCCTGGCCTGAGCGCTCGCGTGCGGGCTCGTGTGTTGATGGCGGGGCCGATCGCCGACGCGCTTGGCCTGCTGATCGCGGCGCTGGCGGTGCTGCTGTTGACCCCGGGCCCATGGGTCGACCTGGCGCTGGGCTGCGCGCTCAGCGCTGCCCTCATGTTTGCCAGCAATGCGCAGCCGCAGGGCGATACCGACGGCGGGCAGCTGCAGCGGCTGCAGCGCGTCGCCGCCGATGCGCTGGATTGCCGCCTGCTGAACGTCGCGGTGACGCTGCTGGTACTGCTCGCACTCTCCGGCGCCAGCCTCGCGCTGGCCCGTCAATTCTGGCCACACAGCTTTGGAGGTGTCGCATGAAACTCAATCCGCAAGCCCGTCTCGGGGTCATCCTGGGCGCCATCTGTTCGTTCGTCGGCACGGCGGCCGGGTTCTACGTCGGCCTGCTGAGACCCGCCCTCGATCGCGGCGAAAGTCTGCTCGATCTACCGCCGGGGCTGCTGCTGATGAGCCTGGCCTTCCTGCTCGGCACGGTCTTTGTGCTGTTCAAGCTTCTCCGTCCTGAACCGGCGCCGCGGCCGGAGGAGTGGTGAGCCCATGAGCGCACAGATCACCCTCAGCCTGCCGCAGCAGCTTGGCCGCTTCGCGTTCGACAACGCCGCCGCCTGGCAAGGGCTGGACCGGCGTCCGCGCCCGCTTGCCCCCCTGCTGATCCTGCTGGGATCGGCGGTGCTGCTGTCGACCTTGTACTACCTGCAAGTGGACATCGAGTGGCTGCGCTCGGATATGAGCGAGCGCTACCCCGGTGCGCCCGCTGAAGCCTTCGAATGGATCAATCGTCGCAGCCTGATCACCGCCTCGATCGTCAGCCTGATGCTCAGCTTTCCGCTCATGATCGGCCTCGAAGCCCTGCTGTTCTTCCTGGTGGCCCGGCTACGCGACGACCTGCGCAGCTTCGGCCACTGGTTCGCCTTCGCTGCCTGGTGCGCGCTGCCCGGCGTGCTGGGCATGCTGGCCGGCCTTCTGTTGGTGGTCGTCGGCGGCGAGCGGCAGCGCTTCGAGGACGTGTTCAATGCGCTCTCACTGCTCTCTCTGCTGGGCGTTGATGACCTTCCGGACTCGCTGGCCGCCCTCGCCGGGCTGTTCTCAGCGCCGCTCCTGCTCAAACTGGCCGTCTGCAGCAGCGGCCTGCGCCAGTGGCTCGGGCTGGGATGGCCCAGCGCGATCGGGCTCGCCCTGCTGCCCACTGCGGCCTTGATCGGCCTTGCGGGGCTGTCATGAACCGCCGGCGCGCCACCCTGGTCGGCGTGACCCTGCTCGGTCTGATCTGTCTGCCAACTCTGCGACCCTGGCTCAGCAGCGAGCGCATTGAACAGGCGCAGACCGTCCAGGTGCAGTCGCGAGTGCTGACTCCGGGCCGCGAGTTCGAGGGACGCTTGGTCGCTCGCGAAACCGCAGGTCTGGGCGCGGGTGCGTTCGGCCGGGTGCTCGCCGTGCATGTGCGCGAAGGCGAGGATGTGCAGCGCGGTGAGCTGCTGTTCGAGCTGGACGACAGCCAGCTGCAGGCGGACTTGGCGGCGGCACGCTCGGAGCTGCACGGCAGCGCGGCCGTTGTGCAGCGTGCGCGGGCCCAGAGGTCGCAGGCGCAGGCGCACCTGCAGCGCGGCCAACGGCTCGCAGCGCAAGGCTGGCTCGGAGCCGCCGACCTGACCCGACTCGAAGTGCAGGCCACCGAAGCCGACGCCGAGCTCCAGCTGGCGCAGGCGCGCGCCGAGCAGCTCCGGCAATCGATCGGCAAGCTCGATGCCGCCCTGGCCCAGACACGCGGCTATGCACCCATCGACGGCCGCGTGCTGAAGGTGAGCATCAAACCGGGCGAATTCGTCGCACCGGTCGGCGGCTACGAGCAGGGCGATCTCGTGCGCCTCGCGGACATGAGTACGCTGGAGGCCGAACTGGAGGTGCCTGAGGCCGAGATCGCACGACTCGAACCGGGTGACCCCATCGACCTGCAGCTGCCCGCGCTGCTCGACGCAGACCTGCCGGGGCGCGTGCGTGAGCTCGGTGCCGAACCCCTGCAACCCGCGATGGGCCATTCCGGTCGAACGGGCGTGCGCTACCCGGTGCGCGTCGCCCTCACCCGGCCGACCGCGGGCTTGCGCCCCGGCATGAGCCTGCGCGGAAGCTGGCACGAGGACAGCGCGCCAGCGCTCAGCCTGCCGCTCAGCGCCGTCCAGACCAGCAGCGAGGATCCAGGCCTTGGCCACGCCTGGATCGTGGAAGACGGGCGCGTACGGCGACGCGCGCTGGCGCTCGGGCACAGCGATGCCGACTACGTCGAAGTGCGCGAGCCGGCACTGCTTGAGGCGGTCTTTGTGGCCGGACCGCCGGCGCTGCTGCGCAAGCTGGAAGACGGCATGCGTGTGCAAGCGGAGCCCTCCACCCTCCCGCCGAGTGACGCGGTCGCGGGACTGACCGGAGCACCGCCGTGAGCAACCCGCCGCTGATCCAACTTGAACAGGCCTGCAAGCGCTACCTGCCGAAAGCCGGCGACCCGGCCGTCGAGGCGCTTGCGCCAACCGACCTGCGCATTGAAGCGGGCGAGTTTGTGGCTGTGACCGGCCCCAGCGGCGGCGGCAAGTCGACGCTGCTCAACTTGCTGGGCTGCCTCGCGCCGCTGAGCGCGGGGCGCTACCTGCTTGGCGGACGCTGCGTCGGCGGTCTTGCCGAGCAGGCGCGGGCGGACGTGCGCAATCGTCGAATCGGCTTCGTCTTCCAGGGTTTCCAGCTGCTGCCCCAGCTCAGCGCACTGGAGAACGTCGCGCTACCCCTGCTCTACCAGTCGCTGCCGCAGCAGGCGCGCCTGCAGCGCGCACGCCAGCTGCTTGAACGGCTGGGTTTGGGCGAGCGCCTGCAGCACCGGCCCGACGCACTGTCGGGTGGACAGCGCCAGCGGGTGGCGATTGCACGCGCGCTGGTCTGCGCGCCCGAGCTGATCCTGGCCGATGAACCTACCGGCAGCCTGGATCCCGAGTCCTCGCTCGAGGTCATGAACGTGCTGCGCGAGCTGCATGCACACGGCAGCACGCTGGTCCTGGTCACCCACGATCCCGCGATCGCGGCAAGCGCACCGCGACGCCTGCGCATCGAGCGCGGGCGCATCGAGCAGGATCAGAAGCAGAGCAGAGTACCGTGGGCGGAGGCGGCATGAACGCCGGCGCGCTGCTGTGGGCCGTGAGGTACTCGCTGCGCGGGCGAACCGCGCGAGCGGCGGCCATCGCCGCGGCCTGGGCGCTGGCGGTCGCCAGCCTTCTCCTGCTGATCACGCTGGCGTCCAGCCTGCGTCGCCACACCGAACAGCAGTTTGATGCGCTTGGCGCGCGCTCGGTCAGCGTCCGCCTGGCGCTGCCGCCGGGACAGCTGCACAAGGGCGCCGAGCAGCTCGGACCGCAAGACGCGCGCGCCTTGGCCGCAGTGCCCGGCGTCGCCCACAGCGCGGCGGCGCTGGCCTTGGACAGCAGAGCCGCCAGCGACGCCCGCGGCGAGGCCATCGATGCAAGGGCGCTGGCTGCGGAGCCCGACTTCGCCACGATCACCGGACTCAAGATCGCAGCCGGCCGCACGCTCGACTGGAGCGATGAGCATCAGCGTCGACAGGTGTGTGTGGTCGGCGCCGATCACGCTGGCAACGCGGCGGCCGCCGAGACTCTGGGCCGCCACGTCTACGTCGCCGGCCACTGGTGCCGGGTGGTCGGCGTGGCCGAAGCCCGCGGTGAACTGTTCGGCATGCCGCAGGACACGCTGGTGTGGCTGCCGCTGACTCTGGCACTGGAGCATCGACGCAGCGACCCCGGACTGATGCTGCTGCTGGGACTCAGCGACAGCCAGTCAATCGGCCAGCGTCTTGAGCAACTGCGCGCAACGCTGGTGGCACGGCACGGCTCCAGCTTCGCGGACCCGCAGCGCCTGCGGATCGACTCGGCGGCGGCGCTGCGCGACAGCCTGGATGGCGTCAGCCGCGCGATTCGGCTGCTGCTGCTGGCGTTCGGCCTGATCCTGTTCTGCGTCGCCGGCTTTGGCGTTTCGGCGCTGACGCTGTCGGCAATCGCCGAGCGCATCCGCGAGATCGGCGTGCACAAGGCGCTGGGCGCAAGTCGCGCCGCCCTGCTGCAGCAGATCCTCGCGGAGACCGCACTGGTGTCGGGCGCGGGTATCGCTGCGGGCGGCAGCGCCGCATGGCTGCTGAGCGGCCTGCTGAGCCAGGCAATGCCGTTTCTGCCTGCACTCAGCCTGCCTCCCGCGCTGGCACTCGCGGTTTGCCTCGGGGCGCTGATGATCGCGGTGTCATCGGCGATCGTGCCGGCCGCACGCGGCGCCGGCCTCGATCCGATCGAAGCACTGCGTGAGGTTCGCGGTTGAACTCGCGCGGTTGAGGCGTGCGCGCGCCTTGCGCGTGTCACGGGACGGTCGATATTCTCCCTGCCCGTTCCGGGGGGAGACAGAAGATCGCCATGAACGTTTCCATCACCGAGTCTCTGTCGCGCTGGACTGCGGGCGACCGCAGCGTCGAAGCCGAACTGATGTCCCACGTGTACCCGGTGCTGCGCAGGGTCGCGCAGCGTCAGCTCAACCAGTCCGGACCGCTGACGCTGCAGGCCACCGAGCTTGCCAATGAGGCCTTCATCAAGCTGCGTCAGGCGAACGCCATCGAGGTGGAGAGCCGGGACCAGTTCACCGGCCTTGCCGCTCGCGTGGTGCGCAACCTCATCATCGACCGCATCCGCGAGAACCACGCGCAGAAGCGCGGCGGCGAGTTCGAGCGGGTCGACATCGAAGAGCTGCACCAGTTGCCGGGCCAGATGGACCGCAACTCGCAGATCGACTGGCTGGCACTCGATGCCGCGCTGCTGGAGCTCGAACGCGAAGAACCCAAGCATGCGCGTCTGGTCGAGTTGCGCTACTTCCTCGGCATGAGCATCGAGCAGGCCGCCGTCCAGCTCGGCGTTTCGGTGCCCACCGCCAACCGCCTTTGGCGCTTCGCGCGCGCCTATCTCGCCGAGCGCTGCAACCCTGTGCTGAACTGAATCGGTGACCGCAGCCGCCGCCACGGAGCCCCTGAGCGCGCTGTTCGAACGCTGTATCGAACTGCCCCCTGAGGAGCGCGAAGCGCTGTTGGCTTCGCTGGCGGAGAGCCACCCCGAGCGAGCCGCACAGCTGCAGCGCCTGCTCGAAGCCGATGCCGGCATTGGCGAGGAGAGCGAGCCGTCCGTACCGCCTGTCTTCGGCAGAATCGCCGGCGAGATCGGCGCACTCGGCGAAGTGGGCGGGTTCCGACTGCTGCGCGCACTCGGCCACGGTGGCATGGGCGAAGTCTGGCTGGCCGAGCGCGCGGCAGGCTCGGGTCGGCAGCGGGTCGCCCTGAAACTGCTGCGGATCGGCGTCGATGACGCGGCCCGCCGCCACTTCATCGAAGAGCAGCGCATCCTAGCCAGCCTCAACCACCCGCACGTCGCGCGGCTGATCGATGCCGGCATGCTGCCCGAGGGCCTGCCCTGGCTTGCCATGGAGTACGTCGAAGGCGCTCCGATCACCGAACACTGCGCGCGCGAACGCCTGTCCATCGAAGCGCGGCTGCAGCTGTTTCTGGCGGTGCTCGGGGCGGTAGGGCACGCACACGGCAACCTGGTCGTGCACCGTGATCTCAAGGCCAGCAACGTCTTCGTCGACCCCAACGGACAGCCCCGCCTGCTCGACTTCGGCATCGCCAAAGCCCTGCAGCCCAACCTGAAGGCAACGGCGACGGCCGATCGCTACTTCTCGCTGTCTTCGGCCGCGCCCGAGCACTTCAGCGGCGAACCCTGCAACGTCGCCACCGATGTGTATCAGCTGGGCCTGCTTCTGTACGAGCTGCTTTGCGGTGTCTCCGCCTACCGTTTCGATCGCCTGAGCCCTGCCGAGATCGAGCGACAGGTACGTGACGAATCGCCGGCACTGCCCAGCCTGCGCAGCAGCGACGTGATGGCCCGGCAATGCGGCCTGCTGCATGCAGGACAGCTGGCCCGACGGCTGCGCGGGGATCTCGATCGCATCGTCCTGCATGCGCTGCGCAAGCGCGGCGACGAGCGCTACCGATCGACCCTGGATTTCGCACTCGACATCGAAGCCTTCCTGGAGGGTCGCCCGGTGCGCGCCGTGGGACAGGGCCGCGCTTACCGCATGCGCAAGTTCATGGCCCGGCACGCGTTGCCGCTCAGCGCCGTTGCAGTCGCCTTGCTGTTGATCATCGGCTTGCTGGTACAGCTTCTGGTGCGCGACGCGGAATTGGCGCGCGCGCACGCCGTCGCCATCGAGGAGCGCGACAATTCGGAACGGGTCAACCGGTTTCTGCTGGACATGTTCCGCGCCGCCGACCCGTTTGCGGGGCAAGGGCCCGATCTGCGAAAGATCGTGCGCCAGGCCTGGGAGCGTCAGCTCGCCAGCGGCGGTTTCAGCGATCCCCGCGTTTCGCTCGCCCTCATCGAGGCGGCCATCGGATTGGGTGAACGCGAAGCGGCTCAGCAGATGATCGACGCACTCTCGCAGCGCACGGGCTGGCCGCTCGACGTGCGCCGTGAACTGCTGCTGCAAACCGCGCGCTTGCAGTCGATCGAGGGCAACACCGACGCAGTGCGCGCAACCATCGATGCCCTGGCCTTGATCATGCCGGGCGCCTCGGAGGCGCAGCAGGTGCAGTACGTCGGCCACTTGGCGCAGCTGCTGATCACCAGCGACCCGGGACAGGTTGTTGCGCTCACCGAGCGCAGCCCGGTGCCGCCTGCCTGGGTGCGCCTGCGCGCGCGCGCGCTGATCGCTCTCGATCGACATGCGGAAGCCGAGCGACTGCTGCTGACAGCGCGCAGCGGCACCGAGCAGACCGGCATCGAGCGCCTCGCCATCGCCCAGGCCTTGCTCCACCTCTACCTGTCGACCTCGCGAGCGGAGTCGGCCGAAGCGACAGGCGCCGCCATGCTGAAGGAGGCGCGCGAAGTGCTGGGCGATGGCAATGCCCGCCTCGTGCCCTACGCCAATTCCCAGGTCATGGCGCTGGCCACCAACAACAAGCTGGATGAGGCGACACAGCTGCTTGACGAGATGCTGACCTGGCCCGACGTGGCCGACGCCACGCGCCAGCGTCTGTACACCAATCGACTCCTGATCGGCACCTCGCAGGGGGAACGCAGCCGCCGCCTTGGTGAACACGCGGAGGCGGTGCTGCTGAGCTTCCCCGGCAATCGGAATCTGCGCGTGCTGGGCCTGCTCGCCCAGCTACGCGATGCCGCCGATCGCGGCCCGGCCCGGCGGGAGATCTCAGCGCTGCGCGCTGCATTGGAGGACAGTGAAGGCGCTCCGTCGAGTCTGCTCAAGCTTGCCACGCTGTGGCTGCGCAGCATGGAGCCCCTGACCGAGCGCGAGCGCGCCGATCTCCGCGCTCAGGCGGAGGCCGTGGATCCGGCGGACCCCCGCCTGCTGCAGCGCTTTGAAGGCGACGCCGAACCCTCCTCCGATCACCGCTGATACGGTTTTTGCGGAGTCTCCGTTCCCGGAAGCATCCACCCAGACGAGGATGCTCCGATGATCAGTTTCGCTCGCGCCGCTCTGCTCAGCCTGATCCTCTCCGGCCAGGCCTTGGCCACGCCGCTCGGCCTCTGCGAGATCTTCGAGGACCCGCTGCCGACCGGCGGCAATGCCTCGGGCAGCCTCTGCGACGAGAAGTCGGCGCTGACGTCCGGCAAGTCGGCGACCGGCCTGCCGGCGACCGAGTGGAACACCTTGGGGCTCAAGCAGAACCGCTTTGGCCTGTTCGACGCCGGCGGTCTGCGCTTGGACCTTGGCTTCAGCGGCGAACCATCCGAGGGCTCCACGGTGCTCGCACGTATCGTTGCGACCCAGCCAGCGGGCGACTTGCAGCTGCGTGCGATCGAAGACAGCCGGCAGTGGATGCTGGTCGTGCTCGAACGGGACGCGCAGGGCGCAGCCCACCTGGTCCTGCGGCGCTACGTCTTCGAAGGTGCAGAGGTTGTGCGTGAGAGTGAAGCCCGGTCGCAGGCCCTGCCCAAGGGCGAAACCGGCAACCTTCGCCTGACCGTGGACCTTGCGGGCAACAGCACGCGCCTCATCGTGTCCACCGCCTCTGCCGAGGTCAGCCTCGATGCCCCGGCCTTCGGCAGTCTGATTCCCTGGATCCAGCTGCGCGGTCCGAACAGCCTGCAGCCTGCCGGAATCACGACATCGACCTACCGCTTCGACAGCGCCTGGGTTCACGACTGACAGCTCTCCTCAAGCTTCGCCCCACGAGCCCGGGGACCGCGCTGCGCGGTCCCCGGGCTCGCGCACTCAAGAGGTGACTCGCGTGACCCGCGCACGCGACTGCACTCGCAGTGCCTGACGGGAGCAAGCCAGGGCTGTCGGCCACAGCCCCTTGCGCGCTGGGCCCCACCTAGCCCCATGAGCAGGGGAGCGGGCCTGACAGGTGCTCGATGCACGCCGACCGTTGGGCGTTGGCGCGACCCCTTCGACTCGGTCAGCCTTCGGTGGGAGCGCAGACATGAATCCTGCACGCCTCGCCGCTGACATGCGCCCCGCGAACTCCCCTCGGGCTACAGCCCGCCCCGCGTCCGCACCAGCACGCTCACCGTTTCGCGGTCGCGGTACAGGTGGCTGCTGTAGCGGAAGGGCAGATCGTCGAACAGGATGTCGGCCTCCAGCACGAAGTAGCTGGTAGAGACGCCGAGCGCAGCGTCCTCGGGCTGCGGCGGCAGGCCCAGACGCTCAAGCTCGCGATTGACCTCGCCGAGGTCGCGGTAGCGCGCGCGCCCTTCGCGCGACAGGATCTCCGCCTGCCGGCGGGTGATCGCCTCGTCCAGACTCATCCACAGCTCGACCGAGGCGGTGTTGAGGTTGATCGGCACGCCCTGTGGCAAGGCACACACCTGCGGGCGCAGGCGGCGGTAGCCCTCGCCGTCGAGCGCCGGCAGCAGGCGCAGCTCCGACACGTGGACCATCGGACGGTTGGCCGCCCGCCGCGCGGGCGTCTGCGCAAGTTGGGCGCCATCCTCGGCACCACCGTCGGTGGTGTCGATGTTGGCATCGATGTAGTCCAGCGCCTGCGCCGCAACCAAGGGATTCAAGTTGATTGCGCGCAGCAGACGCTCGAAGCGCTGGCGCGCGCGCTCATCGGGCTCGTCGCCGCGCAGCAGGCTGTTGATGTTGAAGCAGCCGCCCTGCTCGCGCAGGCGCCCGACAATGCGGCCACCAGGAATATCCAGCGGCGGCAGCGGCTGCGCCCACAGGTCGTCGAAAGCGTCGACGTTCGGCTCGGCACGCTGGTCCTCGCGCAGGGCCTGCGCCGCCCAGGCCTCCAGGCCGCGCTGCAGCTGCCAGGTCTGCTCGGCGCGCAGGCTGTTGCGGGTGCGGGCCTGGGCGATCTCGCCTGCATCCAGCAGGCCCACCACGATCACCGCTGCGATCGCCAGCACCAGCACGGCGACAATCAGGGCCACGCCGCGCTGGCGCTGCGGAGGCGAGGCGCCGAGGCGCGCACGCAGGCTCACAGCCGCGCCTCCGCATCGGGCAGCTCCAGCAGACGCTGGATGCGGCCGAAGCCCGCGAGCTCGATCTCCACCTCGACGCGCACCGGCAGCAGCTCGTTGCTGCCCGGTGCCGGCCAGCGGTCGTACTCGCGGCCGCTGCGCGCGAAGTAGCGCAGCCGGAAGTCACTGACACCCTCCAGCAGTTCGATCTGCTCCGGCAGCGTGCCGGGCGCGCGGTCCAGCACCGGCCAGCGCAGTCGCTGCAGGCGATCCTCCACGCGCCGGTAGGCCGCGCGCTCGATCTCCGCGCGGCTGGCATCCAGCGCATTGGCATAGCCATAGCGGCTCAGCTCAATGCCGGTGCTGCTGCCGATCAGGGCCGGCTGGCGCTGGCCGAAGCCGTCGCGCACGGGCCGCGCGGCGGCTGCACGCAGGTCGCGCTCGATCTGCCCCACCGCGAACTGCAGGCGCGCCAGCTGAGTGGCCTGGGCCTCAAGCTGCCCGCGCGCGCGCAGCACGCTGTCGAGACCACCGTAGGCGAGTGCCGCGACGACCGCGAACAGCGCGACCGCGACCACGACTTCGAGCAGGGTGAAGCCGTGCTGGCGCGCGCGCCTGCGCGCGCCGCGGTCGGGGAGTGAACAGGCGCGCATGCGGACCACCGGCCCGCGCGCAGGAAGCGGCCTGAGCGCTGCGCTCGAGTGCAAGGAATCGGGACTCGGCCAGCAGGCCAGGCGAGGCCTGCGGACGCGAGACAGCGCGATGACCTGGCCTGACGAACTCGGCGCAGTGCTGGCCGAACTCGCCTCCGAGCTGCGTTCCGGAGCGCTGTCGAGGGTCACGGGGTTGCGAACGCGGTGAGACGTGCGACCGGATCGGCGTCGCCCCCTGCGAGGCTCTCGCTCTCCGCGGCGAACACGCTGATCTCCATGCGCCGCACGCGCTCGACGTCGGTGTCGCTGGTTTCGGCCTGCCAGCGCCAGCGCTGCGGGCCCATCCGCATCTCGCCCTGCTGGCGGCCCACCGGCGGCGCGCCCTGGGCGCGCAGCTCGGCGGCCACATTCGCCGCCACCCACTGCGCCAGCGTGCTGTCGCGATGATGAGTGAGCGCCTGCGCCTGCAGCCCTGCAGCGCGGATCAAGGCGACCAGCACCAGCGACAGGATCAGCAGCGCGATCAGCACTTCGAGCAGGGTGAAGCCACGCGCGCGTCCGCGCGCGCTGGGATTCGGGAGCGAAGAGGCGCGCCTGCGGACCACCGGTCCGCGCGCCTGTGAGCGCCCGAGCGCTGCGCGCGAGGGCAAGGATTCGGGATTTGCAGGCTCGGCGTCGAAGGACGACGCATGCGCCACCCCGACGGCATGGCTTCCAGCGCTTGCGACCCTGGGCGCAGTCCCTGCACAGCCGGGAAGACCAAGGGCACGCAGCCGCAAGGATCGGAGCGCGGCTTCTCCGAATCCCCAATCCCCAATCCCCAATCCCGGCTTCTCACCCATCCCAGCGCTCCCGCAGCACCTGCCCGTCGGGGCGGCCCTCGAGCTGCCAACGCTCTGGCACATCAGCGCGCGAGAGTTCGATTTGGAAGGGGCTCAGCTCGCCGCTGGAGAGACACAGCAGCTGCGGGTCCGCGGGCGCATCGTCGAGCAGGCCCAGCCGCTCGCCATCGCGCTCAAGCGTCCACTCGATGCCGGCATCGAGCTCGCGCGAGCGCAAGGGTTCGCGCGGGGCATCGGTGAGCGGGTACCAGCGGTCGGGGCCGCGCCAGGCGAATTCGATGCGGCGACGGCTGAGGAACATGCCGAGGTCGCGGCCGGTCAGTTCGGACTGCTCGCAGCCCAGGCGCAGCAGGGCCTGCAGGCGCGTGGCCTGCGCTTCGAGCTCACGCGAGGCGCCGCCGCCGACCGACAGCGCCACGGCGCCCACCACAACGCCGAGGATCACCACCACCACCAGCACTTCAATCAGGCTGAAGCCGCGTGTACGAGCGCTCCTGACGAAGGACCGTGGCAGCGCTGTCCGCTCCATCGCGGATCAGCGGCCGATATCGGCGGCCGGGCCCTCTCCACCCGGCGCGCGATCGCCGCCCAGCGAATACAGATCGAAGTCGCCGGTCTGGCCCGGGCTGAGATACACGTAGTCACCGCCCCAGGGGTCTTTCGGCAGTTCCTTGATGTAGCCGCCGCTGCGCCAGTTCGGCGCTTCCGGCCGGCCGCCCGGCTTGGTGACCAAGGCACCCAGGCCCTGTTCGGTGCTGGGGTAACTGAAGTTGTCCATGCGGTAGAGATCGAGCGCGGTGCGCAGCGACTGGATGTCCTGCTGGGCGCGGGTCACGCGCGCCTCGTCGGGGTAGCTCATCAGCTGCGGCACGACCAGGGCGGCGAGGATGCCGAGAATGGTCACCACCACGAGGATTTCAATCAGGGTGAAGCCGCGCGCGGCGCGCGAAGCGGACAGGCGCGAAGGCAGATCAGCATGGACGCGGGAGGAGTGGCGAAAGATCATGGCGGGCTGGTGATCCGGCCCCTGCGGGCCGCCTGTGAAAACGAACCGCGCGAGTGTAGCAAAGCGATGTCGACCGCCCCTTCCCTGCAAGCCCACTGGCGCCAGCGTGATCTCGAGGTGCTCTGGCACCCCTGCACGCAGATGCGCGAGCACCACAACGACCTGCTGCCGCTGGTGCCGGTCGCGCGCGGCGAGGGCGCCTCGCTGATCGACTTCGAGGGCCGCCGCTATCTCGATGCGGTCAGCTCCTGGTGGACCAACCTGTTTGGCCATGCAGAGCCACGCATCGCTGCGGCCATCGCGCGGCAGGCGCAGCAGTTGGAGCAGGTGATCCTGGCCGGCTTCAGCCACGCGCCGGCCATCGAGCTGGCCGAAGCCCTGCTGCGGCTCGCGCCGCGCACTGAAGGCACGCCACCCTTCGCCAAGGTGTTCTACGCCGACAACGGCTCGGCCGGCATCGAGGTCGCGCTGAAGATGAGCTTCCACAGCCATCGCAACCGCGGCGACGTCCAGCGCACGCGCTTTGTCGCGCTGTCGAACAGCTACCACGGTGAGACCTTGGGCGCGCTGGCCGTCTCCGACATCCCTCTCTATCGGCGGGTGTATGCGCCGCTGCTGATCACGCCCATCTTCACGCCCTCGCCCGATGCCTGGGACGCGCTGCCGGGCGAGAGTGCACTCGACTGCGCCGAGCGCGCAGCGCAGGCGCTGGAAGCCCTGTTCGAACGCGAGGGCGACACCATCAGCGCGCTGATTGTCGAGCCGCTGGTGCAGTGCGCCGGCGGCATGCGCATGCATCACCCGCACTACCTGAAGCGGGCCCGCGAACTCTGCACACGCCACGGCGTGCACTTCATCGCCGACGAAATCGCGGTCGGCTTCGGCCGAACGGGCACGCTGTTCGCCTGTGAGCAAGCCGGCATCGCGCCGGATCTGATGTGCGTCTCCAAGGGACTCACCGGCGGCTTCCTGCCCTTGGCCGCGGTGCTCGCACCGCAACACCTCTACGAGGCGTTTCTTGACGACAGCCGCGAACGCGCCTTTCTGCATTCTCACAGCTACACTGGCAACCCGCTGGCCTGCGCCGCAGCGCGCGCCACGCTTGGCATCTTCGACAGCGAGCCGGTGCTGGAGCGCAATCGCGCCACCGCAGCGCGCATGGCCGCGCTGGCCGCACCGCTGGCCGAGCATCCGAACGTCGCCGAGGTGCGACAGACCGGGATGATCCTTGCGCTGGAACTGGTCGCGGACAAAGCGACGCGCACGCCGCTGCCAACCGCACAGCGCGCCGGCCTGCGCGCCTACCGCCACGCCATTGAGCGCGGCGTGCTGCTGCGTCCGCTGGGCGACGTGCTGTACTGGATGCCGCCCTACTGCGTCGATGAGGAAGGCCTGGCGCTGCTCGCCGAGGTCACGCGCTCGGCGCTGGGCGCCGCGGTCGACGGTCTGTAACGCCTGTCACTGCGGGACGGACGTCCATACCCCAGCGTTCGAGCCCACTCTGGGGCGCCGGCTATACTTCCGCCCTTCACGCTCTCCCAAGACCGCGCCCCATGAACCAGAACTTCCTCGATTTCGAGCAGCCGATCGCCGAGCTGGAGGCGAAGATCGCCGAGCTCCGGCACGCGAGCCAGGGCTCGGCCTTCAACATCGAGGAAGAGATCGGCAAGCTGCGCGACAAGCTCAAGGTGCGCACCGAAGAGATCTTCCGCGAGCTCACGCCCTGGCAGGTGGCGCAGCTGGCGCGGCATCCGCTGCGGCCATACACGCTCGACTACATCGGCCACATCTGCGAGGAGTTCGAAGAGCTCGCCGGCGACCGCGCGTATGCGGATGACGCGGCACTGGTCTGCGGTATCGGCCGCATCGACGGCAAGCCGGTCACCCTCATCGGCCACCAGAAAGGCCGCGACACCAAGAGCAAGATCAAGCGCAACTTCGGCATGCCGCGCCCCGAGGGCTACCGCAAGGCCCTGCGCATCATGAAGCTGGCCGAGCGTTTCCGGATGCCGCTGCTGACCTTCATCGACACCCCCGGTGCGTACCCCGGCGTCGGCGCCGAGGAGCGCGGCCAGAGCGAAGCGATTGCGCGCAACCTAATCGAGATGGCCGAGCTGAAGATTCCCGTGGTCTGCACCGTCATCGGCGAAGGCGGCTCGGGCGGTGCGCTGGCCATCGGCGTGGGCGATCGCACGTTGATGCTGGAATACAGCACCTACTCGGTGATTTCGCCCGAAGGCTGCGCCTCGATCCTGTGGAAGTCCGCCGACAAGGCCCGCGATGCCGCCGAACAGATGGGCATGACCGCGCCGCGCCTGCTGGAGCACGGCCTTATCGACAAGATCATCAAGGAGCCGCTCGGCGGCGCCCATCGCGATCCCGCCGAGGCGGCGAAGCGCATCAAGGCGGCGGTCATCGGCGAAGTCGAGGCTTTGGAGCGGCTGGATCTCAACGCGCTGCTGGAGCAGCGTTACGCGCGCCTGCGCCGCTACGGCTCGCACCAGGCCGCGTAAGCGCGGCTGGGCCTGCAACCCTCACTGTTTCTTCCGCACCGGCAGTCCGCTGGCGCCCTGTACCGCGAGGTCGAGCCCATAGGTTCGACGCGCCGCAGCGCGGGTCGCCACGCGTATCCCGGGCCACGCCTGCGGCGTCGGGCTCAACTGGGCCACGCCCCGCTCGAACCGGCCCCGGCGCACGTCAAGTTTTCGTTACCCGCAGCCGGCAAGGAGCACAAGCGCCTGCAATCGTTTGCCAGGCGGCGCACTTCGAGGCGGGCAGCAAGCCCGCCAACTCGCAAACAAAGTAAATACAAATCAAACACATAAGAACGCACTCGCGCGGACAACCCGGCACCGATGCCTCGCTGACCAGCGATCTGGCACACGTCCTGCACCCCGGCATTCGGCACTTAACAGCCGGAGCCCCGACGTGATCAAACCCCTCTGCTGCGCCCTGACCCTGGCGCTGATGTTCCCCGTCGTCGCCGACGCCCAGGTCCGCTTGAGCGGATTCGGTCAAGTGATGGCAGGCACCACACTCGACGACAACCCGATCCCCCTCCTGGGTTACGACGACGAAATCGATTTCAAGCCCGAGTCCCTGTTCGCGGTGCAGATCAGCGCAGATCTTGCCGAGCAGTGGTCAGCCACCGCCCAGGTGGTGGCGCGCGGTCGCGAAGACTTCGAACCCGAGTTCGCCTGGGCCTACCTCAACTGGAAGTCCGGCAACTGGTCCGCCAAGCTCGGTCGCCAGCGCATTCCGTTCTATCGCTATTCGGATTTTCTTGAGGTCGGCTACGCCTACGCCTGGCTGCGCCCACCGCGCACGGTGTACGGCGGTACAGGCTTCGACAACTTCGACGGCATCAACCTGAACTACAGCCGCTTCGACGGCGATCTGTTCTCGAGCTTCCAGGTGATCTACGGAGGCACGGACGTGACGGTCGTGCGGCCGCAGGTGACCTTCCAGCAGTCGCTCAACAGGCTGTTCGGTATCGCTTGGGACGGCAGCTACGCGGGCTGGCTCAACATGCGCGCCGCCTACATCACCGCAAAGACCGACATCGACTCGCCCCTGCTGAATCCGCTGCTGACGGCACTTACAAGCAACGGCTTCGGACGCGTCGCCACCAGCATCGACGTCGTCAAGGACGACGGCTACTTCTGGGGCGTCGGCGCCGACATCGACCGTGGCAACTGGGTGGTCGGATTCGAGACCATCGGGCGCGGCATCGACGACTCGATTGCGCCGGACACACGGGAGTCCTACGTTTCGGCCGGCTATCGCTTCGGGGCCTGGCAGCCCTACGTCGTGTATGGCTGGGCGAAAGCCGATCCCGACTTCAGCCTGGCCGAACCTCTGCGTGTAGCGCCGCCGCTGTTCAATGCGACCCAGGGCGCACTCCAGCGCCAAGCCTCGGACTACACCTACACCTCAGTCGGGGTGCGCTGGGACGTGACCAGCAACGTCGCGTTGAAGGCCGACTACAGTCGCTTCAATCCGGATGTTGTGGGCCAGACCGACGGCGACGCCCTGGTCCTCGGCGCAGTCTTCAGCTTTTAAGGAGTCATGAGCATGAAAAGCCTCTCTACCCTGCTCAGCTGCGGCGTGCTGCTCTTGGCTTCGCCGCTGGTCAGCGCCGGTGCTGTGATCGTCGCCGCCGACTCCAGCCAGGCCACCATGGACAAGTCTGCCGTGCAGGCGGTGTTCCTCGGCCAGGAACAGCGCGTCGGCGGTGCTCCGGTTGTTGTCGTCTTCCAGAAGGCCGGCGCTGCCCGCACCAAGTTCGATGGCGATGTCCTGGGCAAACCCGGCGCACAGCTCACTTCGCACTGGTCTCGCCTGATCTTCACCGGCCGCGCCAAGAAGCCTGAAGAAGCCAACAGCGACGCCGATGTCGTCGCCAAGGTCGCGAGCACGCCGGGCGCCATCGGCTACGTCGACAGCGTGCCGGCCGGCGCCAATGTCAAAGTGGTCTTCGAGTTCTGATGCGCCCACTCCCCGGGGCCTGAAGACACGAAGGGCGACCTCAGGGTCGCCCTTCGTGTCTGCGGCGCATGCGCGAGGCGATCAGCCGGGCGGCCAGGTCATCTGACGGCCGGCCATGAGATGCAGGTGGATGTGGTACACCGACTGCCCCCCGTCGCGGTTGGTGTTCATCACCACCCGATAGCCCTTGTCAGCGAAACCCTCGCGCTTGGCGTAGTCCGCAGCGGCCTTCATCAGCCGGCCAGCCAGCAGGGTGTCCGCCTCGTCGAGATCGTTGAGCGTGGCGATCGGCTTCTTCGGAATGAACAGCACGTGTACCGGCGCCTGCGGCTGGATGTCGCGAAAGCCCAGCACGTGCTCGTCCTCGAAAACGACGTCGGCGGGGATCTCGCGGCGGATGATCCGGTCGAAAATGGTCTCGCTCATTCCGATGCTCCTGTGCGGGGTGTTTGAGCGACCGCCTGACGCGAGCCGAAGGCATGCGCCAGGGTGCCGCGATCGATGTACTCGAGTTCGCCGCCCAGCGGTACGCCATGCGCAAGCCGGCTGGCGCGCACGCCGTGCTTGGCCGCGAGCTGGCTGAGGTAGTGGGCGGTGGCTTCGCCTTCGACGGTGGCGCTGGTGGCGATGATCAACTCCTGCACCTGCCCTTCCGCCAGACGCGCATCGAGCTGCGGCAGGCCAAGCTCGCGCGGGCCGCGGCCATCAAGTGGGGACAGCCGGCCGAGCAGCACGAAGTACAGGCCGCGGTAGCCGGTGGCGGCTTCAATGGCGGTCTGGTCGGCCGGCGTTTCGACTACGCAGAGCTGGCTGGCTTCGCGGCTGGCACTGGCGCAAACGGCGCACAGGCTGTCTTCGCTGAAGGTGCGGCAGCGCTCGCAGTGGCCAATCCCACGCATGGCTGCCTCCAACGCTGCGGCGAGGCGCCGCCCGCCCTCGCGATTGCGCTCCAGCAGCTGGTAGGCCATGCGCTGCGCGCTCTTCGCGCCGACGCCCGGAAGCACGCGAAGCGCGTCGATCAGCTGTTCAAGCAAGGCCATCGGCCGTCCTGTTCAAAGTGCAGACTCAGAACGGCAGCTTCATGCCAGGCGGCAGCGGCATGCCCGCGGTGGCCTTGGCCATATGCGCCTGCGAGGCCTCGTTGGCGCGATTGACAGCGTCGTTGAAGGCCGCGGCGATCAGGTCCTCGAGCATCTCGATGTCGTCGCCGATCGCCGACGGATCGATCTGCACGCGACGCACGTCCATCCGCGCGGTCATCTGCACCTTGACCATGCCGCCGCCGGCCTGGCCGCTGACTTCGATCGCGCCCAGCTCTTCCTGGGCCTTCTTGATGTTGTCCTGCATCTTCTGGGCCTGCTGCATCAGGCCGGCGAGAGGTCCACGCATGGAGGGGTCTCCGAGGGTGTAGGTGAAGGTCAGCCGCGCATTGCGCGCTGTCGGGCGCCCTAGTGTAGCGGCCCGCATGCGGGTGCCGAAGCGAGCAGCTCATCTCCGCTGAGCGCCCCCGAAACGACACGAGGCCGGCGCAAGCGCCGGCCTCGTGGGTGTTGCCGCGTCACGCGCGTGCGGGCAGCGAACTGCCCGCACGCATGCTCCGGGGCGCGACGATCAGAAGGTCACGATCGCGCCAACGCGGAAGAAGCGGCCGACGTTGTCGTACAGACCATCGTTGGCGCCGGTGCCGAAGCGCGCCGGCGGCAGCTGCTTGTCGAAGGCGTTGTCGATGCCCGCGTAGACCTCGACGCCCTTGTCGAAGCGGTAGCCCACCTGCAGATCGTGGTAGGCCGCCGAGCCGTTGCGGATCGGCGCGACCTGGCCGGGGTTGCTCTGGAAGCTTTCCAGGGCAACGCGCAGCACGCCGTCAACATGACGGGTTTCCCAGCTCGCGCGCCACGGGCCGTGGCGGTAGCTGGCCGAGAGGTTGGCGCGCCAGCGCGGGTTGCCTTCGGTGGTCAGCGCCTCGACGAACTCCTGCGGGAAATCCTGGAAGGCGTAGCTGCGCACCTTCAGCAGACGGGTGCCGAGGAAGCGCACGTTGGCATCGCCGCCGAACGCTTCGAAGCGGTAGTCGGCCTCGATGTCCACGCCTTCGCGCAGCGAGCGGGCGAGGTTCTCGCTGAACGCGGTCCAGCTGTAGATGGCGTACGGCGCCCAGGCGCGGCCCGCCGAATCCACGAAGCCATTGGCGCCCGCGCGCTGGATCGCTGCACAGAAGGGATTGTTGATCCCGCCCGGGGCATCGACGCAGCGATTGGCGTTGATCTGAGCCGTCACGGCGCCGATGGCGTCGGTCAGGTCGATTTCCCACCAGTCGAGGCTGAGGCCCAGCCCTTCGACGAACTCCGGCTGCCACACCACGCCGAGCGAGGTGGTGGTGCCGACTTCCTCGTTGAGGTCCGGATTACCGCCCGAGAAGCCGGGACGGCCGGAGCTGACCGCGTCCTCAAAGCCCGCCGGCACGCCCAGGGCGCGGCAGTTGGCGGCACGCTGGGTCGGGTTGGCGGCGTTGGGAATGTTGCGCGCACTGCAGGGATCCGCGACGACGGCAAAGTTCGCCGACTGCGGATTGAACAGCTCGTTGATGCCGGGGGCACGCACCGAGCGAGCGCGCGTACCGCGAACGCGCAGGCCGGGCATCACGCTCCAGTCGAGACCGAGGCGCCAGGTGCCGGTGGAGCCGATGGTGTCGTAGTGGGAGAAGCGACCGGCAAAGTCGAAGGTCAGCGACTCGACCGCCGGCAGGTCCGCGAGCACGGGCAGGCTCAGCTCGGCGAAGGCTTCCTTGACGTCGTAGCTGCCGCCGCGGCTGGGAATGGCGTTGAGGAAGGTCAGGCCCAGCGCCGACAGCGGATCGGTGTTCTCCGAACTCGCCTCGCGACGGTACTCGACACCGCCCGCGAAACCCGCACTGCCCGCCCAGGTGTCGAACAGGAAGGGGTTGTTGACCGAGCCGCCGAGCACGGTCTGGCTCAGGCTGGCCTCGTTCAGCGAGCGCGCGTTGAACCACTGCGCGGCTTCGGCGCTGACGGCGCCATTGCCGAAGATGCTGAACGGCACGCAGCCGGTGCGCGCGAACGCGGAGTACACCGAACCGGTGTGCGGGTTGATCGCGTTCGGATCGATCGTGGTGCGGCAGACGAGGTTGCCGCTGCTGTCGAGAACCGCGTCCAGACCGGCCTGGAAGCGCTCGTTGATGCGATTCGCCGAGTTGATGCGATCGACCGTGGTGCGGCCGTGGACCGCCGCCGCTTCGTAACCCCAGCTCTCACCGAAGTAGCCGTCCACACCGGCGACCACGCGGAAGGTCTGGCGCTCGGCCTCTTCACCGCGACGACCGGCGTCTTCGTTGAAGCGCGCAACGCGGATCAGCTGGCGGCCCGCCTGCTCGTGCAGCTGGCGAAGCTCGTTGCTGACGTAGGCGTTGTCGAGACGGACAACCAGGCCGCCGGTGCTGCCGTCGGCGCTGATCTGATCGAACGAGGGCTGGCGCTGCGACTCGGAGTTGCTGCGCGAGTACTTGCCCTCGAAGAAGGCGCGGTGGTTCTCGTTGATCTGGAAGTTGAAGAAGCTGTTCAGGCTGAAGCGATCCAGCGCAGGCTGCAGCTCGGTGGTCGGAGCGAGATCGAGGTAGTCGCAGTTGACGCACTGGCCGGTGTCGCGGGGACCGTCGAAGCGCTGGCGACGGAAGCTGCCGTCCGCATCGAACACGTAGGACGTGCCGCCGACCACGAAACGGCCGCCATTGGTCTGGGTGAACAGGCCACCGGGGCCCTGCAGCACGCGCTGCGGGTTGGACTCACTCACCGGCCGCGAGGGATCGAAGGCCGGGTTGGGCACCAGCACGAGGCTTTGGCGACCGACGCTGCGCTAGGTCAAGCCAAGGCTCGACTGCGTGCTGAACTCGGCCGAGAAAGCCGCCGAACCACGACCATCAGAGAACGTGTTGCCGCCGGTGAAGCTGGCGAAACTGCGCTCGAAGCTGCCTTCGTCGGCCGCACCGTGCTGAGCACGCGCTTCAAAGCCCTGGAAGTCGCGCTTCATGATGAAGTTGACCACGCCCGCGACGGCGTCAGCGCCATACACCGCCGAAGCGCCGCCGGTGATGATCTCGATGCGCTCGATCAGCTCCACCGGAATGGTGTTGACGTCCACTGCGCTGGAGCCCGGGCTGGAGCCCACGTGACGACGGCCATTGACCAGCACGAGGGTGCGCGCCTGGCCCATGCCGCGAAGGTCCAGCTGGCCCAGGCCGACGGTGCCGATGAAGCGACCCGAGTTGGCGCTGGTGAAGGTGTTCTGCAGCGCCGGCAGCGAGGCCAGCAGGTCGGACGCAGTTTCGGCGCCGGTGGCGCGAATCTCTTCCGAGTTGATCGCCGTGACCGGCGACGGGGTGATGAAGCCCTCGCGGGTGATGCGCGAGCCGGTGACCTGAATCTGATCCAGCACCAGTTCGGCTTCGTCCGCGGCGTCTTGCGCGCGCGCGGCCGTGGTAGCGAGGCCAAGAATGGCGAAGGAGAGGGCAAGACCGAGCTGGCTGGCGCGCAGCTCAGCCTCGTACTTCAGAGTGTTCTGCATGGGGTCTTTGTACCTGGGGAGGGACGAACTCCCAACGCCATGGGACGCTGGGGGCGCGGAGTCTTGAAGCCCAGGCGCTAACTCGATCTTAATGTCTATCGATAAACTGGGATTTTCGTCCTTGACTTCTCTCAACCTTGCTGAAGATCGGCGGCCGCGGGGCAAGAGCCGGCCACGCCGCGCCGCGGCCTACCTCGCGCGGCAAGCTGTGATTCGTCGGAGCTTGCCGCGCGCAAAGGACCCGCGGATCGAGGACGTACGTGCTCGATCCCACGTGAGTGAGTACGGATCCGCGCCAGACTCATGCGGCCTGACCGATTGCGATTGGCGTGTTTCGCAGCATCCAAACAGCGTGGTGAGCTGCAGGCTGTCAATCGAGCGGACGAATGGAATCCGGCACAAGGCGCAGACCGTGCTGCTCGATCAAGCGACGCACTGCGGGGTGGTTCTGGAAAGACGCTTCGGCCGCGGCCTGGCGTTCGCCGCGCTGGCGATGGGTGCGGGCGTGCAGGCTTTCGCGCTGCAGCTCCTCGCTGATGAACTCGATCCGAGGCGCTTCGCCCAGCGCCTCGCCGAGCTTGGCCGAGAGCGCGGTGACGGTGCCGTCGAGGCGCAGATGTTCAAGGCGCGACGGCAGGCTGAGCTTCAGGCGGATGCCGTCGTAGCCGGCGAACACCGAATGCGCCGCCAGCTCGCGGACCGGGCCGCCGAGGCCGCAACGGGCCTGCAGATCGAGCCAGTCCTCGTGGTCGAGCAGGCGCGCCGGCGGCGCGTCCACGGCCTTGAGCATCGGACGTGCGGGCTCGACGGCAGCAACTGCGGAGCTGTCTTCGCCAGCGCGCGGCAGCGTTGCGGCCGACGACGGCGCGTCCCCGATAGGCGGCTGCTGCGCGGTCGGAGCGCTGCCCCAGGGCGGGGCGGCGGCTGCAGTCGCTGACAGGGTCGCGGCCTTCGGCAGCGCTTCCACGAATTCGCGCGGCGGATCGAAGGCTTCGCGTCCGACCTCTGCCTGCGGCGAAGGCGAGAGGGGCGGTATCGTCTCGGGCTCTGGCGCCATCCGCAGTGCGGCGGAGCCCGAGCGTGCCGCCAGCGCGGCCATCACCGGCGAAGGCGCTTGTGCGCGCGACGAAGCAGGCGCTTCAGCCGTGGGTCCGCGTGCGCGACCCGGCGCATCATCGAAGACCGCGCTCAGGCGCGCGATCGCATCCGAGGCACCCGCCACTGAACGCGGCGCGGTCGGCTCGGCCATGCGAGCCGGCGATTCCGTGCGCGCAGGCGCGCTGCGCGCGGGCTCGCTCCGCGCCGCCGCGCCACCGGGCCGAGCGGGCACCGCATCCGGATCGAAACCGGCAAAGGCGAGCATGCGCAGCAGGGCCATTTCGAAGCCGATCCGCTCGCTCGGCGCCATCGGCAGCTCGCGGCGGCCCTGCAGGGCCATCTGGTACCACAGCTGCACGCGCTCGGCCGGCACGCGCTGGGCCAGCGATTTCAGATCGACGCGCTCGTCCTCGACCGCCGCCGAGGGCACCAGCTGGGTGAGCTGCAGGCGATGCAGGGCTTCGGCCAGGGCGTCGAGCGCCGCGCCGAAGTCGGGCGCGAAGGAGGCGATGCTGTCAACCGTGGCGAGCAGACGCTCCCCGTCGGCGGCGACCAGAGCCTCGATCAGCGCGCCGACCTGGGCGCGGTCGACCGTGCCCAGCATGGCCCGCACCTCGGGCTCGCGCAGCGCGCCACCGCCGTAGGCGATAGCCTGGTCGAGCAGGGACAGGCCATCGCGCAGGCTGCCGTCGGCGGCGCGCGCGAGCTGGGCCAGCGCGCTGGTCTCGGCCTCGATGCCTTCGGCTCCGAGGATCGCAGTCATCTGGGTCTGGATCTGCTCGACCGTCAAGCGCTTCAGGTTGAACTGCAGGCAGCGCGACAGCACCGTCGGCAGCACTTTCTCAGGGTCGGTGGTGGCGAGCAGGAACTTCACATGGCCGGGCGGCTCTTCCAGCGTCTTCAGCAGCGCATTGAAGGCCGGCTTCGACAGCATGTGCACTTCGTCGATCAGATAGACCTTGGTGCGGCCGCGCGCCGGCATGTACTGGGCGTTGTCGATCAGCTCGCGCACATCGTCGACGCCGGTGTTGCTGGCGGCGTCGATCTCCAACAGGTCGACGAAGCGGCCGGCGTCGACGTCGCGGCAGACCGAGCATTCGCCGCAGGGCTCGGCACCCTGCCCGCTCTCGCAGTTCAGGCTCTTGGCGAAGATGCGCGCGATCGTGGTCTTGCCGACGCCGCGGGTGCCGGTGAACAGGAAAGCGTGGTGCACGCGCCCGCTTTCCAGCGCATGCGTCAGCGCCCGCACGACATGCTCCTGCCCCACCAGTTCGGCGAAGCGGCGCGGCCGCCATTTGCGGGCGAGGACGAGGTAGGACATGGAGCGTTGCCTGCTGCGTGGAGCGGGCTGCGATTGTGCCACGGCCGGCCCTTTGGGCCGGCCTGGGATTGGGGATTGGGGATTGGGGATTCGACCGAAGGGCGCCGTGCATGGTCGAGTCCCAGCGCGCGGCTTCGCTTGCCCATGCGGCCGGGCGGTGAGCGAAGTCGAGGCAACCCGTCCACTGTGAGTTCACAGTCCTCGTTCGCAGCCCATGCGGTGGCACAACCTCAAGCGCGACATCGAGCGGCGGAAACGACCCTGCCCCGCCGTTGCGCGGACCGCGTAGCGGTATGCGAAGACGCAAGCGCGAGGCGGCCACGCGCTTGCAACCGTCGGACGAATCCCGAATCCCCAATCCCGAATCCCACGCACACGACAAGGCCCGCGAAAGCGGGCCTTGTCGTGTGCGAAAGGGTGGCGACTCCCGCCAGCGTTACTCCGGCACCCGAGTCAGCTACTACCGTTGCTCCCTTCCGGGCCTGGCGGGGTTTGCAGCCTATCGTCGCGAAGGCACCGACGGGAGCCACCATAGAGGGGCTGCCGGGGCAGCGGCCGCAGCCCTGTCAGGCGTCGCGGCGGGCAGATCGTTCAGATGCGGAAACTGGCGGAGAGAGAGGGATTCGAACCCTCGATACGGGGTTTAGCCGTATACACACTTTCCAGGCGTGCTCCTTCAACCACTCGGACATCTCTCCGGAGTCTCACGCACGAACGCTGCGAAGCGCGGCAGAGTAGCCGCTCCGGGAAATTTGCACAAGCCTCGGACACCCTCAGACAAGCGCGGGCAGGGTCGACGGCGCGGGGCTTGGCACAGGCAATCGCTCGCCGGGCGCCAGCACCCGGTAGCCGCGCACGCGCATGGCAGCGCCGTCCGCGGCCGACCCGTAGTGGTACAGGGCCAAGCGCTCGCGCCACGCCTGCGGGTATTCGCGCTCGATGTCGTCGAGCCCGGTGTGCGAGGGATTGCCGCACAGGCCACAGTCGTGGGCGAGGGTCTCTTCGGGGTAGCGCGCCAGCTGCTCGGGGATGGGCCGGGTATCGCCGCTGTAGACGAAGCTGCCGCGCAGGGCGAGACCAAAGGCGGTGTCCGGCGCATGGTGCCGGCAGGGAAAAACGTCGAACTGCCGGCCGGCGTGCCAGAAGCCGCGCGAGACCGGGATCAGATGGAAGGCGTCCCACCAGTTGGCGCCACCTTCTGCCAGCACCCCGGGATAGTCGGCCAGGCGGGCTTGCAGCAAGGGCACCACGGGCGCCGGCACATAGAGCCGGCAGCGGCCGCGGCGTGCCTCGTCAAAGTAGAGACGGAAGAACAGCCGCTCCATGCCGCCGATGTGGTCGAGATGGGCATGGGTGATGAACACGGCCGGCGGAGGCTCGTGGTACTGCTTCAGATAGGCAGTCAGGGCCTCGCCGCCGCAATCGATCATCAGCAGCGGCCGGCCCTCGTGCTCCAGCACCGCCGAGGCCGAGCCCAGCTCGACCGCCGCACTGCTGCCCACGCCGAGGAAATGCAGGGCCCAGCCGGTGTCCGCGCTGACGTGGGCTGACGAGCTCATGCGGACGTCAGCTCGCCGGCGGCCGCGCTGCCGCCGGCTTCGACGTAGCCCGCGCAGAGGGACGACCACGCCCGCGCCAGCCCCTCACCCCGAAGGCCCAGCTTGCGCAGCGAGCGCGCGAGACGCTGCAGGTTGGCGCGCTGCCAGGCCAGTGCGGGAGCGCGCAGGTCGCCCCGGTCGAAGTCGATCAGCCACAGCCCGCCCGAGCCGTCCCGAAGGACGTTGTGGGCATTGAGGTCGGCGTGGTAAGCGCCGGCGCCGTGGAAGCGCGCCAGCAGCGTGCCAAGACCGCGCCAGTCGAACGCCTCGCCCTGCCCGGCAGCCAGCGCTTGCGCCAGCGTTCGGCTGTCGGCGATCGCCAGGGTCATGAGGTCAGCGCGGTAGAACAGACCCGCTCGCGCATAGCCGGCCGCCAGCGGCGCAGGCACTGGCAGGCCGAGCGCGCGCAGTTCCGCCAGCAGGCGGAATTCGCGAAAGGCGCGATTGGCGTCCTCGCCGTTCCAGAGATAGAGGTCGCGGATCACCCGGCCGATCAGGCCGCCGCGGCGGTAGTGGCGGATCACCGCCTCGCCGAACTCGCCGCGCACGAAGCAGACGGCGCCGCGCCCGCCACGCGCAGTCTCCATGCGGCCGCGGCCGGCCCAATGCTGCGGATCAAGCAGCGGGCGGTCGGCCTGGGCAATGCGTCGGCGATCGAACAGCAGGGCGCCGCGGGCGTCGGTGACGCGCGCCTCCTGTACGCGGTCGCTGGTCAGTGTGTCGATCTCGCTGCGGGTCACGGGGCGGTCTGCGCAGAAGGGCGCGGCAGTGTAGCAAGCAGGCGCAAGGGGGCATCGCGGTCCCACATGTAGAATGCGGCCCCTTGCAAACACACCGATGGCGAGCGCAAACAGCAATGGAACCGGTCAACGTCCTGTGCATCAAATGGGGCCGCAAGTACGGCCCGGAGTACGTCAACCGGCTGCGTTCGATGGTGCGCAGGCACCTGAAGCGCCCGCACCGCTTTGTTTGCCTTACCGACGACCGCGCAGGCATCGAGCCCGACATCGAGGTCTTCGACATCCCGCAGGTCGGCTTCGCCGATTTCGACCAGCGCCTTCCCTGGACCTTTGGCCACGGCTGGCTGAAGCTGACCAGCTTCAAGCGCGAACTGTACGACCTGAAGGGCACCACCCTGTTCATCGATCTGGATGTGGTGATCGTCGACAGCATCGACGCGTTCTTCGAGCCGCCGGGCGAGTTCGTGGTCATCAAGGAGTGGGACAAGCGCGACGGCACCGGAAACACCTCGGTCTACCGCTACACCATCGGCGCGCATGCCGATGCGCTGGACTATCTCGCCGCCAACAAGGACAAGGCCCTGTCCGAGGTTCGCAACGAGCAGGAGTTCATCACCGGCTATCTCGGCCGCCAGGGCAAGGTCAGCTACTGGCCCGACAGCTGGTGCCGCAGCTTCAAGCGCCACTGCGTGCGACCGGGAATCCTGTGCTGGTTCCAGCCACCGCGCCTGCCCGAAGGCGCCAAGATCATCGCCTTCCACGGCAAACCGAACCCGCCGGACGCCATCGCGGGCGTCAGCGGCAAGTGGTACCGCAAGGTGCACCCCACCGCCTGGGTCGCCGAACACTGGCGCTGAGCCCGCGCTTGCCCGCTTCCGCCGAGCGCTCGACGGCGGTTGCGGCGCGGGACTTGCATCCGTGAACGCCAGTTCCAGCGGCCGCCACGGGGGCGACCCATGTCCAGCAGCGCAAGCCAGCCCTGTCCCGCCCGTGCGGCGCGGAGCGGCCAGACGTGAGGGCGCTCGTCATCGAGGACTCTCGCACCAGCCAGGCGATGATCGCCCACCTGTTGCGCGAGATAGGCATCGAACCCGTCCAGGCCGAGAGCGGCGAAGCGGGGCTGGCACTGTACGGACAGCGCCGGCCTGACCTGATCCTGCTGGACGTCGTCCTGCCCGATATCGACGGCCTGGACGTCGCGAGGCGCATCCGCGCCCACGAGGGGCCCGGCGATTGGACACCCATCGTCTTCCTGACCGGTCGCGCCAGCGATGCCGATCTGGAAGCCGGCATCGAGGCGGGCGGCGACGACTATCTGGTCAAGCCGATCAACCCGATCGTCTTCGCGGCCAAAGTGCGGGCCATGTCGCGCATCGCCCAGATGCGCGACAAGCTTTTGGAGACCACACACCAGCTGGACCAGGTCAATCGCGAGCTGATGCGGCTCTCGGCGATGGACGGCCTCACCGGCCTCGCCAACCGCCGCCATTTCGACACCGTACTGCGCAGCGAGTGGGACCGCGGAGAGCGCCTGCGCCATCCGCTGTCCCTGCTGATGTGCGACGTCGATTACTTCAAGCCCTACAACGACACCTACGGCCACCTGCAGGGTGACGAGTGCCTGCGCCGCATCAGCAGCGCCCTGCAGTTCGCCATCCGCCGCCCCTGTGAACTGGCCGCGCGCTACGGCGGCGAGGAGTTCGCCCTGCTGCTGCCCGAGACCACCGCTGCGCATTCCATGGAAATCGCAGAAACCGTGCGCTCCAACGTCGAGCGTCTCGCCATCGCACACTCGCATTCTCCAAAGGGCATCGTGAGCATCAGCATCGGCGTCGCGACTCGGGTGCCCAACGGCCAGCTCTCGCCCGAGCGCCTCATCGCGCTAGCGGACAAGGCCCTCTACCTCGCCAAGAAGAGCGGGCGCGACCGTGCGATCCAGGCCGTGGGCGGCGGCAGCGAGGCCATGGCAAGCTGAGTCCACGCGCCGACGCGGCGACCCACGGGGGCACGAGTGGAAGAACTTCTGCTCTGGCGCTGGAGCACGGGCATCCAGACGCTGTCGGTGCTGCTGATTACGGTTCTTCTCAGTTTCAGCGGCCGCCGCGAAGGCGGCGAAGTGCTGAGCGACTGGGCGCGCGCCTGGCAGTGGAACTGCGTGGCGCTGGGAGTGACGTGGTTCTACTGGCTCGCCCAGCCCGAAGCCTTGGGCCTGCTCATCGCCCGCGTCACCTACGCCACCGCCAAGACTGCGTTCCTGCTCTATCTGCTGGCCGGCATGCTTCGCTTCACTTCGCAGGCCGACCGCTCACGCCTGCCCGGCCAGCCTTGGATGCTGGCTGCGGCCTACGGCCTGCTCGGCGGACTGTGGCTGGACAGCGTGCCGGCGATAGGCATGACTCAATCCGCGCTGATTGCCCTGGCTTGCACGACCGGTGCCGTGCTCAGCCTGGGCGGGCGCGGCCTCAGCCTGGAGTGGCTGGCGCTGGGATTCGGACTCCGCGCGGTGTTCGGCGCGCTGGAGGCCTGGGCCTACGGGTCGCTTGTGCTGGGCGTCGACCGCGTTCCGGGCGAACTCCTGTCGCTGTTTGTTGCCGGCCACTCGTCGCTCGATCTGGTCGCCGAGTGGACGATCGCCCTCGGCTGCATGCTGGCGCTGGCCAGCCGCGCCCAGCGCGAACTGCGGGTCAGCCAGCAGGCCCTGCGTGCCCAGGCCGAACGCGACGCCCTGACCGGCCTGCGCAACCGCCACGGGCTGGAGGACGTACTGCACCGCGCGCAACGTGAGGGCGCCTGTCTCCTGTTCTTCGATCTCGATGACTTCAAGCGCATCAATGACGAGGCGGGCCATGCCGCGGGCGATCATTGCCTGAGCGCGGTCGCCATGGCGCTGCGCCGGCATTTCCGCGAGGACGACGAGATCCTGCGCTTCGCCGGCGACGAGTTCCTGGTGATCTCGCATCTGCGCGATCCCGATGCCATCGAGGCGCGCGTGCAGGCCATGGCCGAGGATCTGGCCGCATTGCCCGAGCCCTGCCCCATCCACTTCAGCGTCGGTGCCGCATGGCTGGAGCCGGGCGGCGATCCGATGGACGCCCTGCGTCGGGCCGACCAGGCCATGTACAGCCACAAGGCGGAACGCCGCCAGGCGGCCTGAACCGCAGACGGTTTCAGCCGCCCGCCGAACCTCCGCCCTGCAGCCCGCCGCGGGTCAGTGCGCGCGGGTCCAGCAATTCGACAAGCTGCGCGCGCGGCAGGCCGCTCACCTCCTCGGCCACATCGATCAGGGGCCGGCCTTCCGCATAGGCGCGCTTGGCGATCTCCGCGCCCTTGGCATAGCCGATCACCGGATTCAGCGCGGTCACCAGGATCGGATTGCGCGACAAGGCCTCGTCGATGTGATCTGCGTGCACGCGGAAACCTGCGACGGCACGCTCGCCGAGCAGCCGCATCGCGTTCGAAAGCAGTTCGATCGACTGCAGCAGACTGTGCGCGATCAGCGGCAGCATCACGTTGAGCTGGAAGCTGCCGCTCTGAACGGCGATCGTTACCGTGACGTGCGCGCCCATCACCTGCGCGCAGACCATGGCCACGGCTTCGGGAATCACCGGATTGACCTTGCCCGGCATGATCGAGCTGCCCGGCTGCAGAGTCGGCAGCTCGATCTCGCCCAAGCCCGCCAAGGGCCCTGAGTTCATCCAGCGCAGGTCATTGGCGATCTTCATCAGCATGGCGGCCAGCCCGTTCAGCTGTGCCGACAGACCCAGCGCGGCGTCCTGTCCGGCGATGCCGGCGAACAAATTCTCGGCGGGACGGAACTTGATGCCCGTCAGCGCCTGCAGGGCACGACAGGCGCGCTTGCCGAACTGCGGATGTGCGTTGATGCCCGTGCCGATGGCGGTGCCCGACAGCGGCAAGAGGCGCAGCCGCTCGGCTTCCTGTTCGATGCGCTCGCGCGCACCTGCGAGCTGCGCGGCCCAGGCGCCCAGCTCCTGGCCGAAGGTCAGCGGCATCGCGTCCATCAAGTGGGTGCGGCCGGTCTTGGGCACGTCCGCCAGTTCGTCGGCACGCTTGCCGATCGCTTTCTTCAACGCCTTCAGCGCCGGCATCAGCTGCTCGCGCAGGGCCAGCGACGCCGACACCTGGATGGCGCTTGGCACCACGTCGTTCGAACTCTGCGCCATGTTGACGTGGTCGTTCGGCGACACCGCCTTGCGCAGGCGCTTCTTAGCCAGCGCCGCCAGCACCTCGTTGATATTCATGTTGCTGCTGGTGCCGGAGCCGGTCTGGAACACATCGACCGGGAACTGCTCCGCGTGCCCCCCTTGGGCGACTTCCGCGGCCGCTGCCTCGATGGCCTCGGCAAGCTTGGCGTCGAGCAGGCCGAGATCGGCATTGGCGCGCGCCGCCGCCGACTTGATCAGCGCCAGCGCGCGGATGAAGCCCGGCGGCATGCGCTGGCCAGAGACCGGGAAGTTCTGCACCGCGCGCTGGGTCTGCGCGCCCCACAGGGCCTCGGCGGGCACTTCGAGTTCACCAAGGCTGTCGCGTTCGATTCGGGGCTTGCTCATGGCGGCTCTCCTGCGCACGAAAGCCCCGATCCTACGCCCGCGCGGGACAGCGAAGCCGACGCGGCGAGCCATGCAGCGTAAAATCCGCCGCCTTCCCTCCCCGCCCGCGCGAGCCCCATGTCCACTGCCCTCTCCCCGCTGACCGCCCTGTCCCCCGTCGATGGTCGCTACAGCGCCAAGGTCGACGCCCTGCGGCCGGTGTTTTCCGAATACGGGCTGATCCGCGCCCGCGTGCGGGTCGAGGTCGAGTGGCTGCTGGCCCTGGCCGCGCATCCGGGCATCCCCGAACTCAAGCCCTTTTCCGCTGACGCCAGCGCGCGCCTGCGCGCTCTCGCCGCCGGCTTCTCGGTGGCCGACGCCGAGCGGGTCAAGGAGATCGAGCGCACCACCAACCACGACGTCAAGGCGGTCGAGTACTTCATCAAGGAGCGCCTGCGCGAGGACGCCGAGCTTGGGCCCGCGCTGGAGTTCGTGCACTTCGCCTGCACCTCGGAAGACATCAACAATCTGAGCTACTCCCTGATGCTGGCCGAGGCGCGCCGCGAAGTGCTGCAGCCGGCGCTGGCCAAGCTCGATGCCAAGCTGCGCGAGCTGGCGCACGCCCATGCCGAGCTGCCCATGCTCTCGCGCACGCACGGCCAGACCGCCTCGCCGACCACGGTCGGCAAGGAAATCGCCAACGTGCTGGCGCGCCTGCGCCGCCAGCTGAAGCAGCTGGACGCGGTCGAGCTGCAGGGCAAGATCAATGGCGCTGTCGGCAACTACAACGCGCATGTGGTGGCCTATCCCGAGGTCGACTGGGCGGGGCTCGCGAAGACGCTGGTGGAAAGCCTCGGCCTGAACTTCAACCCCTACACCACCCAGATCGAGCCGCACGACTGCATCGCCGAACTCTGCGACGTGCAGCGGCGTATCAACACCATCGGCATCGACTTCTGCCGCGACGTCTGGGGCTACATCTCGCTGGGCTACTTCAAGCAGGCGGTGAAGGCCGGCGAAGTCGGCAGCTCGACCATGCCGCACAAGGTCAACCCGATCGACTTCGAGAACGCCGAAGGCAACTTCGGCATCGCCAACGGCCTGCTGGAGCACTTCGCGTCCAAGCTGCCGATCAGCCGCTGGCAGCGCGACCTGACCGACTCCACCGTGCTGCGTGCGCTGGGCGTGGCCTTCGCCCACAGCCTGATCGCCATCGATGCCTTGATGCGCGGCCTGAACAAACTCTCGGCGGATCCGGATCGCCTGGCGGCCGACCTCGACGCCGCCTGGGAAGTGCTGGCCGAACCGGTGCAGACAGTCATGCGCCGCCACGGCCTGCCCAACCCCTACGAGCAGCTGAAGGCCCTGACCCGCGGCCACGGCATCACCCAGGAGTCGATGCGCGCCTTCATCGCCTCGCTGGAGCTGCCGGAACACGACAAGTCGCGGCTGTTGATGCTGACGCCGGGCGAATACACCGGCCTTGCCGCCCAACTGGCGAAGGCGATCTGAGATGGCGATCGCTCCCCGCAAGCGCGCTGCCTCGTCCGCGCCGCCGATCGAAGTGCAGGCCAGCGCAAAGCAGCGCCTCGGCATGGCGCCAGCGGCCTTCCTGCGCGACTACTGGCAGAAGCGTCCCCTGCTGATCCGCGGCGCCTTCGCCGATCGGGCCTGCCCGATCACGCCCGAGGATCTCGCTGGCCTCGCCTGCGAGGACGGCGCGCTGTCGCGTCTGGTGCTGCACGATCGCCGCAAGGACCACTACGCGTTGGAGACCGGCCCCTTCCCCGAGGAGCGCTTCGCCGGTCTCGGTGAGCGCGATTGGACCCTGCTGGTTCAGGACGTCGACAAGTGGGACGCCGATGTCGCGGCACTCAAGCAGCACTACGGTTTTCTGCCGCGCTGGCGCATCGACGACATCATGATCAGCTACGCGGTGCCCGGCGGCTCGGTCGGCCCGCACGTCGACCAGTACGACGTGTTCCTGATGCAGGGCCTGGGCGAGCGGCGCTGGCAGATCGACGTTGACCCGGCTGTGCCCAAGACCTTCCGCGAAGGCGCACAGCTGCGCCTGCTGCAGCAGTTCACGCCCAGCCACGACTGGGTGCTCTGCCCCGGGGATGTGCTCTACCTGCCGCCCGGCGTGCCCCACCACGGTGTCGCCGAAACGCCCTGTCTCACCCTGTCGCTGGGCATGCGCGCGCCGTCCGTCAACGAGCTGGTCACCGACCTCGCCGACGAGCTGGGCACGCAGCTGTCGGAAGAGCTGCGCTATGTCGATCCCGACCTCGCGCCAGTCCGCGATGTCGCCGAGATCGATGCCGCCGCACTCGCCCGCGTGCGCGGCGCGCTGGCCCCGCTGCTGGCGATGGACGACGCCGCCTTGGGTCGCTGGTTCGGGCGCTTCATCACCGCCTACCGCAACGCCGGCACGCCGCAGCCGGGCCCGCGCCTGCCCAGCCGGGCCAAGCTCGAAGACACGCTCGCGGCCGGCGGCCAGCTCGGCTGGCATCCCTTCAGCCGCAGCGCCTGGGCGCGCCAGGGTCGCGGCGCCCTGATGTTCGTGCACGGCGAGTCCTACCCCTGCAGCCCGGCCGGCGCCAAGCGGCTGGCACGCGGCGATGCGCTGAGCATCGCCGACTGGGCTGCATTCAAGGCACAGGACCGCGAGAGCGCCTGGGCGCTGCTGCAGGCCGGGCATCTGATCCTGCAGCCGGCGCGCAAGTCGCGCGCGCGCTGATCCTGTCGCGCTGACCACATCGAGCTGACCCCACCCGCGAGACCCGCATGAGCGCAGCCATCCCCGAAGGTTTCAGCGTCGAACCCGCTGACTACCGCCGCGACTTCGACAGCCTGCGCGCGATCCGCGACGAGGTCTTCGTGCGCGGCCAGAAGGTGCCGCTGGACATCGAACTCGATGCGCTCGATCCGCTGTGCCAGCACGTCATCGCACGCAGTGCCGACGGCGCGGCGATCGGCACGGGCCGGCTGATGCCCGACGGCCGCATCGGCCGCATGGCGGTGCTGGACGTCTGGCGCGGACGCGGCGTTGGCGGGGTGATTCTGGAGCGGCTGGTCGAGATCGCCCGCGCGCGCGGCCTGCAGCAGGTCGAGCTGCACTCGCAGGTGCATGCGCGTGAGTTCTATGCGCGCCACGGCTTCGAAGCCTACGGCGAGCACTTCTTCGAGGCAGGCATCGAGCACGTGCATATGCGCCGGTCCCTCGGCGAGGAAGAGATTCCGCGCAACGCCGGACCCGAACTGCTCAGTATCGACAGCGAGCACGAAGCCCGCCAGGTGAGCCTGCAGCTTCTGCAACGCGCGCGGCTCCGGCTGTGCGTGTTCGCCCGCGACCTCGACCCCGTTCTGCTCGGCACGCCAGAAGCGGTCGAAGCCCTGCGGCAGCTGCTGGCGCGCGGTCGCGGCGTCGAGGTGCGCGTGCTGCTGCAGGAGCCCGCCAGCCTGCAGCGCGCCCAGCACCCCTGGCTGCCGCTGATGCAGCGCCTCACCAGCCTGATCCACGTTCGCCAGGTCAGCGAACCCATCGACCAGCAGAACCCGATGGCCCTGCTGCTGAACGATGCCGGCGGCTTCTTCCTGCGCCCGCTGGCCAGCCGCTTCGAGGGCAGCGCCAGCCTGCAGGCGGAAGGGCGCCGTCGCCAGCTGCAGAACGCATTCGACGAGCTCTGGGAGCGCGGCCAGCCGTGCACCGAACTGCGTGCGCTGAGCGGGCTGTAATCTCCGCGGGCCTGCGCCACCGCCCTGCGGCACATAGCCAAGCGCGGGCGAATCCCCGAAACTAACGCCCCTTGAAGCGGCCCCCAGCCCCGCGGGCCGTGCGAGACGCGCCCGCATGCCCTTCGCTTCCGTCCTGATCGCCAACCGCGGCGAGATCGCCTGCCGCATCATCCGCACCTGCCGCCGCCTCGGCATTCGCACCGTGGCGGTCTACTCGGATGCCGATGCCGGCGCACAGCACGCCCGTCTCGCTGACGTTGCCGTGCACATCGGCGGCTCGGCCCCGCGCGAGAGCTACCTGCGACCCGAAGCGATCCTTCAAGCCGCGCGCGCCACCGGCGCCGAGGCCATCCATCCCGGCTACGGCTTTCTGTCCGAGAACGCCGACTTCGCCGATGCCGTCGCCGCCGCAGGTCTCGTCTTCATCGGCCCCTCCGGCGCTTCAATGCGCAAGATGGGCTCGAAGGCTGGCGCCAAGGAGCTGATGGCCGCGGCCGGCGTGCCGGTGGTGCCGGGCTACACCGGCGAGGACCAGTCGCGCGAGCGCCTCGCCGCCGAAGCCGAGCGCATCGGCTATCCGCTGATGATCAAGGCCGCCCACGGCGGCGGCGGCAAGGGCATGCGCATCGTGCGCTCCACAGCCGAGTTCCTGCCCAATCTGGAGAGCTGCCAGCGCGAGGCGGCCAACGCCTTCGGCCGCGACCGCGTGCTGCTGGAGCGCTACGTCGAAACCCCGCGCCACATCGAGATCCAGGTGTTCGGCGACAGCCGCGGCGACGTGATCCATCTGAACGAACGCGAGTGCTCGGCGCAGCGCCGCTACCAGAAGGTGATCGAGGAATCGCCCTCGCCTTTCCTCACTGCCGAACGCCGAGCCGAAATGGGCGCGGCCGCCGTGCTGGCCGCGCGCGCCATCGACTACGTCAACGCCGGCACCGTGGAGTTCATCGTCGGCCCGGCCGGCGACTTCTACTTCATGGAGATCAACACCCGCCTGCAGGTCGAGCATCCGGTCACCGAGGAAGTGACCGGGTTGGACCTCGTCGAATGGCAGCTGCGCATCGCCGCCGGCGAGCGTCTACCCAAGCGGCAGGAGCAGATCGAAAGCCGCGGCCACGCCATCGAAGTGCGCCTGTACGCCGAAGACCCCGAAGCCGGCTTCCTGCCGGGCTCGGGCCGCATCGAGCGCCTGCAGCTGCCGCAGGGCCTGCCCGGCGTGCGCATCGACGGCGGCGTGATCGAGGGCGACACCGTAAGCGTGTTCTACGACCCGATGATCGCCAAGCTCATCGTGCACGCGCCCGACCGCCCGCAGGCGCTGGCGCGACTGGCCGATGCGCTGGCGCGCTCGCGGATCGAGGGCCCGAAGTCGAACGTCGAGTTCCTGGAGCGGCTGATCCGGCACCCGGCCGTGGTGGATGCCACCATCGACACCGGCTATTTGGATCGCCACCTCGACCAGGTGCTGCCGGGCGCGCGCACGGCCTCGGCTGAACTGCTGGCCGCGGGCGCGGCCGCCCTGCTGCTGGGCGAGCATGCACAGGTACACGCGCAGGCCGCGCGCAGCGCCGAGCCGGATTCGCCCTGGGCGCTCGCCGACAGCTGGCGCGGCGGCCATACCGGTGACCGCCTGCTGGTGCTGGACGCGCCCGGCGGCCGCGTCGAGCTGCGCGTCGCCGGCAGCGCGGGCAACTACGAGATCCGCATCGGCGACAGCCGCGTCGAAATCCGCGATGCCCACTTGAGCGCCGACAGCCTCAGCCTGCGCATCAACGCCCAGCTGCACCGCTTCCTCTGCCAGCTCGAAGGCTCGCGCGCCCTGCTGCACGACGGCGTCGAGCGCTGGAGCTTCCAGCAGCGTCCGTCCTTCGAGTTCGAGGGCGAGGCGAGCAGCGGCGATGCAGACCGTCTGCGCGCGCCGATGCCGGGCCGCATCGTGCTGGTCAACGTGGCCGCCGGTGCCACGGTCGAATCCGAACAGGTGCTGCTGGTGATGGAAGCGATGAAGATGGAGCTCAGCCTGCGCGCGCCGCGCGCCGGCGTGGTCGAAGCCGTGCAGGTTGCGGCGGGCGATTTCGTCGAGGCCGATGCCGTGCTGCTGCGACTGGAGACGGCCGAGTGATGCGCGGCTGGCTGCTCGCGCTGTGCGCCCTGCTGCTGACTGGCTGCGTCGAGACCCGCTTCGAGTCGCCGCCCGGCGAGCGCATCCAGCGCTGCGACGAAGGCTGGAAAGGTGTGTGGCTGGACCGCTCCGAGAACAGCCAGGTGGCCGGCCTGCTGGTCGATGAACAGTGCCGCAGCTTCCTGCTGTCGCAGCTGGAAGACGGCGGCCCGCTGCGGCAGGCGCCGGTGCCGCTGAACTACGTCGAGCACCGCGGCCAGCGCTACGTGGTGGTGGCCGATGCCGCGCTGGAAGATCTGGTCACACTGCCGCCCGTGCACGGCGTCGACCCGGTGCCGACGCGCAACTTCTTCATCGCCCGCTACCGCCTGCGCGGCTCGACGCTTGAGATTCACAAGGTCGATGACCGCGCCGCCGCACGCATGATCATCGACGGCATGCTCGAAGGCACCGTCTCATCCACGCTCAACGAGCTGCACGTCTACGTGCGCGGCACCCGCGAAGACACCCTGCGCATCGTCGAAACCCCCGGCCTGTTCGAGCGCAAGGCCTCCATCGTGCTGGAGCGCAGCCGGCGCAGCTTGGCCGAGATCGAGGCTGAGTTGATGCGCGCGCAGAGGCAGCCGCCGGGACGGAAGTGATGGACACCCCCAGCGTATTCTCGACTCGCCGCCGAGCCGCCCGAGCGACACGCAGTGGGGTGTTTCGCGTCCTTGTCGCGGCGCTGGTCCTGACTCTGGGTGGGTGTGCAGGCACCAGCTTCGAGTCGCCTCCCGGCCGCGCCCTGCTGAACTGCGATCCTGCTTGGAACGGGGTTTGGGACATCATTGACGAAGAGGAATCGCTGGGCATCCTGGTAGTCAAGAACGAATGTCGATCCGCGTTCCTTGATCTCGACGCGCAGGATTCGGATCCTCTGGACGAGCAGTGGCTGCAGCTGAGCTTTGTCGAACACGGAGGTCAACACTACGTGGTGGCGACAGATGAAGAGGTCGCGTCGCGCAACGAGCGAGAGGAAGATCGCAGCGCGGACTCACCTCGAACAGGCGCCTACACGCTCGCACGCTACGAATTGGCGTCCGACGCGATCGCTGTGTACATGGTCGACACCCGAGCAGCCGCACAGATGATCGTCGACGGCTGGCTGTGGGGCGACGTCTCCCGCAGCGAGAACAGTCTTCAGGTGTTCGTGCGCGGCACACCCGAAGACACGCTGCGAGCACTCTCCCGGCCTGGGCTGTTCGAGGCTGACGCGACCCTGCAGCTCAAGCGCAGCGCGCGCAGCGTCGAACAGTTCGATGCTGCGCGCCCGGTAGCTCCCCAGAGTGATGACTAGACCCATGGACCAAGTACGCATCGTCGAAGTCGGCCCGCGCGACGGACTGCAGAACGAGAAGACCCTGCTGCCGGCCGCACTCAAGATCGAGCTGATCGAGCGCCTCGCCGCCACCGGCCTGAAGACGGTCGAAGCCACCAGCTTCGTCAGCCCGAAGTGGGTGCCGCAGCTGGCCGATGCCGCCGAGGTGTTCAGCGCGATCGCGCGCCGACCCGGCGTGCGCTATCCGGTGCTGGTGCCGAACCTGCAGGGCTACGAGCGGGCGAAGGCGGTCGGCGTCGAAGAGATCGCGGTGTTCGGTGCGGCGTCGGAAGCCTTCTCGCAGAAGAACATCAACGCCAGCATCGAGGAGAGCCTGCAGCGCTTCGCGCCGGTGATCGAGGCCGCGCGCGCCGACGGCATCGCCGTGCGCGGCTATGTCTCGACCGTGCTCGGCTGCCCTTATCAGGGCGAGGTGCCGGTGGCGGATGTCGTGCGCGTCGCGCAGCGCCTTCACGCGCTGGGCTGCTACGAGATCTCGCTGGGCGACACCATCGGCGTCGGCACGCCGCGGCGCGCACGCGCCATGCTCGAAGCCGTCGCAGCCGAGCTGCCGATGAGCGCGCTGGCCGTGCATTTCCACGACACCTATGGGCAAGCCATCGCCAACATCGCCGCCTGTCTTGAGGCCGGCGTGCGCGTGGTCGATTCAGCCGTCAGCGGCGCCGGCGGCTGTCCCTATGCCAAAGGGGCTTCGGGTAATGTCGCCAGCGAGGACGTGCTCTATCTGCTGGAAGGCATGGGCTTCGCGCATGGCGTCGATGCCGATGCGCTGGCCTCGACCGGCCAGTGGCTGGCCGAGGCACTGGGCAAGCCCAACGGCAGCAAGGCCGGGCGGGCACGGATCGCCGGTCGAACCGGCTGATCGAAAGCACACGCGGGGGGCGCGATGACGGCAGGACCGGACGAACAGGCAACACTCGCATTCGAGACCGGGCCTGGTCAGGAAGCGCCGCCGGCACTGCCAGAGAGTATCGGCCCCTTCCGCATCCTCGGCCTGCTCGGCGAAGGCGGCATGGGCCGCGTCTACCGCGCGCTGGAGCGCTCGCCGCCGCGCGAAGTCGCGCTGAAGGTCGCCGGCCTGCCGACCCGTGCCGCGCTGGAGCGCTTCGAACGCGAGATCGAGCTGCTGGCGCAGCTGGAGCATCCCGGCATCGCACGCCTCTACGCGACGGGCGTCGATGCGAGCAGCGGCCTGCCCTGGCTGTCGATGGAGCTGGTGCCCGGCGAGGATCTCGGCCGCTGGGCCGCACGCGTACAGCCCGATCGCGAGGAAATCCTGCACGTGCTGCTGTCGATCTGCGCGGCCGTGCAGTACGCGCATGGCCGTGGCGTGCTGCACCGTGACCTCAAGCCCTCCAACGCCTTCGTCACGCCGGACGGCAGCACCCGCGTCCTAGACTTCGGCATCGCCCGCCTGCTGCAGCGCACCGGCGGCTTGGACCCGACGCTGACCGTGGCCGGCCAGATCCTCGGCACCCTGCCCTACATGGCGCCGGAGCAGTTGGCCGGCGAAGCGGTGGATGCGCGCGGCGACGTGTATGCGCTGGGCGTGATCGCCTATGAGCTGCTGGGCGGCCAGCTGCCGTATCCGCGCCTGCGCACGGCTTCGGCCTTCGAGGCCCTCGATATCGTCCGCGCGGGCGATCCGCCGCCGCTGGCGAGTCTGAGTCGGCGCGCCCAGGGCGACCTCGGCGAAGTAGTGATGAAGGCGATCGCGCCAGAGCGCGAGCGTCGCTACGGCAGCGTCGACGCGCTCGCCGCCGATCTGCGCGCGGTGATGGAGAGCCGCCCGGTCAGCGCGCGTGCGCCGACGCCAGGCTATCTGATCGGCCGCTTTGTGAAGCGGCATCGCGCCCTGAGCGCGGCGGTAGCGAGTATTGCCCTGGTGCTGCTGGCCGCCACCGGCATCTCCCTTCGCTTCGCCTGGTCGGAAGCCAGCGCCCGCGCAGACGCCGAATCGCGCGCAGCGGAGGCGCAGGCGATCAGCGGCTTCCTCACCGACATGCTGCAGTCGGCCGACCCCGAACGCAGCCTCGGCAATGAGCTGCGGGTCAGCGAGCTGCTTTATGTCGCCGGTGAATCCCTGCGTTCGGGCACGACAATGCCGGAAGCCACGCGTGCCCGGCTGATGACCACGCTCGCGCGTGCGCATCTTGGGCTGGCCGATGCGGAGCGAGCGACCGAACTGCTGGACTTGGCCCTGGCTCTGCCCGACATCGCCGCCCTGGCGGAGCAACGCACGAGCGCCGCGATCGAGCGTCTGAACGCCGATCTGGTGGGCGGACGTTTCGATCAGATCGAGCCTACTGTCACCCGATTGTTCGCCCCGGATGAGCTTGCTGGCGAATCGCCCACCGCGCTCGATGTCGAGCAGATCCGACTGCGCGCACGCATCGAGCAAGGAGAGCGCGAGTCGGCCGTCGCCGATATCAGGAACGCTCTCTCGCGCTCGGAACTCGCTCTCGGCCCCTCGCATCGCATCAGTCTGGCCCTGCGCCACGATCTCGCGTCGGTACTGCAGCTGCTGGGCAGTTTCCAGGAGGCCGCGGACGTCAACGCCGAAGCTGTACGCCTGCGCGAGCAGGCGTTTGGCGAGAATCATCCGCAGACTCTGTTCACCCGCAACCTCGCGGCAACCCTCAAGTTCCGCCTTGGCGACGAAGCCGGAGCGCTCGCCGATCTGGAGTCCATCCATGCGGCGCGCCGTCGAGTGCTGGGCGAAACCCACCCTTCGACCCTGAGCAGCGGACTGAATCTGGCGACCGCACTGGTCAATCAAGGCGAAGCGGAACGCAGTTCGACGCTTGCGCGAGCCGCGCTCGATGGACTGAGCGCGCGCTTTGGACCGACCCATCGGCTGGCACTGAATGCACGTGACACGCTTGCACTCGCGCTGGAGCGACTGGGCAAAGTCGAGGAAGCAGCGGACATGCATGCAGGAACCCTGGAACTCTATGAGGACTTGGGGAAGCTGGATGCACCCGAGGCATTAGGTGTGCTCAACAATCTCGCCATGCTGCGGATGGACGCAAAGCAGTTCGAGCTCGCATTGCGGCATTTCGATCTTCTCGTCGAGCGTGCGCATGCGGCCCTCGGCGCAGAGCACGTGTATTCCGGAATGTTTGCCGGCAATCGCGCTCAGTGCCTGGCCGAGCTGGGCCGCCTTGCGGAGGCGCGCAGCGAATTCGAGTCCAGCCTTGCAGTCCTGCGCGGCACGCTGGGCGATGCGCATCCGCGCACGCAGCGCGTGCAGGCGCAGTTCGACGCCATCGCCAAGGCCCATTGAGTGAGTTGGATTGCCTGGGTAGCTGCAAGCATCGCCGCGGCTTGCTGCGCGTGGCTCTGGCAGGAACGCAGCCGCCTCATCTCACGTCTCGCCGCCCAGCAGGCGCTGTTCACCGAACAAGCAAAGACCGAACGCGCCCGCATCCGCCAGCAGACCGCACTCGAAGAGCGCGAGCGCATCTATCGCGACCTGCATGACGATCTCGGCTCGCAGCTGCTGCAGATGATCTACACCGCCCCCACACCCGAGTTCGCCGACGAAGCGCGCGCCGTGCTGCAGAACCTGCGCGACGTGGTCAGCCGATCGCGCGGCGAGCCGGGCAGGCTGTCCGATGTTCTGTCCGAAATCGAAGCGGAAGCGCGGCAGCGGCTCTGGGCGGTCGAGGCGGAGCTGCTCTGGGAGCAGGCCGAGTCGCTGCCCGATCCGCAGCTCGATTCCGGCCAGGCCCTGCACCTGCATCGCATCGTCCGCGAGGGCATCAGCAATGCCATCCGCCACGCGCACGCCCGACGCCTTCGCGTGCGCGTGCGCCCTGATGGTCAGCAACTGCTGCTGGATGTCACCGACGACGGGTTTGGCACGCCGGCCAACATGCAGGAGGGACGGGGCATGGACAGCATGCGCAGCCGCGCCGCGGAGCTGAAGGGTCACATCGACTGGACCCCTGGCACTCAGGGCGGGACAAAGATCGTCCTGCGCTTTCCTCTGCAAGGAGGCGAGGCTTGAGCCTGCAGGACTCGACATCCTCCGCGCCGCGCACTGCACTGATCGTCGATGATCTCGCACCGGCTCGCGCGTGGCTGCGCGCTGCACTTCTCGAGGCGTTTCCCGAGGCGTCGATCGCCGAGGCAGGCAGCCTGGCCGAGGCTCGAACCGCTCTCGCAGCGTTTGGACAACCACCCGACCTCGCCTTGATCGACCTGGGCCTGCCCGATGGCAGCGGCTTGCGACTGATCGAGGCCCTGCAGCGGGAAGGCGCCGGCACGCTCTGTGTCGTGAGCACGGTCTTCGATGACGATGCGCATGTTTTCCCCGCCCTGCGCGCAGGCGCCGAGGGCTACGTGCTCAAGGATCTTCCTGCCGGGGAGTTGGCACGCATGCTGCGCGGCATCCTCAGCGGACAACCGCCGCTGTCCCCGAGCATCGCGAGAAGGCTGCTGAGGCAATTCCAGCCGGCCGCGTCGGCCATGCCTGCTCCGCTGACGGAGCCATTGACGGCACGCGAGACGGAGGTGCTCCAGCTCATCGCCAAGGGCTACACCGTGCAGCAGACGGCAGCGGCGCTGGGCCTGTCGCCCCACACCGCCTCGGGATATGTCAAGGACATCTACCGGAAGTTGAGCATCAACTCGCGCGCGGAGGCGACGCTGGAGGCGGCAAGGCTGGGGCTGGTCGCACGCCCCTGACGAAATGGACGGAAGTAATCCTGCCCTCTACGGTGGGCGCTGGACATTGGCTGCAACTCTGGCAGCCTCAGACGAATTGCCAGGCTTCGAGAGACTGCGGAGACAGCATCTGGGGTATCGTCGCGCCGCCCTGTGATTTCCCGCGCCCTGCTCTCCAATGACACCCGCCCGACCCAATCACCCACTCCGCTGGATCAACCTGCTCTGGCGAAAGCGCGTGCTGCAGGCGATGGCCGTTTTTTTCGGCGCGGCCTGGGGCCTGGTTGAAGTCGTGAGCTTCGCGGTGGCGCGCTATCGGCTCACCGACAATGTCGTCGACATGGTCGGACTTGGCCTGCTTCTCCTGCTGCCCAGTGCGCTCGCCTGGAGCCTGCGCAGCCGCCCGGATCCGGACGACCTGCTGGACGAGCGCGACTTCCGCTTCACCTCCGTCAACTTGCTGCTTGCGATCGCACTCGTTTGGGCGGTCTTCCAGGATGAGGTGGTTGGGCGCGCCACTGAGACGATCACGGTGGCGGGTGAGGATGGGCGGCCGCAGACACACGAGGTGCCCCGCGCCACCCTGATCCGTTCAATCGGGCTTTCGCCCCTCCGGCGCAGAGAAGAGAGCAGTCCCGCGTGGCTTGGAATCGCGGCCGCCCAACTCCTCTACGTCGATCTTTCGCAGCATGCGCTGGTGCGTCCGAACCTGCAGTGGAAAGGCTCCGCGGAGATCGGCGGCGACCCCGGCGATATCTCGCTGCCGCGCAGACAGGAATTGGCCCAGCGTGCGCGACAGGAATTCTTCGTCGAGGGTGAGTTCGCCGGCACGGCCGAGCGCCCTCGACTCCAGCTTCGACTGTATCGGACCGAACCGCTGCGCCCGATTGCCGAATTCTCAAGCGAAGGTGAACCGCTCACGGACGCGATCGACGCGCTGTCCGCGCAACTGCTGAATCATCTGGATCTTCCCGCCGACCGCGCATTCCAGAGCGCCGATGGCCCCGTCGAAGCCATGGTCAGCGCCTCACCGCGAGCGATCGAGGCCCTGTTCAAGGGCGACCTGGCGCTGGCCACGCGCCGTGACTTGCCCAGTGCGCGCGCGAGCCTCGAAGAGGCGCTCGAGGCCGACCCCGAGTTCGCACTGGCGGGGCTGCGCCTCTATCAGCTCGGCGTCGATTCTGGCGACATGCAGTCGGTCCGTCGGGGCTTGGCCATCGCCTTCGAGAATCGTGAGCGCTTCACCGAGTCCTGGCGCTGCTACGTGCGCATTCTGCAAGCCAGCGTGAACCAGCAAATGGACACCTCACGGCGCATCGCGCGCGCATGCGTCGAACGCTTTCCAGACAGCCCCGAATCCCGGCTGCAGTACGCAAGCCTGCTGCTGGCCATGGATGAGGACATCGAAGGCGCGATCGCCCAGTTCGAAGCCGTGGCGCACTTGGGCGGATCGTTGGATGGCGCGATGTTGCAGATTGCGTCCCTGCGTCGACGCCTTGGCGATGAGGAGGGGGCCGTGCAGGCCTATGAGGACTATCTGGAGCTCCACCCGTTCGATTCCTCCGCAAGCATTGCACTGGCAGGGATCGAGGAACGTCGGGGTGAACCGGAGGCGGCTCACAACCGCTTGCTCGATGCCATCGCACATCAGGACCGCGCCCCGGAATTGCAGGTCGCCCTCGCGCTGTTTCTCGTGAGGCAGGGACGACACTCCGAAGCGCTGGAGGTGATCACTCCATTCGAGCGCAGCGACACCCAACTGGAACGACAGTACGCCCTGCGCGTCCGCGAGCGCATTGCCGAATCAAGCGGCCGAGTCAGGGACGCGCTGTCGATCCGCGACCAGTACATCGCCGCGTCACCGACCGGCACGCACGATCTGGCGAGACTCTCCCGCGCAATCGAGTACTCGGAAGTTGTCGTCGCCGAGGCGGATGGGCTGGCCGCGCTTGATGCACTGCTGCTGGCCGCCTATCCCGGGGAAGATGAAGTGGCTGCGCTGTTGCGCGAAGCCAATCGACTGAGGGTCGCCATCGAGTTCGGCACGCCAGCGGATCTTGAACGCGGCAAAGCGGCGATCTCCGCGCTCATCGAGCGCTTCAAGCGTCGGGACTACGGGTTCCTGCTGACCCTCGTAGAGGCGCGCGAGAGGGTTCTCGCCGGGGACTCCGAGGGAGCCCTGCCGCACTTTCAGCGCGCCCACGCGGCGTTCCGTCGAAGCGGCGGCAACGCGATGCTCTCCGAGGTCGATCTGCTGAGACTGTGGCTGGACGCCGCAGGGCGCTCTGCACGAGCGGAATCCGGGCGCATGCCATCCGAGCTGTTGGCGCGACTCGCACCCGCCCATCCGCGAGTACTACTGGCACGCGCGCGCTTCCATGCAGATGTCGGCGAAGCAGATCTGGCGCGTGAGATCGCAGAAGCCGCCGTCAACGCGTGCAGCCGCTGTGACGCCGCGTACCCTTCGGCCCCGGCCATCCGGGCCTTGGCGGAGTCTCTCGGCGTTCCCCTGTCCGATTGATCGGCGCCCGCCGCTGGAGCGATGCAGCGCGGTCCGCGTGCGTCCCGGCATCAGAGCAGACGCGATCGCATCGACAATGCCGGCGGGGTTAGTGGGCATCGCCAGGCGACCAGGGCCGCGGGAGCACGCACGGGCCTCAGGTCTTCATGAAACCCGGAGAGAAAACAAAAAGCCCTCGCTCGCGCGAGGGCTTTTGCTTGAAGCTGGCGCGCCCGGAAGGATTCGAACCTCCGACCCCCAAGTTCGTAGCCTGGTGCTCTATCCAACTGAGCTACGGGCGCCTAGAAGCGAAATTATGCGGAGTGATCGCCGCCTCGTCAAGCCCCTTGATGCCACTTCGCATCACTCTGCATTGAAGAACGCGGCACACTTCTGATGCTTCAGCGGCCGAACAACGCGAAAGAAGGCATCGCGCCTCGCTGAAATCGAAAGGGGCCTTGCGGCCCCTTCGATGTGCATCTGGCGGAGAGAGAGGGATTCGAACCCTCGATAGAGCTTTTGACCCTATACTCCCTTAGCAGGGGAGCCCCTTCGGCCTCTCGGGCATCTCTCCGGATTTGCAGGCATTGGACACTTGGTCCAACGCCGCAGAGCGCGCAACTATAGACGAGCCGCGCGAACTGGTAAAGCCTCATCAAACCGATTGCTCGCCCTCGGCGGCCGCCTTGGACCCATCCGCGCTCTCCGAGCGGATGCGCTGGTAGATCTCTTCGCGATGCACGGCTACGTCCTTCGGCGCACCAATGCCAATGCGCACCTGGTTGCCCTTCACGCCAAGCACGGTCACGGTGATCGAATCACCGATCATCAAGGTTTCGCCTACCCGGCGAGTCAGAATCAGCATGCCACCTCTCCTTGCGCCTGTTTCGCAGGGCCTTGGGCGCGTCACCCCCGACGCGACACTCTCGGCGCTTGCATCAAGCGCGGTGCCTTGCGTCGCCCCACGGCCATGCTGGCCTTCCCTAGTGCACACGCAGCGCGTGTGACATGTCCGGTCGACTATAGCCAAGCGCTCCAGGCTTAGCAATTCCTGAACAAGCCTCGCCAGAACCTGCTACAGGCGGCTGTAACTCCAACTCTTCATTCGACCCTCCCGGTACGGCATCACGCCGTGGAAAGGTCGGGGGTCGGCGTCAAAGACCAGCGGCAGGAAGTGCCGGTCGCCCTCCCACATGGGCAGCTCCATCAGCCGCGAGCGATCGATCCAGACAAGATCACCCTCGGCATTGCGCTGCGGAACCTCGCCGGAGAAACGGTCGATCAGGAAGATGAACCCCAGCCAGTCCTCCCCGCGCTTGCCGAAGCCCGGCCAGTTGAGCGTGCCGCGCAACTGCATGGACAGGCATTCGATGCCCGCCTCTTCAAGAATCTCGCGGCGCATGCCGGCGGCGATGTCTTCCATCGGCTCAAGCTTGCCGCCAAGCCCGTTGTACTTGCCGAGGTGCTGATCATCGGCACGCGCATTGCGGTGAACCATCAGCACGCGCTGGCTGTCGGGCGACAGCACGTAGCCGAGCGTTGCGACGATGGGGGTGTAGGGCATACGCGTGCGCACCTTGGGCAACCGGGCGCGCAAGCATAGCCGCAGCAGAGTGCCCCAGAAACGCAGACGCCCCGCATCCAGCGGGGCGACTGCCCAAGGCCAGCGAACGCCTTACTTGATCAGGCGCAGAATGAAAGGGTAGCGGTATGCGACACCCTCGTTGGCCTTGATGCCCGCAAGAATCGACAGAATCACCCAGGCTACGCACAACGCCAGACCCAACGGCGCGGTCACAAAGATCCCGAGGCCGAAGGTGATCACCGTAAGCACGAGCAGAGCCAGCCCGACCAGAAGCAGAGTCAGGTTGAAGTTGACGGCTTCCTTACCCTGATCGTCGATGAATGCGGACTCGTTCTTCTTGATCTGCCACAGCACCAGCGGCGCCACGAGGTTTGCGAAGGGAATAAAGAACCCCAGCAGCGCGGACAGATGCACGAACAGCGCGAACTGCTTCTCGCTGTTGTCAGGACTCAGACCAGCCGGCGGCTCCGGCGGCTGAGCGAACGGAATGTTTGCGGATTCGGGCGCATCGCTCATCGTCAGCTCCTTGCAAGAGGTGGATTCAACCAGGGCGGTATCCCTACAGCCCGCACGTTGTCGCGCCGGACGCCACGGATGTCAAGAAAAGCTCAAGGACTTTCACCACCAGCGACCGTCATGCGCCCGATCAGGATGGAGCCGGTGCGGATATGTGACCGGAAATCGATGTCGCCGCCGACAGCTTCGATCTCGCGATACATCGTCTTCAGATTGCCGGCGATGGTGAACTCGTCGACGGGCCAGGCGATCTCGCCGTTTTCGATCCAGAATCCCGCCGCGCCGCGCGAGTAGTCGCCGGTGATCATGCTGACGCCCTGCCCCATCAGTTCGGTGACCAGCAGGCCGCGGCGAACACCGCCCAGCAGATCCCGGAAGCGTTCACCGCGCCCATCGACGATGAGGTTGTGCACACCCCCAGCATTGCCGGTGCTGGACAAGCCCAGCTTGCGAGCGCTGTAGCTACCGAGGATGTAGCGCGTCAGCACACCGTCGCGGACCAGATCGGAATCGACTGTGGTGACGCCTTCCGCGTCAAAATTCGCAGACCTCAGGCCCCGCGGGATTCGCGGGCGTTCGCGCAGCTGCATCCAGCTCGGCAGGATCTGCTGGCCGCAGGCATCAAGCAGGAAGGACGCGCGACGGTAGAGCGCGCCCCCGGAGGCGGCTGACAGAAGATGCCCGATCAGGCTGCGAGCGACCTCGGGCGCGAAAAGCACCGGAAACTCGCCGGTCGGCGCCTCGCGCGGATCGAGCCTGCGCAGAGCGCGCTCAGCCGCGCGCCGGCCGATGCTCGCGGCGTCTTCGAGGTCCGCTGCCGCGCAGGCGCTGCTGTACCAGTAGTCGCGCTGCATGCCATCGCTTTCGCCCGCGATCAGCGAGCAGCTGATGGAGTGGCTAGTGCTGCGCTCAGCGCCGAGGAACCCGTGGGAGTTGGCGTAAATGCCGAGGCTGGTGCCGCTGCTCACCGAGGCGCCATCCGAGTTCGACACCCGCGGGTCCAGCGAACGGCCTGCGGCCTCGCAGGCCAGGGCGAGCTCAACCGCGGCATCCGCGCTCAGGCCCCAGGGGTGCCAGAGATCGAGATCGGGGAACTCACGCGCCATGCGTTCGGCCTCTGCCAGCCCCGCGCAGGGGTCGGGCTCAGTGTGGCGGGCGATCGCGCAGGCCTGCTGCACGCTGGTCTCGATCGAAGCCAGGTCAAGGTCCGCCGTGCTGGCGCTGCCCTTGCGTCCGCCGAAGTAGACGGTAATCGACAGCCCGCGGTCGCGGGTGTGCTCGACGGTCTCGACTTCACCCATGCGCACGTTGACGGAAAGGCCCGAGTCTTCGTTGACGCCGACCTCGGCCTGATCCGCACCGAGCGCCTTGCAGCGCTTCAGCGCATCCTCGGCCAGCTCGGCCAAACGGGCCATGGATGCATCGATGGAAAGAGCTTGTGCGCCCACTCACGTATCCTTGCTGGTTTGAACCCCGCCGGCGCCCGCCATGAACCGTCACGACGACAGCGAAGAATTTGATCTGGAAGACCGCGGCCCCAGCCGCAGCCAGCAACGCCGCGACGCCCTGGCCGTGTTCGAGCTGGCCGAGCGGCTGGTGTCATTGTCCGACACCCAGCTCAAGAAGGTGCCGCTGGACGATGCCCTGCGCGCGGCCGTCCAGCATACGCGACGCATCACCCAACACATCGCCCGCAAGCGAGAGATCCAGTACCTGGCCAAGTTGCTGCGTCGCGACGAGGACGCCGTTGACGCCATCCGCGCCCACCTGGAGATCGACCGCGACGCCCAGCGCCGAGAGAACGCACGCTTCCATCGCCTCGAAGCCCTGCGCGACCGGCTGATCGACGACGAGTCCGCCCTCACCGAAGTGATCGAGACCTATCCCGAGGCTGACCGCCAGCAGCTGCGCCAGCTGATCCGCAAGGCCCGCGACGAACGCGCCGCCGAGCGCCCGCCCGCCGCGTATCGCGAGCTGTTCAAGCTCCTGCGCGGCCTGGATGACGCGCAGCTCAAGGCGAACCAAGCCGACGCGGGTGACGAATCCGAAGACGACGAGGACGGCCGCGACTGATCCCAGCCCGAGGCTGGCCCCACCTCGCGCTCGAACCTGCAGGCTGTGAATCCCCACTCCCCCATCCCGAATCCCGACCTCCACTGCCCGCACTTCGCCGCAGCCCGCTGCCGCTCCTGCAGCTGGATCGAGCGCAGCTATGCGGAGCAGCTGGCGGACAAGCAAGCGATGGCCGAGGCGCGTGTCCGCGGCTCCCACCTGCGCTGGCTGACGCCCCAAGCCAGCGCGCTCATCGGCTTCCGCAACAAGGCCAAGATGGCGGTGGGCGGAACGGTCGAGGCGCCGATGCTGGGTCTGATGGACCTCAAGGACCACGCGGTCGACCTGGCCGATTGCCTGCTGTATCCACCGGCCCTGCAATCCGCTTTCGAGCCTCTGCGAGAGCTCATCCGAGCAGCTCGGATCACTCCCTATTCCTTGGCCGAGCGACGCGGTGAGCTGAAGTACCTGCTGCTGACCATAGCGCCTTCGGGCGAACTCGGCCTGCGCTTGGTGCTGCGCTCCAGAGAGCCGTTGTCGCGCATCGAGAAGCACTTGCCCTCGCTCCGACGCGCCCTTCCCTTGCTGCGCCCGGTCTCGGTGAACCTTCAGCCCGAACACAAGGCCGTGCTGGAAGGCGAGACCGAGATCCTGCTGCCCGGGCCAGACAGCCTGCGCATGGTCCTGAACGGCATTCCGCTGCATCTCAAGCCGCGCAGCTTTTTCCAGACCCACACCGCGCTGGCCGCAGCGCTGTATGCGCAGGCCGCGCGCTGGGTCGCCGATCTCGAGCCAGACCGCCTGCTGGATCTGTACTGCGGCGTCGGCGGCTTTGCCCTGCACTGCGCGCCGCATGCCGTCGAGGTCATCGGCCGGGAAATCAGCCCCGAGGCCATCGCCAGCGCGCAGCGCTCCGCCACGGAGCTGTGCCTTTCCAACGCACGTTTCGAAGTCGCCGATGCCAGTGCTGCGGCCGCCGTAGCCGGCAAGGTCGACGCCATTGTGGTCAATCCGCCGCGCCGCGGAATCGGCGCAGAGCTGTGCGCGGCGATCGAGGCCAGCCCGGCGCAGACGCTCATCTATTCGAGCTGCAATGTCGACAGTCTGGCTGCGGATCTGGCTCGCCTGCCGTCGTTCGCGCCCGTCGAGGCGCAGGTGCTGGACCTGTTCCCGCACACCAGCCACTTCGAAACTCTGGTCTTGCTGCGGCGGCAAGCGGCTTGAAAACTGCCCCACCCTGCCCCATTCCGTGGCGGCTGGCGTAGACACGCCCTTGATCCCCACCTGAACCCGGAGGCCCCATGAGCCAGTTCGAGACCCATGCCTTCCAGGCCGAGACCCGCGAGGTCCTGAAGCTCGTCATCCATTCGCTGTACTCGCACAAGGAGATCTTCCTGCGCGAGTTGATCTCCAACGCCTCGGATGCCTGCGACAAGCTGCGCTTCGAAGCGGTCACCGACGCCCGCCTGCTGGGCGGCGACGGCGATCCGGCGATCGAACTGGTGGTGGATGCCGAGGCGCGCACGCTGGAGATCCGCGACACCGGCATCGGAATGAGCCGGCAGGAGCTGATCGAGCACCTCGGCACCATTGCCCGCTCGGGCACCCGCGCCTTCATGGCTCAGCTTTCGGAAGCGCAGAAGGGCGATGCCCAGCTGATCGGCCAGTTCGGCGTCGGCTTCTATTCGGCCTTCATCGTCGCCGACCGCGTCGACGTGGTCAGCCGCAGAGCCGGCAGCGACGAAGCCTGGCGCTGGAGCTCGGACGGCAGCGGCGAGTTCACCCTGGAGCCGGCTGAGCGCGCCCAGCGCGGCAGCTCGGTGATCCTGCACCTGAAGCCTGAGGAAGACGAGTTCCTGCAGGCCTGGACGCTGAAGTCGCTCGTGCGTCGCTACAGCGACCACATCGCGTTCCCGATCCGCATGGCCAAGCCGGTCGAGGGCAAGGAGGGCGAGGAAGCTGCAGCGCCCGAGCTGGAAACCCTCAACGAGGCCAAGGCCCTGTGGACCCTGCCCAAATCCGAGATCAAGGACGAGGACTACCAGGCCTTCTACAAGCACATCAGCCACGACTTCGCCGATGCGCTGGCCTGGACCCACAACCGCGTCGAGGGCAACCAGAACTTCACCAGCCTGCTGTTCGTGCCCGAGCGCGCGCCCTTCGACTTCCAGTTCGACCGCGACCAGCGCAAGGGGCTGAAGCTCTACGTCAAGCGCGTCTTCATCATGGATGCGTCGGAGCAGATGCTGCCGAGCTACCTGCGCTTCGTGCGCGGCGTGGTCGACTCCGACGACCTGCCGCTGAACGTTTCGCGCGAGCTGCTGCAGAACAACCGCCAGATCGAGAAGCTGAAGTCGGCCGTTTCCCGCCGCATCCTCGACCTGCTGGATCGACTGGCCCGCGAGGACGCCGACAAGTACCTGAAGTTCTGGAACGCCTTCGGCAGCGTGCTGAAGGAGGGCCTCAGCGAGGACACCGCCAATGCCGAGCGCATCGCCAAGCTGCTGCGCTTTGCCAGCACCAAGAGTGCCAAGGCCGACGAGCTGCACTCGCTGGAGGACTACGTCGCGCGCATGCCGGCCGGGCAGAAGGCGATCTACTACCTCACCGCCGACGGCTGGACGGCGGCTGCGAACAGCCCGCAGCTGGAGGCGCTGAAGGCACGCGGCATCGAGGTGCTGCTGATGCACGAGCGCATCGACGAGTGGATGAGCGGCTATCTGCGCGAGTTCGACGGCAGGCCGATGAAGAACATCGCCAAGGGCGAACTCGACCTCGGCGACCTGCCCGATGCCGAGGAAGTGAAGAAGCAGCATGCGGAAGCCAGCAAGGCGGCGGCGCCGCTGCTGGAAGGCCTGAAAGCCGCGCTGGGCGAGCGCGTGCGCGAGGTGCGGGTGTCGCAACGCCTCACCGAGTCGCCGTCCTGCCTGGTGCTGGAGGAGTACGACATGGCCCTGCACCTGCAGCGGATGATGCGCGCCGCCGGCCACGACGTGCCAACGCCCAAGCCGATCCTGGAGATCAATCCGCAGCACGCCCTGCTCAAGCGCTTCGAGGGCGAAAGCGATGGCGAGCGCCGCGAGGAGCTGGCCCTGGTCCTGTTCGAGCAGGCGCAGCTGGCCGAGGGCGCGCCGCTGGAGGATCCGGCCGGCTTCATCCGCCGCGTCAATCGCCTGCTGCTGGCGGCGTGAGCGGGCCCGGTTCGACAGTCGCGGTCGAGGCGGAAAGCGTCCGCCTCGACGTCTGGCTGTGGGCGGCGCGCTGGTTCAAGACCCGCGCGCTGGCCAAGGCACAGATCGAGGCGCACCGGATCGAGGTCGACGGCCAGCCGGCCAAGCCTTCGCGCGGCGTGCGCGTCGGCACCAGGCTCACCATCGAACGCGCCGGTGAGCGCTACGAGATTGAGGTGCTCGGGGTCTCCGACAGCCGCGGACCCGCCCCGGTGGCGCAGGCCCTCTACCTCGAATCCGAAGCTTCGAAAGCGCGCCGCCTTGAACAGGCGGCGCTTCGCGCTGCCGAGCGCGCCGGCTACCAGCCGCCGGAAACGCGCCCCAACAAGAAAGCCCGCCGCCTCATCCGCGCGCTCGGCGACATAGAGATGCTTTAGGGTGGGGCCAGGCCCACCATGAGCCAAATGCCGCCCCGCCCTTGAGTCACCACACTTCGCGCGCGGCGGGTGCAGCCTTTGTACTGGGCCCCCGACATCCAAAGCCCTGACGGCGCAAAGGCTTCCCGGCCCCGCGTCCCTGCACTAGGCGTTGTCGGTGCCATGGCAGGCCAGGGCCCATCCCATGAGTCGACGCGACCCTGCCGCATGCTGACGATCCAATAGACACGGCTCGCGCATCCCTCGAAACGTCCGATCCTCGCCCGACTTCTTCGCATTCCCTGCACCGCTGTGCAGCAGAGATCGTCGCGAACCGCTAGAATGCGGCGGTTTTGTGCCGCCGGAGAGCCCCAGTGAACAGCGCCCCCCTGAAGTATCGACGCGTCCTGCTCAAGCTCTCCGGTGAAGCCCTGATGGGGCGTTTCGACTACGGCATCGACCCTGAAGTCATTCGGGGCCTGGCGCAGGAAGTCCTGGACGCCAGCCGCGCCGGCGCGGAGATCGGCCTCGTCATCGGCGGCGGCAACATCTTCCGCGGCGCCGGCCTGGCTGCTGCAGGCATGGACCGCGTCACCGGCGACCATATGGGCATGCTGGCGACGATCATGAACGCGCTGGCCATGCAGGACGCGATCGAGAAGATCGGCGGCTACGCGCGGGTGATGAGCGCGATCAAGATCAACGCGGTCGCCGAGGACTACATCCGCCGCCGCGCCGTGCGCCACATCGAGAAGGGCCGCATCGCGATCTTCGCCGCCGGCACCGGCAACCCCTTCTTCACCACCGATTCCGCCGCCGCCCTGCGCGCGGTCGAGATCGGCGCCAACCTGATGCTGAAGGCCACCAAGGTTGACGGCGTCTACGACTCGGACCCCAAGAAGAACCCCGAGGCCAAGCGCTACGAGCGCCTGAGCTACGAGGACGTCATCACCCGCAACCTGCAGGTGATGGACACCGCCGCCATCGCCCTCTGCCGCGACTACGGCATGCCGATGCGGGTCTACGACATGGGCGTGCCCGGCAATCTGATGCGCATTCTGCGCGGCGAACCGATCGGCACCCTGGTGGATCGCGGCGCCTGAGGCGCTGGTTGCACTGCGGATTGCCTGTGCGCTTGCCTGCGCCTATAAACCATCACCCCTTCTGAACAGGCGAGCGCCCTGCCGCCCGCCGACCGAGGTTACCGCCATGCTGAACGACATCAAGAAAAACGCCCAGGACCGCATGCAGAAGAGCGTCGAAGCCCTGCGTTTCGAGCTGACCAAGCTGCGCACGGGTCGCGCCTCCACGGCGCTGGTCGACCACCTCAAGGTCAACTACTACGGCTCGGACATGCCGCTGTCCCAGGTCGCCTCGGTGGCCATCGCGGATGCCCGCTCCATCACGATCACCCCGTGGGAAAAGGCCATGGTCGGCCCGATCGAGAAGGCCATCCACGCCTCCGACCTCGGCCTGACCCCGAACACCGCGGGCACGGTGATCCGCATCAACCTGCCGCCGCTCACCGAGGAGCGCCGCAAGGAGCTCTCCAAGCACGTGGCCGGCGAAGGCGAGAACACCAAGGTCGCGATCCGCAACATCCGACGCGACGCGATCCAGCAGGTCAAGGAGCTGCTCAAGGCCAAGACCATCAGCGAGGACGAGGAGCGTCGCGCCGAGACCGACATCCAGACGCTGACCGACCGCTTCGTGAAGGACGTCGACGGCGTGGTCAAGGCCAAGGAAGACGAGCTGATGGCGGTCTGAGCGGGCGCCCCAGGCTCCCGCCGGCATGTTTGCCGCTCCACCGAACGAGGCCGCCGCGACGGCGCCCCGCCACTTGGCCGTCATCATGGACGGCAACGGGCGCTGGGCGAAGCAGCGCGGCCGCCCGCGCACACTGGGCCATCGGGCCGGGGCGCGTGCGGTCAACCTCTGCATCGACTGGTGCATCGAGCGCGGCATAGCTGCGCTGACGCTTTTCGCTTTCTCCAGCGAGAATTGGCAGCGGCCGGCCGAGGAGGTCTCCGCACTGATGGGCTTGTTCCTTCGCGCCCTCGACCGCGAGGTCGAAGAGCTGCACCGCCGCGGCGTGCGCCTGCGCTTCATCGGGGAGCGCAGCCATTTCAAGCCTGACCTGCAGGCTCGCATGGACCGCGCGGAAGCGCTGACCAGCGGCAATGCCGGGCTGCAGCTCAGCATCGCCGCCAGCTATGGCGGCCGTTGGGACATGACCCGCGCAGCACGACGCGTGGCCGAGCGGGTGGCTCGAGGTGAGCTTGCGCCCGCGCAGATCGACGAAGCCCTGCTGCACGCCGAGACCTGCCTCGCCGAACTGCCGCCGCCGGACCTGTTCCTGCGCACCGGCGGCGACCAGCGCATCAGCAACTTCCTGCTCTGGCAGCTGGCCTACAGCGAGCTGTACTTCACCGAGACTCTGTGGCCCGACCTCAGCCGCGAGGTCCTGGACGAGGCCCTGGCCGTCTACGCCAGCCGCGAGCGCCGCTTCGGCCGCACCAGCGAACAGCTGAAGGAGACCCCCCAATGAATCAGCGCGTCACCACCGCGCTGCTGATGGCGCCGCTGGCGATCAGCGCCGTGCTGTGGCTGCCCACGTCGATACTCATGCCGCTGGTGGCGGTGATCTTCCTGGTTGCCGCTTGGGAATGGGCGGCTCTGATCGGTATCGAAGGTGCGGCAGGGCGCGCAGCGGTGCTGCTGCCGCCAGCCGCGCTGATGGCCTGGCTCTCGCACCAGAGCGGCCATCTGCACAACCTGTACCCGCTGGTCGCCCTGATCGGCTGCGTCTGGTGGTTGCTGGCGACACTGTGGTTGGCGCGCCCGCGCCTGCTGGCCGGCAATGCGCCCGCGAAGCGCGCGGCCAAGCTGGTGATTCTGCTCCTGCTGATCGTGCCAGCCTGGACAGGTCTCGCCCTGCTGCATGCCGACGCGCCCGTGGGCCCACGCTGGGCCTTGTTCGCCGTTGCGCTGGTCTGGGCGGCCGACACGGGCGCCTTCTATGCAGGCACCCGTTTCGGCGGGCGAAAACTGTGTCCGTCAATCAGCCCCGGCAAGACGTGGGCAGGCTTCTGGGGCGGTCTGACCGCTGCCCTGCTGCTGTCCACCCTCTGCTTCGCCCTGCTCGGGCTTGGCTTGAGTCAACTGCCGGCACTGCTGCTCCTGACGCTGCTCACCGCGCTGGCCTCGGTGCTGGGCGATCTGTTCGAGAGCGTGATCAAGCGCCAGGGCGGTGCCAAGGATTCGGGCCATCTGATCCCCGGCCACGGCGGCGTGTTCGACCGCGTCGACAGCGTGGTCGCAGCGCTGCCGGTGTTCGCGGTCGGCAAGGTCTGGTTGGGCCTATGAGGCGGGTTGCGGTCTTTGGCGCCACCGGCTCAATCGGAGGCAGCGCGCTGGATGTGATCGGCCGCCATCCTGAACGCTTCCGCGCGACCGTGCTCAGCGCCAACAGCCAGGTCGACGCACTGCTGGGGCTGTGCGAAAGGCACCGACCGGAACTCGCCATCATCGCCGACCCGGCGGGCTTGCCCGCATTGGCGTCTGGACTGAAGGCCCGCGGCATTGCCACGGAGGCCGCCGCCGGCGCCAAGGCCTTGGAAGCCGCCGCCCGCTCCGGGCTTTGCGACACCGTGCTGGCAGCGATCGTCGGTGCCGCCGGCCTGCCCTCCACGCTGGCCGCGGCCGAAGCCGGCAAGCGCCTGCTGCTGGCCAACAAGGAGAGTATCGTCGTCGCCGGTGCCCTGCTGATGGACGCAGTCCAGCGCTCGGGCGCCGAGCTGATCCCGGTCGACTCCGAGCACAGCGCACTGTTCCAGTGCCTGCCACAGCCTGCGGTCGGACACGGGTTCGATGCGCGCCTGCGCCGACTGGTGCTGACCGCCTCGGGCGGGCCCTTCCGCGGCCGCAAGCGCGCGGACCTCGCGCAGATCACGCCGGAGCAGGCCTGCGCGCACCCGAACTGGAGCATGGGCCGCAAGATCTCGGTCGACTCGGCCAGCCTGATGAACAAAGGCCTGGAAGTCATCGAGGCCCACTGGCTGTTCGGCGCTCCGGCCGAGCGCATTGAAGTGGTGGTGCACCCGCAGAGCATCGTGCACTCCCTGGTCGAGTACCTCGACGGCTCTCTGCTCGCCCAACTCGGCCCGCCGGACATGCGCACCGCCATCGCCTGCGCTCTGGCGTGGCCGGAGCGCGTCGAGACCGGCGTCTCGGCACTGGATCTGGTGAAGATGGGCCGACTCGATTTCGAGGCGCCCGACACAGATGCTTTCCCCTGCCTGCGCCTGGCATTCGAGGCCCTGCGCGCCGGGCCGGCCGCCACGACCTGCCTGAACGCGGCCAATGAAGAGGCGGTTTCAGGCTTTCTTCAGGGCCGCTTGGGCTTTCTAGGCATCCCCGAGCTGATCGAAGCCAGCCTGCAGAGGTTCGGCGGCGAGCGAGCGGACAGCCTGCCCGCCCTGCTCGACCTCGATACCCAGGTGCGCACCCACGCACGCAGCCAGCTCCGCTGAAGCCCTCACCCAGGACGCGAAGACCGCATGCAGGACATCGTCGGTTCCATCTGGTGGCTCATCGTCAGCCTCGGCATCCTGGTGACCTTCCATGAATTCGGCCACTACTGGGTGGCGCGGCGCTGCGGCGTGCGTGTGCTGCGTTTCTCCGTGGGCTTCGGCAAGCCACTTTGGACGCGCATCGGCCGTGACGGCACCGAGTACGTGATCGCTGCCCTTCCCCTCGGGGGCTACGTGAAGATGCTGGACGAACGCGAGGCCGACGTGCCTGCCGACCAGCTCGACCAGGCTTTCAACCGCAAGCCCCTGAGGCAACGCGTGGCGATCGTTGCCGCCGGTCCGATCTTCAACCTGCTGCTCTGCCTGCTGCTGCTTTGGGGCATGTTCCTGGTCGGCAAGGGCGACTACCAGCCGCTGGTGGGGCGCGCCGACGGCATCGCCGCCGAGGCGGGTTTCCAGTCGGGTGACCGCATCCTGCGCATCGGAGACGAACCGACGCAGACGTGGACCCATGTCGCCATGAGCCTGATGGGCGCCGGCCTCGATCGTCGCGCGGTCGCGGTCGAGGTCACTGATGTGGACGGCCAGTCGCAGGTCCGCCAGCTCGATCTGGGCCGCCTGCCGGCCGATCTCAAGGAATCAGAGCTGATGCGCGAGATCGGCTTGGTGCCACAGCAGATCCTGCTGCCTCCGGTGATCGGCATGGTCGCTCCGGGCTCACCCGCCGAAGCGGCAGGTCTCGAGCCCGGCGACCGCATCCGCAGCCTTGACGGCCTCTCACTCCGTGGCTTCGACGAAGTGGCCCCCAAGGTGCGGGCAGCCGGCGAGTCAGGGAGGCCCGTCATCGCCTCGATCGAGCGCAAGGGCGCGTTCTTCGAAGTCAGCCTGCGCCCCGAAGCTAGCGGCGACGGCGAGTCGCGCACTTGGCGCATCGGCGTAGGTGCAGCGGCAGCGACTGCGGAACACGACGCCCTGTTGCGCTATGGCCCGATAGAAGCAGTGGGTGCCGCGTTCAGCGAGACCTGGCGACTCACCACCGCGACCTTCGGCATGCTTTACCGCATGGTGACCGGCGCGGCCTCGCTACAGAACCTGTCAGGCCCGATTTCGATCGCCCAGTTCGCCAACGACTCGGCCCAGCGCGGCCTCGCCTGGTTCCTATTCTTCCTCGGCGTGCTGTCGCTTAGCCTGTGCATCATGAACCTCCTCCCCATACCGATCTTGGACGGGGGTCATCTGCTGTATTACCTTATCGAAGCGATCAAAGGCGCGCCGGTCAGCGAGAAGTCCCTGATCCTCGGCCAGTATGTCGGCTTGGCAATG
>JBKCVA010000030.1:0-43760 GCA_046318115.1 Lysobacterales bacterium | reverse complement strand
CTGGCGCTGATGACGGTGATCACCCTGCTGCCGGGCATTCTGCTGGCGATGACGGCGTTCACCCGGATCATCGTGGTGCTGGCCCTGCTGCGGCAGGCGCTGGGCACCGGCCAGACGCCGTCGAACCAGATTCTGCTGGCGTTGGCCCTGTTCATCACCGCGCTGGTGATGGCGCCGGTCATCGACGCCTCCTGGTCGCAGGGCATTCGCCCCTATCTCGACGGCCAGCTGGGCTTCGAGGCCGCGCTCACCGCCACGCTGGGGCCGATCCGCGAGTTCATGTTCGCGCAGATCCGCGAAGCCGACCTGATGCTGTTCGCCGGCATGAGCGGCAGCACCGGCTACGCCTCGCAGGACGAGGTGCCCTTTACCGTGCTGATGGCGAGTTTCCTGACCAGCGAGCTGAAGACCGCCTTCCAGATCGGCTTCTTCCTGTTCGTGCCCTTCGTGATCATCGACCTCGTGATCGCCAGCGTGCTGATGTCGATGGGCATGATGATGCTCTCGCCGATGCTGATCTCGGCGCCCTTCAAAATCCTGCTGTTCGTTCTGGTCGACGGCTGGTCGCTGGTGGTCGGCACGCTGGCCGCTTCGTTCGTGACCACATGACGCCCGATACCGTCATGTCAGAGCTGCAGGCCGCGCTCAGCATGGGCCTGCTGGTCGCCACCCCGCTGCTCGGCGTGGCCCTGCTGATCGGCGTGGTGATCGGCCTGCTGCAGGCCGCCACCCAGGTCAACGAACCCAGCATCGCCTTCATCGGCAAGGTGTTCACCATGGCCGCCGTGCTGGCCATCGGCGGCGGCTGGATGTTGAACCAGCTGGTGCAGTTCACCATCGGGCTGTACCAGCGCATTCCCTCGATGCTCGGCTGAGCTCCGCGATGGACGCCACCACAGCGATCAGTCTCGAAGGCCTCAACCTGCTCAACTACGGCCAGCAGGTGATCTGGCTGTCGCTGCGCATCGGAGGGCTGCTGCTGCTTTCGCCCTTCCTCGGCACCCAGGCGGTGCCGCGGCGCATCCGCTTGATTCTCGCGCTGGCGCTGTCGGCGGCGATCGCACCGCTGGTGCCGGCGCCGGCCATTCAAGCCAACATCAATGCCGAGACCGTGCTGGCGGTGGCGCGCGAGCTCGCCATCGGCGCCTCGCTGGGCTTTCTCATGCGACTCGCGCTGGAAGCCGTGGCGATGTGCGGCGAGCTGGTGGCGCAAGGCATGGGCCTGTCGTTCGCGCAGATGATCGACCCCATGCGCGGCGTGCAGAGCGGCGTGGTCGCCCAGTGGTTCACCGTCGTCGCCGGGCTCACCTTCTTCGCCGTCGATGCGCATCTGGCCCTGCTGGGCGTGGTGTTCGAGAGCTACCGCGTGTTGCCCGCCGGCGCCACGCCGATGGCGATGTACACCCTGCTCGATGCGATCCCCTCGTTCGCCGGGATCATCTTCCTGGCCGGGGTCAGCCTGGCCCTGCCGATCATGATCGCGATGATCACGGTCAACATCGCCTTCGGCGTGATGGCGCGCACCGCTCCCTCGCTGAACCCGATCCAGATTGGCCTGCCCTCGGCCCTGCTGATCGGCTTCGTGCTGATGATCGCGCTGCTGCCGCATCTGCTTGAGCCGCTGCGCGCGCTGTTCGAACAGGCCCTCACGGTGGGCTCCGGGCTGGTGCAGTGATGGCCGGCCAAGACGAAGGCGAAGACAAAACCGAAGAGCCAACCCAGAAACGGCTCGACGACGCGCGCAAGGAGGGCCAAGTTCCGCGCTCGCGCGAACTGGGTGGCGCGGCCATGCTCGGCATCTGCGTGCTGATTCTGTTCGCCACCGGCGGCCACCTCACCGCCACCGCCGGCGCCTGGCTGGACCGCGCGCTCTCGCTGCCGCGCGAACAGGTGCTGCGAGGGGATCCGGTGGCGCACGCGGGCGAGCTGCTGTTCGGCCTGTTCTGGCCGGCACTGCCGCTGATGCTGGCCGGCGCCATCGCCGGAGCGCTGGCGCCGCTGGTGCTGGGCGGCTTCAACTTCAGCACCAAGGCGCTGGCGCCGAAATTCAGCAAGCTCGATCCGATTGCCGGCGTCAAACGCATCTTCGGCACCGAAGGCTTGCTGGAGACCGGCAAGGCGATCCTGCGGGTCAGCTTGATCCTGCTGGTCGGCGTGTGGGTGCTGCATTCGCAGCTGCCCGAGCTGATCAGCCTGATCAACGAGCCGCTGCCGCGCGCGGCGGCGCACGGCGGGCGCATGGCCCTGGTCCTGCTGGGCGCGCTGACCATCGCGCTGATCTTCGTCGCGATCATCGACGCGCCGCTGCAGCTGTGGAACCACCGCCGCCAGCTGAAGATGACCCGCAAGCAGCTGATGGACGAGTTCAAGGAGAGCGAGGGCAGCCCCGAGCTCAAGGCGCGCGTGCGCCGCGTGCAGCAGGAGATCGCCAACCGCCGGATGATGGAGGCGGTGCCCACCGCCGACGCCATCCTGGTCAACCCGACCCACTACGCGGTGGCGATCGTCTACGACGGCCAGAAGATGCGCGCACCCAAGGTGGTGGCCAAGGGCGTCGACCTGATCGCACTGACCATTCGCGAACTCGGCGAGAAGCACAAGGTTCCGATCGTCGAGGCGCCGCCCTTGGCACGCGCCTTGTATCGGGAGTGCGAGCTCGACCAGGAGATCCCGGTGCGGCTGTACGCGGCCGTGGCCCAGGTGCTCGGCTTCGTCTATCAGCTGAAGCACTGGCGCCGACATGGCGGAACGCCGCCACGGCCGCCGAAGGTCGAGGTCGAAGAAACGCCCGAGAAGACTTCGCCCACCACCGACAAGGACGCCTGATCCATGGCCGAGCCGGCCACCGCCAGTCGCAGCAGCCAGCTGATGGGCATGCTGCGCCAGGGCCTCGGCGCCCCGCTCATCGTGCTGGTGATGATGGCGATGATCGTGGTGCCGCTGCCGCCGTTGGCGCTGGATACGCTTTTCAGCTTCAACATCGCGATCTCGCTGGTGATCCTGCTGGCCGTGCTGTACGTGCAGCGGCCGCTGGAGTTCTCGATCTTTCCAAGCGTCCTGCTGATGGTGACCCTGCTGCGGCTGGCCTTGAACGTGGCCTCGACCCGCGTGGTGCTGCTGCACGGGCACGAAGGCCCGGACGCCGCCGGCAAGGTCATCGAGTCCTTTGCCGCCTTCGTCATCGGCGGCAACTTCGCGGTCGGCTTTGTGGTGTTCGCGATCCTTACCATCATCAATTTCGTGGTGGTGACCAAGGGCGCCGGCCGCGTCTCGGAAGTGTCGGCCCGCTTCATCCTCGACTCGCTGCCCGGCAAGCAGATGGCCATCGACGCCGACTTGAACGCCGGCCTGCTCTCGCGCGAAGAGGCCATCCGCCGTCGCGAGGAGGTGCGCGAGGAATCGGACTTCTACGGATCGATGGACGGCGCCTCGAAGTTCATCCGCGGTGACGCCATCGCCGGCATCCTGATCCTGTTCATCAACCTCATCGGCGGCTTCGCCATCGGCATGGCGCAGCACGGCCTGTCCGCAGGCGAAGCGGCCGAGATTTACACCCTGCTGACCATCGGCGATGGCCTGGTCGCGCAGATCCCCGGGCTGCTGGTGTCGACCGCCGTGGCGATCCTGGTGACCCGCGTCTCGCGCTCGCACGACATGAGCGGCGCGGTGATGCACCAGCTGTTCGGGCAGTACAAGGCGCTGGCCATCGCCGCCACCCTGCTGGGCGTGGTTGGCCTGGTGCCGGGCATGCCCAACTTCGCCTTTCTGAGTCTTGCTGCGGTGCTCGGCTACGCCGCCTGGGTGCTGTACCGGCGCAGCCTCGCGCCGGCACCCGCGGCCGTGGCCGAAGAAGCACCGAAGCCGGCGGCGCCGACGGAGCTGAGCTGGGACGATCTCTCACCGGTCGATTCACTGGGCCTGGAAGTGGGCTACCGGCTGATTCCCCTGGTCGACCGCGCGCAGGGCGGTGAACTGATGGCGCGCATCAAGGGCGTGCGCCGCAAGCTCACCCAGGAGCTGGGCTTTCTGATTCCGCCGGTGCACATCCGCGACAACCTCGAGTTCTCGCCCGGGGCCTACCGCATCCTGCTGCACGGCGTGCCGATCGGCGCTGGCGACATCCTGCCCGACCGCGAGCTGGCCCTGAACCCGGGGCGCCTGCCGGTCAACATCGACGGCGTGCCCACGCGCGACCCGGCCTTCGGCCTCGATGCGCTCTGGATCAGCCCGCTCAACCGCCGACAGGCCGAAGCTTTGGGCCTGACGGTGGTCGACCCGGCCACGGTGATGGCCACCCACGTCTCGCACCTGGTGCGCCAGCACGCGCCCGACCTGCTCGGCCACGAGGAAGTGCAGCAGCTGCTGACGGCCCTTGGACGCAGCCATCCGAAGCTCGTCGAAGATTTGACGCCAAGAACCCTTCCGCTTTCCGTCATCGTCCGCGTCCTGCAGAACCTGCTGACGGAGAAAGTGCCGATCCGCCAGCTGCGGCGGATCTGCGAAGCCCTGCTCGAACATGGCCCGAACACCCAGGACGCCGCGCAGTTGACCGCTGCCGTGCGCGCCGGACTGGGCCGTTTCATCGTCCAGGAGATCATCGGCCTCGCCCCCGAACTGCCGGTCTACACCCTGGCCCCGCCGCTGGAACGGGTGTTGCAGGAGTCCGTCAGCGGCAACGGCGCCGCGCTGGAACCGGGACTCGCCGAACGCATGCACCAGTCGCTGCTGGAGTGCGTGAAACGGCAGGAAGCGGTCGGCGAGCCCGCCGTGCTGCTGGTGCCGGGGCCGGTGCGATCGCTGATCGCCAAGCTCACCCGCACCGGGATACCCGAGCTTCATGTGCTGGCCTACCACGAGGTGCCGGACGACAAGAAGCTCAAGCTGGTCGGCAACGTCGGCTGAAGTGATCGCCCCTCGGGGCAGGCTTCCAGCTCGGCATTCCAGAACACGAGTACAGGCGGAAGGCGCTCATGAAGATCAAGCGGTTCTTTGCCCAGGACATGCGCACCGCGCTGCGTCTGGTGCGCGAGGAGCAGGGCCCAAATGCGGTGATCCTGTCGAACCGCCGCGTCGAGGGCGGCGTCGAGGTGGTCAGCGCCACCGACTACGACGAGTCGCTGGTCCAGCAGTCGCTGACGGCCGCACGCCGCGCCGCCGAAGCGGCCAGCGAAGCACCCGCCGCCGCTGCGGTTGCGGTCGCGCCTGCGCCCCGCACCGAAGCGCCACGCGCGGCCAGCGCCCTGATCAGCCCGCCGGCGCCCCCGCCGCCGCCGGACCGTCTGCTGCCGCCGCAGGCCGCGCAAGTCGCGGCGGTGGCGCGAGCGGAAGCCATGAACCCGCGTGCACCGGCTGCCGTGTCCGTCGCACCGGCGCCGCGCGCGCAGCTCGCCGCGGTGGAGTCACCACAGCGGCCGATCACCGCCATCGACCAGGTCGAGCGCGCGGCCGCGCGCCGACTCACCCGCATCCCCGACCAGGTCGCCCAGCTCTGCGTGGAAGACCCGCAGATCGCCGAGATGAAGCGCGAGATGGCGCTGCTGCGCGACAGCCTGAAGAAAGAGCTGGAGCGCTTCTCCGACCAGCGCATGCGGCTGTCGCCGGCGCGCGCGGCGGCCTTCGAGGAGCTCGCCGGCTACGGCTGCGATGAGGCCTTCGCCCGCGGCATCGTCGAACGCATTCCCGCCGACCTCGACCCGCAGCGCGCGCGCGGCCTGCTGCTGGGTCAACTGGCCAAGTCGCTGCGCGTCTGCGAGGACGAGCCCATCGCCCACGGCGGCGTGGTCGCCCTGGTCGGCCCGACCGGCGTCGGCAAGACCACCACGCTGGCCAAGCTGGCGGCGCGCTACGCCGCCCAGCACAGCGCCCGCGACGTCGCCCTGGTCACCACCGACGGTTTCCGCATCGGCGCCCGCGAGCAGCTGTTCACCTATGGACGCCTGCTCGGCATGCCGGTGATCGAAGTCGCCAACCCGGGCGAGCTGGGCGAAACCCTGGACCGCCTCGGCGACTACCGGCTGGTGCTGGTCGACACCGCCGGCCTCTCGCACCGCGACCTGGCGCTCGGCGCGCAGCTGTCGGCGCTGGCCAAGCTGCGCCACGTCAATACCCAGCTGGTGCTGCCGGCCAACACACACGCGGATGACCTCGACGAAGTGGTGCGCCGCTTCGGCATCGCCAAGCCGCGCGGCGTCGTGCTGAGCAAGGTCGACGAGACCGGCCGCCTGGGCGCCGCGCTCGGCGTGACCGTGCGCCACGGCCTGCCGATCAGCTACCTCACCGACGGCCAGCGCGTGCCGGAAGACATCCACCGCGCCGAGGCCCATCGCCTCGCCCTGCGCGTCACCGAGCAGCGCCGCGGCAGCAGCCACCTCCACGAGGAGATCGAGCATGTCGCAGGGTGAAGCCCGCGCCGATGCCCCCATGGACGATCAGGCCCAGGGCCTGCGCAAACCGCGGGTCAAGCCCGTGCGGGTGATCGCCGTCAGCGGCGGCAAGGGCGGCGTCGGCAAGACCAGCGTGTCGGTCAACCTTGCCGTAGCCCTGGCCGATGCCGGCCGCCACGTCATGCTGCTCGACGCGGATCTCGGCCTCGCGAATGTCGACGTGCTGCTGGGCCTGTCGCCGCGCTTCACCCTGGCCGACGTCATCGAAGGCCGCTGCCAGCTGCAGGACACCATTCTCGAAGGGCCGCACGGGCTCGCCGTGATTCCCGCGGCCTCGGGCAAGCGGGCCATGGCCGAGCTGTCGGCGCCCGAGCAGGTCGGCCTGATCCGCGCCTTCTCCGAGCTCGACCGCGAGGTCGACGTGATGGTGGTCGACACCGCCGCCGGCATCCACGAGAGCGTGCTGACCTTCGCCCAAGCGGCACAGGACGTGATTCTGGTGGTCTGCAACGAACCGGCCTCGATCACCGACGCCTATGCACTGATCAAAGTGCTCTCGCGCGAGCGCGGCGTGAACCGCGTGCACATCCTCGCCAACATGGTGCGCAGCCCGGCCGAAGGGCGCGAGCTGTTCGACAAACTCTCGCGCGTCACCGACCGTTTCCTCGACGTCACCGTCAGCCTGCTTGGCATCATTCCCCACGACGAGTGGCTGCGCCGCGCGATCCAGCGCCAGCAGGCCGTGGTTGAAGCCTTCCCGGCCTGCCCTTCGGCGCACGCCCTGCGCGGCATCGCCCGCCGCATCGACCAGTGGAGCGCGCCCAGCGGCCCGCGCGGCCCGGTCGAGTTCTTCGTCGAGCGTCTGGTCGCTCCGCCCGAGGCGCATGTGTGATGTCGCAGGCGGAAGCCGAGTACCGCGCCGTCCGCCGGCCGGACGCCAACGAAACCGTGGCCCAACACGGCACCCTGGTGGCGCGCATCGCCCACCACCTGGTGGCGCGACTGCCGGCCAGCGTTGACGTCAACGACCTGATCCAGGCCGGCATGATCGGCCTGATCGAGGCCTCGCGCAGCTACGACGCCAGCCAGGGTGCGGCCTTCGAAACCTATGCCTCGATCCGCATCCGCGGCGCCATGCTGGACGAGATCCGCCGCGGCGACTGGGTGCCGCGCAGCGTCCACCGCAAGGTGCGGGAACTCGCCGCTGCGACCGCCGCGATCGAACAGAAGACCGGCAGGGCCGCCCGCGATGTCGAAGTCGCGCAGGCGATGCAGATACCGGTCGAGGAATTGAACCGCCTGCTCGAGGACGCCTCGCGCGGGCAGGTGCTGAGCATCGATGCGCATGCCGACGAGTCCGGCGAGCTGCGTCTGCCGGCCAGCACCTCGGCGGCCTCGGCCGCGGCCGGCGTCGAGCGCGAAGCCTTCGCCAACGATCTGGCTGCGGCGATCGGCAGGCTGCCCGAGCGCGAGCAGCTGGTGATGAGCCTGTATTACGAACAGGAGCTCAACCTCCGCGAGATCGGTGCGGTGCTGGGCGTCACCGAATCGCGGGTCTGCCAGTTGCATGGGCAGGCTCTGGTACGCCTGCGCTCACGCCTCGCGGACTGGATCCACGACCCGGTGGAAGCCGATTGACCCCTCCCTCCCCGACCCCGCCTCACTTCTGACGAGCCGTCTCCCATGGACAAGAACATCAAGATCCTCATCGTCGATGACTTCTCAACGATGCGCCGGATCGTCAAGAACCTGCTCAACGATCTCGGCTTCCAGATCACCTCCGAGGCCGAGGACGGCAACAGCGCACTGGCGCACCTCCGTTCGGCCCCGGTCGACCTGGTGATCACCGACTGGAACATGCCGGGCATGACCGGGATCGAGCTGCTGAAGGCGATCCGCACCGATCCCAAGCTGGCCCACCTGCCGGTGATGATGGTCACCGCCGAGGCCAAGCGCGAGCAGATCATCGAGGCCGCGCAGAGCGGCGTGAATGGCTACATCATCAAGCCCTTCACCGCGCAGACCCTGCAGGAAAAGCTGCAGAAGATCTTCGAACGCATGGGCAGCGCCGCATGAACGCTTCAGCAGCAGAGCGCGAGCACCTGCTGCACCTGATGCACGCGGCGCTGGGTGCCCTGGAGCAGGGCGACGACACCCTCTACCGCAGCTGCATCGAGTCGCTGGCGCAGTGGCGTTCGCGGCCGATCTACGCCGCCATCGACCGGCTCGCCCGCGAACTGACCGGTGCGCTGGCCAACCTGCCGATCGACGCGCGTCTGGGAGCCTTGGCCGGCGAGGAATTGCCGGACGCGCGCGCACGCCTGAACTTCGTGGTGCAGACCACCGAGGAAGCCACGCATCGCACGCTGGACCTGGTCGAGGACTGCCGCAACCGCATCGACCTTCTGCGCAGCCAGGGCCTCGACTCGGCGATCGAGAACGAACTCATGAGCGTGCGCAGCAACCTGTCCAGCATCGCGCTCGCACAGGAGTACCAGGACCTGACGGGCCAGACGATCAAGCGCGTGGTCGGTCTCGTGCACCAGGTCGAGCAGGCGATCGGCAAGATCAGCAACGCACTGGGCCTGCCGGAAAAGCGCAAGAACGAGGGCATCGAAGCACAGGGTCCTGCCCTGCCCGGCATCGACGCCCACGGTGTGAGCCAGGACGATGCCGACGATCTGCTCGCCGGGCTCGGCCTCTAGCCGGACAGACCACGCATGAGCGGACATGACGACATCGCCGCCGACTTTCTGGTCGAGGCCAGCGAGATCGCCGAGCGGTTGGGCGACGAGCTGGTGCAGTTGGAGATGCAGCCGCAGGACACCAACCTGCTGAACGCCATCTTCCGCGGCTTCCACACCATCAAGGGCGGCGCCAGCTTCCTGAACTTCACGCCCCTGGTCGAGCTGTGCCATGGCGTGGAGGAACTGTTCGACCTGTTGCGGAAGGGGCGGCTGGCGGTCGACGGCGATCTGTTCGATCTCGCCCAGGGCGCGCTCGACCACCTCTCGGGCCAGCTCGCCTCGCTCCGTACGGGTGCAGCGGCGGAGCGTGCCCCCGACACCCTGCTCAGCGCGATCCGCATCGCCGCCCTGCCGGATTCCAATCCGCAGGCGGCGCCCGCCGCTGCGCCGGCCAAACCCGCGCCCAAGCCCGCCCCCGCGCCCCCCCAGGCGGCCGCCAAGGCGGGCACCGGCGAAAGCATCACCGAGGACGAATTCGAAGCGCTGGTCGACATGTTCCAGGCCGCCCAGCAGGTGCCGGCGGGCAAGGCCACGCCCATGCCCGCCAGCCCGGTCCAGTCACCGGGCGCGCGCGTTCCGCCAGCGCCACCGCCGACCGCGGCGCCGTCGTCCGCCGGCGCCGCCGCCAAAGCGGCACCGCCGGCCGAAAGCAGCGTCCGCGTCGATACCAAGCGCCTCGACGGACTCATGAACCTCGTTGGTGAACTGGTGCTGGCGCGCAATCGCCTGAAAGCGTTGCGCCGTCGCACCCGCGATGAGGACATGGAGCGTGCGGTCTCCAACCTCGATATGGTCACCGCGCGCCTGCAGGCCGAGGTGATGCGCGTACGCATGCAGCCGGTGGGCCGCGCCTTCTCGCGCTTCCCCAAGGTCGCCCGCGACGTCGCCCGCACCCTCCGGAAGGAGGTCAACGTGCAACTCATCGGCGAGGAGACCGAACTCGACAAGAATCTGGTCGAGGCCCTGTCCGATCCGCTGATCCACCTCGTGCGCAACGCCATCGACCACGGCATCGAAGCGCCGGACAGACGCGAGTCGATTGGCAAGCCCAGAGCCGGCACGCTCAAGCTGTCGGCGCAGCAGGAGGGTGACCACATCGTCATCATCGTCGCCGACGACGGCGGCGGCATTGACCCCGACATGCTGCGCACCAAGGCGCGCGAAAAGGGCCTGATCGATGCCGACACCGCAGCACGGCTTTCGCCCACCGAGGCCCTGCAGCTGATTTTCCTGCCGGGCTTTTCGACCAAGGAACAGGCCACCGACATTTCCGGCCGCGGCGTCGGCATGGACGTGGTCAAAAGCAAACTGGCCGAACTGAACGGCCAGGTGCTGATCGAATCGACCCGCGGCGAAGGCACCCGCTTCGTGATTCGCGTACCGCTGACGCTGGCGATCCTGCCGACCCTGATGGTGACCGCCGCCGGCCGGCCCTACGCACTGCCGCTGTCGAACGTGCTGGAGGTGTTCAAGTACCGCGAGAGCCTGGTGCGCTTCATCGACGGTCACGAGGTGCTCGACCTGCGGCAGCAGACCTTTCCGCTGGTGTTTCTGCGTCGCTGGCTGGGCAAACCGGTCTCGACCGAGGATGCCGGCGTGGTGGTGGTGCAGACCCAGAACCGCAAGCTCGGCATCGTGGTCGACCAGGTTCGCGGCCGCGAGGAAGTCGTGGTCAAGCCGCTGCCGCATTCGCTGCGCGGCCTGACCGGTCTGGCCGCCGCCACCATCACCGGCGACGGGAATCTGGCGTTGATTCTCGACCTCGCCGGCCTGCAGAACGCGGTCTAGGCCCCGCGTGCGCCACCGCGTCCGTGCTGCCGATGCGCGCCCTTCCCTCAAGCCCCCAGCGCCAAGGCCGATAGCTTCCGCATGGATATCCTGAGCCTCATCGGCATCGTGCTCGGCCTCGTCGCCATCATCGGCGGCGCGGTCGCAAAAGGCGCCGGCCTCTCGTCGCTGTGGTCGGCAGCCGCCTTCATCATCGTCATCCTTGGCACGCTCGCGGCGATCCTCGTGCAGACGCCCATGCCGACCTTCCGGCGGGCCCTGCAGATCTTCGTGTGGATCGTGAAGCCGCCGGAGGATCCGGGCCGCCAGCTGCTCACCCAGATCGTCGGCTGGAGCACGCGCGCCCGCAAGGACGGGCTGCTGGGTCTGGAGAGCGACGTCGACAAGCTGTCCGACCCCTTCCTGCGCAAGGGCCTGCAGATGCTGGTCGACGGCAACGAGCCCGACACCCTGCGCAAGGTGCTGGAAATCGATCTGAGCAGCCAGGAGCAAGCCGATCTGGCGGCGGCCAAGGTGTTCGAGGGCATGGGCATCTACGCCCCCACGCTGGGCATCATCGGCGCGGTGCTGGGCCTGATGGCGGTGATGCAGAACCTGGCGGATCCCTCCAAGCTCGGCGTCGGCATCGCTGCGGCCTTCACCGCGACCATCTACGGCATCGCCTCGGCCAATCTGTTTTTCCTGCCCGTCGCGGCCAAGCTGAAGTCGGTGATCCGCCAGCGCGCACGCACCCGCGAGCTGGTCATCGAGGGCCTGATCGCGATCGCCGAAGGCGAGAACCCGCGCAACCTCGAATCGCGACTGCAGGGCTACCTGCTGTGAGCCGCCGCGCTGCAGCCCGTCGCGGCGCGCCGCTTGCAGGCCGGCTCTGATCCGACTGCAACCACGCCACCATGGGCCGCCGACACAGCCACGAAGAGCACGCGAATCACGAGGCCTGGGCCATCCCCTATGGCGATCTCGTGACCCTGCTGCTGGCCTTCTTCGTGGTGATGTACTCCATCTCCTCGGTCAACGAGGGCAAGTACCGGGTGGTGTCCAACTCGCTGTCCGAAGCCTTCGGTGGTCCCGGCAAGCACATCCTGCCGGTGCAGTTCGGCGAACTGCAGCCGGACGGCGCCCGCCTGGAGGCGCGCTCGATCATCGGCAACCAGCTGCCCATGGGCCTGATCGCAGAGCAGATCGCCCAGAACCTCCCGGAGGAAGAGCGCCAGCGCTGGCTCGACCAGCGCGCCCGTGAAACCGCGATGGAGCAGAGCCGTTCGCGGGATGCGCTGTCCGCCATCGCCAGCGACATCGAGCAGGCGCTGGACACGCTGATCCTCGAAGACATCGTGCAGGTCTACCGGCGCGGGGACTGGCTGGAAGTCGAGATCAAGTCGGACATGCTGTTCGCCTCCGGCTCGGCGGCGCCGCGCCCGGAAGCCGTGGCCGCGGTGACGCGTGTCGCCCAAGTGCTGCGCGAGGCCCCCAACCTGATCCGCATCGAAGGCCATACCGACAACGTGCCGATCGCGACCGCGCTGTTCCCCAGCAACTGGGAACTGTCGGCCGCCCGCGCGGCCAGCATCGCCCGCGTGCTGGTCGGTTCGGGCGTGGCCCCGGGTCGTCTCACGGTGGTCGGCTACGGCGAGTTCCAGCCCGTCGCCGACAACGTCAGCGAGGGCGGGCGCAATGCCAACCGCCGGGTCGTGCTGGTCATCCTCGCCCGCAGCGATGCCGCCGACCCATTGACACCCCCGCAGGAGGGCCCCTGAGCCATGCGCACCTGGTGCATCGCCAACCAGAAGGGCGGCGTCGGCAAGACCACGTCCACGCTCGCGATCGGCGCCTGTCTGGCCGAGCGCGGGTTTCGCACCGTGATGGTCGACCTCGATCCGCACGCTTCGCTATCGCGCTGGCTGGAAGTGCCGGAGGACCCGGCGCCTCCCGGCGTGTTCGAGCTGTTCGCCGAGGCGCCGCCGCCGCTGGTGACCCTGACCCGGCCCAGCGGCCAGCCCGGGCTTGATCTGCTGCCCGGCCAGCCGGCGCTGGCCACGCTGGAGCGGCAAAGCGCCACCCGCCAGGGTCTGGGACGCGCGCTGGTGCGGGCCTTCGCAGGCCAGCACCGCTACGACTACGCCCTGCTCGATTGCCCACCCACCTTGGGCGTGCTGATGGTGGCCGCACTGGCCGCCGCCGATGCCTTGATCATCCCCACCCAGACCGAACCGCTGGCCCTGCACGGCCTGAACGCGATGCTGCGTACTGCCGAAATGGTGCAGCGCTCGCGCGGCGCGCCGGTGCCGGCGCGGATCGTCCCCACCCTGTTCGACAAACGCACGCGTGCCGCTGTGGACAGCCTGGCCGAGCTGCGCAGCCGCCATGGCGATTCGGTGTGGGACGAGGAGATTCCCGTCGACACCCGCCTGCGCGAGGCCAGCCGCCAAGCGCTCACGCCGGCCTCGCTCGGCGCCAGCGCGCGGGGTGCCAGCGCCTACATGCGCCTGACCGACTGGCTGGTGACCGCCGACCTGAAGGCAGCCGCCGAGACCCCCGACCGAGGCAGCACGCCATGAACGGCAAACCCTCACTGGACGATTACTTCGACGCGCTGCTCGGCGAGCCCGTGGCTGCGCCCGTGAGCGTCGCGGAGCCCGCCCCGGCCGGCGCACCGGCGGCGCCCCCTCCCGCGCCGGTGCAGCAACCGGTCCCACTGCAGGCGCCGGTCGAGCCTGCGCCCCTGTCCGCGCCCCTGGGCGACCCTCTCGATGAGCTTGAGGCCGTGTTCGAGCAGGCCCATGCCGAAGCCAAGGCGGCCGGCGTGTTCAACCAGGCGGCGCCCGCGACCGCAGCTGCGCCTGCCGCACCGCTCGGCGATCCGCTCGACGAGCTCGAAGCCTTGTTCGAGCAGGCCCACGCCGAGGCCAAGGCCGCCGGCGTGTTCGCCCAGGCGACCCCTTCGAAAGCCGCCGCCGTCGGCCCCGACGCCCGTGAGCTCGATGAACTGGAGGCCGCCTTCGATGCCGCCGCGGAAGCGGCTCGGCTGGCGCGTCAGGCCGCCGTCGCGGCCGCACCGCCACTGCCCAGCCATGTCCCCCTGCCGGGGCCTGCCGAAACACCGCCCCAGCACGGCCTGCTCAAGCCGCAGCTGGCCAAGCGCAGCGAGGCAGTCCGGCGCCGGCTGGCGCGCCGGCGCCAGCCCGAGGTGACCGAGGATGCCCCCCTGGCGGTGGAGAAGTTCCACCGCTGGCTGCGCTTCCAGATGGGCGGCCAGAGCTACGCCGTCGAACTGCTGAAGGTTCAGGAGGTGCAGCGGGTGCCCGACATCCTGCCGGTGCGCGGTGCGGCCCCGCACGTGATGGGCGTGATGAACCTGCGTGGCCAGATCATTGCCGTGATCGACCTCGGCGCCTGCATCGGCCTGCCGCATGAGCCCCTGACCGAAGCCTCGCGCGTGATCGTGCTGGAGACCGACGAGGAAACCGTCGGCCTGCTGGTCGGCGCGGTGGCCGAAGTGATCTCGCTGTCCGAGCGCGCCGTGGAAAACCCCGTCAGCTCCATCCCGGCCCTACCCCGCGAGGCCCTGATCGGCATCGCCCGCCACGGCAGCCACATGAGCGTGCTTCTGGATGCGACGGTTTTTTTGCGGTGAGGCCGGGATTGGGGATTGGGGATTGGTAAAGCGGGCCGCGTGCGCTGAGGCCATCCCGCCAGCCCGGACGGCCGAGCGCCCGTTACCCCAAGCCTCGCGTGCGCACGCTCCTCCGAATCCCCAATCCCTAATCCCCAATCCCCGCTCTCAAGCGCCGCAATCCCGTCACGCGCCGCCCGGCACGCCGCTTGCCTAAGCTCCGCCACGGTCTGCCGCCGATCGCGGCAAGCCATGCATCGAGGCCCAGAGCACCGCCATGAGCACGATCCAGATACCCGAAGACCTTGGCATCGAGGCCGCCGAGCCGCTGCTGGAGCAGTTGCGCGCGGAGGCCAAGGGCAAGAAGCCGCTGAAGCTCGACGGCAGCAAGGTCAGCCGGCTGCACGCCGCCTCGCTGCAGGTGCTGGCCGCGCTGGTCCTGCATCGTCGCGGCGCCGGTCTTGAAACGCAGATTGAAAACCCTTCGGACGAGTTCAAGGCCGCGGCGCGCATCTGCGGCCTGGGCGGCCTGTTCGGCTGGTCCTCCCCCTGATACGCATACGGAGAACGCGCAATGAGTGGTGCACGCATTTTGGCCGTGGATGATTCCGCATCGATGCGGCAGATGGTCGCTTTCGCGCTGCGTTCCGCCGGCTGGGAAGTCGAGGAAGCCGAAGACGGCGTGGTCGCGCTTGAGAAGGCGAAGGGCGCCAAGTTCAACTGCGTGGTCGCCGACGTGAACATGCCGAACATGGACGGCATCACGCTGATCCGGCACCTCCGTCAGCTCCCCGACTACAAGTTCACGCCGCTGCTCATGCTCACCACCGAGGCCGGCATGGACAAGAAGCAGGAAGGCAAGGCGGCCGGTGCCACCGGCTGGATCGTCAAGCCCTTCGATCCCGACCAGCTGATCGCGACCATCCGCAAAGTGATGGGGTGAGGCCGCCATGCCCATCGACATGAAGCAGTTCCAGGCGGTCTTCTTCGCCGAAAGCCGGGAAGGCCTCGATGCAATGGAGTCCGGTCTGCTCAGCCTTGAGTCGTCGGGCAACGATCCGGACACCATCAACACGATTTTCCGCGCCGCCCACTCGATCAAGGGCGGTGCCGCCACCTTCGGGTTCTCCGCAATCACCGGCACCACCCATCTGCTGGAGACCCTGCTCGACCAGGTCCGCGGCGGCAAGCGCGCCATCAGCGCCGAACTCTCGGACGCTCTGCTGGCCTCGGTCGATGTGCTCCGCGATCTGCTGGTGGCGGCTGAAACCGGCGATCCCGATGACACCGCCCCGTGCGCGGAACTCAATGCGCGCCTCTCTGCGCTGCTCGACTCCGGCGCACCCGCCGCCACGCCCGCCAAGACCGCAGCGGCGCCAGCCGCCGGCGCTCCGGCCCCGGTCGCCAGCGGCTGGCGGGTCGGCTTCGCCCCGCACCCCAACCTGTTCATCACCGGCAACGACCCGCTGCGCATCCTGCGCGAACTGGATCGCCTTGGCGGGCTGAGCTCCGAATGCGATACCTCCCAGCTTCCCGGGCTGGACGCACTCGAGCCGGTGACCTCGTACCTGCGCTGGACCCTCACCCTGCCCCCGAGCGTGAAGCAGGCGGCGATCGCCGACGCCTTCGCCTGGGTCGAGGACGAGTGCGACCTGAGCATCGAGGCGATCACGGCCAGCGCCCCGGCGCCGGCAGCGGAGCCCATCGCGGCACCGCCCGCGGCGCCCGCCGCGGAAGCACTGCCGGTGCCGGCCAAGAGCGCCGACATCGTGCCGATGCCTCAGTCCGGCGAACGCAAGGACGTGGCGAAACCCGCCGCCGGCGCGGCCAAGGCCGAGCGCAGCGCCGTCGAGGTCGACAGTTCGATCCGCGTCAGCATTTCCAAGGTCGATGCGCTGATCAATCTGGTCGGTGAACTGGTCATCACCCAGGCCATGCTGCGCCAGCAGTCGCATGGGCTCGACCCGACCCAGCACGAGAAACTTCTGAACGGGCTCGCCCTGCTTGACCGCAATACGCGCGACCTGCAGGAAGCCGTCATGAGCGTGCGCATGCTGCCGGTCGATTTCGTGTTCTCGCGCTTCCCGCGCATGGTCCGCGATCTCGCCGCGCGCCTCAGCAAGAAGGTCAACCTGCGCACCTCGGGCGAAGGCACCGAACTCGACAAGGGCGTGATCGAACGCATCGTCGATCCTCTGGTCCATCTGGTGCGCAACTCGGTCGACCACGGCCTCGAGACGCCCGAAGAGCGCGAAGCCGCAGGCAAGGACCCGGTCGGCACGGTCGAACTCGGCGCCTCCCACCAGGGCGGCCACATCGTCATCGAGATCACCGACGACGGCCGCGGGCTCAATCGCGAGCGCATCCTGCGCAAGGCGATGGAGCGTGGCCTGAACGCACACGAAGGCATGGCGGACTCCGAGGTCTGGCAGCTGATCTTCCATCCCGGTCTGTCCACGGCCGAACAGATCACCGATGTGTCCGGACGCGGCGTCGGCATGGACGTGGTCAAGTCCAACATCACCGAACTCGGCGGCGAGATCGACATCGAGAGCTACCCGGGCGAAGGCACGCGGGTGACGATCCGCCTGCCGCTGACGCTCGCCATCCTTGACGGCATGACCGTCGCGGTCGGCGGCGAAACCTTCGTTCTCCCGCTCGGCTATGTGATCGAGGCGATGCAGCCGGACCTCAAGGAGATCCGCAGCGTGCACGGCAGCGGCAAGGTGCTGAAGGTGCGCGGCGACTACCTGCCGCTGGTCAATCTCGCCGAGTTCTACCGCCTGGGCGACGCCCGTCTCGACGAGAACAGCTTGGTCGTCGTCGTTGAAGGCGGCGGCCGCAAGCTCGCACTGGTCGTCGACGAGCTGCTTGGACAGCAGCAGGTGGTGGTCAAGAACCTGGAAGCCAACTACCGCCGCATCCCCGCGGTCTCCGGCGCCACCATCCTCGGCGACGGCCGCGTGGCCCTGATCGTCGATATCGGCGGGCTGGTCCGGGCCTTGGCCACCAGCGCCGCCGCCTGAACCCTCCCCGTCCTCGTCCCAGGGTGGCCGCGGCCCTCGCGCTGCGGCGCCCCCGCACCCGGGAACCGTACTCATGGCACACCCTGCAGTCTCCCGCATCGGCACGGCGCTCAAGGCCGGCGTCCAGCACCTCGGCCCCGCCCTCCGGGTCGGATGGCAGCGCCTTCGCCAAGGCGGGCTTGTCCGTCAGGTGTCCGCCCTGCTTGGCCAGTCGCTGGGCCTTCGCCTGGCAATGGTGGTGGCCGCGGGTGTCCTCGCCGTCATGGGCAGCACGGCATTGGTGGTCGGCTGGCGGGCCGCAGGCGCGCTGACCCAGCGCTCGGTGGACCAGCTCGATACCGCGCTCGACGTCGGCGAACGCCTGCTCGCCACCTACGACAACACCCTGCGGGACAGCGCCAGCCGCATGTACGACACCTTCCTCGCCTTCCTGCCCGAGGAAGACGTCGAACGCATGGATGACGAGATGCATGCGGCTGGCGAGCTCGAGCTGCCCGCGCTGTACATGGGCGAGACCCTGCTGAACGGCAATGACGACCCGGTGGACCGCTTCGAGCTGGCCACCAACGGCGTCGCGATGATCATGCAGCTTCATGAAGGACGCTTCGTTCGCATCAGCACCAACCTGCGCGACGACTCCGCACTCCGAGCGATCGGCAGCACGCTGCCCGAGGATCATCCGGCCCATGCGGCCCTGCTGGCCGGCGAAAACTGGAGCGGCCAGGTCGATCTGTTCGGCACCAACTACATCGCCTACTACAGCCCGGTCAGCTACTTCGACCCCTCCACCGGCGCCAGCGACGAGATCATCGCGGCGTTCGGCGTCGCCTTCGACTACGCCGAGACCCTGGAAGCGCTCAAGCAGTCGCTGAGCGAAACCGAACTGGGCGTGGACGGCTACTTCATCGCCATCAACGTGCGCGAGGGCGACAGCTTCGGACTCCTCGAGCTGCACCCCGAACTGCAGGACCAGCGCATCGCCGACCTCGAGGACGCCGACCTGCGCGAGGCCCTGGAAGCCCTCGCCACCGGCGACGCCGACGAGGAATACAGCCTCGAGCTGAAGTCCCGCAGCGGCGAGGCACAGACCATGGTCGCCAAGGTGCGCGACTTCCCCGCCTTCGGCTGGCGGCTGGTTGCGCTGGAGTCCCGCAGCGCAGCGGTCAGCGCCGCGGTGGGTCTGTTGGCCACGATGTCCGTACTTGCGGTGTTCGCGCTGGCCTTCCTCGTGCTGGGCCTGCGCTGGATTGCGCGGCGCCTGGTCACGCAACCGCTCGGCGAGGCCGTGCAGGCGGTCGAAGCCGTCGCCTCCGGCAATCTCGACGTTGCTCTGCGCACCGATCGCCAGGACGAAGTGGGTCGCCTCTACGGGGCGATGACCCGCATGAGTGCCCAGATCAAGGAGCGCATGGAGGCCGAGCGCCAGATCGCACAACAGAACCTCGGCATCCGCCTCGCCCTCGATCAGGCCAGCGTGGGTGCGCTCATCGCCGATACCGAATGCCGCATCGGTTACGCCAACCCGGTGGCGCGCCGGCTGCTGGCACAGCGGGCCGAAGCGATCCGGGCGGTCAATCCGGCGTTTGATCCCGAGTCACTGGTCGGCAGCGCGCTGTCGGTGTTCTCGGACGGACAGACCAACGTGGAAGCGCTGGCCGCCGGGCTGCGCGAACCGCAGCGGACCGAACTGCGCTACGGCGATGTGGTCCTCGAACTCAGCCTGTCGCCGGTGCGCGACGAACAGGGCGAGGCCCTGGGACTGGTTGCCGAATGGCAGGACCGCACGGTGGAGCGACAGATCGAACGTGAGGTCGCCTCCGTGGTCGGTGCCGCCGCCAGTGGCGATCTGGCTGTGCGCATGCAGTCCGAAGGCAAGACCGGGTTCTATGCCCTGCTGGCAGGCAACCTCAACGAGCTCATCAGCAAGGTCGACCAGGGCATCCGCGAAATCCGCAAAGTGCTGGGTGCGCTCGCGCAGGGCGACCTCTCGCGGACCATCGACGTGCGCATGGACGGCGTGTTCGGCGAGATGAAGGCCGACACCAACGCGACCATCCAGCGCCTGCGCGAGATCGTTGGCCAGATCCAGGCCGCCGCCGACAGCATCAACACCGCCGCGGGCGAAATCAGCGCCGGCAACATGGACCTGTCGAATCGCACCGAGCAGCAGGCGTCGTCGCTGGAGCAAACCGCCTCGTCGATGACCGAACTCACCGCCACCGTGCAGCAGAATGCCGAAAGCGCCCGCCAGGCCGATGTGCTGGCGGCCGGGGCCGCCGAAGTCGCCGTGAAGGGCGGCGAGGTCGTCGATGGCGTTGTGCGGGTGATGGGCGAAATCAGCACGGCCTCGAAGCAGATCGGCGACATCATCGGCACCGTCGACAGCATCGCCTTCCAGACCAACATCCTCGCGCTCAACGCGGCGGTGGAGGCGGCGCGCGCGGGCGAAGCCGGCCGCGGCTTCGCGGTCGTGGCCACCGAGGTGCGCGCGCTGGCCCAGCGCTCCGCCGATGCCGCCAAGGAAATCAAGCAGCTTGTCGGCAACTCCATGACCAAGGTCGGCGCAGGCGCCCGCCTAGTCAACGACGCCGGCGCCACCATGCAGCAGATCGTCCAGTCGGTGAAGCAGGTGACCGACCTGATCGCCGAGATCTCGGCGGCTTCGAGCGAGCAGTCGCGGGGCATCGAAAAGGTCAACCAGACGGTCGGCCATCTGGACGAAATGACCCAGCAGAACGCCGCACTTGTCGAAGAAGCCATGGCTGCCGCACGCTCGCTGGAAGACCAGGCTCAGGACCTCGTGCAGTCGGCAGCGGCCTTCCGCCTGCCGACCTAGCTCTCAACCCTTTCCGGAGACTCTCCGCATGAGCACCAACATCGCCAAGGCCACCGCTGCCGCCACCGAAGCCCATGCCGGCATCGGCGACGAGTACCTGACCTTCAGCCTCGGCGACGAGGAATATGCCGTCGACATCCTCAAGGTGCAGGAAATCCGCGGCTACGAGAACGTTACCCGCTTGCCCGATTCGCCCGGCTTCATCAAGGGCGTCATCAACCTGCGCGGCGTGATCGTGCCGATCGTCGACCTGCGGCTGAAGTTCGAGTTGGGTGCGGCCCGCTACGACGAGCTCACGGTGATGATCATCCTGAACCTCGGCAGCCGGGTTGTCGGCATCGTGGTCGACAGCGTTTCCGATGTGGTGCGGCTGCCGTCGGCAGACATCAAGCCCTCACCGGACCTCGGCGGCGCGGTGGACACGCGCTACCTGAAGGGCGTGGCCACGGTCGCCAACCGCATGCTGCTGCTGCTCGACATCGAACCGATGATGCTTGGGCGGGACATGTCGCTGACCGACGCCGCGGCCTAGCAGCGTGTTGAACCACTCCCTTCGGGGAGGTTTTCAAGTCGGCGGTCCGGCGCAGGTCCGTACCGCTTCGCGTGAAACCAATCGCTTACCCGCGTGCTTCACCGTCCCGGCCATCCCTGGCCGGGCTGACGGACTGCCTTTCGACAGCCTGCTGGGGCAACGCTGAAGAGTGCAGCCTTGCCGCGCACCATGGAGCGCGCGCCCGCGGATCGAGCGCGCAGGTGCTTGATCCCGGGTGACCGAGCCAAGCGAAGGCGTCGCCGAATAGCGGCCGAAGGCGTCCGGACCGATGCCAGACTCGCGGCCCAGGATCAAGGCCAGGAGGGACGGGATCAGGGTTGCCCCGGATCCAGCGCGCGCCGGAGTCTCTCTGCCGCCGCACCCCCGGCGCATCGCCGGGCACGGCTCTTGCCTCGGGTGAGGAAAGCATCAACGCGTCATCCGCGTTGCGCCCCCACCACGGTCCATCAGGAGCCACGGATGCGAAGCAACCTACCCGTCACCGGCCGCGAGGTCGAGATCGCGGACGACGAAACGCTGGTGTCGCAAACCGACCCGCGGGGCGTCATCACCTCCGTCAATCGCGCCTTCGTGAGGGTCAGTGGCTACAGTGTCGATGAGCTGATCGGGCAGCCGCACAACATGATCCGGCATCCGGACATGCCGGCCGAAGCCTTCGCCGACATGTGGAAGACCTTGAAGTCCGGCCGGCCGTGGGTGGGCCTGGTCAAGAACCGCTGCAAGAACGGCGATCACTACTGGGTCGAAGCCAACGTCACTCCCATCATCGAGGGCGGGCAGACCCAGGGCTACATCTCGGTCCGACGCAAAGTCCCGCGCGAGCGCATCCGCACGGCCGAGTCCGCCTATGCGGCGATCCGCGGCGGCACGGCCGCGGGCCTGCGCCTGCGCTACGGCGAACTGCATCGGCCCAGCCTCTCCGAGCGTTTCAACCCGCTGTGGCTGCTGACGCTCAAGCAGCGCCTGATGCTGTCCGCCGCCGGTGTGGTCGCGCTGGGGGCCGCGCTGCTGTACTCCAGCACCGGCCTCGGCCCCTGGAGCCTCTGGCTGCTCGGCATCGGCAGCGTGTTCGCCTTCTACAGCGCGTGGTGGCTGTCGCACGACATCCGCGACCGCCTGTTTCTTGCGAGCGAGGTGTTCGAGCGCATCGCCCAGGGCGACTACAAGGACCCTCTGCCGATCCACCGCAGCGACAGCGTGGGTAAGGTTCTGATCGGGCTGAAGTCCCTGCAGATCCGCCTCGGCTACCAGGTCGAGGAGACCGCCAAGCAGGCGAAGATCAACGCGCGCATCGTCTCGGCGCTGGACGCCGCCAGCGCCTGCGTGATGATCGCAAACTCGGACAACCGGATCGTCTACGCCAATCGCGCGATCCGGCAGATGTTCCGCGAGGCCGAGAGCGATCTGCAGCGGGCCATCCCTGGCTTCAGCGCCGACAAGGTCACCGGTGGCAGCATCGACCAGTTCCATGCCAAGCCCGAGCACCAGCGGCGCCTGCTGCGCGAGCTGAAAGCCCCCCACCAGGCCCGCATCCAAGTGGGCGGCCGCAGCCTCGACCTGGTCGTGACGCCGGTCGTCGCGGAAGACGGCGAGCGCACCGGCACCGTCACCGAGTGGCGCGATCGCACCGCCGAACTCGCGATCGAAGAAGGCGTCTCCGCTGTCGTGGCCGCAGCCGCCCGAGGCGACTTCAGCCAGCGCATTCCGCTCGAGGGCAAGACCGGCTTCGTACGCAATCTCGCCGTGTCGATCGACACCCTGATGGACAGCACGGCGCAGAGCCTGGAGGCGGTGCGCAGCGTGCTGCTGGGCCTTGCCGACGGCGACCTGAGCCGGCGCATCGAGGTCGAGCTGTCGGGCCTCTTCGACGAAATGAAGCAGGCCACCAACAGCACTGTTGACGCACTCTCGGAGATCGTCCGCGACATCAAGGAATCGGTGGATGCGATCCACACGGCCGCGAGCGAGATCGCCTCGGGCAACGCCGACCTGTCGATCCGCACCGAGCAGCAAGCCGCTTCGCTCGAAGAAACCGCCGCCAGCATGGAAGAGCTCACCTCGACGGTGCGCGCGACCGCCGAAAACGCACAGACCGCCAATCGACTGTCGCAGGGCGCGAGCAGCACGGCCGACGGCGGTGGCCGCGCAGTGGGCCAGCTCGTGTCGACCATGGGCGAGATCGACGCCCAGTCGCGGCGGATCGAGGACATCATCGGCGTCATCGACGGCATCGCCTTCCAGACCAACATCCTCGCCCTCAACGCCGCGGTCGAAGCCGCGCGTGCGGGCGAGCAGGGGCGCGGCTTCGCCGTGGTCGCGGGCGAAGTCCGCTCGCTGGCCCAGCGTGCGGCAACCGCCGCCCGCGAAATCAAGGCCCTGATCAGCGAGTCGGTCGAGAAGACGCGCAGCGGTGCGCAGCTTGCGGCGAGTGCAGGCAGCACCATGCAGGAAGTGCTCAGCGCCGTGCGCCGGGTGAGCGACCTGATGGGCGAAATCTCGACCGCGGCGGTCGAGCAGTCGAGCGGCATCGAGCAGGTCAACCAGACCGTCACCCAGCTCGACGAGGGCACCCAGCAGAACGCGGCCCTGGTCGAGGAGGCCTCGGCCGCCGCGCGCTCGATGGAAGAGCAGGCGGCGCAACTGCAGCGTGCGGTGGCGCGGTTCAGGCTCTAGACGCTGGGATTCGTGAGACGGGATTCGGGATTCGTCAGAGCCGGTGGTCGCGCACCTTGGGCGACCCCTTCGAGCCTCTGCTCCGGACAGGATGAAGCGGAGGCGGCGGTCGAAACACCGCCGCGCACCGCTTTTGCGAATCCCCAATCCCGAATCCCCAATCCCAGCTGCACAGGCACAAGCCTTGCCTGCAGGTGAACCCAACGCCGCCAAACCGTCACCGCCGCACCGGAGCCGCCATGTCTTTCGCCCTTTCCAGCAGCAAGCGTTCGTCCTCGGCGCGGGCGGCGGAGGCCGCCAACGAGGCGCGCCACGAGTTCCTCACCTTTCGCCTGGGCTCGCAGGAGTTCGGCGTCGACATTCTCAAGGTGCAGGAGATCCGCGGCTACGAGAACGTCACCCGCATCCCCGACACGCCGGACTACCTGAAGGGCGTCATCAATCTGCGCGGCGCCGTGGTGCCCGTGGTCGACATGCGGCTGAAGTTCCGCCTCGCCGCCGAGTACGACGCATTCACCGTGATGATCGTCCTGAACATGGCCAGCGCGGTCGTGGGCATCGTGGTCGACAGCGTCTCCGACGTCGCCGCATTCGGGAGCGATCAACTCAAGCCAGCGCCGGACTTCGGCAAGACCGTCGACGCACGCTTCCTGACCGGCATTGGCATGGCCGGCGAACGCATGGTGCTCCTGCTGGACATCGACGAGATGCTGCGGGCCGAGGCACTGAGCCTGGTGGCCGCCACCGGCTGAGTTCTGGTCCGACCCACCCGTTCGCTTGAGGACTTACCGATGAGCCGCAGCATCCAGGCCCGCTCCACCCTCATCCTCGGCGCGCTGGCAACGCTGAGCTTCGCGCTGGCAACGGTGCTGATCCAGGACAAGGCGGGCGATGCGCAGGCGATGGCCGCCAGCCGAGAGCTGGCCGCGATCGCCGAAGCGCAGGCGGGGCGCGTGCAGCGCCTCGCGGAGGTCCCGCTGTTCATGAGTCGCGCGCTGGCCGCCAGTGCGCGCGCCGAAATGCTCAGCGAGGCGCCCTCGCGTCCGCGCATCGTGGAGGTGGTTCGCCAGCATGCACTCTCCGACCCGAGCTCGCTGGGCTATTGGATCGAGTTCGAGCGCGATGGCTTCGACGGTCTGGATGCCGAGAGCCCGCCTGATGTCGGTCTCGGCGTCACCGACAGCGGGCGGCTTTCGATCTACTGGGTGCGCGACGAATCCGGCGAGGTGACGCTTGAAGACTCGACCGGCACCGAGAACGACACCAATCTGGACGAAGAGGCCTACTACTCGGCGGCCCGCTCGCGCGGCGCCGAGATGATGTTCGAGCCCTATCCCTACGAGGTGTTCGGACGCGAAGTGCTGATGACCAGTCTGATGGTGCCGATCCTGATCGATGGCCAGCACCGCGGCGTCGCCGGTGCTGATGTCACCCTCGAAGGCATGCAGCGCGCGCTGGGCGAAGTCCGGCCCTTCGGGAGCGGCGTGCTGCGCCTGTTTTCGCCCAGCGGCAAGGTGATGGCCGCCCCCGAAACCGAGCTGCTCGGACAGGACTGGCCGGTCCCGCGATCGCCCGAGGAGCGCATGCAGCTCGCGCAGGGCAAGCGCCTGGTCATCGACGCCGAGGACAGCGCGGTGGGCGGCACAGCGACGCAGGTCTTCCTGCCCTTCCGGGTAGGCGCGGGCAGCGATGTGTTCGTGCTGCAAGTGTCGGCCCCGGTCGATGTGGTGATGGCCAGCGTCGCCGAGGTGCGCAACCGTATCCTGCTCATCGGCCTGTTCAGCGTTCTCGTGCTCGTCGCGGCGGTGACCCTGATCATCCGCCGATTCGTCGGCCAGCCCCTGGCATCGGCGGTGCAGTCGGTCGAACGCCTTGCGGCCGGCGATTTCGATGCCCGCATCGACGCCACCACCGATGACGAAGTGGGCCGACTCGGCAAGGCCCTGACGCAGATGCGCGATCTGCTGCGGGCCTTCATGCATGAGCAGAGCGAACTTTCGCGGCGACATGCCGAGGGCGAGCTCAGTCTGCGCGTGGAGGCCAGCCGCTATCGCGGCGCTTTCGGCGGAATGGCGGCCGGCGTCAACCGCCTCGTCGACCAGCACATCGCCACCAGCGGACAGATCATCGACGTCGTGCAGGCCTATGCCCGCGGCGACCTGAGCCCGAGCATGCCCGAGCTTGCCGGCGAGATGCGCCGGTACAGCGAGGCGGTGGCGGGCGTGCGCAGCAACCTCACCGCGATGCGCGACGAGATCCTGCGCCTGTCGCGCGGCGCTGCAGCCGGCGACTTCCACCTGCGCGGGGACGCCGGACGCTTCCAGCATGCGTTCCGCGAGATGGTGGACGCGCTCAACGCCCTCATGGAAAACGCCGACAGCGGCCTCAGCCGGACCTGCGAAGTGCTGGGCGCGATCGCCCAGGGCGATCTGCGCAAGCGGATCGAAGGCGACGCCTCGGGCCGCTTCGCCGAGCTGCAGGCCTCGACCAATGCCACCGCGGACGCGCTCCGCGGCATTCTCGGTGAGATCCACTCGGCGGTGGACGCGATCAACAGCGCCGCCAGCGAGATCGCCGCCGGCAACGCCGATCTCTCCGCCCGCACCGAGCAGCAGGCGGCCTCGCTGGAGGAAACGGCCGCCAGCATGGAAGAGCTCACTTCGACCGTGCGCGGCAATGCCGAAAACGCCCGCTCCGCCAACCAGCTCGCCATCGGCGCCGGCGACGTCGCGGAGCGCGGCGGCAGCGTGGTGCGCGAGGTCGTCGACACCATGGGCCAGATCCACGCGCAGTCGCGCAAGATCGAGGACATCATCGGCGTCATCGACGGCATCGCCTTCCAGACCAACATCCTGGCGCTCAACGCCGCCGTCGAGGCCGCCCGCGCCGGCGAGCAGGGCCGCGGCTTCGCGGTCGTCGCCGGCGAGGTGCGCACCCTCGCCCAGCGCTCGGCGGCCGCTGCCCGCGAGATCAAGCAGCTCATCTCCGAAACCGTGCAGCGCGTCGACTCCGGAAGCCAGCTGGTCGACTCCGCCGGCGCCACCATGGCGGACATCCTGTCCGCGGTGAAGCGCGTCACCGACATCATGGGCGAGATCAGCGCGGCGTCCGCCGAGCAGACCGCCGGCATCGAGCAGGTCAGTGCCACCGTCACCCACATGGACGAGGCCACCCAGCAGAACGCCGCCCTGGTCGAAGAAGCCACCGCCGCCGCCCGCGCGCTCGAAGACCAGGCCGGCCGTCTGGCGCAGAACGTCGCGCGATTCAGGCTTTGACAGCCGGGATGGGGGTGCGACGACTCGATTGCGCGGCACGGCCGCGCGAGTCGTCGAACGCCCGAGCCCCGTGCGCGAGGGCCGGGCCGTGATTCGGGATTCGCTCAAGCAGGGTGCGGCGGTGATCCAGACCGCTGTGATTCGGCAGCCCTGCTGGAGGCAAGACTCGAAGGGTGGTTGCAAGGTCCTCGACCCGCTGCTCTGACGAATCCCGAATCCCGAATCCCCGCTCTCCAGCGAATCCCCAATCCCGCCGAAACAGAAAGCCGCCCCAAAGGGCGGCTTTCTATTTCGGTCACATCCCCGCTCGTCAGAGCTTGAACTCGATCTTGCGGCGGATGCGTGACTCCACCGGGCTGCCCCCTTCGGTGGCGGGGTTGAAGGTCCAGCGGCGCACGGCGGTCATGGTCTCGCGCTCGAAGACGCGCGGCGGATCGGCCTTGAGCACGTTGACCGAGCTGACCTTGCCGTCGGCCGCGATCACGATCTCCACCTCGACGAAGCCCTCGGTGCCGCGGCGCGCGGCCTCAGCGGGATAGTTGGGCGGGTCGGTCTTGAGCGGAGTAGCCGGGCCGGCAATGGCGAGGGCCGGAAGGGCAATGCAAGCGAGCGCGGCCATCGGCAGGGCCAGGAACAGGGTGCGTGCCAGTGGTGAGAAACCAGAGGGGCGCATGGGCATCTCCAGGAGCGGCGGTGGAAAGGGTCGCGCCGGGGCGCGGACGTTCGCAGAAACTGCGAACGCGGTCATCGGTGCAATGCCCGTACCGCCGACAGCACGACGGATTGCCGGCACCGATCATCACGCTGCCGGCTGGTCGTCACCTCCATCGGCACATCGCTTGCAGCACGGGGCTCGTCGCATGTCCGCCCCCCTGAGGGGCCCCACGCCTGACCGAGCCACGTCCATGACGCCACTTGAACTGCTGCAAGTCGCCACCGCACCTTCGGCCCGCTTCATGGACCGGCTGCGCCTCAACTCCAAGCTGATCCTGATCGCCGCGGTGTTTGTCGCCGTGTCGATCGTGCTGGCCATCCTGCTGGTGCAGAACATCAATCGCGAGGTCAGCCACCTGCAGCAGGTGCGCACCGGCGAGGCGCTGTTCCCGCAGGGCATCAGTCTGCTCCGCAACGTCTCGGCGCACGCCGCCGCCGCGCGCAAGGGTCTGGCCGGCGACGCGCAGGCAGCGGCTGAAGCCACCCGCCTCCGCCAGCTGATGACCGACGAAGTCGCGGCGCTGGTGCGCGACTCGGCGGCGCTGCCGGAGGAGCCGCGGCTCACCGCCGCACTGGAAGCCATGCAGTTGGCCGCCGCCGAGGCCAGCCAGGAGTCAGACGACATCAACACCATCGTCCAGCGCGACATGGCGCTGGTCGAAAAGGTCCGCGGCACCTTCGCTGCGCTCAACATCGCCAGCGATCTGTACCTCGACAGCGATGAGTCCACCCTGCTGCTGGGTGAGATCGTGACCGAGCACGCGCCAGCCCTGCTGGACCGTTCGCTGCGCATCCGCGCGCTGGGCAATCTCGTCATCGATGGTGGCGCCGTGTGGGTGGAGGACCGCATCGACCTCACCAGCTCGGATCGCGAGATCAGGACTGCACTGGGCGGGCTGGCCGATGCGGTCAACAACCTGGGCGCGGACTACGCTCAGGTTGCCGCCAGCCTCGAAGGCGTCAACGCCTCCTTCGAAGCGCTGAGCAAGGGCATGAAGGAGGGCCTGCTCGACGCCGAGGAAATCCAGATGGAAGCCACGCAGCTGCTCAGCCTGGGCCAAGCTGCGGATACGTCGGTGTACGCCCTGCTGGACCTCGCTGAGCCCCTGCTGAAGGCGCGCATCGAGGCGCGCCTTTCCGCCCTGACCACCGAGCGCAGCGTGGTGATCAGCGCCATCGTGCTCGCCCTGCTGCTGGCGGGCTACCTGTTCCTGGGCTTCACCCAGAGCGTGGGCCGCGCGGTGCGCGAGATCGCGGCCTCGGCGAACGACCTCGCCGGCGGCGTCTTCCGCGAGCGCGTCAACGTGCGCTCCAACGACGAGCTGCGTCAGATCGCGAACGCCATGGAGTCGGTCAGCACGGCGATCCGCCGCTTTGCCTCCGCCCAGACCGAGATGGCCGACCAGCATGCCGCGGGCCTCATCAGCCATCGCATCGATGCGACGGCCTTCGAGGGCGAGTACCGCAAGCTCGCGGAAGGCACCAACGAGCTGGTCGACGGCCACATCCACATCAATGCTCAGGCGGTCGACCTCATGGGCCGGTATGGCATCGGCGATCTGTCCACCGACATGCCCGAACTGCCCGGCGAGAAGCGGCGCATCACCGACGCGATGCGCACCACCAAGAGCAACCTGGCCGCAATCAGCGCCGAGATCCAGCGCCTGGTGACAGCGGCCAACGCCGGCGACTTCGGCGCCCGCGGCGATGCCAACCAGTTCCAGCATGAATTCCGCCGCATGATCGAGGGCCTGAACAGCCTGATGGCGGTGAGCGATGCCGGACTGCGCGACGTCGGCCGCGTGCTGGACGCACTCGCCAAAGGCGACCTGACAGAGAGCATCACGGCCGAGTACCGCGGCCAGTTCGATGCCTTGAAGCAGGCGGCCAATACGACGGTGAAGTCGCTGGGCGAGCTGATCGGCCAGGTGAAGGAGGCCACCGACAGCATCAATACCGCCGCACGCGAGATCGCGGCCGGCAACAGCGATCTGTCGGGCCGTACCGAGCAGCAGGCCGCCTCGCTGGAAGAAACCGCCAGCAGCATGGAAGAGCTGACCTCGACCGTGCGCCAGAACGCCGAGAATGCACGCAGCGCCAATCAGCTCGCGATCGGTGCCGGCGAAGTCGCCGAACGCGGCGGCAGCGTGGTCGGCGAAGTGGTCACCACCATGGGCAACATCGATGCGGCCTCGCGCAAGATCGTCGACATCATCAGCGTGATCGATGGCATCGCCTTCCAGACCAACATCCTGGCGCTGAACGCCGCGGTCGAAGCCGCGCGCGCCGGCGAGCAGGGCCGTGGCTTCGCGGTGGTGGCCTCCGAGGTGCGCTCGCTGGCGCAGCGCTCGGCGGGTGCTGCCAAGGAGATCAAGACCCTGATCGGCGACACCGTCGACAAGATCGCCACCGGCAGCGCCCTGGTCGACTCGGCCGGCAAGACCATGGCCGAGATCGTGACCTCGGTGAAGCGGGTCACCGACATCATGGGCGAGATCAGCGCGGCCTCGGCCGAGCAGTCGAGCGGCATCGAGCAGGTCAACGCCACCATCACCCAGATGGACGAGGTGACCCAGCAGAACGCCGCGCTGGTGGAGGAAGCCTCGGCCTCGGCCCGGTCGCTGGAAGACCAGGCATCGGCGCTTTCCAGCGCGGTGTCGCGCTTCCGCTTGAGCACACAGACCGCGTCGGCAAAGCTGCCGGGCGCTACAGCCGCGCGGCACTTGACCAGCACTGCGCCATCGAGCAGACCCGCCAGTGCGGACGCCGGGGCTGAACCCTCTGCGGAACCCGCCAAGCCTGCTTTGCGGCACTCGGCAGCGAAGCCTGCTGCCGCAAGGCCGACAAAACCCGCCGCGACGCCCGCCCGCCCCGCACCGGGCGCCCGCCCTGCGCCCAAGATCGCGCCGGTGCGCGCACAGCCGGCGACGCCCGCGTCCAGCGACGACATGGAGTGGACGGAGTTCTGACGCAGCTCGGCCAAGAGCGTTGGATGGCATGCAACGGGCGCTTCGGCGCCCGTTCTGCATTCGGCTTCGCGCAGGGGAGAACTCGCTCCCGGCGAGGGCAGGACCGGCGTAATCCCGGCGGCGCGGCGCGGCACACGCTTTGCTGCATGGGCTCCGTCCCGTGGCATCGCGTCGTGGGCACAGCACCCGATGAGGGCCGATGAGCAGCGAAACCCCACAGGGCCAGCGCGAGTTCGAGTTCGCTGATCGCGACTTCCGCCGCGTCTGCGCCCTGATCCATGCCCGCGCCGGTATCGCGCTGGCCGACAGCAAGCGCGACATGGTGTACAGCCGACTGTCGCGCCGTCTGCGCGCACTCGGCATGGAGAGCTTCGTCGACTACCTCGACTGGCTGGAGCGCGAAGGCGAGGACGAATGGCAGAACTTCGTCAACGCGCTGACCACCAACCTGACCAGCTTCTTCCGCGAAGAGCACCACTTCGAACATCTGCGCGAGCACCTGCCGCGCATGAAGCGGGTCAACGGCAAGGTGCGCATCTGGTGCTCGGCGGCGTCGACGGGCGAGGAGCCCTACTCGATCGCGATCACCGCCTGCGAAGCCTTCGGCACCCTGTCGCCTCCCGTCGAGATCATCTCCACCGATATCGACACCAATGTGCTGGCCACGGCCGAGCGCGGGGTCTACCCGATGGAGCGCCTGGAGCGCATGGCGGAAGCGCGCAAGAAGATGTTCTTCCAGCGCGGCACCGGCGCCAACGCCGGCAAGGTGCGGGTGAATCCCGCCCTGCAGAGGCTGCTGAGCTTTTCGCCCCTGAACCTGCTGGACACGCGCTACCCGATCCACGGTCCGTTTGCGGCGATCTTCTGCCGCAACGTGATGATCTATTTCGACAAGCCCACGCAGCGGGCCATCCTGTCGCGCATGAAGCCCCTGCTCGAGGCCGACGGTTTCCTGTACGCGGGCCACAGCGAGAGCTTTTTCCACGCCGCCGACCTGTTCAAGAACCTCGGCCGCACCGTCTACGTGCCCGTCGCTGGCGGAGTTGACGGATGAGCACGCCGGCGCGCCATCTGAAGGGCCCGATGCCCTACTACGACGTCCAGCTGCAGATGGACGCGCTCAAGCTCATGCCCGCCGACTTCGTGGTGACCGACCGCGACATCGCCCTGTCGACCGTGCTCGGCAGCTGCGTGGCCGCCTGCATGCGCGACCCGGTGCTGCGCATCGGCGGCATGAACCACTTCATGCTGCCCGATGGCGGCGACTCCGACGACACCTCGGCGCGCTATGGCAGCTACGCCATGGAGCTGCTGATCAACGAGTTGCTCAAGGCCGGCGCGCGCCGTGAGCGGCTTGAGGCCAAGGTCTTCGGCGGCGGCAACGTGCTGAAGAGCTTCACCACCAACCCGGTCGGCACGCGCAACGCCGAATTCGTGATCGCCTATCTGAAGGCAGAGCGCATTCCAGTCGTCGCCCAGGACTTGGGCAGCATCCATCCACGCAAGGTCTGGTACATCCCCGCCACCGGCAAAGTCCTGGTGCGTCGCCTGCCGCATGCGCACGACACCGCCGTTGCCTCCGAAGAAATCGCCTACCGCAACCAGCTCAAGCAGCAGCCGAGTGCGGGCGGCGTGGAGCTTTTCGACTGATATGGCCATCCGCGTACTGATCGTCGACGACTCGGCCCTGGTGCGCCAGGTTCTGAGCCAAGTGCTGGGCGAAGACCCGGACATCGAAGTCGTGGGCAGTGCCCAGGACCCCTTTGTCGCTCGCGACATGATCAAGCAGCTCAATCCGGACGTGCTCACGCTGGATGTGGAGATGCCTCGCATGGACGGGCTGACCTTCCTGGAGAACCTCATGCGCCTGCGGCCGATGCCGGTGGTCATGGTGTCCTCCCTGACCGAGGCGGGCGCGGAAGTGACGCTGGATGCGCTGAGCCTTGGCGCCGTCGACTTCGTGACGAAGCCCAAACTCGAGGTCGCCAAAGGTTTGACGGAGTACGCCGGCGAATTGGCCGCGAAGGTCAAGTTCGCCGCGCGCGCCAAGGTGCAGGCGCGCAGCGCGCCTGCGCGCGGCGACCAGCGCCCCAAACCGCGCGGAGCAGCCGGCTTCCGCACCACCGATCGGCTGATCGCGATCGGCGCCTCGGCCGGCGGCACCGAAGCCATCCGCGTGGTGCTGGAAATGATGCCGCCGGACGCCCCCGGCATCGTGATCACCCAGCACATTCCGGCCGAATTCAGCCGCGCCTTCGCGCAGCGCATGAACCGTTGCTCGCCGATGGCCGTCTGCGAGGCCGAGGACGGCCAGCAGGTGGTGCCCGGCTACGCCTACATCGCCCCTGGCGGCTATCACCTGCGCATCGAGCGCAGCGGCGCGCGCTGGATCTGCCGGATTGGCGACGACGCCCCGGTCAGCCGCCACAAGCCCAGTGTCGACGTGCTGTTCCGCTCGGTCGCGCAGGCGGCCGGGCGCAACGCCGTCGCGGCGATCCTCACCGGCATGGGCAACGATGGCGCTGCCGGGATGCTGGAGATGCACCAGGTCGGGATTCCCACCCTGGCCCAGGACGAAGCCACGTCGGTGGTCTGGGGCATGCCCGGTGCCGCGGTCAAGATGGGCGGCGTGGACGAGATCCTGCCGCTGAACCGAATCGCGGGTCGCCTGCTGGAGCTCGCGGCCGACGATTCGCGCCGCGCGCCGCGCAGCACGCCGTGAGCTCCGCGCGCGTGGAACGCGCATTGCAGTGGCCCCCTGTACAGGCGTCCGCCGCGCCGCGATCCAGAAGCGCTCAAGTCCACCGCGCGATTGGCCGATAGAAGCACGAGTCCAAGGGAACACCGCAATGCAAACCGGCATCCTGATCCGAGTCGCCCCTGCCCTGCTGCTCAGCCTCGCGCACGTCGTGGCGCAGTTCGTCGAATGGCCACTGGCGCTGGAGCTTGCGCTGCTGACGACCATGTTCCTCGCCTGGGGCGCATTCGGGTGGTGGCTTGCCCGCAACGCCTTCGCCCTGTCGCCCGACGAAAGCCGCCTGGTGAAGGAGCAGGAGCAACTGCTCGGTGAACTGCGCGAGTTCGTCAGCCGCGAAGTGGGCGGCAGCCAGCAGGAGATCCAGCGCACCCGCGCCCTGCTTGCGCAGTCGATCGGCAAGCTGGCGGACAGCTTCCAGACGATGAACAAGACCGCGCGTCACCAGACGCAGACGCTGGCCAAGATCGTCGACCGCAGCGGCGAGAGCAATGCCATCGACGTGCGCCGATTCGCCCAGGAGGCGAGCCGCCACATGGGCGAACTGACGTCGGCGCTGGAGCAGGTCAGTGAACAGAGCTCGACGACGGTCAACCATATCGACGCCATGACCCAGCACCTCGAAGGCATCTTCGCCCTGCTGGAAGACGTCAAGTCGATCGCCGACCAGACCAACCTGCTGGCGCTGAATGCCGCCATCGAGGCCGCCCGCGCGGGCGAAGCCGGTCGTGGCTTCGCCGTGGTAGCCGACGAGGTGCGCAGCCTGTCCGAACGTTCGACCAGCTTCAACGAGCAGATCCGCAAGCTTGCAAACAGCTCGAAAGACGCCGTGCACAAGGTGCGCGAGACCGTGTCCCACATGGCCACGCGCGACCAGAGCCGCAGCCAGCAGGCACGCCATGAGGCTTCCAAGCTGTTCTCGCAGGTCGAAGCGATCAACGACAGCTTGGCCGCCGGCATCAACGAGGTCGCCAGCAGTGCGCGAGTGATTGACCAGTCGGTCGCCGAGGCGGTGCGCTCGCTGCAGTTCGAGGACATCGTGACCCAGGCACTTGGCGCGGCCGAGCGTCATCTGGAGCGGCTTGAAGCGATCAATCGCGACGCCACTGGCCTGCAGCAGCTGTTGGCATCCAGCGCGGGCGCCAGCAGCCACCGCAAGCTCGAAGCCCTGAATGATCTGCATCGCCGCCTGCGCGAGCTGCGCGACAACTGGCAGCCGATGCCGCACAAGCCCGTCTCGCAGACCGACATGGGTGCCGGTGGCGTCGACCTGTTCTAGCAGGCTGTCGAAGGACAGCCTGCCCGCCCGGCCAGGGATGAACGGGACACCCAAGCAAACGCGTAAGCGATTGACTGGGCGTGAGGCGGCACGGACCTGCGCCGGACCGCCGACTTGAAAACTCCCCGGAAGGGGGCTTTCAACACGCTGCCAGCGAAGGCCCGCGGAGTCGCTCCGCACAGGGAGCAGGCGTCGGCGGGAACGGCCCCTGCCGGGCGGCCAGAACACCGCGGCCGCGGCGCGCGACTGAGGCGTCCGGTACACCGACAACGCCACGTTCCGCTGGGTGCGCTCGCGTGAGCGCACAAGCCTCGGCACTGACTCGGCGGCCCGGGCGCGTTGGGGGAGCCTTGCCGCGCGATACAGCGCTTGGCGCACCGCTGCCACATTAGTTCACACGGGACCGCGAAAGCCTGATCGCCAGTCGCCGCGCGATGGTCGCGCGGAACAGCGGCCGCGCAGCGCCTGCGGGTGCTTTTCGCGCGGGTTGCCGGTGCTTGCGCGCCGCACTGCGCCGCACTAGTCTCCGGACACATCTGTGCGTGAATACGCCGCACAGAGCGGGGGAACTCGACAACCGGTGCAGGCGGACGGAGTTCGCGTGTTTTGCCGTGGTCGCAATCTGTCGAAGACCGCAGACCGTAGTCCCATCGCCGCCGCGCGGACGACGATGCTGATGCTTTGGCCCTGTTCCGCGCGCTCATTGGGGAGTAGACAACGCAATGTTCAAGACTTGGATTCCTGCAGCCGCGGCGGCTCTGCTGTTCGCGACGGCGGTACAGGCCGACACCAACCGGCGCACCGCGCCCCTGACGGCACCGGCGGCCGAGAAGCCCCTCAGCGCACCGGTCGTTGCCATGACCGCCACCGCTGCTGCCACGGTCAGCTATCCCGGCACCCTGCCCTCCAGCCCGACCTTCAACCGGCCGAGCGGCTGCACCGGCCTTTCGGGGGTGGGCACCGCGGTGTCATTCCACCAGCAGTCGTTCACGGTCGACACCGCAGGCGACTACACCCTGACGGTGCTCAACACCTCGCCCGCGATCGATACGGTGATGGTGCTGTACCAGGGCACTTTCAGTTCGGCCTCGCCGCTGACGAACTGCATCGCCTACAACGACGACGCCGCCGGCATTAGCCCGCTGTCGCGCATCACCCGGACGCTTGCCACCGGCACGACCTACGTGCTGGTCACCACCACGTTCGACAACGGCGTAGTGGCCAGCTTCAACAACGAGATCACCGGCCCGGGCGGCATCGCGCTGGTGGGCGCGGGCCCGTCCGCCAACCTCGGCCTGAGCAAGAGCGCCCCGGACGGTGTGGTCAATGGCGGCACCTACCGCTATGTGCTCGCGGCCAGCAATGCCGGCCCGGACAACGCCACCGGCGTGACCGTGACCGACACCCTGCCCGCGGGCGTGAGCTTCGTCTCCAGCACCTGCGGAGCCACCGCTGCCGGCCAAACGGTCACCTGGCCGATCGGCGCCCTGGCGAACGGCGGCAGCGCCAGCTGCACCCTGACCGTGTCGCGTGCGTCACTGACCTGCAGCACCGTTGTGAACACGGCGACCATCAGCGGCACCCAGGCCGATCCGAATCCAGCCAACAACACGGCGACCCACAGCAATGGCGGCGGCGAAGTCATCGTCGACGGCAGCTTCGAGGCACCCAGCGCGCCTGCTTGGGCGCAGGCCTCGTCCAATTTCGGCAGTCCGCTGTGTGACGAGGCCAACTGCGGCAACGGCGGCGGGTCTGCCGGCCCGCGCACTGGCGCCCAGTGGATCTGGTTCGGTGGCGCGGGTGCCAACCTCGAAACAGGCTCCGTCGAGCAGTCCGTCGCGATCCCCGCCGGCGCCACCTCGCTCAGCTTCGGCTATCGCCTCGGGCTCTGCGGCGCGGGTGCCGGGGCCAACGACTTCGTTCGCCTGACCATCGGCGGCACCGAAGTCTGGCGCCTGGACGCAAGTTCGCCGCTCTGCGGCGCCGCGGCCTACTCCCTTGCCAACGTTGACGTCAGCAGTTTCGCTGGCAGCACGCGGCTCGTTCGATTCGAATCGACCACAGGGAGCGCGGGCGTGACCAGCAACTTCAGCATCGACGATGTCAGCCTGGCCACGGCGCCCGTGTGCGTGGCTCCGCCCAATGCCGATCTCTCGATCACCCAGACGCTCTCGCCCGCTGCCAGCCAGATCATCGGCAACACGGTGAGCGTGGGCCTGACGGTGGCGAATGCAGGCCCCGGCCCGGCCAGTGGCGTATCGGCCTCGACCGTGTTGCCCGCGCAGCTGGTCTTCGTCAGCAGCACCTGCGGCGCGACCGCAGTCGGCCAGACGGTGACCTGGGCCGTCGGCGCCCTCGCCAATGGCGCCAGTGCGAGCTGCACGCTGACCACCCGCATCGCGACGGGCGGCGCGATCAGCGTGAGTTCGAGCGTGGGCTCGACGACCACCGACCCTGTTTCGACCAACAACACCGCCTCGGCCAACCTTGCAGGCGCCCCCCTCGGCGCCCCGCGCCCCGCGGTGGTCCCGAGCCTCAACGCCTTCGGTCTGCTGGCTCTGGTGTTGAGCTTGCTCGCCGTTGGAGGTTTCGCCTTCGGGCGTCGCGAGCGCTGATCCGCTGATCCGCTGATCGATACGCAGAACAGAACGCCCGCCTTCCGGCGGGCGTTCTGTTTTGGGGCTTCAGGTGGTCGCGCGGGGAGGCCTCAGACCCGCCCAAAGCCCTCCCACCTGCGCCATGACCCGCGTACTTCGACGGCGGGAGGCACGGCTGCACCGCTCCAGGATCGATCTGTCGCAAGCGCAGCGCACCGCGCCTGCCGGCAACACGAGGCGCAGGTGGTGCGCACGCGCTACGCCGCCCGTGCACGCTCCGCGCGCTTGAGGGCCGCAGCGATGTCGGCGACCAGATCGGCAGCCGCCTCGATCCCGACCGACAGACGCAGCAGGCCATCGCTGATGCCGGCGAGCGCGCGGGCTTCGGCGCTCATGGCCGCATGCGTCATCGTCGCCGGGTGCGCGATCAGGCTTTCCACGCCGCCCAGCGACTCGGCCAGGGTGAAGCACTGCAGGCCGTCGACGAAGGCGCGCACCGCCGCCTCACCGCCGTCCAGCTCGAAGGAGATCATGGCGCCGCCGTTCTTCTGCTGACGCAGTGCCAGCGCATGGCCGGGGTGGCTCGCCAGGCCCGGGTAGTGCACCGCCTTGACAGCGCGGTGCTCGCTCAGCAGCTCGGCCAGTGCCTGTGCGTTCTCGACATGGCAGCGCAGGCGCGGTTCGAGCGTGCGCAGGCCGCGCAGGGTGAGGAAGCTGTCGAAGGGGCTGCCGGTCAGACCCAGACAATTCGCCCACCAGGTCAGCTGCTGGTGCAGTTCGGGCGTGGCGGAGACGATGGCGCCACCGACCACGTCGCTGTGACCGTTGATGTACTTGGTGGTCGAGTGCAGCACCAGGTCCGCACCGAACTCGATCGGCCGCTGGATCGCCGGCGAGAGGAAGGTGTTGTCGACGAGGGCGAGCGCGCCGGCACGATGCGCGGCTTCAATGACGAAGCGCAAGTCGGTAATCCGCAACAACGGATTGCTGGGGGTTTCGATCCACACCAGCTTGGGCGGCGTCGACAGCGCGTCGGCCAGCTGGCGCGGGCAGGTCAGGTCGGCGACCACCAGCTCGAAGTGGCCCTTCTTCGCCAGCGCATTGAACAGCCGCCAGCTGCCGCCGTAACAGTCGTGCGGCACCACCAGCCGATCGCCCGGATCGAGCAGAGCAAGCGCCAGCGTGATCGCGGCCATGCCGCTGGATGTCACCACGCCGCCGGCGCCGCCTTCGAGTTCGGCCAAGGCCTCGCCCAGCAGGTCGCGGGTCGGATTGCCGCTGCGCGTGTAGTCGTAAGTACGCTTCTCGTTGAAGCCGGCGAAGCTGAAGTTGGTCGACAGCACAAGCGGCGGCACCACCGCGCCGTAGGCGGAGTCACGGTCGATGCCGGCGCGCGCGGCGACGGTGGCAGGGGCGTGGCGGCTCATCAGTGCACCTCATTGGCGATTGGGGCGGACAGGGCACGCGCGATCAGCGCGCCCACGCGGTCGGTTTCCTTCAGGAAGGCGTCGTGGCCATAGAGCGAGTCGATGCACTCGAACTGCGCGGGCGCGGCGATGGCCGCGGCGAAGGCCCGCAGGTCCTCCGGCGGCGCCAGCCAGTCGCCGCTGACGGCCAGCAGATGCGTGGGCACGCGGATCTGCGCGGGCTCGATCGCGTGCAGGTCAATCGACTCGGAGAGGCGCAAAAACGCGGTGGCGCTCCAGCGCTCGGCATAGCGGCTGCCACAGCTGGCGAGGTAGGCCTCGGATGGGCTGCGCGCGCGACCGTTGCTGAGCTCGGTCGGCGCGTCGAAACGCTGCGCGAACTCAGCCGGGCTGCGGTAGCTCAGCATGGCGAACTGCCGCGCCAGCGACAGGCCAAGCTGGTCGGCGCACTGCAGCTGCCCCAGGGCCACCACCTGCCGCTGCAAGGCGCGGAAAGCGGAAGCGAAGGGATGCGGGCGCGGCCCGGCCGACAGACACGCCAGGCGCTCCAACCGGCGCGGGTGGCGCACAGCCAAGGCCTGCCCCACCATGCCGCCATAAGAGGCGCCGACGAAGGCGCGCAGACGGCGGATTCCGAGCACATCCAAGGCGCGCGCGATGGCGTCGGCCTGATCCTCGCTGCTGATCGGCGCGTCGATGTCGCCCTCGGCACCGAGCCAGTCGCAGGCGATCAGGCAGTAGCGCTGTGGGTCCAGCGCGGGATGTGCATCGACCAACTCCTGCCACCAGCCCGGCTGGGCGTCGATCTGGTTGGCGCAAACGTGCCGATGGGCGCTGATGCCGCCCGCGACCCACACCGCCGGCAGGCGCGGATCGCCCGTCCATTCGACGCGCAGGCGCACCCGGCGCAGGCCGGCGTGGCGCATTTCCAGCTCAAACTCGAAGCTGTCCTGCCCACCCGCGGGCAGACGCGATTTCAGTTCAAGCCCGCAACAGTCGGGCTCGCTGTGCGCGGGGGCGCAGGCTTCGGCAGAGGCAAGGGACATGGCGCGCTCCGGGGTGGACGGTGATCCATCGAGACCGGAGGCAGAGACGGAAGCGATTCATGGCGGCGAGGATCAACCCCTGCACGGCATGCCCATCTTCCGGCTGCGCGCGTCGATGAAGACACGCGCCTGCCGCAGGATTTGGCACCTGCTGAGCGCGTGCTGCGCGTGCAGGTTGCCCCGGCTTCAAAGGGCCTGTCCCTCTGCCGGTCTTGATGGCTGGGCGGCAGTCTGCCCACGATCGGAATGACTGTCAATCCTTTCATCCGGATGCAGCGATATATGACGCCGCGTCACAAGCGCGGCCGTTGAACGGCAAAGGCCCCGGGCAGCGATGCCCGAGGCCTCTGCGTGCAGCACGCGCGGGAGACGATCAGAACTGGTAGCGCAGCACCAGCTGGTAGACGCGTCCGCCGGTCTCGCTTTCCAGCTCGTACTCGTCGTAGTCGCGGTCGATCTGCTCTTCGATGGTGTTGAACTTGTCGAAGACTTCATCCTTGCTGGCGTTGAGCAGATTGGAGCCGGACAGGCGCAGCACCCAAGCTTCGCCGAAGCGCTTCTCGATGAAGGCCTCAAGATCGCCGTCGTAGCGGGTCAGCACTTCCTCACCCACGATGCGGCTGAAGGCATCGCCCTGCTCACGGTAGGTCAGGCCGAAGGAGGCGCCGAGGCCCTGCAGCTCCTGGATGAAGCCGACGTTGAAGACGAAGTCGGATTGATCGTTGAAGGTGCGCGTACCGAAGTCGTCCTCGATCTCGCTGTCCAGCCACGAGTAGTTGAAGAACACGCCGGTGTTGTCCATGCCGAAGGCGGTGAGCGGCGTCGACAGATCGAACTCCAGCCCCCAGACCTCGCCGTCACCGGTGTTGCGCGGCTGCAGAACGAAGGTGCCCGGGCCTTCGTCGCCCTCGACCCCGGTGTTGGCCAGCTCGATCAGATCGCTGATGTCGCGGTAGAAGGCGTTGACGCCGACCACGCCGCTGCGACCGAGCCGGTACTCCCAGCCGAGGTCCAGGCCCCAGGCGCGCTCGGGCTCCAGATCCGGATTGCCCAGGAAGTCGTTGTCACCCAGCTCGGCGGTCAGCAGGGCCGGCGAGATCTGGTTGAAGTCCGGGCGCCGCAGGGTGCGCGCCAGCGACGCGGTGATGCGCTGGCGCTCGTCCAGGTTGAAGCGCAGGTGCGCCGAGGGCAACAGCAGGCCGTAGTCACTGTCCTGGCGCTGATCCTGGGCGTCGACCGTGAAGTCCTGCAGCTCCACTTCTGTCTGCGCGTAGCGCAGGCCGGTCTCCCACTCGACCTGACCGGCCTGGCCGTCCATGCGGACGAAGGGCTCGATGCGATCCTCGCGAATCTCGTTGACGCCGCCGTCGACCGGCTGCAGCGGGCCAAAGGTGCCGGGGATCGAAGGCGTCGCGCCGTTGGCGATGGTGAATCGGTTGCGCACCTCCAGCAGCGAGGTGTCACGGCGCTTGGCGGTATAGTCGAGGCCGAAGCGCAGGCGGGCGTTCTGCAGGTCGCGCGTGTGGCGCAGCTCGGCGGTGGTCTCGCGATCCTCCAGATCGAACTCGATCAGGTCGCCGGTGAAGCGATCAGCATCCGGAAAGGGCAGCGCATCGCGCAGGTACTCGGTCTCGTACTCGAACTCCGACTGGTCGTCGTCGAAGCCGGCGTGGCCCAGTCGGACGCGCGTCTCGCCGCCGGCCATCGGCAGGGTGTAGTCGAGGCCCAGCGACCAGTTGTCGGTGCGGATATCGAGGTCGTTGTCGTTCACCGTCTGCAGGTTGGCCTGCGTGGCGATGCCGGCGGCGTACTCCAGCGAATCCTCGTCCTGCAGACGATCCGTACGCACGTAGAAGGCGCGCAGGCCCAGCTCACCCTCGCCCGCCGCAACCCGATAGTCGAGATTGAAGGCGTAATCCTCGCCGCTGCGCACGTCGGTCTGCACTTCGGTGTTGTCGAGCTCGCCGCCCGGCTCGTCGAAGCGCTGACTGAACTTGTCCTTGGGGCTGCGCCGGCCCTGCACGTTGAAGCCGGCCAGCAGCTGGCCGCCCAGCGCCTCACCGCCCCAGACGGCGCCGGCCAGCGGCTCGCTTTCGTCGCGGTAGTCCAGCGCGCCGATCCGCAGGTAGCCGCCGTCCAGCGAGTAGCCATCACGGAGCACGATATTGAGCGAACCCGCCACCGCATCGCCGCTGCGATCGGCCGAGGCCGAGCGGAGGATTTCGATGCGCTCGACCAGCTCGGCCGGGATGCGATCAACGAAGAAGCTGCGGTCCAGGCCGCCACCGGGCACGCGCTCGCCGTTGATCAGGATCTGCGTATAGCCCGGGTCCAGGCCGCGCAGGCGTACGCCGTCGTACTCCAGCACGTCGCCGAGAAAGGCGACGCTGGGCACGCGCTTCAGCATGTCGCCGACGGTCAGCGGCTCGAAGCGCTGGAAGTACTCGAGGTCGTAGCTGAGCGTGGCCGGCGCCTCAGTGCGGTCGCGATAGATGATGGCGCCGCGCACCTCGACCCGGTCGAGCTCGGCCGCGTTCGCGCTGTCGGGCGTCTCTGGCGTCTGGGCCTGTGCGCCAAAACTGGCGAGGGCAAGGGCGGAAAGGATGGCGCGGTGCAGACGGGCGCGACGGATCACGGGGAGCCTCGATCGGGACAGGTGGAAAGCCCGCCTGTGTACGCGCCGCCCGTGGCAGGTCGGTGACACTGCGACGACTGAAATGCTGCAGCGCCTCCGACGCCCCCCTTCCGGGCGAGCACATCGCCCCGCCTGCCGCGCCCGCCCTTCGGTGGCCGGGCCAGCACGGCGGGCTGCCCTGGCGCCGCAGCGGCAGGCGGCAGCCCGTCGCGAAGCTCCACCCGAAATTCAGTGAACAGTTGTTCCGTTTTCAGGGATAATTCCAGCTCCTGCTGCCGGCTGGCAGCCATTTGGAACTGGAACACATGTTCGACACTTTCGATCGCGACCAGCTGATTGCCTCGGGCGAAGGCCGTCTGTTCGAAGGCAGCCAGGCGCGCCTGCCGCTGCCGCCCATGCTGATGTTCGACCGCATCACCCGCATCGCCGCCGAGGGCGGGCTGCACGGCCAGGGTGAAGTCGAAGCGGAGCTCGATATCCGCCCGGACCTGTGGTTCTTTGCCAGCCACTTCCGCGGCGACCCCGTGATGCCGGGCTGCCTGGGGCTCGACGCCATGTGGCAGCTGGCCGGGTTCTTCCTGACCTGGCAAGGCTTGCCGGGGCGCGGTCGGGCACTCGGCGTCGGCGAGGTCCGCTTCTCCGGCCAGGTGCTGCCCACTGCCAAGCTCGTGCGCTATCTGATCGACGTGAAGCGGGTCATCCGCCGCAAGCTCAACATGGTCGTGGCCGATGCCCGCATGTGGGTGGACGGGCGCGAGATCTACACGGCCAGCGAGCTGCGCGTCGGCCTGTTCACCGACACCTCGGGCTTCTGATGCTTCCGCGCAGGGTAGTCATCACCGGGGCCGGCATCGTCAGCTGCCTCGGCAACGATCTGACCAGCGTCAGCGCCAGCCTGCGCGAAGGGCGCTCGGGCATCCGCCACTGCGAAGCGTTCGTGGAAGCCGGCCTGCGCAGCCAGATTGCCGGCGTACCGGACATCGACCTGGAAGCGCGCATCGACCGCCGCGATCGCCGCTTCATGGGCGACGCGGCCGCCTATGCCTGCGTGGCGCTGGAAGATGCCATCGCGATGGCAGGCCTCAAGCCGGAGCAGGTCAGTCATGCGCGCACCGGCCTGATCATGGGCTCGGGTGGCGGTTCGCCGGCGCACCAGATCGAAGCCGCCGATACGCTGCGCAGCAAGGGCGTGCGCCGCATCGGACCCTACCAGGTCACCCGCACCATGGCCTCGACGGTGTCGGCCTGCCTGGCCACGCGCTTCAAGGTGCGCGGCATCAACTATTCGATCAGCTCGGCCTGTGCGACCTCGGCCCACTGCATCGGTGCGGCCGCCCAGCAGATCGCCTGGGGCCTGCAGGACGTGATGTTCGCCGGTGGCGGCGAGGAGAACTCCTGGGGCATGGCCAGCCTGTTCGACGGCATGGGCGCTTTGTCGACCCAG
>JBKCVA010000029.1:0-7816 GCA_046318115.1 Lysobacterales bacterium | reverse complement strand
CGATGCGCTGGTGAGCCAGCGCCCGCGCAGCGCATCCGCCGGCAGCGCGCCGCATCTTGGCCTCGGTCTGCACATCGTCCGGCTCGTCGCCGAGCGCCATGCCGGCAGTGCACGCGCGGCCAATCTCGCCGATGGCAGCGGGGTGGAGTTCACGCTCGAACTCCGCGGTATGGCGCGCCTGCGCTGAGCCCTGCAGCGCGGCAAGGCAGCGCCTTCGGCTGCTCGCGGCTTCAGCGCTGCGACTCGAGGCATGTCTGCTTCGAGAGTCCAGCCTCGGTGGGTCAAGACCCACCCTATGGGGCGCTTCAGGTCCGCGAGCGATCGTGGCCTTGGGGATGCGGCCAAGGGGACGTTCGCGGCGAGGATCAAGCATCGGTGGGTCAAGACCCGCCCTATGGGGTCCGTGGGGCGTGTCTTTGGCAAAGCGCTCGACATGCGGATGGGCTATCCCGCGCCTTCAGCGCATGGGCGAGGCGCGACGGGGTCAGTCGCTGCGAGCGCATGGCCTACCGCCCAGCGCAGCAGCGTCGGTGCGACGTGGCGCTCGTGCACGCGACGGATCGCGAACAGGTAGAAGGCGCCGAACGCGTTGCGGGTGCTGACGCGTGTGGCCAGTCGGATCTGGCAGCGGCCAGCGGGTTCGAGGCTCACGCTCACGCTGCTGCGGAAGCGCAGGTGTCGATCGTTCGCGCCGAGGATGACTTCCGCCCAGCGGTCGTCCGCCGAGACCTGGCTGGCCAGCACCGGGTAACGGCCGACGAAGCGGTCGGGGGCGTCCGTGGTCTGCAAGGAGGACACCGGGCAGCCCAGCGTGGCGGTGCGCAGGCCCAGCGGTCTGACCAGCAGGTTGCGCAGGCGCATCAGCATTCCGACGCTGGCCGGCGGATTCTCCACGAAGCCCTCAAGCACCCGCGCCAGCAGACGGGTCGCCGAAGGCTTTGGGCCCAGCTCGGCGGGCAGTTCGAGCAGCGTGCAGTCGTCGTGGCCTTCCGCCAGCAGCTCAGGCAGCAGGCTGCGCGCGGGCAGCTGCTGCTCACGACGCGTCATTGGACCAAGAGGCGGCGTGGTGGCACGGCGTGCCGGGGTTTGCCAGCGCGCGAGTGTCGACTGCAGTCGCCCGCTGGCGCGGCGCAGCAGGTCGCCGAGGCCTTGGGCGTAGCTGTCGGGCTTCGTGGCAAGGCTCAGCCGGTGTTCGACCGCGGGCGCCGGATTTGCGGCCAACAGTGCGCGCACCGGTTCCGGCACGGTCTCGGTAAGGCAGGGAATGTCGGCGCGGTCGGCGAGGATCCGCGCGCGCAGGGCCTCGTCCAGATCGCCGCCGAGTTCGTCGGTGTGGCAAGACAGGGCGAACAGGGCGGCGTGCCCGCGCCCGGGCCGCTGCGGCAGGAACTGATGCCAGGTGGCACCCCCGAAGCGAACGCTGAACAGGCTGTCCGGCGGCACGCGAACCTGCTGCAAGGCCCGCACGAAGGCGCTGGGGTCAACAGCCAGCTCGGCATCGCTCGCGCCGGAGAAGCGCAGCAGCGCGCCCGAGCTTCCGGAGATCGCGGTGAACATGCGTGCCCCCGCATGCCGGTGGAAGGGATGCCCCTGCGGGCCGACCACGAAGCTGTACAGCGACGACGGATCGCCGTGGGCGAGGTGCATGCCGGCCAGCCGTACCGAGGGCTCATCCAGGGCGTCGCGATAGGCCGGGTGCGCCCGCTGGCGTGCGCCGGCCTCTTCGATCAGCCGATCGCCGCTGCCCGCAGCGAGCTGGGCGATGAGGTGTATCTCGATCGGCTGCGCGTCGGCGCCGGCATCGAGCCGAAACGCAGGGAAGGCGCCGATGGGTTGGGATGGGTCAGCCATGGTGAAACCTCCGCAAAGGGCGTGCCGAGCGTGTCTGGTGCAGTCGCCGCGCTGCGTGCTGCGCGCCTTCGCCAGATCAGGGGTGCAGCCTCAGCGAGCCCGCGCAGGCCGCGCCTCCAGATCGATCAAGTCGGAGCGTTTCGAGCGGAATGGTTTCAGCATCAATGGCTTGAAGAACTCCGGAAAGATCATTCGCGAGCTGCGGAGGCCACTCGGGCCCTTAAATGCCGGGCGGTTGCCATCGGCGCGGTGAGCGTTACGAGCTGAGATCGCGCACGGGAGAGCGTGCGGGCGGATCGCGCCGCGGAGCCCGGAGGAGCGCGCGCCGCAAAGCGCCGAGTCCAAGCGGTCAGGTGCGTCCCGGCCCGCCAACGCGGGTGAGGACGCTGTCGCCCAACCCTGCCCGGGCGCGTGCCGTCGGCCAGCGGCTGCCCGCGATCGAGGATGTTGGGGGCGACGGCGCGCGCGGTCGGCCCGATCGCAGCTGGGTGCGCTTCGACTTCGACTACCGGAACCGAGGCGAGCGTGGCGGCCACGGTGGGTCGAGACCTACCCTATGGGCCGAGCAGCGCGATCTCGGCGGCTTCGGCCCAGGCGGCGTAGAGCGCACCGCTCGGGTGCAGGCCATCCTCGGCCACCCACTCGGCGCCGCGCTGGCGCGAGACGGCGCTGGTGTCGACGAAGCGCACCCCGCGCGCCCTCGCGATTTCGGCAGCGGCAGCGTTGAAGGCATCGAGCTCGCGGGCGATCTGTGCGGTGTCGCGGCCGCTCTTGGCGCCAAAGGGCGTCACGCCCCAGTCGGGAATGGCCAGCACGATCACCCGCTGGGGGTCGTCGCCGGCCAGCGCCAGCGCGCGCTCAAGCAGGGCGCCGAACTGCTCGCGGTACTCGTCGAGCGTTCGCCCCCGGTACTGGTTGTTGACGCCGATCAGCAGGCTGACCAGGTCGAAGTCGGCGCGCGTACCGGCCGGATACTTCCCATCCATCGCCGCGGCCAGCTCGTCGGTGGTCCAGCCGGTGGTGGCGATGATCTCGGGTGGGTCGAAGTGGAACTCCCGACGGTTGAGCCGGGCCACCAGCTGCACTGGCCAGCGCAGGTCCTCGGCGACGGCTTCGCCGATGGTGTAGGAGTCGCCGAGGGCAAGGTATTTGCGGCCCATCATGCGGGTTCCCGCCGCGAGACACGTCCTCGCATCCGGGGCTTTTGAGCACGACACTGCATCCGAGACATCGCAACACCTCAACGCCAACTGGTACGCATTCAGCCGCGATAAGCGGGATCAGGCCACCGCCCGCTTGATCGCCTGCGCCTGCCGGTCCAGCGCGCCGTCGATGCGCCGGAAGACCTCGGCGATGTCGGCGGGCTCGGGCAGCAGGGTCACGCGGAAGTGGTTGCGATAGGCGACGTTGAAGCTGGAGCCCGGCACGATCAGCACGCCGTCCTGCTCCAGCAGCTCCAGCGCGAAGCGGTAGTCATCGAAGCCGGGCAGGTCGCGGGTGTCGATGCCCGGAAACGCGAACATCGAGCCGCCCGGCGCCACCACCGACAGCCGCGGGCTCTTCTTGCAGGCATCGATCACCGCCTGCCGCGCCGCGTGCAGCCGACCACCGGGTGCGGTCAGCGCGCTGGCCGTGTCGGGGCCGTTGAGCGCCGCCGGAATCGCCCACTGCGCGGGCACGTTGGCGCACAGGCGCAGCGCACCGAGCAGGTCGAAGGCGTGGTGGTACTCGGCCAGCCGCCCGCGGTGCCCGGACAGCACCACCCAGCCGGCGCGGAAGCCGCAGCCGCGATAGACCTTGGACAGGCCGCCAAACGACAGGCAGGGGACGTCGCCGCAGAGCGGTGCGAGCGGCACGAACTCCGCACCGTCGTAGGTCAGGCCGTCGTAGATCTCATCGACCATCAGCACCAGCCGATGGCGCTCGGCGATCTCGACAATCTGCTGCAGCAGCGCGCGCGGGTACACCGCGCCGGTCGGGTTGTTCGGGTTGATCAGCACCAGCGCGCGGGTGCGCGCGGTGATCAGCGCCTCGATCTGCTCGGGATCGGGCAGGAAGCCGTGCTCGGGCCGGCAGTGGTAGTAGCGCGGGTTGCCGCCGTTCAACAGCGTGGCTGCGCTCCACAGCGGGTAGTCCGGGCTGGGCAGCAGGACTTCTTCGCCGGGGTTGAGCAGGGCGCGCAGCGCGATGTCGATCAGCTCGCTGACGCCGTTGCCGAGGAACACGTCGTTCGGAGTCACGCCACTGCTGCCGCGCGCCACGTGCAGCGCGGCCACGGCCTCGCGGGCCTGCGGCAGGCCCTGCTGGTGGCAGTAGGGATCGCTGTCGGCGATGTGCTCGGCGATGGCCTGCTGGATGTGCGCAGGGGCATGCAGGCCAAAGGCCCCGGGGTTGCCGATGTTGAGCTTGAACAGCTTGCGTCCCGCCTGCTCCAGCTCCCGAGCTCGCCGCGCCAGTTCCCCGCGGATTTCGTAGCGGACCTGTTCAAGGCGTTGGCTGGTCGGGACGGGGCGGTGCGACATGGGCGTGGGACGAGCGTTCAAGGGGCGTCAAGACTAGCGTTAAACGCCTCGCGGCGTTAGGAGTTTGGAGCCGGGATTCGGGATTGGGGATTGGGGATTCACAGCGGGTGATGTGCCGGGTGCGTCGGGGTGGCCTGGCCGCCGAGTCGACGGCTGTGAAAAACGAAAACCCCCGCGCAGGGCGGGGGTCTTCAATCTCGCGGCACGGGTCTTCGTCCAATCCCGAATCCCCAATCCCCAATCCCCGCTCTCACACCAACTTCTTGAACCGCACCCGCTTCGGCTTGGCGCCTTCTTCGCCGAGGCGACGCTTCTTGTCTTCCTCGTACTCGCGGTAGTTGCCCTGGAAGAACTCGACGTGGCTGTCGCCTTCGAAGGACAGGATGTGGGTGGCGATGCGGTCGAGGAACCAGCGGTCGTGGCTGATCACGAAGACGTTGCCCGGGAACTCCAGGATCGCGTCTTCGAGCGCGCGCAGGGTTTCGATGTCGAGGTCGTTCGAGGGTTCGTCGAGCAGCAGCACGTTGCCACCCTGCAGCAGGGTCTTGGCCAGGTGCAGGCGACCGCGCTCACCGCCGGACAGGGTGCCCACGAGCTTTTGCTGATCCTGGCCCTTGAAGTTGAAGCGGCCGATGTAGGCGCGCGACTGGATCTCCACGCCGTTGATGTTGAGGATGTCCGAGCCGCCGGAGACTTCCTGGAACACGTTGTGGTCGCCTTCGAGCTTCTCGCGGCTCTGGTCGACATAGGCGAGCTTGACCGTCGGGCCCATGTTGACCGAGCCCGAATCCGGCTTTTCCTGGCCGGTGATCATCTTGAACAGGGTCGATTTGCCGGCGCCGTTCGGGCCGATGATGCCGACAATCGCGCCGGGCGGCACGATGAAGCTCAGATTGTCGATGAGCATGCGGTCGCCGAAGCTCTTCGAGACGTTCTTGAACTCGATCACCGAGTTGCCCAGGCGCTCGCCCGGCGGGATGAAGATCTCGTTGGTCTCCTGACGCTTCTGGTAGTCGACCGACTGCAGCTCGTCGAGCTTGGCCAGACGCGCCTTGCCCTTGCTCCGGCCGCCCTTGGCGTTCTGCCGCGCCCATTCCAGCTCGCGGGCGATCGCCTTCTGGCGCGCCTTTTCCTGGTTCTCTTCCTGCTTGAGGCGCTCTTCCTTCTGGACCAGCCACTCGCTGTAGTTGCCCTTCCAGGGAATACCGCGGCCGCGGTCGAGTTCAAGGATCCACTCGGCGGCGTTGTCGAGGAAGTAGCGGTCATGGGTGACCGCCACCACCGTGCCGGTGTAGCGGGCGAGGAACTGCTCCAGCCACTCGACCGACTCGGCGTCGAGATGGTTGGTCGGCTCGTCGAGCAGCAGCATGTCGGGCTTCTGCAGCAGCAGGCGGCACAGCGCCACGCGGCGCTTCTCGCCACCCGAGAGCGGGCCGATCTTGGCGTCCCAGGGCGGCAGGCGCAGGGCATCGGCGGCCACTTCGAGCTGCTGTTCCAGGGTGTGCGCATCGCCCGACTCGAGGATGGCTTCCAGCCGCGCCTGCTCGGCGGCGAGCTTGTCGAAGTCCGCGCCTTCTTCAGCGTAGGCGGCATAGACCTTGTCCAGCTCGGCCTGCGCCGTGAAGATCTCGCCCAGGCCTTCCTGCACGGCTTCGCGCACGGTGTGCTCGGGGTTGAGCTTGGGCTCCTGCTCCAGATAGCCGACCTTGATGCCCGGCTGTGGACGGGCCTCGCCCTGGAAGTCCTTGTCGACGCCGGCCATGATCCGCAGCACCGTCGACTTGCCTGCGCCGTTCAGGCCGAGCAGGCCGATCTTGGCGCCGGGGTAGAAGGACAGCGAGATGTCTTTGATGATCTGGCGCTTCGGCGGCACGATCTTGCTGACGCCGATCATCGTGTAGATGTACTGCATGGCGGGGTCCTGATCCTCGGGCGTGGGTCGCGCAGGTCAGCAGCCCGATGCCGAGAAGGCAGCAGGCGGTCGCACAGGCGCGGAAGACCGCGAAGTCTAGCAGGGCGGGCGCCGGAGCGCCCCGGGCAATCCGATCCATCGGGTGGGTCTTGACACACCGGAGCTCGACGCTCGCCCCGGACTTCCGAGCCCATAGGGTGGGTCTTGACCCACCGGAGCGCGACGCTCGCCCCAACCGCCATCGAAGCGGCATAGCTCCATGCTCGCCCCGGATATCCCTCTGCGCCCGTGAAGCCCCGACGCATGCGGATGATCGGAGCCGGCGCGAGCATTCACGCCACGGTGGGTCAAGACCCACCCTATGGGCGTGGCGCGAGCTTTGACCGGGGCGAGCGTCAAGGCCACGGTGGGTCAAGACCCACCCTATGGACGTGGCGCGAGCCTTGACCGGGGCGAGCGTCGAGGCCACGGTGGGTCAAGACCCACCCTATGGGCGTGGCGCGAGCTTTGTCGGGGGCGGGCGTCAAGGTCACGATGGGTCAAGACCCACCCCATGGGCATGTTGTGGTGCAGCATCGGCCGAAGGTACGGCAGCGGATGCCTGAGGCCGGCGGGTAGAATCCGCGGCCTTGCCCCACACCCTTGCGAGGCCACGCCCATGAGCGACACCGCACCCGCCGCCCGCGGCGGCAAGAACAAGGTTTACCCGAGCGCGGAGGCCGCGCTGCGCGATCTGGTGGCCGACGGCCAAACGCTGGCGGTGGGCGGCTTCGGCCTCTGCGGCATCCCCGAAGCCCTGATCGCCGCGCTGCGCGATTCGGGTGCCAAGAACCTCACCGCGATCAGCAACAACGCCGGCGTCGACGGCTTCGGTCTGGGCCAGCTGCTCACCACCCGCCAGATCCGCAAGATGATTTCCAGCTACGTCGGCGAGAACAAGGAGTTCGAGCGCCAGTACCTGGGCGGCGAACTCGAGCTCGAATTCAACCCGCAGGGCACGCTCGCCGAGCGCCTGCGCGCCGGCGGCGCCGGCATCCCGGCTTTCTTCACCCGCACCGGCTACGGCACCGTGGTCGCCGAGGGCAAGGAAACGCGGCAGTTCGACGACGGCCACTGGTACGTGCTGGAAACCGCCCTGCATGCCGACGTCTCGCTGGTGAAGGCCTGGAAGGCGGACAAGGCCGGCAACCTGGTGTTCCGCAAGACCGCGCGCAACTTCAACCCGGCCTGCGCCATGGCCGGCAAGGTCTGCGTGGCCGAGGTCGAGCAGCTGGTCGAGATCGGCGACATCGACCCCGACCATGTGCACCTGCCGGGCATCTACGTCGACCGCATCGTGGTGAACGCCGCGCCCGAGAAGCGCATCGAGCAGCGCACCACGCGCGCCGCCTGATCCGCGGCGCGCCTGCGGTGGGCCGTGCCGAACGTCCCTAGCCGCCCACCGCGACTGCATAGGGTGGGTCTTGACCCACCGGAGCTCGACACCGCCCCGGTCCAACCCGAACACGACCGCAGCCCGACACCGCCCCGG